>CASDZP010000001.1 GCA_949285535.1 uncultured Alistipes sp.
CGTAAACGCTCGTGAGGGATTAAACGTAACAAATAATAACACTGCTTATAAGACGTAAAAAGGAGTTACTTCGTAATTGAAGTAACTCCTTTTTACGTCTTATAAGCAGTGTTATTATTTGTTACGTTTAATCCACTCACGAGCGTTTACGAACATTTCGAGCCATGGGGTAACCTCGTCGGCGAGTCTGTCTTCGGGATAGTGCGCCCAGTTCCACGGCTTGAGACAGCGTTCGGGGTGGGGCATTATAGCGAGGTGACGGCCGTCGGCTGAGGCGAGGGCGGCGGTGTTGTAATCACTGCCGTTGGGGTTGGCTGGATATGCCTCGTAAGCGTATTTTGCTGCAATGTTATAGTGTGATTCGGGTTTGGGAAGCATGAACTTGCCTTCACCGTGAGTTACCCATATACCGAGCTTGCTGCCCGCCATAGAACCGAGGAATACGCTGTTGCTCTCCTCTATCTTGACACCTACGAACATAGACTCCAATTTATGCGAGTCGTTGTGGAGCATCTTGGGTTTGACATCGTCGTTGGGGGTAATCAAACCTAACTCTATCATAAGCTGACAACCGTTGCAGACACCGAGCGAGAGGGTGTTCTTGCGAGCATAGAACTTGTCGAGAGCCTCTTTCGCCTTGGGGTTATAGAGGAACGCGCCCGCCCAACCTTTCGCCGAGTTGAGAACGTCCGAGTTGGAGAATCCGCCGACAAATACGATGAGGTTTATATCCTCAAGCGTCTCTCTGCCCGATATAAGGTCGGTCATGTGAACGTCTTTCACATCCATGCCCGCCAAATGAAGCGCCCACGCCATTTCACGGTCACCGTTGGAACCTTTCTCACGTATGATGGCCGCTTTCAGACCGCTGCGTTCCTTGCGGAACGGATTTATGCCGAAGCTGTCGTATGTACCCTTGAACGATTCGGGGAATACAAACTCGAGAGGCTGTTTTTTGTAGTTGCTGTAACGTTCCGCCGCCTTTTTGGGAGTGCTCTGCTTGCAGTCGAGCAGATAAGAGCTCTCGTACCATTTGTCACGGAGGTCGTCGATGTCGAGAGAGAGTCTCTCCTCACCGCAAACGACACCGAAACGACGGTCAGAGTTGTATGAGCCTATCACAGCGGCGTGAACACCCTCGGCAGAGAGGGCATCTACAACGCCCGCGCCATTCTCAACCTGAAGCACCACGGCGGGACGTTCAGAGAAGAGCGCTCTTATCATGTCGTTTTCGCCGAGCGATGTCACATCCACATCGATACCCGCTTTTCTTGAAGCGAATACCATTTCGAGGAGTGTCACAATCAGACCGCCATCAGATACGTCGTGACCCGCGATAACCTGACCGTTATTAATAAGCGACTGAACGGCGTTAAAGGCTTTTGCGAAATATTCCGCCGATTTTACGGTGGGCACGTCAGAACCTACCGCGCCGACAATCTGTGCGAAACTGCTACCGCCAAGCTCGAAAGGCGACTCGGAGAAGTCCACATATACGAACTGGCTTGGTCTGTTGTGAGCCGCCGCACGGACAGCTTTCGATATTGACGACACCTGACCTGCCGATGTTATGATGACCGTGCCGGGAGCGTAAACGACATCGCCGTTACGGTATTTCTGCGTCATTGAGAGCGAGTCTTTACCCGTCGGTATATTGATGCCGAGACCTATCGCGAAATCCGACGCCGCTTTGACAGCCGAGTAGAGGCGCGCGTCCTCACCGGGATTCTTACAGGGCCACATCCAGTTCGCGCTGAGCGATATACCTTTTATTCCACCCTCTATGGGAGCGAACACTATGTTGGTGAGCGACTCGGCTATCGCCATTACAGAGCCAGCCTCCGCAGACGCGAGAGCCACGGCGGGAGCGTGACCGAGAGCGGTAGCCACACCCTGACGACCATGATAGTCGAGGGCGATACATCCGTAGTCGTTGAGCGGGAGCTGTATCTCACCCGCTGTCTGCTGAACGGCGAGACGACCAGTTATCGAACGGTCCACCTTGTTGGTGAGCCAGTCTTTACAAGCCACACCTTCGAGGCGCAATACCTGCGAAAGATATTCCGTCACTTTCGACTTGTCATATACAGGCGCCTTATAGTGCTCTTCGACAGTCGTGTCACGCATGACCGTACGGGGAGCCTTACCGAACATATATTCGAGTTTGAGGTCGATAGGTTTCTCGCCCGTATTGTTGTTGACGAACGTAAACTGCATGTCGCCCGTAGCCTCGCCAATCACATACATCGGAGCGCGTTCACGTTCCGCTATCGCCTTGACACGGTCGATGTCCTCCTGTTTCATGACCATACCCATACGCTCCTGCGACTCGTTGCCGACAATCTCTTTTGCCGAGAGTGTCGGGTCGCCGACAGGCAGTTTCTCCATGTCGATACGGCCGCCAGTAGCCTCCACAAGCTCCGAGAGACAGTTGAGGTGACCGCCCGCACCGTGGTCATGAATCGATATTATTGGGTTGTTATGCTCTTCAGAGAGCGCACGTATCGCGTTATAGACACGTTTCTGCATTTCAGGGTTGGAACGCTGTATCGCGTTAAGCTCAATCGCGCCCGCATATTCGCCCGTAGCCACAGACGAAACGGCGCCGCCGCCCATACCGATACGGTAGTTGTCACCGCCCATCAGCACGACCTTGTCACCTGCGACAGGCTCGTCTTTAAGGCTGTCGCACTTCTTACCGTAACCGATACCGCCAGCCAACATTATAACCTTGTCGAAACCGAACTTTTTGTCGTTCTCGAAATGTTCGAACGTATAGAGCGAACCGCAGATGATAGGCTGACCGAACTTGTTACCGAAGTCAGAAGCACCGTTCGACGCCTTGACGAGAATATCGTCGGGCGTCTGATAGAGCCACTGACGGGGTGTTGTATATTGCTCCCAGCTGCGACCCTCTTTCGTTCTGGCGTAAGCCGTCATATATACGGCTGTTCCCGCCACGGGGAACGCACCCTTACCGCCCGCGATACGGTCGCGAATCTCGCCGCCCGTACCGGTAGCCGCACCGTTGAAAGGCTCTACGGTAGTGGGGAAGTTGTGCGTTTCAGCTTTTATGGATATAACCGACTCGAAATCCTCGGTCGTGAAATAATCCGATGTATCGTGACGCAGAGGCGCGAACTGCTCTGCCACAGGACCCTGCAAAAAGGCGCAATTGTCTTTATATGCCGACACCACATAGTTGGGGTTAGTGGCTGTCGTCTTCTTAATCATACCGAAGAGCGACTCGGTCTTTGTCTCACCGTCTATCACGAACTCACCGCCGAATATTTTGTGACGGCAGTGTTCAGAGTTGACCTGCGAGAAGCCGAACACCTCCGAGTCGGTCAGCTTACGACCGATTTTATGGCTCACACCGTTGAGGTAGGCAATCTCCTCTATGCTCAACGCCAAGCCCTCCTGACGGTTGTACGCCTCAAGGTCGTCGATATAGACGATAGGCGCAGGCTCAACGTCGAGTTTGAATATCGACTGGTCGAGACCGTCATAGAGGCGGAACAACATCTTGTCGTACGCCACCTCCGCGTTAGCCACGGGCTTGTACTCCTCGATACGGCTCAATCCCTCGATGCACATGTTCTGCGTTATCTCCACGGCATTGGTGCTCCACGGGGTCAACATCTCGCGACGAGGTCCCACAAAGAGGCCGTCTATATGGTCCGCATCGACTTTTTCGGCGCCGCCGAATAGCCACTCCAGTTTCTTTGTATCTTCGACAGAAAGAGGCGCAGAGGCATCTATCGCATAGACGACGCTGCTGTTTTTGAAGAATAGAATCATGCTGTAAGAAGTTTTTCAGGCCGTATGGAATACGGGGTTAAAAATACGTGCAAATATACTAATTTTATGAGTTAAAATCGCTATATTTGCGATGTTTTTTGGAAAAAGAGTTCCGCAAGCGATGAACAAGACATCCTCCATAGCCGTTTTCGATTCGGGAATGGGCGGTCTTACCGTTTTAAGCCGAATCATCGAGCTTCTACCGCACGAAAACACGATATACTACGCCGACAGCGCCAACTGTCCCTACGGACCCAAGCCCCAGAGCCTCGTCAGAGAGCTTGTCTCGGCGGCGGTGGAGAGACTGCTGACCAAAGACATAAAAATGGTGGTCATAGCCTGCAACACGGCGTCGGCGGCGGCTGTCGAGCATCTGCGCGCCACCTACCCCATCGAGTTCGTGGCAATGGAACCCGCGATAAAACCAGCCGTTCTGTCAACCCATACGGGAACGGTCGGCGTGATAGCCACCAAAGGAACCGTCGAGAGCGGCACGGTGGCACGACTAAAGAGCAAATGGTCACAGGCGGGAGTCGTATCCGTGGCGGGCGAAGGTCTGGTGGAGCTTGTGGAACACGACATGGAAGAGAGCCGGCAGGCACGAGAACTTGTAGGACAATATATGCGGAAATTCATCCGAGAGGGGGCTGACAAGGTCGTACTCGGATGCACACACTACCCCTTTCTGCGTCCACTCATGGAAGAGGCACTCAAAGGAAGCGGCGTCGAGATTATAGACCCCGCACCCGCGATAGCAAGAAGAGTGAAAAGCCTGCTCGAAAGAGACGGTATGCTGAACGACTCCGACAAAGAAGGCACCAGAATATTCGACTCAAGCGCCGACGAGAAATACAACACGGCGTTAGAGGCGAAACTGAAAAGATATATGCGACTGATTCGATGACACAAAAAGAGACACGACGAAAACAACCCGTAAAGAGAAGCCTCGCAGGAGCGGTGCGACGTACTCCCGTGCCCGTACCGCCCGCAGAACGCCGTAAAAGCGCGCCCGCACGAACAAGCGCGCCAGAGAGAGTAAAGGCTAAAGCGCCTGCCCCCTCCGTGAGAGCGAAAAAATCGCCCCAGGGGGACAGTACCGTCGTATATATAGTGTCGCTAATTATATTTTTCTTCTCAATATTCGCATTGGTATCGGTATCCTCTTATTTCCTTACATGGAGAGAGGACCAGTCCATTGACTTCGACTCGTTCTTTGTGCTCGACCCGCTCGAAGCGAGAAACATAATGGGACGTCTCGGCGCCGTCATGGGCAATCTGTTCGTAGGTCGCTGGTTCGGCATCTTCGGCATACTCGTACCGTTGCTGATGACGATAGTGTCGCTCTATCTGTTCAGAATAAAGAGACGCCACATGCGCAAGAGCTTCGTTTCCCTGCTGATGCTAATGGTCACAGGCTCGCTTGCTGCGGCGCACTTCTTCCCCGAATCAGACGGCGTTTTCGGAAGCTGTCTCGGCGGCGGATTCGGCTATTACACTACCGAATGGATGGAGACCCTGCTCGGCAATTTCGGTACGGGATTCATCATCGTCATGCTGGTATGCCTTTGGTTGGTATATACAACACACTACTCTATCGTATTCTTCAAAATGGTGATGTCGTCACTCTCAACCACGGCTTCGAGCCTCGGTAAGTTGATGACACCGTCACCCAAAGCTCCCCGCCGCGTACCCGTACAGCGTCCGATGCAGGCGAGAAATCCCAACAATCCCGCAAACAATGCACCTAACGACAAACAACAGCGTGGTGCAGTCGCCCAAAACAACATCAGAGAGGACAATATGCCTCAAAACGGTATCGGAGCCATGAGTGCCGCCGCTACCGTTGTCGGCATGGCAGAGACGGATAACGACACCGCTCCAGCATCACCCGTAAACGACAACGAGACGCAGAAAGAGCAATTCCGTTCCGTCAACGCAGACGGAACGGAACAATCACCCTCCGTTACCACTCCCGCACCCGCAGTTGAAGAGGTTAAAGAGAACATGACTCCCGTAATGCCTCTGACTGAAGGTACAGTAGAACCGACTGCCGTACCCACAAGCGAGGCTACAACCACCGACGACGCAAACAAACCTTACGGCGGATACAGCTATGACGAGTCGAAACCCCTTTCAGAAAGAATCGACCCGTTCGCTTTCAGCGCGGTAGAACATCGAGGCGTACCTTCACACCGTAAGATTACCACAGGACGCATACACGACGAATACGGCGTCACGATAGACCTCGACAACGCCGTCCTCTTCACCGCTCCCATTATCGATGAGAGCGGAAAACTCGTAACATCGGGCGACAAGTCACTCAACGACATGAGCGACGAAGAAATCGACGAACTGCTGACACTTGCCAACGAGTCGTCATCAGCCACCATGCCCGCAAAAGAGAACGCCACCGAAAAACCCGCCGTCACCATACCCGCTAAAGATGAAACTTTCATCATCGAACAACCGACGGAAGAAGAAAAACCTGAGTTTGTGGTTGGCGGACAGGAGATAGACATCACGGACATACTCCGCCGCGATACCGATTCAGACGATGCATCAAACGGCGACAACAACGGTTCGGCTCACACATCCGACACCCATAACAACGGATTTGAAATCACAAAGAACGAACGTGACGACAACAACGACAACCACGACCACGTAAATAGCAGTGAAAACCGTAACACCTACGGTCGCAACGGTTTCGACGATGACGACGAGATTGAGCTGATTATAAACAAACGCCCCGACACGGATAGCGATGATGTTCCCGCCGCCACATCGGCACATACAACCGAAACAACACATCAACCCGCCTCTGCGCAGGACAAGCAGTCGGGCTTTGAGCTTGCCGTTACCGACAACGCCTCTTTCGTCGGTTCGGCAGGATGTTTCGACGATGACGAACTGACCCTCACCACCAACGCTTCCGACACTCTCGACGACGAGGAGATAGACATATCAGTATTCGACCCGACCCGCGAGTTGAGCCGCTATAAGCTGCCGCCCGTGGAGTTGCTCGACAACCACACCCGCCCCGTCACCGTCACAGAGCATGAGATTTACGAGAACAAAAACAGCATTGTCCGCACGCTCGAAAACTTCTCGATAAAGATAGACCGCATCAAGGCTACAATCGGACCCACCGTAACCCTTTACGAGATTGTTCCTGCTCCAGGCGTACGCATATCGAAAATCAAGAACCTCGAAGACGACATAGCGTTGAGTCTTTCGGCGTTGGGGATACGAATCATCGCCCCCATACCCGGTAAAGGCACGATAGGTATAGAGGTGCCCAACAAAGACAAAGAGGTCGTGAGCATGTACTCGGCAATCAAGTCGAGCCGTTTTCAGGAGAGCGACTACGACCTGCCCGTGGTACTCGGCCGCACCATACAGAACGAAGATTTCGTAATCGACCTCACCAAGATGCCCCACCTGCTTGTAGCAGGCGCCACAGGTCAGGGTAAATCTGTCGGTCTGAACGCCATTATCACCTCTCTGCTCTACAAGAAGCACCCCGCAGAACTCAAATTCGTACTCGTTGACCCCAAAAAGGTCGAGCTTACACTATACGCCAACCTCGAACGTCACTTCCTCGCAAAAATGGAGGGCGAAGAGGAGGCTATCATCACCGACACGCAGAAAGTGGTCTATACGCTCAACTCCCTCTGCATGGAGATGGACGCACGTTACGACCTGCTCAAGAAAGCAAAGGTGCGTAACATCAAGGAGTACAACGCCAAGTTCACCTCGCGTCACCTCAACCCCAACAAGGGTCACCGCTTCATGCCCTACTTCGTCGTAATAATAGACGAGTTCGCCGACCTCATCATGACGGCAGGACGAGAGATAGAGACCCCGATAGCCCGTCTGGCACAGCTTGCGCGAGCGGTCGGAATACATCTTGTCATCGCCACACAGCGACCCACAACCAACATCATCACGGGCGTCATAAAGGCGAACTTCCCCGCACGAATAGCTTTCCGCGTATCGAGCATGGTCGAT
Source organism: uncultured Alistipes sp. (assembly GCA_949285535.1). GTDB lineage: Bacteria > Bacteroidota > Bacteroidia > Bacteroidales > Rikenellaceae > CASDZP01. The sequence goes on from CASDZP010000001.1 coordinate 7,813, forward strand.
TCGAGAACCATTCTCGACCAGCCCGGCGCAAACCAGCTGATAGGACGCGGCGACATGCTCGTATCTACGGGCAACGAGGTCACAAGGATACAGTGCGCCTTCATCGACACTCCCGAAGTCGAGAAAATCACCGAGTACATCGGCTCTCAACAAGGCTATCCTGGTCCCTACGAACTGCCTGAGTTCCACCCCGAAGAGGGTAACGACCGTGACTCCGACAGCTCGTCGGGAGGCGGCGTAAGCTCACGTCGAGACGGACTCTTCGAGGAGGTGGCACGATATGTAGTCACCAACCAACAGGGTTCAGCCTCGACCATACAGCGTAACTTCTCAATAGGTTTCAACCGTGCGGGCAGAATCATGGACCAGCTCGAAAGAGCGGGTATCGTCGGCAAGCAGAACGGCAGTAAGCCGAGAACGGTACTTATCAGCGACATAGCCTCTCTCGAAGTATTGCTTTACGAACTCGACAGAGGTCCTATGAACTAACAGGCTGTATATTCACCTAATGTGAACCGCCCCATGAATCGCATTACCGCAACAGATAATATCCGCATTAACTACAAGCATTAATAAGCATTGATATGAATAAAGCTCTGTTTATAATAGCGGCTACCGTTTTGTTTACGGGTGTTTTATCATCCGAACTTCACGCGCAGTCGCCCAAAAGCGAGATAAAAGCCGCCGTTTCGTCATTCGACACGACAAACGGATTCTCTGTCGATGTTTACGACAAAAACACACAACAGCAATATATTCTGACTGTCAAAGGAGAAAAATATGAGCTGAAAAGCAACGACGGCATAATATTCGGAGACAACGGAACGAGATATACTTACGTTAAAGCCAACAACGAGATAATAATCGAAACCGAAAGCTCTTCTCCCGCCAAACTATTCTCCGAGATAGACGGTTTTGAATACGCCTACACCAACGGAAAAAAGACGGAACGTCCAATGTCGCTATATATAAACGGAACGGAAACGGTAAAAAACGTCACTGCAATAGACGTTGTAAACCAATCGACCACAATATATTTAAGTGACGGCAAAATAGTAGCCATAGGTGACGGCAATTCCCTTCTATGTGTCGGCACGCCGAGAAAGCTAATCGGAAGCGGCATATCATTCAAACCGTCAGACTACCCTAACGCCGAAATTATAGATTTCAGATAACGACAACCACTCCGCGTGCGTCTTCGGCGTAAGTTACTTTGTCACTCGACAAAGTAGGGGCACAGCTACTTCCCTCCAAGTCATACCCTTTTGATGCATTGTCTTTATCGAAGTCGGCATCATTCCGCACTCGCATACCGATTCCATCAACACAAAAATAGAAAGACCCGACGACAATTTTATCATGTCGTCGGGTCTTCTTGTTTAACATTTAACCCTTGTAACCCTTAGAATTACATAAAATATATAATTATGCAACTATATATTGATAAATCAAATAAACATAAGATACATATTAAATCATCCCCGTAAGTTTAGCGACAAAGACACCTGTAATCGCTACGGGAGCTATGTATTTTATGATAAATATATATGCGGGATAATATTTTATCGGATAGAGTCCGTTGCTGGATAGTTCACGGATAAACATTCTCTTTTTAATAAACCACCCCACAAGTATTACAATCAACAGACCGTTAAGCGGCAACATATATGTTGAGGAGCCGACATCACATATCGTGAACAGGTCTGTTCCGCCTATCTTCAACGCCGAATCGGGCATCTGCGACAAGGCGCACAAAACCGTTGTAACGAGTACGGCAGATGTAACCATGGCAACAGCCTTTTTACGGCTCATTTTAAACTCTTCCGTAAGCGCGGCGACCAAAACCTCCATTACCGATACTGACGAGGTGAGCGCAGCCACCACCAGCAACAGGAAGAAAAGGATGCTTATCACATATCCGCCCGTCATATGCCCGAAGATGTTGGGCAATGTCTTAAACACCAAATCGGGACCCGAAGCGGGAGTTATACCGAAAGAGAAGACGGCGGGGAATATCGCGATACCCGCAAGCATGGCAATAATCACATCGGCGAATATCACGGAAAGCGATGTTTTGAGCAGACTGTCGCTCTTACGGATATAGGAGCCGTAGGTTATCATACACCCCATACCGACAGACAGCGAGAAAAACGCCTGTCCTATCGCGTTAAGTATCACCGTGAGAGTCACTTTCGAGAAATCAGGCTTGAACATAAATTCAACACCTTCATCCAAGCCGCGTAAAGAGAGAGAGTTTACGCTCAAAGCCACAAGTATAAGCAGCATCAACGGCATCAACACCTTATTATATCTCTCTATACCCTTCTCCACGCCCGAAATCACTATCAGCGACGTCAAAAGCGAGAATCCGACAGCCCAAAGAGCAGGTTTCCACCCCGAAGCGATAAACCCGTCGAAGAAAGAACCAATCTGCACGGCGTCCATACCGTTAAAGCTGTCCGCGAGCGACTCTTTAAAGAAAGCGAGCGTCCAACCCGCCACAACATTATAAAAAGCCGATATAATAAATGCCGCCAGCAGGCCGAAATATCCGATTACCACCCAATAGCTTTTGGGAGGAGAGACTTTACGAATCGCGCCAAGCACATTGCTGTGTGTCGCTCTACCGATTCCGAACTCCGAAATCAGGAGAGGCACGCCGAGCAACAATATTATCACAAAATATATCAGTATGAATGCCGCGCCGCCGTTTTCGCCCACGACATAAGGGAATCGCCAGATGTTACCGAGTCCTATCGCCGACCCTGTGGCGGCGGCTATCGCTCCGAACTGACTTGAAAAAGAACCTCTTTTATTCATGCGTTTCAAATTTCGTGAGCCGCAAAAATAGTTCAATTTTTCTTTTGTCAAAATCAGCGTTTTCATTTTTATACCATGCCAATCATACCCAACACAACAAACCTCCTAACTTACTTTTACATACTCTCCAAACATCACGACATTACACAAGTGACACACAAACGATTACACACAACAGCCCTACTCCACCACATCTTTTACAATACAATTTTCATACGACATCCAACGCACATTTATTCATCTAAAAGCACTCTATTGCGATATAGACATATGAGGCGAGTGCAACCAAGACGCCGACTTCCTTATAGATAATGAGCCAACCGAATATGACATGGACAAAAGGGGCTGTGCCCCCTCGTTTTGGTTACTTTGTCGAGGGACAAAGTAACTCCCGCGGAAGGCGCCCGCGGAGCGACACAAGCAAAGACAACAATATGACGGACATTGATTTCGAAGAGGTCAATAATCATATAACAATAAAAAAGGAGGACTCATAACTGAGATTATGAGTCCTCCTTTTTTATTGTTTATATGACTTTATTTGACTTCCTCGAAATCAACGTCCGTCACATTGTTGTCTTTGCTTGTGTTGTTCTGCTGGGCGTTGTCGCTGTTGGGAGCTGACTGCTGGGCGCCCTGTGCAGCGTAGATGTCCTGTGAGGCTGCCTGCCATGCGTTCTGAAGTTCGGCTGTGAGTGAGTCGAACTGATCGACTTTGCCTTCTTTGTGAGCTTCTTTGAGTTTGTTCAAAGCTGACTCTATCGCAGAACGTTTGTCGGCGGGAATCTTGTCGCCATACTCTTTAAGCTGCTTTTCGGTTGAGAAAATCATACCGTCTGCGGCATTGAGCTTGTCGATACGCTCACGTTCGGCTTTATCTTTCTCTTCGTTGGCCTTAGCCTCGTCACGCATACGCTTGATTTCGTCCTCGGTAAGACCTGAAGATGCTTCGATACGAATCTTCTGTTCCTTGCCGGTACCTTTATCTTTCGCTGACACGTTGAGGATACCGTTGGCGTCGATGTCGAAGGTAACCTCAATCTGAGGCACGCCACGCGGAGCGGCAGGTATTCCGTCGAGGTGGAAACGACCTATGGTCTTGTTGTCGCGAGCCATCGGACGTTCACCCTGAAGAACGTGTATCTCAACAGAGGGCTGGTTGTCCGCCGCAGTAGAGAATACCTCGCTCTTACGTGTCGGAATCGTGGTGTTAGACTCGATAAGTCTTGTGAAGACACCGCCGAGTGTTTCGATACCCAGTGACAAGGGGGTAACGTCGAGCAGAAGCACGTCTTTCACCTCACCTGTAAGGACACCACCCTGGATTGCGGCACCCACAGCGACAACCTCGTCGGGGTTGACACCTTTAGAAGGAGTCTTGCCGAAGAACTCTTCAACGACTTTCTGAATTGCGGGGATACGTGTAGAACCACCCACGAGAATAACCTCGTCAATATCCGATGTGGTCATGCCGGCATCCTTGAGCGCCTTGCGGCAGGGCTCGATTGTCGCACGGATGAGTGAATCCGCCAACTGTTCGAATTTCGCTCTTGTTAGAGTGCGAACCAAGTGTTTGGGATCGCCGTTCACAGGCATGATATAGGGGAGGTTTATCTCCGTAGTCGTACTGCTTGAAAGCTCGATTTTAGCTTTTTCAGCCGCCTCTTTAAGACGCTGGAGCGCGCGTGAGTCTTCACGGAGGTCAACACCGTACTCGCTCTTGAACTCTTCCGCCAACCAGTCGATGATTACGTGATCGAAGTCGTCACCACCGAGGTGAGTATCACCGTTGGTAGATTTCACTTCGAATACGCCGTCACCCAATTCGAGGATTGAGATATCGAACGTACCGCCACCAAGGTCGAACACGGCGATTTTCTGATCGTTGGCTTTTTTGTCAAGACCGTAAGCGAGCGCAGCCGCAGTCGGTTCGTTGATGATACGTTTCACGGTCAGACCCGCAATCTCACCCGCCTCTTTGGTAGCCTGACGCTGTGAGTCAGAGAAGTATGCGGGAACTGTGATGACCGCTTCGGTCACCTCTGTACCGAGATACTCTTCAGCTGTCTTTTTCATTTTCTGAAGAACGATTGCGGAAATTTCCTGCGGAGTGTATTTACGACCGTCTATTTCCACTCTCGGAGTGTTGTTTTCGCATACGATTTTATAAGGAACTCGTTTTATCTCGTCCTGAATCTTATCGCATGTCTCGCCCATAAATCTCTTTATAGAGAAGATAGTGCGTTCGTGGTTGGTGATTGCCTGACGTTTTGCAGGGTCACCCACCTTGCGTTCGCCGCCTTCCACGAAAGCCACGATTGAAGGAGTTGTTCTTGAACCTTCGCTGTTGGTTATAACCACAGGTTCGTTACCTTCCATTACGGCAACGCATGAGTTTGTTGTACCTAAGTCGATACCAATAATCTTTCCCATAATTCTATTTTTTTAATTTTTATATTTCGTTTTTGTTTTGTTTTCCTTTTTCCGTTTCCGCCTCGGCTTCCGTTTTCACATCCGCCTCGGCTTTCGTTTCCGAAATTCAACATCTCTACAAACAATCATTGTGCCAATCGCAAATCATGCCATTTTTTCTTTGTTCCATGACAAAAAAGACGAATCGGCATAAATTTTCAATGACATTTTGTCACAATCATGACATAAACGACGATACATTTGTCACATAGCGATTAAATAGTTACCTTTGCGACACAAACCCGAAACACTGCCATGGCAAAAAAATACAGTTATCTCTTTTTCGACCTCGACTCTACCTTCTGGGATGTTCCCAGCAATCAGCGTGCCGCACAAATGGCGCTATACGAGGAGTGTATGATGAGCCGTCATTTCGACAGCTTCGACGACTACTTCGCACGTTTTGTCGAGATAAATTCCAAATTGTGGATAGACTACCGTGACGGCATCGTAAAACGAGAAGAGCTCCGTAACGACCGTTTCAAGAGACTTTTGGAGAGTGTAGGAGTGAACGACGGCGAGTTCGCCATATTCATGAGCAACCGCTATCTGCAACTGACTCCCACATTCAACAACCTCGTACCCCACTCTGTCGAGATACTCGACTACCTGCTCGAAAAAGGCTACCCGATGGCACTCATCACCAACGGTTTCAACGAGGTGCAGTTCGACAAGGTCAAATTAGCGGGGCTGGACAAATATTTCGAGCGCATCACCACCTCGGAGTTTGCGGGAGTGAACAAACCCGCCCCCGGTATATTCGAATATGCCATACGTAAAGCGGGTGTCAAGGTCGAAGACGCCATAATGATAGGCGATGACCCTTACAGCGACATCTACGGAGCGCAGAATGTCGGTCTCGACACAATATTTTTCAATCCCAAAGGAATCGAATCGGAGACAAAACCGACATACGAAGTCAGAGACCTTTTGGAGATAAAAGAAATTCTCTAAATCAGACAAGAATAAAACACTATAATTATAGTATAGTAAGAGACCGTATGATTTTCGTCATGCGGTCTCTTTTAATATATACGACAATTTTAATATACGACAATTAATATTGCTTTTATTATGCACCCGAAACATTATGCACCAAAAGCATAATAAAAAACAGCGTTTACTCCGTCTGTTGTCGGGTGACACCCTTTTTTATTACGGTCGGATGTTTTTTGAGAATATCTTTGTACCTTTGCAAGGTTAAACAAGGAGGTAAAAATGAATAGCGCAACATCCCCCGCGCAGTTGGGGACAATGGACATCAAAAAGTTGTTGGTAAGGTATGCCATACCGTCAATTATAGCCATGACGGCGGCGTCACTCTACAACATGGTTGACAGCATGTTCATCGGACACGGTGTCGGCGCGGAAGGCCTTACGGGTCTCTCGCTCACGCTTCCGCTCATGAACATATCGTCGGCTTTCGGCTCGCTCGTGGGAGTGGGCGGCGCAACGCTAATGTCGGTAAAGCTCGGTCAGCACGACACGGAGCAGGCAAAACGAATCTTGGGCAACGTAGTGCTGCTTAATCTTATTATAGGCGCGTTTCTCACGATTGTCGCGCTGACATTCCTCGACAATATTCTGTACAATTTCGGCGCAAGCGAACACACTATCGGCTATGCCCGCCAATACATGCAGGTGATAATCGGAGGCAATATCATAACGGCTTCGTTCCTCGGACTCGTCGAGATGCTGCGTGCCACGGGACATCCTACAAAAGCGATGCTCTCGATGTTGATAGCCGTGATTCTGAACTCCATTCTCGACTACTTCTTTATCTTCCACTTCAACATGGGGATACGTGGCGCGGCGATAGCCACCATAATAGCCCAAATGGTGTCGCTGACATTCGTTGTCTCACACTTTTTCAAAAAAAGCAGTTTCATACATTTCGAGAAAGGAATGTTCGGTCTCGACAGCCACCTGGTCAAAGGTATAATCGCAATCGGACTTTCGCCCTTTTTGATGAACGTATGTTCGAGCGGCGTGGTTGCGTTGATAAACCTTTCTCTAAAAGAGCACGGCGGTGACATCGCAATCGGAGCGTACGGCATCGTAAACCGATTCTTCCTATTCTTTATAATGATAAACATGGGCTTCAACCAGGGTATGCAGCCCATCGCTGGATACAACTTCGGCGCGGGCAATTACGACAGATTGAAAAAGGTTCTCAAATATACCATTTTCTGCGCCGTAACCTGCTCGACGATAGGTTTCCTGCTCGGACAGATATTCCCCGGAGCAATCACCCGAATGTTCACCACAAACGTAGAGCTGACCGACATAGCCGAACGAGGTCTCCACTTGGTGCTGTTGCTTTTCCCGCTGGTAGGTTTCCAGATGGTTTCGGCAAACTTCTTCCAGTCGATAGGCATGGCGAAAAAGGCGATTTTCCTCGCCCTGTCACGTCAGTTGCTCTTCCTGATACCGTTCCTGCTGGTCATGCCCCGTTTTCTCGGCACTGACGGCGTATGGCTGTCGATACCTTTCGCCGACTGCGTGTCGGTAATAGTAACGGCATATATGTTAAAACGCGAACTTAAAAGATTCAACTAATCATGTCAAAGAAAATCATCGTCACCATAGGTCGCCAATATGGAAGCGGCGGTCATCTCGTAGGCAAGAAACTCGCCGAAATGCTCTCATACGACTATTACGACAAATCGCTCTTCGACAAGGCGGCACAGCTGAGCGGCGTGAAACGCGAATGCTTTGAACGTTCGGACGAAAAAAGTCCGATGCCTACCATTGGTATAGAAATGGGCATGGCGGGCGTTTACGGAACACCGTTTTTCGGTTCTGTACCCTCTCTCGACGAGGGGCTGTTCAAATATCTCTCGCATACGATTCTCGACATCGCCAACGGCGACAAAGGAGCGGTCATCGTGGGACGTTGCGCCGACTACATTCTGCGTAACCACCCCGACCTCTTCTCCGTATTCATTCACGCGCCTCTCGCCGACCGAATAAAACGTACCGCTGAGCGCGAACACCTTTCAGAGAGAAAGGCGCTCGAGATGATAAAGAAACAGGACAAGCAGAGAGCCAACTTCTACAATTTTTACAGCGGCAACAAATGGGGCGAGGCGGCAACATACTCGCTCTGCATAAACTCATCAACGCTGGGTATCGACAGGACGTGCGACATGCTCGCCTCCATGGTGAAAACCATAATCGAGACCGACGAGAAACAGCGATAAATGAATAACAGCGGATTCTCATACAAGACGATATGGAATGTCGGTTATCCGATAATGATAGGCAACCTCGCCCAGACATTAATCATACTGACCGACACCGCCTTTCTGGGACACCTGAGCGAAGTTGCGCTCGGCGCCTCGGCAATGGCGGGGATATACTATTATGTCTTCTCCACGTTGGCATGGGGATTCGCCATTGGCGTTCAGGTTATTGTCGCCCGACGTTTCGGCGGCGGCAGTTACTCGGCGATAGGACCGATATTCGAACACGGAATGGCGTTCGTGGTATTGCTCGGAGCCATGCTGTTTCTGCTTATGTCCTCCTTCACACCCTCGATACTCGACCTGCTGATAGACTCGCCCAATGTTTACAGGGAGGCGTGTACCTATATGAGCTACCGTCAATGGGGCATATTGTTCGTATCGCTTAACTATATCTATCACGCCTTCTATGTCGGAGTGTCGTACACAAAGATTATAGGCTACACAACGGTCATAACCGCACTAATCAACATCGTGGGCGACTACACGCTGATATTCGGCAACTGGGGCATGCCCCAAATGGGAACGGCGGGAGCGGCTTTGGCTTCAGTATGCGCCGAGATTGCCTCGGTGACACTCTTCACCATTTTCACGCTGACAAAGATGCCTCTCGCAAAATACCGTCTTTTCCGCTTCGCGAGAATAAAGATAGGAATCATCACCGACATACTGAAAATATCCCTGCCGACAATGGGGCAGAAACTGATATCGTTCAGTACATGGCTCTTCTTCTTCGCCATGGTCGAGAGGCTCGGCGAACGTTCTCTGGCAATATCGATGACCGTGCGAAGCGTCTATATGTTCATAACGATACCCGTATTCGCTTTCGGTGCGGGAGCCAACGGTCTGACGAGCAGACTTTTGGGTGAGGGACGACATGCCGAATTGAACGCGATGATTGTCAAAATCATAAAATTGTGCTATCTTGTGGTGCTTCCGTTGTCGCTGTTCTGTTTCATGATGCCTGAGACGCTTTTGGGTATCTACACCGACAACACGGAACTGATAAGTGAGGCTGTCGATTCTCTCCATGTGGTGGCGTTATGCGCTTTCGTCATGGGTTTCGGTCAGATATTCTTCGAGTCGGTTTCGGGAACGGGCAACACTCTCGACGCCCTCTTTCTCGAATTCGGAGTGCTGATGTGCTATGCGCTGTATATCTTCATCACTTCAAGAGTGCTCGGAGGTCCCGTCTCGATAGTATGGATAAGCGAGGCTGTTTACGGAGCGTTACTCGGTCTTATCTCGATGATATACCTCCGACGGGCAAAATGGCAGAACAAACGAATTTAACGAAACAGAAAAACAATGGTTAAAATGAAATATATTTTATCAATTCTCTCTCTTGCGGCTCTTTTCTCATGCCAGAAGGTAAGCTACGACTGCGACATATGGATCAACTCACGTGTTGAGGAGGTGCAGGGCGAGCCCGTAAAGGTACTCGAAGATGTGGTGGTGTACGCTTTCTACGGCGATACCGTTGATTACAAAATCAATGACTACGCCCAAGCCGTAAGCGGACACGTGACAACCTCCAAAGAGGAACAAACACGACCTTTCGACGTGAAAGGCGTGTATGACTCCGCCAGCGGACAGATTATTTTCGAGTCTCTTTCAAAACCCGTCGCGGTCATTGTCGTGTGCGACACCAAAAACGAGGTGTTCGGCTACTACCAGCAGTCGATAGCCAAGGGTCTCGACCTTATACAGGTCACCTTCATGAGTACCCCGTGGAGTTTTGCGGATGATCCGACAAAAACATTGGTTGTGGGCAGCTGGCGTTACCGAAAATAGTCTGAAACGACAAAAAGTGAGACCATGAGTGAATCGCAGAAAAAAGAGACGCCCTTTTTCGACAGCAGACGGTTCGCGCGTTCACGCAAACGCCGTGTGGCTTTGGTGCTGAACATCGCTCCGCTCTATCGGAAGGCGATATTCTCGATGTTGGACAACGACCCCGACATCGACTACTCTTTCTATGCGGGCGAGGAGTCGAAAGATGTCGATGCCCTCATGGACCTCAGAGAACTGCTCGGTTTCAAAGGCTATCTGCGCAACCGTTTCAAGGGTGACAAGTTGATATGGCAGAAGGGATGGTGGCGGACGCTGTTCAAAAAGTACGACGCCTATATCCTTACGGGAAACCCAGGCATACGGTCGAACTGGCTTCTCCTTGTGATTGCCCGATTCCTTGGACGGAGGGTCTATCTATGGAGTCACGGTCTGTACGGAAACGAAAGCAAATGGCAGATGCGCAGAAACCTGTTCTACATGAATATGGCGGACGGGATTCTGCTATACGGAAACCACGGCAAACAGATGCTTTTGAAACACGGTTTCGACCCCGACAAGCTGTGCGTAATATACAACTCTCTCGATTTGGAACGTCAAAAACCGTTGCGCGACAAATTCGCGGGGGCAGGCTTCATGCGTAACATATTCGGCAACGACAACCCGACGATAGCATTCATAGGGCGACTGACTCCGCAAAAGCAACTTCACCTGCTTATCGAGGCTGTCGGAATATTGAAACTATCGGGAAGAGAACTCAATATTATTTTTGTAGGCGACGGACCCCTGACCGAAGAGCTTGAGGCGGCGGCACAGAGAGCTGGTATAGAGGAAAACGTCTTTTTTTACGGCGAGTGCTATGACGAGGAGATGATTGCCGCCATACTGCAAAACAGCATACTCACCGTAAGTCCGGGGAATGTAGGGCTGACGGCAATACAGAGCCTCGCCCACGGCGTACCTGTGATAACCCACGGCAACATAACGACCCAGATGCCCGAATACGAGGCTGTAAAAGAGGGTGTGACGGGCGGATTTTTCACCCGTGGCGACTCTCTGTCGCTCAGCGAAAAGATTGAGACATGGGTAAAGGTGATGAGCGACGAGAAAATGCGCGCAAAAGTACGTGAAAACTGTTTTAAAATGGTCGATACCCGTTTCAACCCGTTAAACCAATCTCTGCTGATAAAACGCAAACTCCTATCGGACATGTTCCCGACAGGAAAGAAATAAACCGACGCCTAAAAAGAGCGGCGGACAAAAAACAGAGTAAAAATATAGATGTAAACAATATAAATACACTACCCCGCTCTGTATAATCTGTATAATCTGTATAATCTGTATATCTACCTACTCTACTTATTCTGCGTACTCTGCATAATCCCGACACTGAAATGAAATGTTCCTTAACGTGAATCGGATTTAAACCACAATATGCGAATCGCAAACATACAAACCATAAGCTATAAACCACAAACTACAAATCATAAACATACAAATCTAAAAACCACATTCACGCCTCAATTACAATATATATGATAGCGTGATAGCATATAAATACGTATAAATAGCGTATAAAACGTGATAGCGTATAACAAACGCCTCATGATAAATACGCCATTAAACACAAGCGGCAATAAACGACAAAAAGACAAGTTGGTACGCTATTTGATGAATTGAAGTTCATAAAAAAATTTTTCAATCATGGCAGAAAGCAAAAAACAGACACAAAAAACTGAAAAGCAAACAAATACAAAAGAAAAAGAGGAGATTCTGAATCAATCGGCACCTGAAGAGGAGACGACCGAGACTGACAATATGTCAGAAGAAGGTGTTGAAGAATGCGACAAAGAGGCAGAACTGACGGCAGAGATTGCCGAGTGGAAAGACAAATATCTGCGTCTTCAGGCGGAATTCGACAACTATCGCAAACGCACCCTCAAAGAGAAAATGGAGCTGATTGAATCGGCGAACAAGGATGTGATAAAATCGTTGCTTGTTGTTCTCGACGATTTCGACAGAGCCGAAGAGGCGATGAAGTCATCCGACAATGTCGAAGCCCTCAGAGAGGGTCTGTCGCTCATACACAACAAGCTGTGCAAGATATTGTCGGATTGCGGTCTGGCACCGATAGAATCCAACGGCGAGGTGTTCGACACCGATTATCACGAAGCGATAACCAAGATACCCGCCCCCGACGAAAACATGAAGGGCAAGGTCGTTGACACGGTAGAAAAAGGCTACAAACTGAAAGAAAAGGTTATCAGATATTCCAAAGTGGTTGTAGGAGAATAAGCGATTATGGCAGAAAAGAGAGACTATTACGAAGTGCTGGGTGTCAGCAGAGACGCCTCGGCTGACGAGATAAAGAAAGCATACCGAAAAGCGGCAATCAAGTACCACCCCGACAAAAACCCCGGTGACAAAGATGCCGAAGAGAAGTTCAAAGAGGCGGCGGAAGCATACGACATATTGAGCAACCCCGATAAAAAGGCTCGTTATGACCGTTTCGGTCATGAGGGTATGTCGGGAGGCTTCGGCGGCGGCGCGGGAGGCTTCGGCGGCTTCAGCATGAACGACATATTCGACCGTTTCGGTGACATCTTCGGAGGTCATTTCGGCGGTTTCGGCGGTTTCGGTTCCGATTATGGAGGTAAACGCGTCAACAGAGGTTCAGACCTGAGGGTTAAGGTCAAAGTCAACCTTTCCGACATCGCAAACGGCGTACACAAGAAGCTCAAGATAAACAAGATGGTTACCTGCTCCTGCTGCAACGGTAGCGGAGCGAAAGACAGCAACAGCTACTCCACCTGCTCGACCTGTCACGGCAGCGGTGTCGTGACCCGTGAGGTCAACACATTCTTCGGCAGGGCGCAGACCACGCAGAGCTGTCCCACATGCGGCGGCGAGGGCAAAATCATCACCGACAAATGTAAGGCGTGCGGCGGCGAAGGTATCGTCAAGGCGGAAGAGATTATCGAGGTCAACATCCCCGCAGGTGTCGGCGAAGGCATGCAGCTCTCGATGTCGGGCAAGGGTAACGCGGCACGTCACGGCGGCATAGCGGGCGACCTGTTGATTGTCATAGAGGAAGAGCCGCATCCCGAATTGATTCGCGACGGTTCAGACCTCATATACAACCTCAAACTGAGTGTTACGGACGCCATTTTGGGTACATCGGCAGAGATACCCACCGAGAGCGGACGAGTAAAGATAAAGATAGAGCCGGGAACACAGCCGGGTCGTGTATTGCGACTCAAAGGCAAAGGATTGCCCGACATAAACGGCTACGGCAAAGGTGACCTGCTCGTATGCGTGGACATCTTCATACCGAAACACGTATCCAAAGACGAACAGGCGATGCTCACCAAGCTCTCCGAGTCTGAGAACTTCAAACCGAAGAAAAACAGCAAGGAGCCCAATATCTTTGAAAGAACAAGAGATTTTTTCAGATAGGATAAATAAAAAGACAACAAACAAAAACGCCCTACTCCACCGAGCAGGGCGTTTTTCATATTATCAATGTCCGATTAAGGACAAAAAGTTACTCTTTCGCGTAGTCCGCCAATATGCGAGAGGCATGACCGTGCAGAGAGGCGATAAACTCATACAGATAGTCTTTCTCGCTCTCTTTTGTCGCCAACTGATAGAAAGGATTCATCACGGTCGAACGCAACACGAACAGACCCTCTTTCACGTATGCTTTCTTTGTCACGCCGAGCGGTTTGAGTACCTTTTCGATAGAGTCATAATTGTATAATCCCTCTGTGAGTCTCGTGCGTGACACGAAGAAATCGATTGTCTGCGTACCCTCGAACTCCTCGTTTACCGACATTGTGGCGTACAGACGCGCGTTAAGCTCGTTTATGTCGCTCAAAGAGTATCGTTTGTCCAACACGAAACTGCCGTTTTCGGGCAATACGGGAATCATGATGTAACAAATAAGATTGGTGTCGGGACGATGTATAGGCTTAAATGTAAACATCGGCTCGCCCTCTCTCTTGGCAGGCGTATGTTTTGATTTATGTTTGGCGGCAACAAGCCTGTCGTACTCCGCAAAATGGTTGAAATGGTCGGACATCAGACGCTGCAGTCTCTGTGTGCTGACGAGAGTCGATTTGATAATCGCGCCGTGACCGTCAAGCGTCAAAGGTATCGTCTTATGCGCGAGATAGCATGACGCGGCTGCGGCCCCGGGCTTGGAACCTTCGAGAATATAGCTTCCGATGTCGCCTATCGAGAAACTGAAGTCGGAAGGTATTCCGCCGCCGTCCTTATCGAACACATAGGCGGCATCCTGTCTTATCAGCTCGGTTACAAGACCGTGACGTATCGACACCATACCCGCGGGGTAAGGAATATAACCCAGTTTATGCGGGTCTATGGTCACGGAATCCGCTTCGGGGAAACTCAAAAACGCACGATAGTTGTTGTCGTCTCCGCTCCAGATACACTCTCCCGCCTGTGTATTGATATTGACACGGCATCGTTCCACCTTGTCGTCCATAGACGGAGTGTTGAGGTCATATCCTCTGAACAGCGAGCGTACATAACCGCCCCACGCCGAGTCTATGTGAAGCCAGAACGAGCGGTTGAGTTTGGCAGACAATTCCTCTCGCAGAGAGACGATTTTATGTATCGGGTCAACGGCACCCTCTTCCGTCGTTCCCGCAATCGCTATCACGGCGGCGGTATAAGTGTCGTCGGGCGCGTTGAACAGTTTTTCACGCAATTTGTCGGTATTGAGTCTGAAATTCTCGTCCACATCGACAATCTCCAATGAGTCGGCGCCGTATCCGAGTACGTTGACCGCCTTTTTAAGGCTGTAATGAGCCGACGGAGAGAGATACACTTTCGGAGTAAGACCGATTGTGCTTAACACACGACCGATACCCCTTTCGGAGATATTATAGTCGCTCGTCTTCATGAAGTCGCCGTAATCGGCTATTATCTGCTCTGATGTTCTGCCTTCCGCAATCTGCTCGTGGAACAGTCGTCTGGTCAGCCTTACAGCCGTCTGCGGCGCAAGGTGTATGAGCGTTCTGTCGTCAACCTCGCGTATGTCCACACATTTGCCGTCGGGAGTCTCCACGGATAGAGCTATACCCTGCTGGAGGCAATACTCCCTTACGATGAAGGGAACGAACTTGACGGTACGGGCAATCCACAACGCCTCGATGTTGGCAATGGTACCGCCCGAACTGATATGCGTCCACGCCTCCGAAGGATTGAAACCGAGCATGGCGGCAACAATCTTGCCCACCTCTATCTCAAGAGGAAAACCAATCGGAGAAGATTCGCCGCTGATGTTGTTGGCGTTATAGAGCAGACCCGCAAAATATCCGACAACGCTCGGCAGGGTCTGCTCCGACACCATGTGGGCGATATATCGGGGAGAATATATCGGGTTCTGCGCCTTGAAGAGAGCGAGAATACGTGTGAGCTCGTCACGCAACGAGTCGGACATAAGCTCATGCTGTCTTCGCATGCGCGAGTTTATCACGACATTATCCTCAGGGAAATAGTTGCGACGCCAATGCACATAATCACGGAATACATCGACGAGCATCTTCTCCCATGTGTCGGAATGTTCGGCCTTGGGACCGAGAAACCATGCGGCATAGTTTGAATCTTCTGTCATGGCAATATCTTTTTACTTTTGGAAATAGTTATCTTATTCTGTTGAGCGAGCGTATAAGCATCTCATCCCTTATCACACCTCTGAAAGCGAGATACGAGAGAATCAGGGTTACGAGCGGCACGACGCATACGAGAGAGAGGCTGGGAGGCAACGCCGAATCGGGAGCGATTGCGTTGAGCGACTCCACAAGCATATAACCTTTGTATATATAGTATGCCATAAACGCCATTACGCCAAGCTGTAACACCATGTCGGCGATAATAAGTCGCATCTGCAACCATCTGTTTTTATACATGAATATCACCGCAATCGGCAGTACGGTGGTCAACACCACAAGAATACCGTACCAAATGGTGGGAATTGTCTCTATCACCACTCCACCCGCCGACATGTCGGCTTGTGTTATGCCGAACGGCAGAATCTCTATTACGGCGGGAGTATTGTCGCTAAGATAAAAATCTATCGTCATAATGGGGACGAAGAAAAGCAACAGGAAAAGAAGACCTATTACCAAAAGATAGACACTTTGGATTCTTTGAATCATCTGTTTTATGTTTTTGTTTTACGAGTTATTGCTATTATATTCCACAAATTTAAACAAAGAAACACAAAAAACGAATTTTTATTACCCGAAAAGCTCCATGTCGATAAAATTTTTGAACGGACATACTCTCAATACCGACAAACCCGACACATACGAACGTTTCGGACTCCCTGACAGGGATTAAAACATCATTTGAAAATCAATCTTCCGACACGGCACGTTCACGATGTACTGACGACACCTCAATACGGCACATAATCATGAATATAGCCACAAAAGAGGCAACCATTCCCCAAAACGGAAAGTCTATATCCCTGATGTACGCAAACGGAATATGCGATGTGGCTTCGAGAGTGTCGTTTATGACCGTGAAAAGATAACCGATTGTATGATCGACAAAAGGGAACGGCAAAAAGAGATATATCACGGAAAAAAGGAGCAACGGCGTGACCGCCAACGCCGTAACAAGGTTGTTAAGCGGCGCCACAATGGAAACCTGACCGAATGAATAGAGTGTCAGAGGCATTGTGAAAAGCTGCACTATCAGAGTGACCGCAAAGGCTAGAAAAAAGAAACGGGCTACCCTGTTACGTACAAAAATAGAATCCGCCGACAAAAACGCTTCCACCTTGGGCACAAAAAACAATATTGCGAACACCGACATATAGCTGAGAACGAACCCTATGTCAAAGACCATGGATGGTTCCATGAGGGTAAGCAACAACGCCGAAGCGAACAAGACGTTATAACCGTTCGATGACGAAGGAACCGTGTTTCCTCTCAACGCAAAGAGCGAAAACATCACCACAGCCCTAAGCACCGACGGCGACAATCCGCTGACAACGGCATACCCCCACAATATCAGAATCACGATGACCGAACGAATCTTTCTGCCGAGATAATAACGTTTCAGCGGAGCGAGCAACATACTGACAATCAAAAACAACACACCGACATGCAGCCCCGAAAGAGCCATTATGTGCGATATTCCGCCCCTGCGGTAGCGTCCCTCCGCAAAAGAGCCGACAGCGTCACGCTCACCTACGGTCATAGCCTTCAGCACACCTTTATCATCGTCGCTTATCGAAAGCGAGTCTATTCTCGCCGTAACAAATCCCCTTATATCGCGTGCCCATGCCCACACACCCTCTCTCACGGGAGCGCGGAATATCGGATGATTATCGTTATAGACGATGAGCAAATCCCTTACGCCGCTCTTCATGAGTCTGTAAAGGCGACTTTTGGGTGAGGGGTCGTATGCGGGAAGGTCTGTCACTCCTGCGGTAAAAACAAGCGTATCGCCTCTCTCGAAATCCGTTTGCAAAGCCTTATCGAACAACGCCGCCGCCCTGACACCGACGCTACGCATGTTTCCGCCAACGGAGTCCGATACCCCGAACACATCGACCACATAGCATCCGTCACCCTCCACATCGGTGACAACCGCCTCTATTTCTCTCAATCCGACCGACGGAAGTCTCTCCGTCTCGATGTCCGACAAAATCATGACACACCCGCAAAGCATGGCGGCAAAATATGGTGTCAGGGGGCGTATCTTTTTAAAAAACAGCAAAGGAAGAAACAATAACGACCACAACCCGAACAAAATACCGCATATATAGAAACAAGTGACCCACACAATGGGTACAAGGCTCACCTTCTCCGCTATTTTATAAAATTCGGGGGTCATTACGGCATTGTTTCTTTGTCAATCGGTTTTATTGAGATGCAGATTTTATTGTTTACCGCTTTTATACGCTTGAAAAACAGGAATTAAATTAAAATACAAAGACATATATTTTAACAAATAAAATATCGGATTAAAATCACGACGTTTCATTTTATGTACACCTGTTTCACTCGTTATCCTGTCAAAAAACAGACAATACGCTAAAGCAGATTGTTTTCCTGGTCGTAACTTCTGTACTGCACCGCCTCGGCTATGTGTTCGAGACCTATATCCTCTTTTCCGTCAATATCGGCAATCGTACGGGCTACTTTCAGTATGCGGTGATATGCCCTCGCGCTCAATCCCATTGTCTCTATCGCGCTGTTAAGCAGAGAACGGCTCTCGCCATCGATAACGCAATACTTCTCGACCATTTTTGCGTTCATTCCCGCATTGGTATGTACGGCAGTTCCCTTGAATCGCTCGGTCTGACGCGCTCTTGCCCTCTCGACACGCTTTCTTATGTCGAGACTCGACTCCGAGGGAGCAGTCTGCGACAATTCGCCTACTTTCACGGGCAACACCTCTATGTGTATGTCGATGCGGTCGAGCAACGGACCCGATATTTTACTTCTGTATCTCTTTATGTCGCCGGGCTTGCAGACGCACTCTTTTTCGGGATGTGTGTAATAGCCGCACGGACACGGATTCATGGAGGCTACAAGCATGAAACGGGCGGGATACTCAACGCTATATTTTGCTCTGGCTATCGTGATTGTTCCGTCCTCCAACGGCTGACGCATCACCTCAAGGACAGAACGGTTATATTCGGGCATCTCGTCGAGAAAGAGAACCCCGTTGTGCGACAGCGATATTTCGCCCGGTTGCGGGTTGGTACCGCCGCCGACCAACGCCACATTGGAAATGGTATGATGCGGCGAACGGAAAGGACGCCGCATAACCAACCCGCACTCCGCACCCGTCTTTCCCGCGACAGAGTGTATCTTGGTCGTTTCGAGAGCCTCATCCATGGTCATGGGAGGCAGAATTGTCGGAATACGTCTCGCGAGCATCGTCTTACCCGCCCCCGGAGGTCCCACCATCAATATGTTATGGCCGCCAGCCGCCGCTATCTCAAGGGCACGCTTGACAACCTGCTGACCTTTCACATCGCTGAAATCAACGTCATAGCTGCAAGAGCCTTTCCTGAACTCCTCCTCTATATCGACTAAAACGGGAGACATTCTCTCCTCTCCGTTGAAATGCGACACGACCTGACGGAGATTCTCGGCACCATATACCTCTATGCCTTCGACCACAGCCGCCTCTTTTGCGTTCTCACGCGGCACTATAACCGATTTAAATCCCTCGTCGCGAGCCTTCAACGCCATAGGAAGCGCGCCCGCAATCGGATTCAGCTTTCCGTCGAGCGACAACTCGCCCATTATCACATATCCGTCAAGTTCCCCCGACTTCATCTGCTCCGAAGCGGCAAGAATACCCAAAGCTATCGGCAGATCATACAGAGAACCCTCCTTTTTTATATTGGCGGGTGCCATGTTGACTACTATTTTACGCGCAGGAGAGGTAAAACCGTTATTTTCAAAGGCGGAAAAGATACGTTGCTGACTCTCGCGCACGGCGTTATCGGGCAAGCCTACGATAAACATCTGTACGCCATGAGACACATTCACCTCTATCGTGATTGTCAGCGCGTCGATACCGACAAGCGCACTACTGTAACATTTTACGAGCATAAGCCACTATCTTATGTTGTGAGCGAAAAGCGTACGGCTTTTCACCTTGTTTCTCACACGCATGGCGAACAATATCGCCGCCGTCGTCACTCCTACGAAGAAACCGCACCAGATACCCTCCTCGCCCATGCCGACAACGAATCCCAAAAGATAACCGACAGGAATATTGACCAAAAGATAGATGACGACCGCGTATATCATAGGTCTCAACACGTCCGCCATGCCTCTCAACGCGCCCAACGCCGTCACCTGGAGACCGTCGCTTATCTCGAACATAGCCGCCACTATGAACACCCGCGCGGCAATATCTATAACCTGCGGGTCATTGTTGAATATCAAGGCTATATATCTGCCGGCGAATATAAAGAGCATCGACGCCATGAACATATAAGCCGCCGACATGTGCATACCCGCCTTTGTATAGTTCATTATGTCACGAGCTCTCATGGAATGGCTCACGAGTACCGTCACCGCTCCAGATATACCGCTTGTCACCATGAACATGAAGCTCATGACGGTAAGCACAATCTGGTTGGCTGCCAACGACGCGGCACCTATCCATCCCATCATTATAGCGGTCATGCTGAGCGCCAACATCTCGATTGTCATCTGAAGCGAAATCGGAGTTCCTATCGACAGAAGCTGTCTGTGACATCTGAGTGTGAAATTACGCACCGAGAAGAGGCGGAAATATCGTCCGTAACGGTAATGCGTTCTCAGATATACAAAAAATATCACGGGCATCATGGCACGTGAAATAAGCGTAGAGAGAGCCGCACCCGTGGCACCTAGTTCGGGCGCTCCGAGCTTACCGTAAATGAATACCCAGTTAAAAAAGATGTTCACCACATTGCAGACAATGGTTATGACCATTGAAACCGTGGTGTTTCCGATACCCTCCATGAACTGTTTGAACGAGAGGAATATCATATATGGGAATATGGATACCGTGACAAGTATGTAGAACGGCTTGGCAAGCCTCACGACATTCTCGCTCTGTCCCATATGGTCGAGAAGCGGAGTACAAGCCAAAAGAACGGCACAAAGAGCCGCGCCTATCATAGCGTTTAGCGAAAGCGAGTTCTGATAGAAATAGGATACCTGTCTGTCATTGCCCGCGGCGTGCGCCTTACCAATCAAAGGGGTCAGACCGTACGCCATGCCCATGCCGAAGACCAACACGTTCATGACCAAAACCCCAGCAAAAGCCGCCGCAGCGAGAGGATCGGCTCCGAGTCTTCCGACCATTGCGTTGTCTATGACGCTGACAAGCGCCTGCCCAGCGTTGGCAAGTATTATGGGCGCCGCCAAAGCTATATTGGCCTTGTAGTAACTCTTATCCACAAGGAATTTACGGTGTCTCATTTATTTTTAAAGTTGTCGGTAAAACAGATTCAGAACATCATCGAACGATGAATTTCTAAAGTGTCAACAGATACTCTTCAAGATCTCTTTTCTCTTTGTCATTCAAAACTTTGTCTTTCAGTCCGTGACCTCTCTCGATAAGCTCGCCGAGTGTCGCCACACGACCGTCTTTCATGTAAGGAGCACTCTGCCATAATCCTTCGAGCGAACCTTTCTGTCCGTTATGACACGCGGCGCATCCCGAATCTTCAAAGATTTGTTTACCACGTTCGGCCCTCTGCGAAAGTTTTCCGTTTTTCAGATAAGGAGAAGTCTTGGGCGAAACAGACGACAGATATATCGACAGCGCACGACATTCGTCATTGTCAGGTTCCGTGAACAGCAGCCTGCGTACCGCCTCACGACACACCTCTTCACCCGATACCGTAACCGTCCTGTTGTTCTTTTTATGTTTCGACTTCTTGACGGAAGCCGTCTTTCTGTCGAGCGCCATTGCGGCAAGCGAACCGCGTTTTATGGATGTACTATCATACACCTCTCTGAATGCTATCGAGGGTATGGAAGTCATCTGTTTTGAGACGGTGCTGTCTGTCGATATGATGTGACTCATGGCGTCGTGTCCTCCGTCCGAGCCGTGACACGTGGCACAGCTAACCCAGTTCTGGAACGACAATGTAGCATTGGAGAAGAGCGCCTCACCCGCACCTTCAGGTGTAGATGTCAAAGCTCGTCCTATACGTTTGAATCTTTTGATTTTCGAATCGGGCACAATCTCCATTATGTCGCCGCTGTAAAGATTGGCGGCGAGAATGGTCTTGTCATCGAGATAAAGCACCTCGCCCGTGCCTTTACCGAGCGGACCATATTTTTTACGTAAACCGTACAGGAAACTCAAATCCTCATGTATCGGTCTGTCATCCTCCGTGCGCAACACCCTCTCCTCGTCGTTCAACACGCTGTCGAGTCTTGCGTGTAATCCGTCGAGGTTGATTGTCATGACCTCTCCCGTACCGAATAGCGCCACAGCCAACTCCTTGCCGTTCGGGCTGACACACATACCACGAGCCCCTCCCGCTCCTTTTTCAGGAGTGTCGAGCAGAACGGTAGCCTCAAGACGCATTGAGTCCATATCGACTATCGAAAGCGCGGTTACCGCCATCCAACCTCTTTCTGGACGTACCGTCGGGAGGTTGTGATGATTTATGGTATGCGTCACGTATGCGTATTTGCCGTTTGAGACGATGTCGCCGCAAAAAACCGAACCGTTAGGCAGAGCGATTCTCTTTTTGAGCGTGCTTCGTCTCTTGTCTATGACATCAATTTCTGCCGAAACGACGGCGTTGGTTGCAGAGGCTTCGGGTAAAGAGCCCGCCATATAGACGAGGCTGTCATATACTACACTTCCGACAATGTTTCGAGGCGCGTCTATCTTGCCGACCACGCTCCAAAGCGGTATTGATACCTCCCAAACGCTGTTTATGTCGCTACATGACACCCAAAGGCGTGAAGAGGCGGGGTCGTATGTGATTTTGTCCGCACCCTGCCCCATTTCGAGCGACTTTAAGATACGCATTTGGGGGTACTCTATCTCATATAGGCGACATTTATTCTCTTTGTCAATACCCAAAGCCCAAACACGACTTTCTCCGTCGGTCTGTATGTCTATTATGGATTTGCAGATGAACGAACTGCCCTTTTTCCAGCCGTTCCTGCCAATCTGCCATATCTTACCGCTCTCTCTGTCTCCCGAGAGTATCGTTTTTTCATCGCCCTCCCCTATCGACGCCATTGACGAGGGAACACCTATCGGACGGCACGAAACAAGCGTCGCGACAGAGATTATGAGAAGCAAAAAGTTTTTATGTGACATCGTTTTTTACTTTAGTGATTTGATGTAAGCCTCAATGTTACGTCTGTCCTCATCGTCGGCAACATTACGTTTATAGCTGTAATAGTCCCATGTCTTGATGTCGGCGGCATTCCAGTCGTTGGCCTCCGTATAACTGCCCACGAAAGGCACGCCGAGATCTATCCATGCCGCCATGGTGGCAATCTCCTCTTTGGATAGTTTTCCGTGACCGTCACGCAGACGTCTTATCAGACGGCTGTTGGCGGCACCCGCCGAATATGGCTCCACGACACCGGGGTCGGACATGCTGCTGATCCAGTTCACACTCTCCGAATCATCGTCTCCTACGAGCGTTCCACCCCTGCTGTTTCGCAATTTAGAGCCTGTCAGAGCGAGATAAGACTCGCTGAAACGACGTTTCGACGAATTCTCCTTGGTGGTGAGAGTACCCAACAGATTCGGTTTGTCACCGTTACCGTTATGACAACGGACGCAGTTTCTGTCGAGTATCGGCTGTATCACCTCTATATAGCTGAAACCTTTTTCTGGCATCAGGTGTCGTTGCGGTGTTATCGTATCGACGCCTCTTACAAGCGCGACAGGACGGACGGGCGCGTCGGAAGCGGTTACGTTCTTGCTTTCGTGGCATCCTACACAGCTCTGCTGTTCCCCGGGCTGCAACGTGCTCCAGCTTCTCATCGTGGCTATCATGTTACCCGTCGAGTCGAGCGCCTGAAAATAGAGAGGGGTACGCGCGGGCACCTCGAAATATGCCGAGCCGTCGGGCATCACATCGACAACGCCTCTCACTCTCTTTATATCCCAAGAGGTGTTACCCGTACCGACGGGAGTAGTCACCTGCGAACTGCCGCCGGGACCGCTGCTCACCTCTTCGCCTATACCTGCATTACGGAACACAAGCTCAACGATACGCAACTTCTTGACCTTTCCGCGTTCTATACCCGCGAGCGAAGAACCTTTATATATGTCCTGCAACAGATAACGTCCAGTCTGTTCACGATAATCGACCTCCGAAGCACGAAGACGCGGTTTCTCTCTCGAATCTATCACGACAGGCTGATTGCACGACATTTCGGGGTCGGAAGCCAAAAGCTCACGCTCGCCACGCATATTCATCCAATATATTGCGAACTTGGGTTCACCGCTGTCGTAGCCGAGCGGCGAGAATGACACGAGGAACGTATCTTCGTCAAGCGGAAACGGATGCTGGAACTGTTCACCGTACTGACCGAAAGTATCCGCGCCCTCCTTATCCTCCGGATCGGCTTTTCTCGGAGGAGCAATCAAGGTGAGACCATCACCTCCGTCACGCCCCGCCTCAGGGTCTATGACGGCGAGTTTTCCGTGTTGAGGAGTACGATACCCCGTAAGCACCGCCATTACCCTACCCGTACCGGGAATCTGACGCGCGTGAACCGTGGCTGTCGGGAAACGGCTGTTCATGCCGTAAAACGCGCCTTGCGACGTGCCGTCACTGTTCATCACGAACAACGGATGAGCAAATATGTTTCCTCTGTCGTTGTGGTCCGTACGGGTATATATCACCCTGCCGTCATCCATTACAGAAGGAGATATTGTCTGAGACTGGTCGAAACCTATTCTTCTTATGTAATTGCCTTCGGCGTCGCACAGAAAAAAGTTGCTCACTTCGGAAGGGATGCTCCCCATGGAAGTGGCGGCTCTTGTGGATGTAAAGAGGATATTTCCGTCGGGCAGATAGCGTCCCTCATAGTCGGCATATCCAGCACCCTCGGTCAACTGCTTGATTGCCTGAGTATATAGGTTCATCTCATAGAGATGATAATCGTCAGTAGAGGATTTTTTCCACGCGAACAGCAATTTACGTCCTTTATAGTCGATGTCGGGGTCACGCAACATTCCGCTGTCACTGCGTAAAAGCAGCTGCTCGCTTCCCATGACTCTCCCCGTTGTCAAAACGACCATTTCTCCACCGCCGTGAAAGTCATGATCTCCACGGGTGTCGCTCAACGCCTCCGTTGCGGAGAAAATCGAGGGTCTTACAACCTTGAACTTTGTAAAGACAATCTTGTCGGGCAGATTTTTAAGGCGACGTCTGCGTCTTTTGAAACAGAGGTCATGGTATTCGTCAAAGAGTTCCCTTTCGTCCAAAGAGGCGGTTTCAGGCACATCCTGACCCAAGTCCGACGCCACTTTTTTTATTCGCACGTTCAACGCCTCGCGCAACGGCATGTTGAAAAGGTCGGTCTTGCCTCCGTCCTGCAACCACCAGTCATAGAAAACAGGGAAATTGTTAAGCAGAGAATCCTGCATCGCGTTTCGTGATATTCCGTTTCCCGATCTTGAGGCTACCGAAATAACCGCCGAGACATAATCGCTCTCGCCGAGAGCGTAACGTTTGCATCCCGTGGAGAAAGAGATGCCGATTAGTAGTAAAACGATATGTTTAAGTTTCATACTGCTTCGATTATCCCACAAATATAACCTTTTACGGTGAAAATTCAAAAAATGACATTACCGCCAGCCACATAACACCAACCGAGCCGTACAAACATCGAAACGACAAAACAGACACTCGGACATAATCAAAAAGACGGTCGGACATTTCAAAAAGAAAACGGGGTTGCTCAACTTTTTCAGGAGCAACCCCGTCATTCGGTTTAGTTCAATTTTTCTTCTATCATCTTGGCAGCTGTATCTATCGCTACACCGAGCATGTCGGCATTTTTACCGCCTGCCGTGGCGATAGCAGGTTGACCGCCACCGCCGCCGTTCATTTTCTTGGCTGCCTCCTTGACGATTGCACCGGCAGAAAGTCCCGTGCCGTTTATTATATTCTGTCCGAGAGCCACAACGAGAGATGGTTTGTCGTTGATTACCGAGCCTACTATATAGACAAGGTCGTCATGTCTGCCTCGAAGTATGGAACCAATCTCTTTAAGAGCATCGACGGGAAGGCTTACCGTTGAGACGTACCATTTTCCGCCGTTTCTGTTTTCAAGTTTATCCTCTATGTTATTTGCTGTCGCTTCGTTACGGAAACGGTTGAACTCTTCCGCCTTTTTGCTAAGCTCGCTGTTCTGCGAAATCATACGCTCGATTGCGGGCAGAACATCGGGAGAGTTGAAGATGCTCTGTATCTCTTTCACAACAGCGCTGACAACCTGCATGTGCTCTATCGCGGTTTCGGCGGTAATAGCCTCTATTCGTCTGACACCCGCAGAAATAGCGCCCTCGTTTATAATCTTGAACAGACCTATCTGACCCGTAGCAGCCACATGCGTACCACCGCAAAGCTCGACAGAATCGCCCAGCTTGACAAGACGAACCAAATCGCCGTATTTCTCGCCGAACAACATCATCGCGCCCATAGACTTCGCCTCCTCAATGGGGCACTGACGATTCTCATAGAGCGGATAGTTTGCTCTGATGTCGGCGTTTACGAGACGTTCCACCTCACGAAGTTCCTCATCGGTAACTTTTCGGAAGTGCGAGAAGTCGAAACGCAGAGACGAAGGAGACACCAAAGAACCTTTCTGCTCCACATGGTCACCCAACACCTTGCGCAATGCTTTCTGAAGCAAGTGTGTAGCCGAATGGTTATTGGCAGAGGCTGTTCTGTCATGTTCGTTGACAACGGCTTTAAAGTCGGCTGTAACATCTTCGGGAAGTTTGTCGAGGATATGCACCGTGAGGTTATTCTCCTTGCGGGTATCCACAACGGGTGTTCTCTCGCCTTTTTCGTTCTCTATATATCCGTTGTCACCGACCTGTCCGCCCGAATTACCGTAGAACGGTGTCTGGTCGAAGACTACCTGATAGTAGCTCTTGTTTTTTGAGGTGACACGACGATAGCGGGCTATCTTCACATCGCATGAAAGGCAGTCGTAACCGACAAATACGCTCTCGGGAATGTTTATAAGTTCCACCCAGTCGTCGGTCTCTACGGCAGAGGCGTTGCGTGAACGCTCTTTCTGTGCCGCCAGCTCTTTCTCAAAACCTTCCAAATCGACCTTTATGTTCTGTTCACGGGCGATAAGTTCGGTAAGGTCTATCGGGAAACCGTATGTATCGTAAAGCACGAAAGCGTCCTTACCCGAAATAGTGTCGGCATTAGAGCCTTTGAGCTTTTCGATGATACCCTCCAGCATGTTTATACCCGTAGCGAGCGTTCTGAGGAACGAGCTCTCCTCCTCTTCGATAACTTTCATAATCAAGGTCTGCTGCGCCTTGAGTTCGGGGAACTGTTCACCCATCTGACCGACGAGCGTAGGTACAAGCTCATGGATGAAAGGCTCACGGAAACCGAGATAGGTGTATCCGTAACGTACAGCACGGCGCAGGATACGTCGTATCACGTAACCGGCTTTCACATTAGAGGGGAGCTGACCGTCAGCTATCGAGAAAGATATTGCTCTCAGGTGGTCGGCAATCACTCGCATCGCTATATCGACGTTTTCGTCTTCACCGTATTTTTTACCCGAAAGCTGCTCTATCTTACCTATGATAGTCTGGAATATATCAGTGTCATAGTTGCTTTTCTTACCCTGCAACACCATACAGAGACGTTCAAAGCCCATACCCGTATCGACATGACGGTGAGGCAGCGGCTCAAGCGAACCGTTGGCTTTTCGGTTGAACTGCATGAACACGAGGTTCCAAATCTCTATAACCAGGGGATTGTCTTTATTAACGAGAGACGCGCCGTCGATTTCCGCACGCTCTTTCTCGTCACGAAGGTCGTAATGTATCTCCGAACAGGGACCGCAAGGACCTGTATCGCCCATTTCCCAGAAATTGTCTTTTTTGTTGCCTTTTAGCACATGAGAGGCGGGCAGTTTCGTGCACCATATCTCATAAGCCTCGTTGTCAAAAGGCACGTTGTCCTTATCGCTACCCTCGAAAACGGTCGCATACATGCGTGAGGGGTCCATTCCGAGACGGTCCACCAACAGTTCCCATGCCCACTCGATAGCCTCTTTCTTGAAATAGTCGCCGAACGACCAGTTTCCGAGCATCTCGAACATGGTATGGTGATAGGTATCGTGACCCACTTCGTCGAGGTCGTTGTGTTTACCCGACACACGCAGACATTTCTGTGTGTCAGCCGCTCTGGGAGCGAAACGCTCGCTGTTACCGAGGAAAATATCCTTAAACTGATTCATCCCCGCGTTGGTGAACATGAGCGTAGGGTCGTTCTTTATCACCATGGGTGCCGAAGGGACTATTCGGTGTTCTTTCTCTTTGAAAAAATCGAGAAAACTTTTTCTAATCTGGTTACTGTCCATTATATTGTTTTTTTGTCTTGACAAAATAATAACGACATACTTATCGTTTAGCTAATATCCTATTCGTGTGCCTGTTACAGACAGAGGCACGCCGAAAAACAGACATAAACGGTTGTAAAATTAATCAAAAAAATTTAACTTTGCTCAACATAAAAGGCAAATTTGAGTTTCAGTTGAAAGACGGCATGAAAAAGACCGAAATAAAAGATACCCCCGAAAAAGAGAAAAGGGCTCCACGCGGCAAAGCCTCCACGACGAAAAAACGCGGAGGAGGGGTCTCTTCCGACACAAAATCGGAGGGTGAGGAAGTTTCTGTTTCGGCATCTTCAGCCAAAAAGAGTTCCGCCGTAAACAGAAGTACAAAGCGCACAAGCGACAAAACTACAACGAAAAGAGCCAAAGAGACCAAAACCGTCAATCACGCCAAACAGAACAAAGCTCAAGACGACACTTTGGCTTTAAATGGCGAAAAAACAGAAAAAAACATTTCGGAGACAACCGAAACAGTTCCTGAAACAGACATAAAACAGTCGTCTGAAGTTTCGCAGGCGACCACCGACAAACAAGACATTTCAAAAGAGGATTCGCAAACTGAAAAAGAGACCGAGAGCGAAGATTCATCACAGGTTTCCGTTCGCGAAGAAAAACCGATACGCAAAACGGCGGTAAAAAACAAAAAACCGCTGCGAATACGCGCCTACAAGGTTGTCCGTAAAATATTGGTCGGATTCATTCTTGTGGGCATAGTCAATTTTGTGTTCAGCTACTTTTTCCACACTCCCAAAGTTTACAGCCTCGGACACCGCAACACCGAGTTGCTGATGCAATACAGGATGCTTCAGGACAAGGTTGACCTCGCCAACGAGAAACTGAACGAGATAGAGAGCCGCAACAACGGTATTTACCGTTCAATTTTCGCACTTGACACCATTCCCTCGATAAGCGACGAGAATCCTTTGGATTACGCGAACATCAAACTTTTCGAGCATAACAGATACGGCTCCGTGATGAGTTACGCCGCCGGCTCTGTCGATTTGCTTGCGGAAAAGCTCTACCGCCAGTCGGTCTCTCTCGACACGGTTCAGATAATGGCTCGCGACAAGGGACGCATGACGGAAGCAATTCCTGCGATATGGCCTCTCGACAGGAACAGGATACGCAACATCGGTGCTTTCGGCAACAGGGTACATCCGATATTCAAAACGGTCAAGAGACATACGGGAGTCGACTTTTCGGGTGAGATGAACACCCCGATATACGCCACCGCCGATGGTGTCGTAATCAAAAGTACCGTCGAGTCGGGATACGGCAAATCGGTTGTCATAGACCACGGATACGGCTATCAGACCCGTTATGCGCACCTCAACAAAAGCCTTGTCAAAGTCGGACAACAGGTCAAAAGGGGTGAAAAGATTGCCCTCATGGGCAATACGGGTCGCTCGACAGGTACGCACCTTCACTATGAAGTTATTTACAGAGGCGTACACGTCAATCCGCTCAGCTACGTGAGCCGCGACATGAGCGACGAAGACTTCCGCAGAATAATCGAATCCGCCAAGAACGTGATTTATGAACAAGACTGACGATAAGATAAAACAACCGAAACGCAAAGCGCGTCGAATATTCCGACTGTTGCTCAGCGCCCTGATATGGATGGGCGCCGCCGTCTCCTACTATGTCATATTCTCGATATTTTTCGACACCCCGATAGAGTATGAGATAAGGAAGAGCAACCGTGAACTCGACAGGGAATATGAACGACTGAGCGCAAGATATGACTCTCTGGAAGCCGTGCTCAACAATGTGGTAGCCAGAGACGAGAACGTTTACGGGATGTTGTTCGAGTCAGCGCCCTACACCTCCGTATTCAAGGATAATGACGGACAATGGAGAGACGCGGACAAACTGCTGGCTATGTCCAACAACGAGCTGGCGGAACTCTATTTTGCGGGACTGAACTCGCTCGACAACCAGGTAAAACAGACCACCGACAATTTCAAGACTCTCGAAAAAAACATGCTCATACTCGGCAGAGAGCTTAACAACATTCCTGCGATACAGCCTGTCAACAACAGCCGCCTAACACGACTTGCCGCCTCTTACGGTATGAGGATACACCCGTTCTACCGAACCATGGCTTCGCATCAGGGTGTCGATTTCGCAGTACCCGAACAGACACGCGTCTATGCCACGGCTGACGGTGTCGTTTCTGACGTATCCAACAGCTCTTACGGCAAAGGCTTGAGCATTACGATAGACCACGGCAACGGATACAAAACCTTTTACGGTCATCTTGACAAGGCGGTGGCACGCAAACGTGACAGAGTGAGAAGAGGTGACATCATCGGCCACAGCGGTAACACGGGTCTTTCGTTCATGCCCCACCTACACTACGAGGTGCTATACAACGGACGGAGGGTCGATCCGATAAACTATTTCTTCTATGAGATGACTCCCGAATCGTATATGAAACTGCTCGACGTGGCACAGATAGGCATGCAGTCTTTGGATTAACGGCATACATAGAATAGTTCGGATTACACTTAATAATATGGCGTGATTTCTCGGAATCACGCCATTTTTATTTATTATACATCCTCATGACACAATTTTCCAACCTATAAAAACCCGTTGTTTGAATTTCGGCAAACAAATCAAACAAATCAAATGAATTAAGATGAATTAGATGGATTAAATAAATCTAATTGAATCTAATGGATTAGATTAATAAAAAAGTAACGGGGTACATTTGCCAACCTGTCGGCTTATTATTAATTCAGCCAACGGTTTAAATATTAGTTTAATATTAAATATTAACTTAAACGACGAATAAAATGGTTATGAATTATAGCAACGGAGAGAGCAGACGGGCAAAAGCCTCATAGAATCGGTGGCGCAGTGGTCTTGTATCCCAGTCTGCCCTGCGTATAAGCACCGCCTGTTCAAGGTCTTCAAGAAACCGTTTTTCGAGTTCTATTGTTTTTGGTGCGTCGTATATCATTGCGCTCACCTCGAAATTATCCTCAAAGCTGCGCACATCCATATTCGCGCTTCCGACAGAACTGAGACAAGAGTCAATCATCAAGAGTTTGGAGTGATTGAAACCGCCGTGATAAAGATATATCTTGACACCCGCATCCATAAGTTCCGAAACATACGAGCGTGTCGCCCAATAGACCGTTTTCGAATCCGAACGGTATGGAATCATTACTCTGACATCCGTTCCGCCGAGCGATGCCACCTTTACGGCTGTCAATAACGCCTCGTTTGGCAAAAAGTACGGTGTAGATATATATATATGCTTTTCCGCCTTTGTTATGGCACTGAAATATCCCTGCATTATAGACGCCCAATCGCTGTCGGGTCCGGAGGCGGCTATCTGTACCGCCACTCCCTCTTTCTGCTCCGTTTTGGCGAAATACAACGCCTCGTCGAGCTGTACGCCGCGTACAAAGTGCCAGTCGTTTATGAATATCGCCTGCAACGTATGCGAAGCCTTTCCGTATATCCTCAAATGGGTATCACGCCACCTGCCGAGCTTACGTGTGCCGTGAATATATTTGTCCGCCACGTTGAGGCCTCCAGTGAACGATACGGCGCCGTCTATAACTATTATCTTACGATGATTTCGATAGTTTATCTTGCTTGTGAAATGTGGGAACATCACGGGCATGAACTCCGCCACCTCGACACCCGCTTTACGCAGACGCGCCACATAGCTTTTGGTCATGTCGAAACAGCCGAGAGAGTCATATATGAGCCTCACCTCCACCCCCTCCGAGGCTTTTCGACAGAGTATGTCGGCGAACGCCCGTCCCAGATTGTCGTCTTTTATGATATACGACTCGACATGTATTGAATGGCGGGCACGTTCGAGGTCGGCGAATATCGTTTCAAATGTCTCCACCCCGTCGTTCAAGATACGTATATCGTTATTATATGTTACGGGTGTCCTTCCCGCGTTCAACATCAAAGTGACGACATCTCTGTTTACGGCTATCTCACGACGATTGTCAGCAAGCTGACTGTTTACGGAATAGAGCTGTCGCGCGATTATCGAATCAATGCGGTCGGAGTTAAAACGGCTTTTAAGTCTGAAAATCTTTCGCTTACGAAAATTCTGACCGAACATGACATAGAGAAGTATGCCCGCCACGGGGAGCATTATCATAACCACGACCCACGAGAGTGTCTTTACGGGGTCGCGCTTATCCACAATCAGCGTAATAACCGTGACGGCTATTATCACCGAGTAAACGGAACTTATGCACCACAATATCAAATCGACGGCGGACATTCGGTTGGTTTTTAAGACCCACTAATTTAATAATTTTATAACAAAAAACAAAAACAGGCATACCTCTGCCACTCCCTTATCAGTAAAAACAATCGTAAAATTTCGCACAAGGCACAAAATGTTTCACAGTTTACCAAAAGCAGAACAATCTTTCTGTTTGCCGTGATTTTTATCAACCATATCTAAACATTCTGTTTTTTTATTCGATAATTATTCTTATCTTTGTATCAAATTAAAGGGTAAGAGTTCCGACATGCAATGTCGGGATTCTTATTTTTTACGTTGACACGAACCGTTTCGTCTTACGACAAACGAGTCGAACAGACGGAAACGATTGTGACAACCGACAACGGCTCAAACGGCGGCGTCCGTTCAAACATCCGACGGAGGCATCTGTTTGACCTTTTTCAATTTGTCTAAAATTTAAAAAGAAAGGAACATAAAAATGGCAAACGTGGTATATTTGACGCAGGAAGGCTTGCAAAAAATCCGCGAAGAACTCGAACACCTCAGAGGCGTCGAGCGTCCCGCCGTTCAGGCACAGATAGCGGAAGCCCGTGACAAAGGCGACCTCTCGGAAAACGCCGAATATGACGCCGCAAAAGAGGCTCAGGGTCTGCTCGAAATGAAAATAGCGAAACTTGAGGCGCTTTACGCGTCGGCAAGAGTTATCGACGAGTCTCAGATTGACACTCACACGGTACAGATTCTCAACAAGGTGAAACTCAAAAACCTCGCTACCAACAAGGTAATGGAGTACACTCTCGTATCGGAGCAAGAGGCTGACCTCAAAGCGAAAAAGCTCTCTGTCGGAACACCCATCGCAAAAGCCATCATCGGCAAAAAACAGGGTGATGTGGTAGAGGTTGAAGCTCCTGCAGGCAAAATGAAACTCGAAATAGTGGAGATATCGATTTAATCGGTATCTCTTTTTTGTTTCCGCGTCCAAAAGACAAACACAAGGAACGCGACATAAAAAACAGCGTCACGCCCGCACTTTATGTTCCTGCAAGGCGTGACGCTGTTTTTTTGTCATACACACTACCCTCCCGCTGACAAATCGTCCGTTCTGACATCGGCACGAAAAAATTTACGCTCCACTATTTGGAAGCCCTTATCCTTTTTTGGTATATTTGTGTGTAAAAACAGATTGAAATGGCAGAGGTTATACACCCCAACGACTTTGCGGCGGCAAGCCGTGAGTCTGTCGTGATAGATGTAAGGACACCTTCGGAGTTTGCCCGCGGACACATCGTGGGTGCATTCAACGTGCCTCTTTTTGACGATGAACAGAGAGCCGAAGTGGGTACAATATATGTAAAAAAAGGTCGTAAACCCGCCTTTCTGCGAGGTCTTGAACTTGTCGGAGGAAGACTTGCCGACATAGCCAGAGAAGCGGAAGCGGCGGCGCAGGGACGAGACATAATCGTCTATTGCTGGCGTGGCGGCATGAGAAGCGGCAGTGTATGCTGGTTACTCGAAAACGCGGGCATGAAGGTACGGCAGCTCAAAGGGGGATATAAGGCATACAGAGGAACTCTCGAACCGCTTGTCAAACGATTCGCCGACAAGATTGTGGTCGTAAGCGGACCTACGGGAGGCGGAAAGAGTGTCATATTGAGGAAACTGGCACAGAGAGGCGAACAGTTTCTCGACCTCGAAGAGCTGGCACGCCACAAAGGGTCGGCTTTCGGAGGATTATGGCAGGAGCAGGAGACGACTGAGATGTTCATAAACAGGATAGTCGAGCGTCTTTGGTCGTTCGACCCTTCAAAAAGACTTTGGATTGAGGGCGAGAGCCGTACGATAGGCAAGGTCGTTGTACCCGAAACGCTATACGAAGCGATGAAGAACTCCCGTTGCGTATATATGGAATCGTCTGTCGAAAAGCGTCTCGAAAGGATAGAAAAAGAGTACGGTTGTATCGACAGAGAGCGTCTGTCGGCGGCTTTCGACAAGATAACCAAACGTTTGGGTCTTGAACAATGCCTTAAAGCGAAAGAGGCTGTCGAACGAGGCGACATATCGGAGGCGGCGGCGATAGCGCTCAAATATTATGACAAAGGATATAAGGCAAGTATCGACAAGTCGTACGACAAGGCAAAAATGTCTTATATAGACGTCACGGAGTACGATGACGACGAGGCGGCGGAAAAGTTGTTGGCACTCGTCGAAAACGGACATCACGAATAAAACGATAAAAACATAGAACCATGATTACGATAGACGCCAAAGGAAGATTGTGTCCCGAACCTTTGATTATGACAAAAAAAGCGCTCAAAAACGCAGAAAAGGGACAACGTGTGACTATTCTAATAGACAACGAGACATCATGCTCCAATCTTACGGCTTATCTCGAAGAACTGGGCATAAAACCAGACAAAGAAGAGCGTGAGGATTGCACCGCTCTGTCATTCACCTTTGAGGGACTTAACGAGACCAACGCTTCGGTAACGACAGAGGAGCAATGTATCGTCACTCCCGCAAAAAAAGGCTATTGCGTTGTCATCAAGTCGGAGTTTATGGGCGAGGGCGACAATGAGCTAGGCGCGTTGCTCATGAGAGCCTATCTCAACACTCTGCCCGAAACCACTCCCCTGCCCTCCGACATACTGCTCTACAACGGAGGCGTAAAATTGGCGGTCGAAGGTACCGACACGAGCAAGGCTCTCGCCAAACTCGAAGCGGCGGGCGTAAAGATAATGTCATGCGGCACGTGTGTCGATTTTTACGGGTTGAAAGAACGAATCAAGATTGGCACGATAGGCAACATGTATAAGATTGCTCAGACCAAGGCGGAAGCCTCTCGCGTGGTATATCCCTAAAAGATTGTCTCATGGCGACGAGAAACGGTTATTTCGATAACGGAGCGACAAGCTACCCCAAGCCTCCAGAATGCGCGGAGTATATCGCCCGCTATCTCTCCGAGTGCGGCGGCACCTACGGTCGCGGCTCATACGAGCGTGTACTTAGAGCCACCGACATGGTGGAGAGATGTCGCGAGCGCATGGCGGAGATTATGGGTGTCGCAGAGCCCGCCTCCGTGACTTTCGGATGTAACGCGTCGTTCGGAGTGGCAGTCATACTTCGCGGCTTCGATTTCCGTCACGGCAGGGTTCTCATATCGCCGCTCGAACATAACGCCGTAACACGGGAGCTTGAAATGCTCCGTCAGACAATGTCGCTCACGGTGGAGGTGGCGGAACATAGTCGGGACGGCGCGATAGACATACCACGACTCAAAGCCCAAAATATCGACGCATACGATATGGTTATCGTATGTCACCAAAGCAATGTCAACGGTCTGACGCAGAATCTCGACGGAATAAGCGAGGCGGTCGGCGGACGCGCTCCGCTGTTTGTGGATATGTCGCAGTCGTTGGGTCACGTTGAGCCGCGTCTCGATGACAGAAACGTCGATTTTGCCATATGGACGGGGCACAAAGGATTGCTCGGACCTACGGGTGTAGGCGGATGTTTCATAAGGAACCACGAAAAGGTACGACCGCTCGTACTCGGCGGCACAGGCAGCAACTCCGACAGCTATGAGATGCCGAACCGTGTACCCGACAAATTCGAGGCGGGCACTCCCCCACTCGTTCCGATAGCGGGATTGCTCGGCTCACTCGAAAACAGACCCGAAAACCGTCACAGCCGTAATGATTTCCACGCTCTGCTGGAGAGATGCAAGGCGATAAAGTCGCTCACGGTACTATGCGCCGACGACACAGCCATGCAGGGAGAATTATTCTCTGTCGTATGCGACAAGATGTCGGTAGCGATGCTGAACCACAGATTATGGCATGAATACGCCATAGAGTGCCGTTCGGGATTACATTGCGCGCCACTCGCACACAAAACGCTTGGAAGCATGCCCCACGGAAGCGTAAGAATATCACCGTCTCCTTATCACACGAAAGAGGATTTCGACGCTTTGGCGACGGCGCTTGAAGAGATTTGCAGATGAAACACTTGATTACATTCGCCTCGGCACGAGAGGCGTCACGGGCGACACGTCTCATGGAGAGCGAGAAGCTCGACATAGTGGTGACAGCTACACCCGAAGACATATCGGCGGAGTGCGGCATAGCCATACTTGTATCACCCGAACAGATAGAGGCGTGCATGAAGATTATCACGGACAACAAGATAGCGGCGGAAGTATATGAACGCCCTTAAAAAGAATTTGTCACAACAAAAGGAAGACCCCATGAACGAAGAATACAGCTATGACCTTTTAGCCACCGTCAAAGAGGGCGGTTGCTCGGCAAAACTGCCCGCCGACAAGCTCTCGGAGCTGTTGAGCGACATACCGATGCTCAAAGACGCCAACATAATGGTTGACATAGAGACGCATGACGATGCGGGCGTATATCGTCTCAACGATGATGTGGCACTCATCGTGACGACCGATTTTTTCCCGCCAGTATGTTCGTCACCGCTGATGTTCGGGCGCATAGCCGCCGCAAACTCTCTGTCGGATGTCTATGCCATGGGCGGCGTACCTCTATTGGTGCTTAACCTCAACATGTTTCCTTCAGGAGCGCCATTGGAGGCACTTCGTGACATACTCCTCGGCGGACAGGAGAAGATAAACGAGGCGGGAGCCTTTGTCATGGGCGGTCACACGATTGAGGATGCGACACCAAAGTATGGTCTTGCCGTAGTATGCACCGTCTCGCCCGAAAAGTTGGTGACCAATTCGGGAGCGCGTCCCGGTGACGTGTTGATATTGACGAAGCCGATAGGCACGGGTGTTCTCATAGCGGCTCACCGCATGGGACTCGACACGCCTGAGGGTTACAAGGAGGCTCTCGACTCAATGAGCAGGCTCAACAACGATGCGGCAGAGGTGATGCGCAATTACAACATCAAAGGTGCGACCGACATAACGGGTTTCGGTCTTGCGGGGCATCTTATAAAGATGCTCGAAGCCTCTGACTGTTCCGCAGAGCTGTATGCCGAAGAGATACCGTTGATATGTGGTGTCGAAGAGTTACTCTCTGACGGATGCGTTCCCGGCACTACTTTCAGAAACAAAAACTTTGTCGGCGACAGAATCACATTCGCCCCCTCGATAAGCGTCGAAAGACGCCTCTCCCTCTTCGACGCCCAGACATCCGGCGGCATCCTCATGTCCGTACCCGAATCCATCTCATCCGAGGTACTGACGAAGTTACGGGAGAAGTACCCAGTATCATCCATTATTGGAAAGGTATCGAAATCAAATGGTACAAACAGAATAAAGGTGTCACGTAAATAAAACGTGACACCTTTTTTTCGTTTGTATCATTTGTTCCAATACCTTTCCAATAATTGAAGATACGGGAATACTTCTCCCGTAACTTCGTCAGTACCTCGGATGATACGGATTCAGGTACGGACATGAAATGTCTCCGACGGGTCTCCCGACGGTCTTACTTTGTCACTCGACAAAGTAAGACAAAACGAGGGGGCACAGCCCCTTTCGACCATGTCACATTCAGTTGGCTCATTATCTTTCAGGAAGTCGGCGTCTTATCGTGCATTTGACAAAAAAAGAACGGAACTCGCCCTTCATGTAGGACAAGCCCCGTTACGCATATTAAGAACAAATTTTAAAACGTTATTTGGACGCTTTATAGTCTGAAATCAGTTTTTTCATAACTTCAGAATTGAGTTCGTGACCCGGCATCGTCGGGAAACCTTCCCAAACGACTATACCGTCGGGATTCATCATTATCGCGTGAGGCACACCCGTCACTTCAAGCTCGTTTTTCATAATGGCGCGTGTATCTATCGCTTTGGCAAACTCTATCTTGGGATAAACCATGCTGTTGACCTTCTCCGCAGGCTCGTCAGAGAGAGCTATGATTACCAAATCGTCCGCAAACTCTTTCTGCAACTGGTTCATTTTGGGGAACGCCTTTCTGCAAGAGCTGCACCATGTCGCCCAAAACTCCACCATCACAAATTTACCCTCCATTTCGGGTTTGGGCGTAAGCCACTCTTCAACATCTATCTCGGGACCTTTCTGACCGATAATCGATTTTGCCCATTGAAGTTTGTCTCCCGAACTCTGTGTTATCTCAACAGGAGCGTCAAGATAATCGGTCTGCTGCGCCGATGACACCAACGCAAAACCGAACATAAAAATCGAAGTTAAAATAAACTTTTTCATCGCTTTTAGATTACGTCTATCGTGTGCAATTTAGTAAATTTTTCACGAAATTGTAACCGAAAACATACTATTTTTTCACCCGACATAAAAATAAAAAAGTGACAGATACAGCTCAAAGGCTCTATCCGTCACTTTTTACGACCTATCCGACATTTTCCAAGAGTCGGCGAAATTCAACCTAAAAGTTGAAAAACTTATGCTTGAATATCAAAAGATATAAAAATCCGATTGAGATATAGGTATCCGCAACATTAAACACGGGACTGAAGAAGATAAACCTTTCACCGCCCCAGAACGGGAACCAGTCGGGATAATATGTGTCTATTATCGGGAAATAGAACATATCTACCACAAGACCGTGCAAGAAAGATGAATACCCCGCCGACGGGTCGAAAACGGCTACCGTAGTGAATGTCGATTCAGTGAACACCATACCGTAAAAGAGGCTGTCCACGATATTTCCAAGCGCACCCACCAATATGAGCACCAACCCGACAACGACACCTTTCGGAGCGCCATTTTTGATATATTTATGAATGTAATAAGAAACGATACCGACCAATACAAGTCTTATAAGACTCAACGCCATTTTTGCAACGGGTCCCTCGGCGAATTTGAGACCGAAAGCCGCACCGTCATTCTCCACGAAGTTGATATAAAACCAATCGCCGCATACGGGTATCATCTCACCGAGCGTCATATTCGTTTTAACGATGATTTTAACCACCTGGTCGATGACAAGCAGCAGAAGAACGGACAAAATTATAATCCAGCGAACCGATATTCTATTTTTCATTGTAAAAAGCATAAAAACAGCGACAAAAATAATAAAAATGCAACAAAAGACAAACCATGCCTACATCAGTAGAATCATAGTTCCATTAAGTCAATAAGACACGCCGTTTCAGTTGTTTCAAACGGCACGACACAAAATAAGAATTTAACACTATTTTCCAATACTAACTTATAATTTATCAAAACACAATATATCAACAAATTAACAAACAATATATTTTTTCGAGTCAAGCAAAGAGGCTAAAAAAGGTCGTAAAGCAGCACTAAAAAGCACACTTGACAGACATTTCAATAATTTAACAATCAAGATTAAATTTTAAAAATAATCATCATAAATGTTGTCACTATAAAAAAAATGAATATATTTGCAGCGGAAGAGATAATATTTTATAAGCGGAGATTTTTTAAACATTTACCTCTCCAAGAGCAAGCGCGACTGCTTTGAACACCGCATCAAATCATGATTTGACGTAACTTGAAGCAAGACGTTTCACTCCTGAAAAACATCAATCATTAACCAAAATTTCATAAATCATGAACAAAACTGAATTCATTGATGCTATCGCGAAAGAAGCTAATGTAACAAAAGTTGAAGCAAGAAAAACAGTTGACGCATTTGTTTCAGTTGTAGGTAAAACCCTCAAAAAAGGCGATAAAATCACTTTGGTAGGTTTCGGAACATTCAGCGTTTTGAGCAAACCCGCACGCAAAGGCCGTAATCCCCGTACCAAAGAGGTCATCACTATTCCCGCAAAGAAAGTTGCCAAATTCAAACCCGGCTCAGAACTCAACGAACTCGTAAAATAATTCCTGTTCAAACGACAAAAAGGCGTTACCTACATACGGCAACGCCTTTTTTATTTTCCACACCATCCTCGCCTTATCATCCTCGCTATTTTTCATAGCAAATACACGCAAAGATGCCGACTTCCCTCAAGATAATGAACCAAATGAGTGTGACATGGTCAAAAGGGGCTGTGCCCCCTCGTTTTGGTTACTTTGTCGAGGGACAAAGTAACTCCCGCTGAAAGCGCCCGTCGGGAGACCCCTCGGAGAGAAAAACAAGTGGATGGCAAGGTATGAACAGATGATAAAAGAGCAGCAACAGCTCCAAAAACGGCAAAACGTCAATAAACATATCGGTATAATGTCAAAGGCAGGTTTCTCTGAATCGAGAAACCTGCCTTTGACATTATACCGATATGTTTATCGACGTTTTTGCTGCTGTTTTTGGAGCTGTTGCTGCTCTTTTACCATCTGTTCATATCTTGCCATCCACTTGTTTTTCTTACGTGGTTTTTTGGCGTTTTCTTTCATGCGTTTGTGGAGCTTTTCGTCGCTGACGAAGCGGCGGAAGAGCATCATCTGAACAATGGTGATGAGGTTGGTGAGCAGGTAATAATAGCTCAAACCGCTCGAATAACCGTTGAACCATACAACAAGCAGGATAGGCATCAGATAAAGGGTCATGAAAGTCATGCCGGGCATCTGCTGCGAGCTTGACGA
Source organism: uncultured Alistipes sp. (assembly GCA_949285535.1). GTDB lineage: Bacteria > Bacteroidota > Bacteroidia > Bacteroidales > Rikenellaceae > CASDZP01. The sequence continues at coordinate 49,012 of CASDZP010000001.1, forward strand.
GGGATTGTTAGCCATGTTTATCTTGCTCGATATAAACATCGACACACCCATAAGGAGCGCGAAAAGACTGACATGACTGCCATAGAACGGTATATGGAACGGAAGGTCGAGAACCGAGTCATAAGACGAAAGGTCCGTAGCCCAAAGGAAGTGCTGACCGCGCAACTCTATCGAGGCGGGGAAGAAACGGAACATCGCTATGAGCACGGGGAGCTGCAACAACAAGGGGAGACATCCGCTCAACGGACTGACACCCGCTCTTGAATAGAGCTCCATAGAGGCCTGCTGACGCTTCAACGCATCGTCTTTGTCGGGATACTTGGCGTTTATCTCCTCAAGTTCGGGTTTGAGAAGACGCATCTTCGCCATAGACATGTAAGACTTGTAGGTGAAGGGGAAGATAATCAGCTTTATGAATATCGTCAACAAAAGGATTATCCAACCATAGTTGCTGATAAAGCCGCTCAGGAAGTTAAACGTGGGGATAACGATGAAACGGTTGATCCAACCCATGATACCCCAACCCAGCGGTATGAGTTTTTCATAACTTCCGTCGAGAGATTTGAGTATCTTATAGTCATTGGGACCGAAATAGAACGTGAAACCGTAATCGCTCTGCACGGGGTCATAGTCGAACTTGAGCGACGTAGAGAATTTCTTGATATAACCGCTCTTGTCCGAGAATGTCTCATATGACACGTCGCCGTTGGCAAATCTGTCGTCTGCAGTCAGTATAGAGCTGAAGAACTGCTGTTTGAAAGCGACCCATTTGATACTTGTGGTAATCTCTTCCTCCTGCTTACCCTTACCTATCGACAGCTCCTCTATGTCATTGTCGTCGGGATAAGAATAGGCGAGCGTGGTGTATTGGTTCTCATACTCCCAACCGCGTTCCTGCTGTGGCGAGTCTATCGCCCACGCTATCGACATATCGCTCTGGAGAGGAGAAATAACATCGTCCATTCCCACCATGCGGATGTCGAAATCGACATTATAGCTACCCTCCGACAGCTTGTAGCTGAACTCTATATAAGACAGCGAGTCTGCATAGAGACGATAGGCTATCGAGTCGCTACCTTCGGTGACCGTCTTCGAACCGCTCATGGGGCGGAAGAAGAAGTTGCTCGTATGTATGTTCTGATTCGTGAACAAGGCGAGGTCGAAGACATTGCCTTTCTCATTGAACAGAACCAGCGAGTCACCGCCGAAACGGGTGAACTCTTTAAGCGTCACGCTGTTGACCTTTGCGCCTTTGTTAGAGAGGACAACCTCTATCTTGTCGTTAGCCAGCGTAAGGAACTCTTCCGTACCTTTCGACGCCTCATAGAGCATTGTTCCGAGTGACGCGCGGGCACGTTCCGCGGCTGCATTGGCGGCAACGGAGTCTATCTTGGCGAGAGAATCGACGCTTTTGGCAAGAGCCGCCTCCTCTACACGACGTTTTTCGAGTTCTACGTTATTTATGGAGTCTATTCGCGCACGTTCCGCGGCTGCCTTGCTCTGCTGTACGCTGTTATACCAGCTGAAGCCGAAGAATATGACGAATATCAATATTAGACCTGTGACTGTTTTCTTATCCATTAATGACTATTTGTTTTTAGATTGTGCGTATTCGAGCGCCGCTTTCACGAACGCGACAAAGAGGGGATGGGGGTTCACAACGGTACTCTTGTACTCGGGGTGGAACTGCACACCGACAAACCAAGGATGATCGACCACTTCGACAACCTCGACAAGTCCCGTGTCGGGATTGACACCCACGGGTTTCATGCCCGCTTTTTCAATCTGCTCGTAATATTTGTTATTGAACTCGTAACGGTGACGGTGACGTTCCGATATATTCTCCGTACCGTACGCCTCATAAGCGTGGCTTCCTTTGTTAAGGGTACAGGGATAGGCACCGAGACGCATGGTTCCGCCTTTTTCGGTGATACCTTTCTGCTCTTCCATAAGGTCTATTACGGGATGCTGTGTAGATGCCACCTCGGTTGAGTTTGCATCGGCGAATCCGAGAACGTTACGCGCGAACTCTATCACGGCACACTGCATGCCGAGACAAATACCGAAGAACGGAATCTTGCGGGTACGAGCGTACTCGACAGCGAGTATCTTACCCTCGATACCACGATGTCCGAAACCGGGAGCCACGAGGATACCCGACATCTGACCGAGCTGTTCGTCGATATTCTCTCTTGTGAGGCGTTCAGAGTTGACATAGCGAAGTTTCACCTTCACCTTGTTGCTTGCGCCCGCATGTACGAAGCTCTCCGCAATCGACTTATATGCGTCGGGAAGTTCGGTATATTTACCCACCAACGCTATATCTATCGTCTGCTTGGGGTTCTTGACTGTCTCGACAAATTTCTCCCATTTTCTCAAATCTATGTCTCTTACGGGAAGTTCGAGTTTACGGAGCGCCACAAGGTCAAGGTTCTGCGCCAGCATACGCAAGGGCACTTCGTATATTGTCGGCACGTCTATCGACTCGATGACGGCGTCTCTGTCAACATTACAGAAGAGAGCGACCTTGTTACGTATATCCTCGTTGAGTTCATGCTCTGTTCTCAGAACGAGAATATCGGGTTGCAGACCGTTTTCGAGCAACGCTTTTACGGAGTGCTGTGTGGGTTTTGTCTTAAGCTCACCCGAAGCCGACATGTAGGGGATAAGCGTGAGGTGCACCACTATCGAGTTACCGGGACCGAGGTCGTAACGCATCTGTCGCACCGCCTCGATATAGGGAAGCGACTCGATGTCACCGACAGTACCGCCAATCTCGGTTATCACCACGTCGAATTTGTTTTTGGTGCCCACCAGCTTGATGCAGCGTTTTATCTCGTCGGTGATATGGGGAATCACCTGCACGGTCTTACCCAGAAACTCGCCTCGGCGTTCTTTGCTTATGACATTCTGATATATACGTCCTGTCGTAACGTTATTGCCCTGCGATGTGGGAATATTGAGGAAACGCTCGTAGTGACCGAGGTCGAGGTCGGTCTCGGCGCCGTCCTCCGTCACGAAGCATTCACCGTGTTCGTAGGGGTTGAGCGTACCCGGATCGACATTCAGATAGGGGTCGAGCTTCTGTATGGTAACGCTGTAACCGCGAGCCTGAAGCAGTTTCGCCAGTGACGACGATATGATGCCCTTGCCAAGTGACGATGCAACGCCGCCTGTGACAAAGACATATTTTGTCTGATGTGTAGCCTTGTCTGTCATATTATTGTTTCCTCTTTTAGTTTTCTTTGTTTTCAGAGTCGATGATGTTTATCTTCTCGATTATCGTTCTCATCTCCTCTTTCGATTTCTCAATCTTGCGACGCACCTCGCTAATCATAGCCTCGGCGTTCTTGCTCTTCGAGAAGAAGCCTATGTTGTTTTCGAGCAGGGTTATGTCGTTCTCAATCTGACGCAGACGAGTGTGGAGCTTGTCGCGTTCGGTCTTGAGATGTTTTGTGTCGCCGTCTTTTATTCTCGATTTGAATCGCTCCATTCGACGCTCTTTCTCACCGCCTCTAAGCTCGGCGAAACGGGCGTCAATCAATGTGCGATACTCGTTATAGAGGGCGTCTTTCTCTTTTGCGGGCACGAAACCTATTTCGCCCCAACGACGCTGAAACTCTTTGAGAGCGTCGAGAGCATCTGTTCTCTCCTCTACTTTAAAGTTCTTAATCTCCTCTATGAGAGCCTTTTTGGCGTCAAGATTCTTTTCATATTCGCCCTCCAGACCCGCATAATACTCGCTCTTACGGGCGAAGAACGTATCGCAAGCGGCACGGAAACGTTTCCATACGGTGTCAGACTGCTTGCGTGACACAGCGCCGATTTTCTTCCACTCTTTCTGAAGCTCGATAAGCTCCTCTGTGTTTTTCTTCCAGTCGGAACCTGTCGAGAGGGCTTCGGCGGCTATACAGAGTGCCGTTTTAGCCTGAAGATTGTTCTCCATCTCTCCTTTTACAGAGAGGAAGAACTCACGTTTTTTCTCAAAGAAGCTGTCGCAGGCGGCACGGAAACGCTCATATATGCGTGTATTGTCACGTTTGGGCGCAAAACCTATCGTCTTCCACACCTTCTGTATCTCGATAAGCTCTTCCGACGCCTTGTCCCACTTGCTGCGAGAGTCGTAAGGCATGGCGGCGAGCTCTTCCGCTTTGGTGCAGAGTTCGTTTTTGAGTGTGAGGTTATGCTGCTGTTCCTCTTTTATGGCGTCGAAATACTCCTGATGCGCCTTGTTTATCTTTGTCGAAGCCTCTTTGAATCGTTCCCAAAGCACCTCTTTATATTCGGGTGCGACAGGACCGCACTCGCGCCACTGTTCGTGGAGCTTCTGCAACTTATGGAAAGCGTTGATTATAGAGCTTTCGTTCACGAGCAACGACTCCGCCTCCTCACAAAGAGCGAGTTTTGTCTCGTAGTTTTTCTTCAGGTCGAGGTCACGAAGCTCTTTGTTTATCTTTATATTCTTATAGAAATTCTCTACATGCAGGTGATAGGTCTCCCAAATGTCCTTGGCGGCATTTTTTGCCACGGGACCCGACTCTCTCCAACGTTTCTGTATCTGACGGAAAGCATTGAACGCGTTATCTACCGCATCCGAGTTTGCGATAAGCTCTTTGAGCTCTTCTATTATTTTGTGTTTCTCTTCAAGATTCTTTTCGAGCGAGCCTTCGAGTTCTTTTGTGAACGCGTCTCTCTTGGCACGATAGAGCGCAATCAGCTCTTTAAGTCTGTTTTCGCTCTTGTCGGTCTGGGGCTTAAACTCTTCGGGGTCTCCGCCCGCCTCCACGAAAGCGGCTTTTTCGGCAGCCACTTCGGCTTTGTGAGCCTTATAGAAGGCTATTTTCACCGCCTCTGCATCCTTGCGCAGTTTCTGCACGGGCTTGCTCTCTATCAGAGAGGCGAAAACATCGAGTATTTCATCTTTTGTCTTACCGATGAATGACTCGGGCGTAAGTGAATCACCGCTATCGGCTCCCGACTCTTCGGCGAGGTTTTCCTCGTCGGACAGCTCCTCTTCGGGCATATCGACAGACAACCCGTCATTAGAATCCGACACCTCTTCATGAGTCGTTTCCGCCTTTTCGGCTTTCAATTCTGTTTTTTCAGCCTCTTCAACGGCTTGTTTGTCCGTTTCGGGCTTTTGGGTGGGAATCGCGGTATTTTCAGCGTCATGGCTGAACGTCCCCGTAGGGATAGCGCTGTTCAAATCGTTGGTTTCCATACGTTTGATTGAGTTTTAATCCTACAAATATAGTTCTTTTTCCTTATAAAAAAGAAAATAACCGCACATTTTTGCCGCCTCTCACACATTTGTCGTGCAAGCGGTCGGCGCACGGTTGTTTTTCTCTCGCGATGACACTCCCGCAACCCTTTACGCCCTTGCATTTCTCGATAAAAACAGTAAATTTGCGGTTAAAGGTTTTTTATCTAATCCAAAAACGACAAAGTATGTTTAAACTGAAAACCACTTTGGCGGTGTTGTGCATGACTCTCGGTCTCGGCGCCTTTGCGCAGGAGGTCGAAATCAACCCCACGCCGCATAATCTTGAAATCATAAAGCCGGGGAGCCTGTCCGTCACGGACGGTTTTCGCATAAAGGATGTTCACGGCTGTTTCGGCGACATTCTCTCACGCTTCGGCGAGAGCGCAAAGAAAGGTCTTCCCCTGACCGTCGATTTCGGCGGCAAGGCGGCTGTGAAATACAATGTTCCGCAGGTTGAAGGCGCCTATGTGCTCGAAAGCGGCGACAAGGGTGTCACAATCGTCGGTTACGACGAGCAGGGCGCGTTCTATGGTCTCCAGAGTCTTCTGCAAGCGATTGACAAGGACGGCAACCTGCCCTACTTGAAGATAACCGACTACCCCGACATGCCGTACAGAGGTGTTGTCGAGGGATTCTACGGCAACCCGTGGACACACGCCACCCGTGTGTCGTTGCTCGACTTCTACGGCAAGTTCAAGATGAACACCTACCTCTACGGTCCCAAAGACGACCCATACCACAGCTCGCCCAACTGGCGTTTGCCATACCCCGAAAAAGAGGCTGAACAGATAAAAGAGCTTGTCGAGGCGGCAAAGCGTAACCGTGTCGATTTCGTTTGGGCTATACACCCCGGTAAGGATATCGAATGGACGGAAGAGGATTACCAGAAGCTGTTGGCGAAGTTCGAGTCGATGTACGCACTCGGCGTACGCTCGTTCGCCCTCTTCTTCGACGACATTTCGGGTCAGGGTACCAACCCCGTGCGTCAGGCGGAACTGCTCAACAGACTGCATGACGAGTTCGTCACCGTCAAAGGCGACGTCTCTCCCCTGATTATGTGCCCCACCGACTACACCCGTCTTTGGGCTAACCCCGACGACGACGGCTATCTGGCGATACTCGGCAAGACGCTCGACCCCTCGATACAGATAATGTGGACTGGCGACGCCGTCTGCGGCGACATCACCAAAGAGACGCTCGCATGGGTGAGCCACCGCATAAGACGTCCAGCCCTGATATGGTGGAACTACCCCGTCACCGACTACGTGCGTAACCTTGTTCTTCAGGGTCCCGTTTACGGTCTCGACAGCACCGCTACCCGCTCGACAATGGCAGGATTCGTAAGCAACCCCATGGAGCACGGCGAGGCGTCAAAACTCGCGCTCTACGGTGTGGCTGACTACACTTGGAACATTTCTGACTACAAACCCCTCTATAACTGGGAGAAAGCTCTCGCCGAGCTGATGCCGAGAGCGAAAGAGGCTTACCGCACTTTCGCCATACACTCGTGCGACACCGAGACGGGCTACCGTCGAGACGAGTCGTGGGAGACGGTCACATTCCCGATAGACAACTATACGGACGCGCAGTATGACGCCCTCATGGCGGAGTTCGAGAAGATAGAGGCTGCGCCCGAAGCTATCGAGGAAGGATGCGACAACAAAGCGTTGCTCGAAGAGCTCAAACCGTGGCTTGTAGAGTTCGAGAAGCTCGGCAAGCGAGGCAGAACCACTCTTGAAATGATAAAACTGCTCGAAAACGGCGACAACGCCGAGTTCTGGGAGAGATATGCCCGCAACACCATGAGCGCGGCGGAGACAGAGGCGTACAACGCCCACAAGTTAGGTACGCTGAAACTCCAGCCCTTTATCGAGACAAGCACGGACGCAATGGCAAACAAATATTACGCAGAGCTGTCAGGCGAGCCGCTTCCCGTACAGAAAGCGATAGGCACATTCAAGTCGCTCCCCACAACGCAGAGCAAACTGATGCTTGACGATGACATTCTGACCTACTACACTTCGGGACAGGCACAGCGTTCGGGCGACTGGATAGGCGTTGACCTCGGCGAGATTACCGATGTGAAAGAGGTGGTGATACGACAGGGACGCAACACTCCCAACGATGTCGATTTCTTCGACCACGCGCGTCTCGAATACTCTGTTGACGGCAACGAGTGGGCAACGCTCCGCGACAGCATCGTGAACGAGTATGACATAACGTTTGAGTGCGCTCCCGTCAAGGCACGTTACGTGAGGTTGCTCCGTCTCGACTCCGACAGAAAGAACTGGGTTGCTGTACGTGAGTTCAGCGTCAACCCGTTGAAACGTTCGGCTGTCTTCTTCACCGACATAGAGCGTCTTGCGTCGCAGAGTGTCAACATGGTGGACGGCAAGGTAACCGTTGCGCCTCTGCTTGAGATTGTTAACGTACAGCCCGAAGGTTACTTCGGTGTCGAGCTTCCCTACATCACGTCTATCAATAAGATTGACGCCTCTCTCGGCAACAAAGGCTGGAAACCCGAATATTCGGTTGACGGCAAGCAGTGGGACGGCAACGCCACATCGGCACGTTTTGTACGTTTCCGCAACAACAGCGGCAAAGTAATGTCTTTGAAAATGGACAAGCTCATAATTGAGACTGACGCATCAAACGACGAAAGCGCCGTATATATCTTCGACAAGGACCTCAACACCGCCTACACACCCGACGGCGACTTCAAAGTTGCGGTACCCGAAAGCACCGTTACGGCGACCCTCCTCCTTAAAGGCTCTACCCCCAACGTTCTCGCCAGAGAACTCAACGCCAACGGAGACCTCGTGAAAGAGCACCGCATCGACGGCAACTTCTGTCAGTTTGCGGTCTCTGAAGGTGTAACCGATATCGAAATCGTTGGTATGCCTACCGTTTGTGAGGTGATATTCAAAAAGTAGCTTTTATACGATAAACAATAAAAAGGCTCGTCGGATTTTTCGACGAGCCTTTTCTGTTTATCGTAAAGCTACTTTTCTGAATATCACTTCACAAACGGTAGGCATACCTCGATTTCAATATCGGTTACACCTCCAGAGACCGCAAACTGATTCACGAGGTCTCCGACAGCTCTCCGAGGGGTCTCCCGACGGGCGCCTTCCGCGGGAGTTACTTTGTCACTCGACAAAGTAACCAAAACGAGGGGGCACAGCCCCTTTTGACCATGTCATATTCCGTTGGCTCATTAACTTTCACGAAGTCGGTATCTAACCGTTTATAGCCTCACCACTGAGAAGCAACAAGATACGCTAATTAACATATCGAAGTCAAAATGAAAAGGGAAAAGAATAAAGGAATAACGGAATAAAGAAATAGAAATAAAGAAATAAGGATAAAAGAATAAAAAAGTGACGGGGTACGCTAATCAACTTGTCAAGAAATAATGATTTTATGATGAAAATTTTGAAACAATAAAGCTGTTGCGTAATTTTGAAATTATACTTTTTAGTATTTTGTAAATCATACTTGAGGAATAGAGTAAAAAAACTGATTATGACAATCGAGTCGCATCCACTTGAACCGTTCCTACCCCAAAACGGGCGTATTCTGATGTTGGGAAGTTTTCCACCTCCTAAAGAGAGGTGGTCAATGGATTTTTTCTACCCCAATAAGATAAACGACATGTGGCGAATAATAGGTTTGGTGTTCTTTGGAGAACGTGACCGATTTGTCGCCCAAAACGGCGGTTTCGATAAAGAAAGCATAGTAAAGTTCTGTAATGAGAAAGGAATCGCTCTATACGACACCGCCTGCGAGGTGCGACGCCTCAACAATGACGCGTCGGACAAATTTCTGGAAGTGGTGCGACAAAGTGACATTGCGGGTATGCTCGAAAAAATGCCTAATTGCAAAGCCATTGTGGTAACAGGGCAAAAAGCTCTCGACACCCTTATGGAAAAATACGGGGAAAAACAAAAAAGCCCATCCGTCGGAAAACATATCGAGATAACATTGGCGGGAAGGAAAATACGTCTTTACCGCATGCCGTCATCATCCAGAGCCTACCCCCTGAAACTCGAAAAGAAAGCCGAATACTACAACGCCATGTTCAAAAACGAGGGTTTAGTATAATAAAAAAACATAAATTGAGAAATACTATTGTTACCTACCTCCATATATAAAATAAAACGATAAAGGCTTATTCTCCAAACAACACAGAAACAATAACCTAAACAACATTAAAACAGTATAAAAGTAGTATAGAAACGGTACGGAAACAATACAGAAACAATAAAAAGTCCGACAAGCCATGTTTACTTGCTCATCGGACAATCTATCATAAAAAAGCGAAACAGATGTACCGCAAAAACGGCTACATCGCTCTACTCTATTCCACCACGAACTTATAACCGACCCCTTTGACGGTACGGATATAAGACGCGCCTATCTTCTCACGCAATTTACGGATGTGTACGTCTATCGTTCTGTCGCCGACAACGACATCCGACCCCCATACCTTATCATATATTTCCTCACGTAAAAATAATTTGCCTGGACGTGAAATAAGCAGTCGCAACAACTCGAACTCCTTTCGGGGAAGCGTCATGACCGTTCCGTCCTCCAGTTTTACGAGATAGCCCTCTACATCAATGCTGACAGGCAGTTTTTTCTCGTTTTCCGTGTCTGTATCATGATGATGCGAACGACGCAGAAGAGCTTTTATACGGCTTACCAGAACACGGGGCGATACGGGTTTGGTTATATAGTCGTCACCGCCCGCCTCAAGACCTTTTATCTGTGTAATCTCCTCGTCAAGGGCGGTCAAAAACATGATAAGCACATCTTTCAGTCTCTCGTCGGCTCGCATTGCTGCACACACCTCTATCCCCGACATTTCAGGCATCATGACGTCTAAAACGACCAAATCGGGAACATCCTCGACTGCCTTGGCAAGCGCGTCGGCTCCGTTCTGTGAGGTACGCACGTCAAAACCTGCATTACGCAGATTATATCCCACGAACTCCAGTATATCCGGCTCGTCGTCAACAAGCAATATTTTCTTCACTTTTTCAGAAATTTATATTGACCTTCAATATTAATCATTTTTTCAATTACAGCGAGCATATTCGGTAAATTTTAGCCGAAATATTTTTTCAGACATCCAAATCGACTACCGTAATGCCCGCTCCGCCGAACTGCACATGCTCATCTACGGCTGACGCCACATAAGGCAACGTTTTGAGATAACGTCTTATCTCCTCTTTGAGCGCGCCCGTACCCTTGCCGTGCAATATCTTGACCTGTCTTATTCCGAGCATGAAAGCCTCGTCCATATACTCCTGCACAGCCGAAATCGCCTCATCGACACGCGCGCCGCGCAGGTCTATCTGCTGTTTGAAGTCGAGACGTTTCTGCGAGACGTCATAACCGCCGTTGTCGCTCTTGAAACCGCCCGTAAATAGTGTGGTGTTTGTCGATGAAAACTCTTTAGTACGTCTTTTGTACTCCGACGCCGATACCCTTTCGAGACGTGACAACTCCACTACGGTAGTTATCTGCCCGAAAGCCACCGTTGCCCTCTTACCGTCAATCGACAACACCTCACCCGCCATCTGCTGACCTTTCATCACGACCTTGTCGCCGACTACAATCTCTCTCGGTGCGGGTGCGGGTTCCGCTTTAGGCTCCTGTGCCGACTTGCCCGCCTCACGTTCGAGACGAGCCTTGCGACGACGCTCCTGCGCCTCTTTCATACGCTGCATCTTCGCCTCTATGCGTGCCGCCTCATCGTTGGACGAAGCGTCGAGCATGCTCTCACGCACAGCGTCAAACTCGGCACGTATGGAACGGGTACGCTCTTTCTCTGCCTGCGCCTCTTTTATCTCGCGTATCGTCTTTTCAATAAGTTTGTTGGCTTCGGATATGATTCTCGACGCCTCCGCCTTGGCTTCGGCTATCAGCTTGTTGCGCTTTTCGAGAACCTCCGATGCCGACGCCTCATAATCTTCCACAAGACGTTCCGCGCGTTTCTCGGCGAGCCTTATGCGGTCACGCTTGCTCTCCCAATAACGTTTGTCACGGGCAATTTCTCGTAGCTGTTTCTCTATATTGACACGCTCGTCACCGATTTTGGCTTGCGCCTCCTTTACTATATCTTCGGGGAGACCCGTCTTTCGTGCTATCTCAAAGGCGAAAGAACTGCCCGGCTTACCTGTCTCAAGGCTGAAAAGCGGACGTATCTGCCTCACGTCGAAGCTCATGGCTCCGTTTATCACCCCCTTGGCTTTCGAGGCGTAGAATTTTATGTTGGAATAGTGTGTGGTGATGACACCGAACACCCCTTTGGACTCCAGACGGTCGAGTATGGCTTCGGCTATCGCTCCGCCCATGGCGGGTTCAGTACCCGTACCGAACTCGTCTATCAGGATAAGGGAGTCACGACCCGCTTTTGAGAGCATTACCTTCATGTTGTTGAGGTGCGAGCTGTACGTACTCAGGTCGTTGTCTATCGACTGCTGGTCACCAATGTCGATGAATATGTCCTTGAAGACGGACATCTCGCTCAAAGGGCTGGCGCTGACGAGCCATCCGCACTGCATCATGTACTGGAACAGACCGACACTTTTGAGACATACCGACTTGCCGCCCGCGTTGGGGCCCGAAATGACTAAAATATGCTTGTCTCGGTCGAGCCTCATTGTCAGCGGAACAATCTCCTTGCCCTCTTTTTTGAGGGTCTGTTCGAGAATAGGGTGTCTGCCGTCCTTTATATATATGACTCTCTCGGTCGATAGAATGGGTTTACATCCGTTCATCTCCTCCGCTACTTCGGCTTTAGCCTTGACGAAATCGATGAAAGACAAAAAGGCGTCCGCCTCCAGAAGTTCATCGACAAAGGGCCTGAGCCTGTCGGCAAATCCTACGAGAACCTTTATCACCTCACGGCGCTCTTCGTGTTCGAGCTCTTTGATACGGTTGTTGAGCTCCACCACCTCCACGGGTTCTATGTATGCGGTTCGACCCGTTGCCGACTCGTCATGCACAAAACCTTTTATCTTACGCTTGTTGGCGGCGGATACGGGAATCACCGCCCTGCCGTCACGAATGGATATGGATGCCTCCTCATCCACGATACCGTCACTTTGAGCCTGCGCCATTAGCGCGCGCAGACGACGTCCCACCTGCTGCTGTGACTCTCGGAGCGACGCCCTGACAGCGGCAAGAGCCTCCGACGCGCTGTCTTTGACATTACCGAAGCGGTCGAGTATGGCGTTGACCATGGCGGGAACGTCGCAACTCATTATTATGGTGGCGGCACGACCGCACAAAAGGGGATAACGTGCCGACAGCTCTCCATCGTCCGACCTGAAGAAGCGCACAAGGTCGCCGATAGTCTCGAAAGCCGTGCGAAGGTCGCTCATCTGCTCGACATCCATATAACTGCCGGGAGCCTTTATGCGTCTGAGCAGATGTGCCGTGTCGAGATAACCCGACATCGGGAACGAGTCCGATTCACGCAACAGACCTGCCATTTCATCGACAAGCGACAGAGCCTCATCAACCTCTCTCTCGTCTGTCATGAAACGGGCGTTATCGAGCAATCCGCGTGCGGCTGATGTATGCAATCGCCGTTCGGTCATGGCACGGACACGGTCGAAACCGAGTCGCTGTTCTATATCTTCGGGGTATATCACTTCCTTTTAATTTGCCGCAAAAATATAAAAAAATCCATTGTTTTCAGACAAATCGCCCAATTCTATAACAATCGTTACGGCAGACTATACCCGCCGATACGCCGACTTCGGTTCAGACAACAAGCCGACCGAACACGACATGTCGGGAAGTGGTTGTACCCTCATTTCTTACTTTTATCACGGATTTTTGTATTTTTGCGTCATACATTACCGGTCATGAAAAAGAAAGTATCATTCCATACTCTCGGTTGCAAGCTAAACTTCTCCGAGACCTCGTCACTCGCCCGACGCTTCGAGGAAGAGGGTTACGAGCGTGTCTCTACCGACAGCGACTGCCAGATGATTGTCATCAACACCTGTTCGGTGACCGACCACGCCGACAAAAAATGCCGTAACCTGATACGACGGCTGCACCACAAACACCCCTCCGCAATCATTGTCGTGACGGGATGTTACGCACAGCTCAAAGCGGACGAGATTGCCGCCATAGAGGGTGTCGATCTGGTTGTTGGGAACAACGACAAAGGGTCTCTCTTCGAGCTTGCCGACAGACTTGCGGGCAAGAAAGGCTCCGATGCGGAGATACACACATGCAAAAGCTCCGAGCTGACATCCTTTTTCGCCTCTTTCTCCACGGGAGACCGCACACGCTCTTTCCTGAAAGTTCAGGACGGATGCGACTACCGCTGCTCCTACTGCACCATACCGTTGGCGCGCGGAGGCTCACGCAACATACCTGTCGCCGACCTTGTGGCGGAGGCGGAGACGATAGCCGCGACGGGATGCCGTGAGATTGTGCTTACGGGTGTAAACATCGGCGACTTCGGCAAGACAACGGGCGAGAGTTTCGTCGAGCTGTTGCGTCGTCTCGACGGCGTGGAGGGAATAGAGCGATACCGAATATCCTCTATCGAACCCAACCTGTTGACAGAGGAGGTACTCGCGGTGACAACAGCGTCAGAGAAATTCATGCCCCACTACCATATTCCTTTGCAGTCGGGATGCGACAAGATATTGGCGGCGATGCGGCGACGCTATAACACCGACATGTTCAGAAAGAAGATTTTAAGGGTAAAAGAGCTTGTTCCCGATGTCTTTTTGGGTATAGACGTAATCGTGGGTTTTCCGGGTGAGACGGACGACGATTTCGAGACGACATACCGTTTCCTCGAAGAGCTGGAACCGTCGTTCCTGCACGTCTTTCCCTACTCGGAGAGAGCGGACACCGACGCCATTCACCTCGACGGCAAAGTACCGCCGCAGGTCAAGGAAGCGAGAGTCGAACGACTGTCGGAGCTCTCAGGCAGGCTTCACAGCCGCTTTGCCGAACGTTTCAGAGGCAGAGAGGTGCGTGTACTTGTCGAGGGAACGAAGAAAGGGGGGCTCATGTTCGGATACACCGACAACTATCTGCGATGCGAGATGCCCTACAAGCGTGAACTGATAGGCAAAATCGTCACTGTCAAGGCGGAACAGATCACGCCTGAAGGTGTAATCGTCGTATCATCGCTCTGACACGGCGAAAATCCGAAAACCGAAAATACGGGTATATTTATTTATCCCGCCGTTTCGGAATCGTACGCAAAATTGACTATATTTGTAGCAAATAAATTGTGGCAAACAAAACAAAAGATAATATGATTGACAATTCAAGATATGCCCAGAGGGGTGTTTCGGCAGGCAAAGAGGATGTGCACAACGCCATAAAGAACGTTGACAAGGGACTCTATCCCAAGGCTTTCTGCAAGATTGTCCCCGACATCTTCACGGGTGACGACAACTATTGTCTTCTGATGCACGCCGACGGCGCGGGCACCAAATCGTCACTGGCATACGCCTACTGGAAAGAGACGGGCGACATTAGCGTCTGGAAAGGCATCGCGCAGGACGCAATCGTGATGAATACAGACGACCTTTTGTGCGTGGGCGCGACCGACAATATTCTGCTCAGCTCGACGATAGGACGTAACAAACGTCTGATTCCGGGTGAGGTTATCGCCGCAATCATCAACGGCACGGAGGAATTCCTCGAAAACATGCGCTCAATGGGTGTGGGCATACGCTCGACTGGCGGAGAGACGGCAGACGTGGGCGACCTCGTACGCACCATTATCGTTGACAGCACGGTGACAGCCCGCATGAAACGTTCGGATGTCATTGACAACGCCAATATCAAAGGCGGCGCGGTAATCGTCGGTCTCGCCTCTTACGGACAGGCTGTCTATGAGAGCGAATATAACGGCGGCATGGGCAGCAACGGTCTTACCTCGGCGCGTCACGATGTGCTGGCGAAGAGTGTCGCACGCCTCTACCCCGAAACATACGACAACGGTATCGGCGAGGATCTCGTTTACACGGGACGATACAACCTTACCGACATCGTAGAGCCTACCGGCATGACGGCGGGAAAACTCGTGCTCTCACCCACAAGAACATACGCCCCCGTAATAACACGCATGCTCAAGGAGTGTCGAAGTGGCATCGAGGGTATGATTCACTGCACGGGCGGAGCGCAGACCAAGATACTCCACTTCGCGGGTAACATAAGGGTTGTCAAGAACGACATGTTCGAGATTCCGCCCCTTTTCAAGGTTATCGAAGAGTGCAGCGGCACACCCCGCAAGGAGATGTACAAGGTCTTCAACATGGGTCACCGCATGGAGATATACGCCCGTCCCGAAGCGGCGGACGAACTGATTGCCATATCGAAGAGCTTCGGCGTGGATGCCAAGGTCATCGGCTACACCGAGACCGCCGACGCGCCCTCATTGACGATAGAGGCAAACGGAGAGAGATACGAATATACAAAATAGCTGATGCGACATGGCAAACGGACGTCTCATAAGGCTATACGAGGATAACACCAACGATAAGCAGGTACGACAGATTGTCGAACAGCTCGAACGGGGCGCGGTAATCATCTACCCTACCGACACATTTTACGCGTTGGGATGTCTTCTCACGTCTGTAAAGTCAATCATGCGCATAAAGGAGCTTAAAGGCAAGGATAACGACATGTTGTCACTGATATGCTCCGACCTGTCCAATGTATCGGACTACGCGAGGGTTGACAACCAGACATTCAAGTTACTCAAAGCCAATACCCCCGCGCCCGTCACGTTCATTCTCAACGCTTCGGGAGGTGTGCCCAACAAGTTTTTGGAGCGCAAAAAGAGCGTGGGTATAAGGGTGCCCGACAACGCCATAGCGCGCGCCATTGTCGAATGCGCGGGTGTACCGTTGGTGTCGAGTTCGCTCACAAGCTCGGAGAACCCCGAAAGCGGAGACCCTTCTCTGCTCTGGGACGAGTATTGCGACAAGGTGGACATCATGATAGACGGCGGCGAGGCGGCTATGCGCCCCTCTACGGTCGTTGACCTGACCGACGGCGAGGCGGTGATAACACGTCAGGGCGATTATGTATTGCGTGAGGCGTAACGACAAAGAAGAAAGCCATTCGCTAATTTCAAACGAACAGCACTATCATTACAAACGGCAATGAATCAGACGGAAGAAAACAGACAGGAGAATAACGAGGAGATAAACGAACCGAAAATAGACATCAGCTCATTTCTTCTCAACAATATGAACGAACGCAAAGTGCCCATGGCTCACCCTGCCGCAAAAGCGGGTTTGGTATTGGGTGTGAGCGTCTCTGCGACTCAAATATTGGCGGCGCTATTCGCAGAAAGCTCGTTTCTTCCTGTGCTTTTCAATATTTTGCAGATAATAGCATTTGTAATCGTTCTTCAGGCGGCTTTGAGAATCAGGGTTATAAAACGCTCCGTGCCCGTAATCGGATTCGGCGAGGCATGGGGTTACACCGTTCTCATATCGTTTTTTGCGGGCATCATCGTCGGCGTATTTAAATATATCATATTCAAATATATTGCATACGAATCATATCAGGAGTTTTTCAATCTCTATATGGATACCGTGTTGCAGGGAAGCTATGACGCCGAAATGATAAATCTCGCCACCAAGATGTGGAACTCACCGCTAATATGGTTCTTCTCGGGAATTACATCGACGGTATTCGGCGGAGCGTTCATCGGTCTGTTGGAGGCGGCGATAAACAGACGTAATCCGTTAATGAACAGAAGATAATGTATATAATAAGCACTACGTTCGTTGTCGAACCAAAAGTACACGGTCTGTGGTACAAGTTCCTGACCGAGAAGTTTCTGCCCCGTCTCGAAGAAGAGTCGGGCAAAAAGGTTGTCTTCACCCGTGTACTGCACCAGACCAAAGAGAGCCATTACACCTATTCCGTGCAGTGCGATTGCCGTGACATACCGTTCTATCAGCGGTTCATGGAGCAGATAATGGCGGACTATTCCGAAGTGGCGGAGCCGATGTTCGAAGACAAGGTTCTTTATTTCATTACTCTTTTGAAAAAAATAGATTTTTAGATGAGAAAAACCATACTGACACTTCTCTCGTTGCTTTTGGCGGCTACCGTCGTGAATGCCGAAGAGAACACCGCGAACAATAAAAGTCCATATACAAATCGAATAAAATCGCTCAAAAGCGAGCGTTGGTGGGGAGGCTACTCCGCTTTGGGTCGTTCGATGCCTTTCCACGAAAAGACAGGCGGTAATCTTGTTCTCGACAACAAAAACAACCAGTCCGTACCGTTTCTGATATCATCGGAAGGACGTTATGTGTGGAGTGACACCCCTTTCAGTTTCAGGGCAGACAGAGAAGGTGTGGGTATAAAATCAAACTTCGAGCAGGTCAATGTAATGGTTGGCGGAAAGAGCCTGCGAGAGGGATATCTTATTGCCGCCCAACGCCATTTCAAGAGTTCGGGCAAGAGCCCCGCACCCGAGATGTTCTCCATGCCGCAATACAACACGTGGATGGAGATGGCATACGACCTGACGCAGGAGAAAGTAATCGAATATGCACGGGCAATTCTGTCAAACGGGTTTCCGTGCGGGATTATCATCATCGACGACAACTGGCAGCGCTATCACGGCAGTTTCTCGTTTGACGGAGAACGTTTCCCCGACCCCAAAGGCATGGTTGACACGCTTCACAGCATGGGTTTCAAGGTAATGGCATGGGTATCGCCCTTCGTCAGCCCCGACTCACCCGAATACAGAAGGCTGTCGGCGGAAAAGTTGCTCATAATGGACGGCAACGGCGACCAGCCTGCGATAATAAGGTGGTGGAACGGTCACAGCGCCTGCTATGACATGACCAATCCGAGCGCACAAGAGAGTTTTAAGGCGTCGTTGCGCTCAATGCAGGAAAAATACGGTATCGACGGTTTCAAGTTCGACGGCGGTGACACCAATTCATACACGGGTGACATCACATCGTTCGACACCGACGCCCTACCCTGCGACCACAATGCGGCATGGAGCATGATAGGCGTAGATTTCCCGTTCAACGAGTATCGTGCCTCTTACGGCGGTGCGGGTCTGCCTCTGGCGGAGCGTCTATGTGACAAGGATTGTACTTGGGACGGTCTTGCGAGCATCGTGCCCGACATGATTGCCCTCGGACTTATGGGATACCCCTACGGATGCGCCGACATGATAGGCGGCGGGCAGATAGGCAGCGACTCTTACTACGGCGACAACAAGCCGAACGAGATGATTTTGGTACGCTGGGCGCAGGCGCAGGCAATGATGCCCATGATGCAGTTCTCGACAGCGCCGTGGAACGTACTCGAAGAGAAGAACATCGAGGCGTGTCGCAAAGCCGCCTTGTTACATGTCAAAATGGCACCCTACATCGCCACGCTGGTACAGGAGGCGGAACAGACAGGCGCACCCATTGTCAGAGCCATGGAGTATGAGTTCCCGAATCAGGGTTTTGCCGACTGCAACGACCAGTTCATGCTCGGAAGCAAATATCTGGTGGCGCCCGTAACATCGTCTTCTTCCGTCAGAGAGGTAAGGCTCCCTGCGGGTCGCTGGAAAGACGACATGGGAACGGCTTACAAGGGACCGCTCGTTCTCGAGATAGATGTGGCAGCCGACAGACTGTTATATTTTGAAAGGGTTAAATAGTTGTTTTTCAGAGGTTGACATCATCCATTTATTAAAAAGGCAATGTCAGCAACGCATATTTGGCACTATTATTGCTTACTATAATACCGGTAACAATTATAAAACTTTTATTAACAACAGACTAACCTAAGAATCATGAAATCGACAAATATTCATCTCAGAGCACTTGAACCGGAAGACATCGGATTTCTCTATCGCTGGGAAAACGACCCCGAAGTATGGAAAGTGAGTCAGACGACCGCTCCTTATTCAAAATATGTATTGAAGAAATACATCGAGACCTCGCATCTCGACATTTATGAGACCAAGCAGCAGCGTTTCATCATCGTCCACACCGAGACCAACATACCGATAGGTGCGATAGACCTTTTCGATTTCGACCCCGTAAACAGGAGAGCAGGCGTCGGCATATTGATATATGACGAGCACTCTCGCGGCAAAGGTTACGCATCCGAAGCGTTAGAGATACTGAAAAAATACGCTTTTGTCGTCCTCGGTCTTCATCAGCTCTACTGCTTCATCCCCTCTGACAACACCCCCTCCTACGAACTCTTCTCTCGTCACGGCTTCATCCAAGCCGGCATCCGCAAAGAATGGCTCCGCGTGGGCAACGAATGGAAAGACGAGCTGACGATGCAGTTGATTAACAGAAAATAGTATATATGACAAAAGAGAGCCAACCTTTTTCGGGTTGGCTCTCTTGTCATATATACATTTTCTGTTAATCAACTGCATCGTCAGCTCGTCTTTCCATTCGTATAATCGCTCCGCGGGGTCTCCGACGGCGCTCCCGCGGGGGTCTCCCGACAGGGTCTGCCGACGGCGTTACTTTGTCCCTCGACAAAGTAACCAAAACGAGGGGGCACAGCCCCTTTTGACCATGTCGCATTCATTTGGCTCATTATCTGCTACAAAGTCGGCATCATACAGCACTCGCCTATAAAATAAATGAAATGAAAGAAAAGGGAAAGAATGGAAGGGAAAAGGAAAAGAAAGGATGTGCCGGGGTACACTTGCCAACCTGTCGGGAAATATGAAAAATGATAAAATAAACGACAAATAAGGAAATAGGCATATTTTGTCTGTGGAGTTTGTCAAAAATGTTATCTTTGTAGGATATAATTAGCGGTCTATGAAGAAAAATAAAGTCATAAGGATAAGGGGCGCAAGAGTGCATAACCTGAAAAATATATCGCTCGATATACCGACAAACAAGCTGGTCGTAATAACGGGTGTTTCGGGTAGCGGCAAGTCGTCGCTCGCATTCGACACCCTCTTTGCCGAAGGACAAAGAAGATATGTGGAGAGCCTGTCGTCATACGCGAGGCAGTTTCTCGGCAGAATAGACAAACCAGATGTCGATTCTATCGAAGGGATAGCTCCCGCGATAGCCGTCGAACAGAAAGTGACGGGGCGTAACCCCCGCTCGACCGTGGGAACGACAACGGAGATATACGACTATCTGAAATTGCTGTTCGCACGAATAGGACGCATATATTCACCCATAAGCGGGCAGGAGATAAAACATTACGAAAGTACCGATGTTGTCCGAATCATCGAGGAGAGACCGCATAAAGGAAAGATTGCCGTAGTGGCTCCCGTCACTCTCGACGAGGGTCAGTCGCTGATAGAGAAAATTACGTTGCTGGTGGGTGACGGATACGAACGCTATCTGTGCAAAGGTATCATCTGCGACATAGCCGCCGTAATGGGCGACATCGACAACGTCGCACCCGAAGAATTGGGTGTGGTGATTGACCGTATCGACCTCACAGGCTGGGACGAACAGACGGCGGCACGCCTTAACGACTCGGTCGAGATGGCGATGAACATGTCGGACGGAAAGGTCATCATCGCAACGCTCGACGCCAAAGAGAAAGTCAAGGGCAAAGAGATTTTCAGCCGTACCATTGAAAATGAGGAGGGTGTCGAATATATCATACCTACCGAACATTTGTTCAGCTTCAACAGCCCGCTCGGAGCGTGTCCCGTGTGCGAGGGTTACGGCAAGACCGTCGGTATAGACGAAAACCTCGTAGTACCCAACAAAAACCGCTCTGTTTTCGACAACGCCATAGCCTGCTGGAACGGTGACAGCATGAAACGGTGGAAAGAGAAAGTCATAAACACAGCCGAGGCGAGCGGATTTCCCATACACAGACCATATAACAAACTCACGGAAGTAGAGAGAAACATGCTCTGGAAAGGGTGTCGCTTCTTTAGAGGCATCGACGCCTTTTTCGCCATGCTCGAAAGAGAGAAATATAAGATTCAGTACCGTGCGCTCATTTCGAGATACACGGGTAAGTGTACCTGTCCTGCTTGTGGTGGCGGACGTCTGCGTAAAGAGGCTGAATATGTAAAGATTGACGGCCATACAATCACGGAATTGGTAAGAATGAGTGCCTCTGAGCTGAAAAAGACGCTCGAAAGCCTCACTCTCACGGAAACGGAGAGAACGATAGCTGCACGACTGCTTGTCGAGATAACATCCCGTTTGGGGTATCTCGAAGAGGTCGGTTTGGGGTATCTCACGATAGACCGACTCTCAAACACTCTGTCGGGTGGTGAAAGTCAGCGTATCAATCTCGCCACATCGCTCGGTAGCGCGCTTGTGGGGTCGATGTATATACTCGACGAACCGAGCATCGGACTGCATCCGCGCGACACGAGAAAGCTTATAGGGGTATTGAAACGCCTGCGTGACCTCGGTAATACGGTCATTGTCGTGGAGCACGACTCGGAGATAATGAACGCCGCCGACTGGATTATAGACATCGGACCGTTGGCGGGTGTCGAGGGTGGCGAAGTGGTATTCGAGGGTGACGCCTCAATGCTTAAATCGGCATCGGACAAGTCGCTGACAGCCGCCTATCTGACCTCTCGGATGTCGATAGAGATACCGTCGAAACCGCGCAAGTGGAACAAATACATAGAGCTCAAAGGTGTGAGGGAGAACAACCTCAAAGGCATAGACGTAAAGATACCGTTGGGGGTCATGACCGCCGTAACGGGAGTGTCTGGTAGCGGCAAATCGTCGTTGATAAAGGGTGTGCTTCATCCCCTGCTCTCTCGTCACTTCAATCAGACGGGAGCGATACCCTCTACATACGACCATTTCGGCGGCGACATAAAAATGTTGTCGGGTGTCGAGGCGGTCGATCAGAATCCGATAGGACGCTCTTCACGCTCCAACCCCGTGACATACATAAAAGCGTATGACGAGATAAGAAAACTCTTCTCTCAACAGCCCGCAGCAAAAATAGCGGGGCTTACCCCCTCTTCGTTCTCGTTCAACATTGCGGGCGGACGCTGTGAGGAGTGTCAGGGAGAAGGTGTGATAAAGGTCGAGATGCAGTTCATGGCGGACATCGAAATGGTCTGCGAGGAGTGTGGCGGCAGACGCTTCAAAGACGAGGTGCTGGCGGTGAAATATCGTGACAAGTCGATAGACATGATTCTGGACATGAGCGTTCTTGAGGCGATAGAGTTTTTCGACAGCGACAAGAAAGAACCACTCTGCCGTAAGATTGTGGAGAAACTGCGTACTCTCGAAGCGGTGGGTCTCGGTTATGTGAGACTCGGTCAGTCGTCGTCAACGCTTTCTGGGGGCGAGAGTCAGAGGGTCAAACTTGCGTCGTTCCTGCTTAAAGAGAACAGTAGCGGCTCAATAATGTTTATCTTCGACGAGCCTACGACGGGTCTCCACGCACACGACATCAGCCGTCTGCTCAAAGCGTTCAATGCGTTGATAGACAAAGGACATACGGTTGTGGTTGTGGAACACAACATGGATGTGATATGCTCTGCCGACCATGTAATCGACCTCGGACCAGAGGGTGGCGACGGAGGCGGAGAGGTTGTCGCCTGCGGAACTCCGAGTGAAGTTGCGGCGTCGGGTAAGGGCTATACCTCGAAGTTCATAGCCGAAAGGCTCGGTGTATCCGCGCCCAAGGCGAGACGGTCGAGATAGTGGCGTGATGTGCCTTTCTCTCCGAAAACGGGAGTAAGTCCCGCGCGCGTTACGCCCTCTGTGAGGGAGGCGGTAAGGGAGTTTTCTCCCAACGGCTTGTTTTCATACAGTTTATATTCGGCTTTTACGCTCATGGGGGTTATGTTGGGCATCATGACGTTGGCGCCCATACGCAAGGCTGTGGTGCGCGCATCGGGGTCTATCGCCTGAAGAGCGGTTGTGGCGGCTATGTTTATCGTGGGCATAAGCAGTCTCAACAGGGTTATCATGCGCAGAGAGAGACGCAGACGCTCGTTGGCGGGTAGCAGTTCGCCAGCACGGGCATACAGAGGGGTCTCTTTATGTTCGAGATAGGGACCCATTCCGCACATGTCTATATCCATATCACGCATAAATCGCAAATCGGCTACAAGGTCGTCGATTGTCTGTCCGGGGAGACCTATCATTACCCCCGTACCCACTTGAAAATCGGCTTTACGCAGGTCGGAAAGCGCCTCTACACGTCTTGCGTGTGAATGTAACTCATTGTCGGGGTGTATCGAACGATAGAGGCTCTCGCGAGAACTTTCGATACGGAGCAGATAACGGTGCGCGCCCGCGGAACGCCATCTGCGATAGCTTTCGAGGCTCTGTTCACCGAAAGAGAGTGTCACTGCGGGAGCCTTGTCGCCGCACTCCGAGGCTATACGCCTCAACAATCTCTCAACACGCCCCACAAACGCCTCTCCACGCTGTTCTCCGCCTTGAAGAACGATACTTCCGTATCCCACGCCGACAGCGTTAACCACGGTTTCGACAATTTCGTCATCTGAAAGGCTGTAACGTGCCACTGCTCTGTTTGAAAGTCTTATTCCGCAATAGAGGCAATCTTTCACGCATCCGTTATGCGTTTCAATCAGACCGCGCATATAGCACATACCGCCAAGACTCGACATTACTATCTCTCTTGCGGCATCGGCATACGGAGCGAATGTCTCGTCATCGGAGAGGAGCAATTCCCGCAGTTGTTCATCGGTCAAGTCTGTATATTTAAAGCTGTTATCTGTCACTTTTACCCCAGTTCAATATGATTATTCAATATAATTTAAATATTTAAATAATGTCTCAACAACGTTTCAAGAACACTTCAATAATATTTCAGTAATAGTTATTTCTCGTTAAAATCATATTACACACTAATAAGATTATACAAAGTTAAGACAAAAGCGGATAAAAGCGTATCTTTGCCGAGACAAAAAGAGTCAGACGGAAATAGCCGAACGAGTCTAACAAACGTAACCGCATGAACGATTACCCTCTGATTGACATACACACTCATCGTAAAGAGAGCAAGACAGGCGTTGTCTCTCTCTTCTCAATGCGTCTTGGCATCGAGAATATCGAATATGGAGTATGTGAAGCATGTGGAGATAATGAATGGGTATATAACCATGAAATAAGTCATGACGGAGTACGAAAACCGTTCTGTGCGGGTATTCATCCGTGGGATTGTACCGCCGTACCCATAGAGGTGGTATCAAGACTAGAAACCATGGACATAGCGGCTGTTGGTGAGATAGGACTCGACACGCTTCGGGGTGGCGACATCTCCCGTCAGACACAATTTTTCGACGCACAGCTGAAAATAGCCTTGCGACGCCGACTCCCCGTAATAATACACACGGTCAGAGCCTCGCAACAGACCGTGACTGCTATACGTAAAAGCGACATGGACGGCGCAAAAGTCATAATACACGGATTTTCGGGCGGTGAAAAGAATTATTTGCTTTTCCGTAACGAGGGTTACACCGTCTCGTTCGGATTGCGCTCGCTACTCTCCCCCGCCTGCCGTGAGGTGATAAAGTGGGCGGATGACGGGGCGTTTCTCTTGGAAACTGACGCCGACGACGACAAATGCGGCGACAACCACGACACCATAGAGAGCGTATATGAGCAGGTGGCGGAATTGAGAGGATGCGACACGGAACGGTTACGGCGTGTCGTTTATGAGACTTACGAACGAATATTTGAAAAATGAGCTGGAAAGAGAGAACACTTATGCTTGTCAAGGAGGATGGAATGAACGCCCTTGAGAGTGCCAACGTATTGGTTGTGGGACTTGGAGGCGTCGGAGCCTATGCCGCCGAAATGGTGGCTCGTGCGGGCGTCGGAGCCATGACCATTGTGGACGCCGACACCGTAAGCCTGACCAACATAAACCGTCAGTTGGTGGCGTTGCACTCGACCGTTGACAAAAGGAAAAACGATGTTCTGTCGGAGAGGCTTAAGGACATAAACCCCGAATTGCGACTGACAAGCATATGTAAGTTTTTGTCGGGAGAGGATATAGAGAAGTTGTTGGACGAGGGTGGTTTCGACTATGTGATAGACGCAATCGACACGCTTACCCCGAAGATAGAGCTTATAACGGCGTCACTCAAAAGGGGTATTCCGTTGGTCAGCTCGATGGGTGCTGGCTCAAAGCTCGACCCGACACGCATAGAGGTGAGCGACATATCGAAGTCGCACCACTGCCCGTTGGCGCACATGTTGCGAAAGAGACTGCATAAGTTGGGGATACGGAGCGGCTTTAAGGTTGTCTTCTCTGCGGAGCCGCCAATACCCGGTACGATGTTTCTCTGTAACGAACAGAACAAGAAATCGAATGTCGGAACAATATCATATATGCCGCCCGCTTTCGGATGCGCCTGCGCCTCTGTATGTATAAGGGATATTCTCGAAAAAGCCGCCGTATCGTCGGAGATAGAGATAGAGACAGAGACGCCTGCCGACAATTCCGACAGCAAAAAATAAACCGATTGACAACTGAATGGCAGATTGACAATCGGCAAAAGGATTATTACACACAAAGGTGTACCGTTATCGGCTTTGAAGCGCTTCCCGCATGGTTTTCAGAAGTATTGTCTTCTTTTCGGGCATGATGTTTTCGCTTTCGGCTGAATCGACAAGCAGATTATAAAAATATTCGTTACCGCTCTCATCAACGATATATTTGAAACGGCCGTCGGTCACCGCCTTAAAACCCTCTCCGTCGAAGAAAACATATTGACGCCACGCTTTAGCCCTGCGTCTTATCAGCGGGAGAAGCGACTCGCTGCGCTGTGACATCATATCCACACTTTTATTCTCACTCTCCGGCTTATTGCCTCTCTCGACTAGATGAACGAGTGTCGCGTTGAGGTCATAAAGCATAACGGGCTCGTCTATCGTACTTCCCGCGGGGAGTGTCGATTTTCTGAATTTCGGCAGTTTTATCATAAGCGGCGCATGCCACGAGTATTCATAAGGCGACAACGGCTCATTGCCAACGGTAGTAAGGATAATCATGGCGTTGTCATAGACACCCGCCTCTTTCACACGCCTCAAAAACTCATCGAAATCATCCGTTCTTACCGTCCACAATACTGATTGTTCCGAAAATGACTTTTCGAGTTCCGAAAGTGAATTGACACGCTTTGTACGGTACCCCTCAGGAGCGTCAGGAACGAAATCGACGTCAGATGTACGATAACAATAGATAAAGTCGTATGATTCGGCACTGAAATCGGCAAAAGAGGTGCTGTGTGACAGTTCGGCGTATGAGGCGGAATCGGTCTCCACAAAGAATATGACGGGTTGGAATCTTTTTGCGTACAAAGAAAACGGTAATCCAAGTATCAGTATAAGAAGATATGCCGTTTTTATCAATATTCTGTTCATCCCGAAAATGTGATATATATCCATTAAGTATTAAATTGCGTTAAAGGTAGCCATTTTTGAGTAGAAAACAATACCTTTGCGTTATATATACTTTTTGGTATAAAAAACACGGTACATAACACCGTTCGACATAGAGAAACAAAAGAAACGGAATCATGAATAAGTTTTTAAGCGAGTTCAAGAAATTCGCCATGCGCGGCAACGTCGTCGATTTGGCCGTCGGCGTAATCATCGGCGGTGCGTTCGGCAAGATAGTGTCATCGCTTGTTGGTGACGTATTGATGCCCTTATTGGGGTTGATTGTGGGTGGCATAAACTTCTCGAAGCTTACACTTACGTTAAAGTCGGCTGTCGTAGAGGGTGAAAAGGTCATAAAACCCGCTGTAACGATAAATTACGGCAGTTTCATTCAGGCAGTATTCGACTTCACCATAATAGCGTTAGCCGTGTTCCTGCTTGTCAGAGGCATAAACAAGCTCTCCCGAAAAAAAGAACAGGAGCCCAAGAAGCCGAGCGACGAGGTTATGTTACTGACAGAGATACGAGACCTGTTGAAAGAGAAAAAAGAGAGTGGAACATCGGAATAGATGTTCCACTCTTTTTTCTTTCAACAGGTCTCGTATCTCTGTCAGTAACATAACCTCATCACTCGGTTTTTTGAGTCTCCGACGGGTCTCCCGACAGGCTCTCCGAGGGCGCATTCCGCGGGAGTTACTTTGTCACTCGACAAAGTAACCAAAACGAGGGGCAAAGCCCATTCTGACCATGTCATACACATTTGGCTCATTATCCAAATCGAAGTCGGCATCGAAACGCATATTTGCTACGGTAAATATGCTTTTTTAAAGTAAACAGAGGGCTGTTATGGTGAATACGGCGTATATGATGCTCGCAATGCCGTTGAGCGTACCGAAAGCAAGATTTACTCTCGAAAGGTCGTTCGGTTTTACGATAAGATGCTGGTAAACCAGCAACACCACGAAGATAACCGTTCCAAGCCAGTATATAAGTGACGGAACGAAAGATGATATATATAATTTACCTATCATTACGACCATTGCGACCGCTCCGAGGTGCATGAACGAGCTTAAAGCCAACGCGTTTGATGCGCCCATGGCAACGGGAATCGAATGCAGTCCGTTTTCTCTGTCGAACGTTTCGTCCTGCAACGCGTATATGATGTCGAAACCGCCGCACCACAACACTACAAGTATAGCCAACAATAGAGACACAGTCGAGGTAGTACCCGTAACCGATATGTACGCCGCAACGGGAGCGATACCGAGACATATGCCCAAAACGATATGACAGAATGATGTGAACCGTTTGGTGTAGCTGTATCCGAGCAGGAACAGCAACGCCACGGGCGAGAGAGCGAACGTAAGTGTGTTTATGGTAGCGGCGGCAGCCACAAACAACACCGCACATGCTATCGTAAGCATAAGCGCGCTACGTGGCGACACTTTACCTGCAGGTATTTCACGTGATGCCGTGCGGGGATTACGTGCGTCATACTCACGGTCTATGTAACGGTTGAACGCCATGGCTGTGGTACGCGCGAGGAACATGCACACAAGCACTTTTAATACTAACGCTACCGAGAAAGCCTCAGGCTTGTCAGCCACGGCGAACGAGAAGCCGACAAAAGCGAACGGCAGGGCGAAAACGGTGTGGCTTATCTTGACAAGGGAGGCGAAATTTTTTATTGTTCCCATATTTTTTTAACGAAAATTATATCTTTTTCAGCTCTATTCTGTTTCTTTTTCTATCGACAGAGAGTACCCTCACTCTGACATGCTCGTGCAGACGCACAACCTCCGACGGGTCGGACACATATCTGTCGGCAAGCTGGGATATATGCACCAGACCGTCCTGTTTCACCCCCACATCGACAAACGCGCCGAAAGCGGTGATGTTGGTGACGATACCGGGAAGCTCCATACCCTCTTCGAGGTCGTCTATCGAGTGGTGTTCGGAGAACTCAAACTCCTCTATCTTGGCTCTAGGGTCACGTCCCGGCTTGGCGAGCTCGGAGATTATGTCGGTGATTGTCGGCATACCCGTCTTGTCGGTAACGTACCGTTCGGGTACTATCCGTTTCTGCAACTCCTTGTCGGCAATAAGGCTTTTTGTATCGACACCCAAGTCACGTGCCATTTTCTCTACAACGCCATAGCTTTCGGGATGCACCGCGCTGTTGTCCAACGGATTGACACCCTCACGTATTCGCATGAAACCCGCGCACTGCTCAAAGGCTTTCGCTCCGAGTCTCGGCACGCGCAACAGCTCTCCACGCTCGGTGAAAGGACCGTTCTCGTTACGGTACACCACAATGGAGCGTGCGAGCGACGGACCGATGCCCGACACATAGCGCAACAGATGCGCCGAAGCGGTGTTCAAATCGACACCCACACTGTTGACACAGCTCTCTACGACGGTGTCGAGCGACTCTTTGAGGCGTGAGCGTTCGACATCGTGCTGATACTGCCCCACCCCTATCGACTCAGGCTCTATCTTGACAAGCTCCGAGAGCGGATCGACAAGTCGGC
The DNA here is from genome assembly GCA_949285535.1 of uncultured Alistipes sp. GTDB lineage: Bacteria > Bacteroidota > Bacteroidia > Bacteroidales > Rikenellaceae > CASDZP01. The sequence goes on from CASDZP010000001.1 coordinate 78,186, forward strand.
GACCTATCGAGACGGCACCTCTGACCGTCACGTCATAGTCAGGAAACTCCTCACGTGCTACGGCGGAGGCGGAATAGACCGACGCACCGTCCTCGCTGACCATAAAGAGACGCAACCCTTCAGGCAGACGCATGCTCTTGAAAAGCTCCTCTGTTTGACGTCCCGCCGTGCCGTCACCTATCGCTACCGCCTCTATCTTATAGCTTTCGATAAGGTTTGAGAGCTTGTTTATCGCGGCGGCACGCTCTTTGCGTGGCTCATGCGGATATATGGTCTCGTTGTGGACAAGATTACCGTCGGAGTCGAGGCATACAACCTTACACCCCGTTCTGAATCCTGGATCGACCGCCAACACACGGCACGCTCCCAAGGGCGGCGAGAGCAACAGCTGGCGCAGATTAGAGCAGAATATTTTTATCGCCTCCTCGTCAGCTCGTTCTTTGGCACGGGCGAATGTCTCGTTTTCGAGTGAGGGGCGCAACAGTCTTTTGTAACCGTCGGCGACAGCCTCACGCAGAAAAGATGACGAGGCGACCCTGCGTGGCAGAAAAGTATAGGCTGCAGTCTCGACAGCCTCTTCGTCATCAACCTTTATCTCCGAACGTAAAAAGCCCTCGGCTGTTCCGCGCATCACGGCGAGCATACGGTGTGAGGGAATGCGTCTGACAGGCTCGCTGAAATCGAAATAGTCGGAATATTTTGCACCTTCGCTCTCTTTGTCGGTGACGGAACGGACACTGACAAGACCTTTCTGCCAGAAAAGACGACGCAGACGTTTCCTGACGGCTGCGTCCTCCGACACACGTTCGGCAATGATGTCAGAGGCACCTTGAAGCGCCTCCTCCACGGTCACCGAACACTCCGAAGCGGCTTTTCGCGCGAGTGAGTCAATGTTTCGTGGATTGTCCAGCAGAGCGTCCGCCAACGGTTCGAGACCTTTCTGACGTGCAATCTGCGCCTTGGTGCGACGTTTGGGCTTGTAAGGAAGATAGATATCCTCAAGCTCTTTGGCGTCGGTGCATGCCTCTATCTTGTCACGAAGTTCGTCCGTCATACTTCCCGACGTCTCTATCGCGGCAACAACCGTCTGTTTACGCTTTTCAAGCTCCGACAACAAACAGTACATCTCGGCGACAAGACCGATTTGCACCTCGTCCATACCGCCTGTCGCCTCCTTGCGGTAACGGCTGACAAAGGGAATCGTGGCAGACTCCTCGAACAAAAGACGGCACACGGCGGCGACATGAGACTTCGACAATGAAATTCTTTCCGAAATTATGGCGGGAATATCCATTTCTGATGAAAAATTATTATCTTTATAACGTCGAGAGCAAGCGGCTTTTTTGTGCCGACAATTCGGTGCGACTATACAACATCGTGACTTTATGCGATTTATAGCCGAATACTCTCTATAACACACACTTTTTTCGTATGCCAAAGAAAACAAAAAACGAGATTCTGACAAAAGAGGAGACATATAAAAAATTGAAAAGTTTTTTTGTCAACAATCCCTCTCGTCTCTACTCGAAAAAAGATCTCAAAGAGAACAAGACAATAAAAAATCTCTCTAAACAAGGTAATCTGGACGAAGCGCTGAACGATTTGCTTCTGCGCGGCTACATTGTAGAGTCTCATGACGGTAAATACCGCACCAACCCCGACAAACTCGACCTCATTACGGGTGTTGTGACAGGCATGACCATGCACAACTACTTCGTAAAGGGTGACACATCCGAAGCGGAGTTCATGGTGTCGATAGAGAACGGTCTCAACTCGCTTGTCGGCGATACGGTAATGTTCGTCGATTTGAAGAAATACCGCAACAACCGTCCCGAGGCGGCTATCGTCAAGACGGTGGAGCGTAAGAACAGCCGCTTTATCGGCGTACTCGAACTATCTGAACGTTACGCCTTTGTGGCTGTCGATTCGCGCAACATGCCTTTCGACATATTCATACCGTTGAAAGATGTCAACGGAGCGCAGGACGGCGACAAGGTACTTGTAGAGGTGACGGCATGGGTACAGGGCAACAAAAACCCCAACGGCAAGATAGTGGAACGTTTCGGCAAGGTCGGAGACAACAACGCAGAGATGCACGCGATATTGGCGGAGTACGATTTGCCCTACAAGTTTGAGGATTACATCGAAAAAGAGGCTAATTCAATTCCCGACGACATAACGCCCGCCGAAATAAAACGCCGCCGCGACTTCAGGTCGGCGACAACGTTCACTATAGACCCGGCGGACGCAAAAGACTTCGACGACGCGCTTTCGATAGAGAAGATAAAGGACGGAGAGTGGGAGATAGGCGTACATATCGCCGACGTGACCCACTATGTAACAGAAGGTACGTTACTCGACAAAGAGGCTGTCGAGAGGGGTACATCCGTATATCTGGTTGACAGGGTTGTCCCGATGCTTCCCGAACGTCTGTCCAACGAGCTGTGTTCGCTCCGCCCCAACGAGGACAAGCTCTGCTTCTCGGCGGTATTCCGCATGAATGAGAATTGCGAGTTGCTTTCAGAATGGTTCGGACGTACAGTCATTCACTCCGACAGACGTTTTACGTACGAGGAGGCTCAACAGGTGATAGAGACAGGCGAGGGTGACTTCGCCGAAGAGATAACGACACTCAACAGACTCGCACTCAAGATGCGTGCCGACCGTTTCAAAAACGGGTCGATAGCCTTTGAACGTGACGAGCCCAAATTCAAGCTCGACGACAAGGGCAAACCGCTGGGAGTCTATTTCAAGGTGATGAAAGAGTCCAACCACTTGATTGAGGAATTCATGCTGTTGGCGAACAAGAGAGTCGCACACTTCATAGGCTCACGCAAAAAAGGACGCTCAAAGGCTCCGACATTCGTCTATCGTGTGCACGACAAGCCCAACGAAGAGAAATACAACGATTTCAGGACGTTCGCGGCGAAATTCGGCTACAACATAAAGGACGCAAGCAGCGACAGGGCTTTGGCTCGCGAGCTTAACCGCTTTTTGGGTAAGATAAAGGGTCGCAAGGAGGAAAACCTCTTCTCTATATTGGCGTTACGTTCAATGGCGAAAGCGACATACACGACAGAGAACATAGGTCATTACGGCTTGGCGTTCGACTATTACACGCATTTCACATCGCCTATCAGACGTTACCCCGACATGATGGTGCACCGTCTGTTACAGCACTATCTGGACGGAGGCAAATCGGTCGAAAAGGAGTATTACGAAGATTTGTGCCGTCATTCGAGCGAGCGTGAGATAAGAGCCGCGGAGGCGGAAAGAGCTTCGATAAAATACAAGATGGTCGAGTTCATGTCGGACAAGATAGGATGCGAGTTCGACGGTTTCGTATCGGGCATAACCGAATGGGGACTCTTTGTTGAACTTGCGGAGACCAAGATTGAGGGTATGGTGTCCGTCCGTGACATGCTCGACGACACATATAACTTCGACGCGGAAAACTATCGTCTGGTCGGAATGCGTACGCACCGCATAATTATGATGGGCGACAACGTGAGAGTCAAAGTCCTGCGTGCCGACCTGAAACGCAAACAGCTTGACTATGAGCTGGTGGCGCACACCGATATGGCTACGGACAAAGAGACGAGATTCGTAACCCAGAGCGAACTGTTAGAGAAAAAGCCTAAACAGAAGCAGAAACAAAAACAGAAAAAAGAGAAGGATAAGAAGGGCAAAAAGAAAAAATAAACGCCCCACCGACAACAAAAGGATAAAAAGTTTGCGATACTGAAAAAGAGGTGTTTTCAATATCATCTAAATTCAGTATATTTGCACCGTTTTCCGAATATGGAAGTTTAGATTTTATATATTTTTTGATTGAGGACAATATGAAACTACCACAACAAGTAAATGTTTTGCTTTTGGGTTCCGGAGGCAGGGAACACGCTTTCGCATGGAAAATATCTCAGAGCGAGCGCGTGGCAAAGTTATATATCGCCCCCGGTAATGCGGGTACCGCAGGTTGCGGCATCAATGTGGACATAGCTCCGACCAACTTTGCGGGTATCAAGCAGTTCGTATTGTCATCAAACATCAATCTGGTGGTTGTCGGTCCCGAAGAACCGCTTGTGAAAGGAATACACGACTTCTTCGCGGGTGACCCCGAGATAAGATATATCCCTGTGGTCGGTCCCTCTGTTGACGGCGCGCGTCTTGAAGGCAGCAAGCAGTTCGCAAAAGACTTCATGACCCGCAACAACATACCGACAGCGGCATACAAATCTTTCTCAAAAGAGAATATCGGTGAAGCGGAAGAGTTCATGCGTAAGCTCAAACCGCCCTATGTACTCAAAGCCAACGGTTTGGCGGCGGGTAAAGGTGTTCTCATCATCGACGACTTCAATACCGCACTCGAAGAACTCGGCGCAATGATAAACGGCAAGTTCGGCGCCGCGGGCAGCAAAGTTGTGATTGAGGAATATCTTTCGGGTATAGAGGTATCGGTATTTGTGGCGACAGACGGCACAAACTACAAGATACTGCCCGAAGCCAAGGACTACAAGCGCATAGGCGACGGCGATACGGGTCTCAACACGGGCGGCATGGGTGCCGTTTCTCCCGTTCCATTCGCCGACGAGGCTTTCATGCAGAAGGTCGAGGAACGCATAATCAAACCGACTATCGACGGACTCAAGAAAGAGAACATCACCTATAAAGGATTTATATTCATAGGTCTCATGAACGTCGGAGGCGACCCCTACGTAATAGAATACAACGTGCGTATGGGTGACCCCGAGACGGAGGTCGTACTGCCGAGAATAAAAAGCGACATCATCGAGTTGTTCGAGGGTATCGTATATGACACTCTCAAAGACAAAGAGTTGGTTATAGCACCCGAGACAGCCGTTACCGTGATGACAGTGTCAGGCGGATACCCCGGAGACTATCAGAAAGGCATGGTCATTGAAGGACTTGCCGACACGGGCGACGAAAGCATCGTGTTCCATGCGGGAACGGCGCTCAAAGGCAAAGAGGTGGTTACAGCTGGCGGACGCGTCATTTCGGTGACATCGCTCGCAGGCAGCATAAAGGATGCGGCTGCAGCATCTTACCGCACAATAGGCAAATTCTCGTTCGAGGGCATGAACTATCGTAAGGACATCGGAAAAGATTTGATTAAGATAGTGAACGCCGCCGCACGTAAAAGCGCAGCATCATCGACGAAGAAAAGCACTACAAAAAGCGCAAAAAGTTCGTCGGAGAAATAAAACAAGTCTATTGATTTAACGTCTGAAAACCCGTGATTGACCCGATGTCACGGGTTTTTGTCGGTATTAAGCCGACCTGTTTCGCATCGGGTCTCAACAGCGAGCCATGAGATTAGACATCACAAAACATACCCTCACCCAGACGGTGATTCTGTTTTTCATATTGCTCTTTGCCTTTTTGACAAAAGAGAATATGATACCGCAGAACGGCACATTCTCCTGGGAAGGATACACCTCGCTCATGCTCGGACTCGACGGTATTGTCAGGTCGGTATCGTGGCTGCCGCCGTTATTGTCGCTGTTGCTTCTGCTGGTCAACGCGTTCATGATAACGAGAATGACACTCGTGTATCTGGTGTTCATAGACAAGAACTACCTGCCGCCGATTATATTCCTGATATTGTGCTCCGCGACCTCTTCTCTGACTGAGTCATACATGATTCAGATAATAATATATCTGATGCTTGCCGCCACCGACACGATATTACATCTTTACAGGCACCACGACATTGTAAAACAGGCGTTTTTGGCATCGGTCTATATCGGCATCGCCTCTCTGCTGTTCGCCCCCATGTCGGTGATACTCGTGGCTTTAGTCATCTATCTTATGTCTTACAGAGCATTGTCTTTCAAGGCACTGATAGCTTCAGCCGTAGGTCTGGCACTGCCGTGCTTTATTTGCTGTTACATATTCTGGGTCACAGGCTCGGAGTTCACAGCCTTTATTCATGAGTACGAAAGAATATTTTTCGACATATTCCTGCGACGTTCTCTAAACATATTCACGCTCACGATAGAGCAATACGTATTCATAGCTATAATCGTCTTCATGACCATATACGGTTTTCTCCGTATGGCTATGTCAGCCAACAGCGCCAACATCACAACCGTAAGGTCGTATGTCGGCTTTGTATGGATACTTATCGGGCTTTGTGTCATCCTCGTTTTGGCTTACAACACAAACCCCACCACCCTACCCCTTCTATCGGTACCGCTTTCGATAATAATATCGCAAATGCTGAAACAGACTCCGAATATGTTTATAAAGGACATTATCGCTCTTGCCCTTCTTATAACGTCATTTCTGATTTAGCAAAATTTTCTTTTGCCAAACCCAAATATAGCGTTCTGTTCTCCAAATTTTCAAGCCATACAATATTCCGAACTCTTTTAAAACAACCGATAACAAGATGTTGTATAACATTACAGCATAAAACATTACAACATAAACGTTACAACATAAACGTTACAGCATAAACATTACACCATAGAAAACATTACAGCATAAAAAACATTACAGCATAAAAAACATGAGCTGCCTTATTATGTTAAGACAGCTCATGTTTTTTATACTATAATATTAGGTATATTTATTATTCGTCGAGATTCTCACCGAACTCCTTACCCTTATGCCACAACTGATTACAGATGTCATATGGGGGAATGTCTTTCACAGATACCTTTTTGTTTCTGTCGATAAGGTAAATCATGGGAAGCGCGCCGAGGTCATAAATATTATCTTTAAGAATGACACCCTTATCATCCCACAGATTTATCCAACGGCCATTGTTATACTCAGGTTTGGCAATGATTTTTCGCCACTCTTCCTCACTCTTGCCGACATAAATGGCGTATATCTGCAATTCACCGTCATGCTCGTATGAACGGACGCAATCGGAAGAGTTCATCAGTTTGACAGCCTCTCCGCAGTTGCTGCAATCGGGGTCGAAAAAGAAATAAACCTGCCATTTCTTGGGTTGTTTCGTCGGGTCGTATCGCATGCCGTTCGGCGCTTTCAAATCCATTGAAGCTACGGGTGTACCGGGAAGATGATTGCGCGCGAGAGAGAGCTTGTAACGATAAGGCTCTTTTTCAAGGTCTGTATAGTTGTCCGATGCGATTATGCACTCAAGGACATTGACATAAATGAAGTGCTGTTTCACAGGTTGCGACTTGTCGCCGAAAACCTTACTCATATACTCGGTTACAAGACGGAACATCCTCGGATTGGACTCGCACTTGTCGAGAAACGCGTTTATTATCTTGTTGGCGTCATCTTCTGGTTTACCCGAAAGTACACTTATATATGTTCCGACACGCTCTTTTACCACGGGAAACATGGTTATCTTGGGATTCTCTATATAGACATGGTTCCAATAGTTTTCAAGAGCCGTTTTAAGATATTCCGGGTCGTTTCTGTTACATGCGGGTTCCGTTACGGCACTCACGTACAACTCCACAAACTCACCCTCATGCTTTTTCATAAAGTCAAGGCTCATTTTTGTAAGCTCGTCGCGGGTCTGCGTCTCAAGCTCATTGCAAAGCCTTACCGTATCCTCGGGAGTGATTGCGTAACCTCCGTCCAAAGCCGAATTGTAACGGTTGTTTATCTGTTTGAACCTCTCGAAATAAGGCTTTGTCAGTTTATTGTACTCCGCTATATACTTGGTCGTCCTGTTACCCTTGACAGATGATGTTCCCGCATATCCGTCGGCCTCCACCTCAAACGAGAAACTGTCCTCATCGTCGTTATAGAGATTGGAAAGCAATGTGTTGTCTATAAAAAGAGCATAGACACCCTCTTTGACCGAATCGCAACCGAGAGCGAAGTGTGTTGACGCCTTAACGCTGTCGATAGTCACATAATCGAACTTGTCGGGATCATAGTAGCGCAGATAAACTGTCCTTTCATATCCCGGATTTTTCAGATTAACCTCCACGTTGCCGTCTTTACGCATCGCCTTCTTGAAATCGTTTTTCGGCTGGACATCGCCTTTCTCACCCGAGCCGCCACACGACCACAAGAGAGCGACGCTTAACAAGGCATAAAACAAACGTCTCATATACTTTAATTTATTATTTTATAACTATCAAAATCAAAAATATAAACGGATTTTAAGAGATTTCTGCAATGACAACCGCCAACAGTCATGCGATACGCACTAACGGGTTGACAGCGTCATGCAACATATCGTCACTCGACTCCTGCCGCATCAAAAACAATCCGTTCTATCAGCTCCACCGCCTTACACATAGCCTCCACGGATACGAATTCATATTTACCGTGAAAGTTCTCGCCTCCCGCGAAAAGGTTCGGACACGGAAGCCCCATGAAAGAGAGTCTGGCACCGTCGGTACCACCTCTCACTGGTGTTATCAGCGGCTCGACACCTATTTTGCGCATCGCCTCGACAGCCTGCTCTACTATATGGAAATTGTCTCCTTTGAGGACCTCTCCCATATTGTAATATTGGTCTTTGACCTCTGTCGTAACCTTCACTTCGTCATTGGCGATTGACTCCGCCGTCTTTACGAATATCTCTTTTCGGCGTTCGAATGTCGCCCTGTCGTGATCCCTTATTATATAGTCTGCGTGTGCGAGTTCAACATTTCCGCCTATCTCCGTGAGGTGATAGAATCCCTCATACCCTTCGGTATTCTCGGGACGCTCGTCGGGCAACATCGAGTCGAAACGTGACAACAGACGTATGGCGTTATGCATCTTACCTTTGGCATATCCGGGGTGTACGTTTACCCCGTGAACGGTAATTCTCGCCGAAGCGGCGTTAAAGGTCTCATATTCGACCATACCCATACGTCCGCCGTCCATTGTATAGGCGTAATCGGCTCCGAAAGCTGCCGTATCGAAGAAATCGACCCCGCGTCCTATCTCCTCGTCGGGAGTGAAAGCGACACATATTTTGCCGTGAGGCTTACCTGATGTTATAATACGCTCAACGGCAGTCATTATCTCCGCCACACCCGCCTTGTCGTCGGCTCCGAGCAATGTCGTGCCGTCAGTGACGATAAGACGGCGTCCTTTATAAAGATTAAGCTCGGGAAAACGTTCGACAGAGAGTGTCGTATCCTCGTTCAGAGCAATGTCGCCGCCATGATAATCGACAATACGCGGTTTTATGTTCTTTCCGCTCATGTCGCTCGAAGTGTCCACATGGGCGATAAAACCTATCGACGGAGTGTTTTCGGTGATACCTACGGCATCGACGGTAGCCATAAGATAGCCGTACTCGTCAACCGTCACTTTATCGACCCCTATCGCTTTCAGCTCCGAGGCGAGCGTCTCCATGAACGGACGCTGTGTCGGTGTCGAGGGGTATGTCTCGCTGTGAGGGTCGGACTGCGTGTCCGTCTTCACATACGACAAAAAACGTTCTATGACTTTTTCCATTGAAATTGCACTTATCGTGAAACGACAAAAGGGGAGAATGACGGCGTTTGCCGCATCCACCCCGTTATGAGATTAGAGCGGCAACATGTACTTCGGTTACCGCGAAACTTGTCATATCGTTATTTTACGCTGTCGGCAGGAGTTGTTTCAACACCTGTAACGGGAACCTGAATTGTCTGGTTCAACGGAGCGTAAGTGTTCTGTATATCCTCTTCGACAACAGACTTTGAGTTGGAACCCGTATTGGGAGTGGCTACGGTTGCAAGAAGAGTGAGAAGAACTATCACTATTGCCGAGCCCCATGTGAAACGTTCGAGGAAGTCGGTTGTCTGACGCACACCCATCACTTGGTTAGACGCGCCGAAATTGGCAGCCATACCGCTTTTGGGGTGCTGAGCCAATACAGCAAGAATCAAAAGGATACTTGCAATGATAATCAGAATGATCAGAAAAGTGTACATTTCAATTATTATTTATCTGTTTGAGACATTCCGTCTCGTCTATTATTGTTTCAGTGTCTTCAATAGCTTCGGGTTCGATAACTCCGCATAAAAACTCCAGAGGTTCATCAACTTCGATACCGCCGTAATGTTTGACTTCGATTTCGTCGATGTCTTTGGAACTGATACCGTCAACGGATTTCACCCCGTCGAGTTTATTTATGCTGTCGAATTTTATGCCTTCGTTCCGATAGGCGTCATCGCTCACATGGGGCATGTCCGCCATGACGCACTGACCCTCCAGCTCGGCAATCCGAGATGCAAAGTAAGCACTTTTTTTCGGATATTTCAAACATAATTTTCGATAAAGCTCGACAGCCTCCTCTCTGAGGCCCTGTTTTGCGTAAATATCGGCGAGCGCCTCGGATATAAACGTACCCTTGAAATGTTCGGACGACGAGGTGTCCGCCTCGGGATGTTCACGGTCGTCGGGACGTATCGCGCCGACCTTTTTATCCATAAAGCGTTTCAGAATCTCGCTTTGATTAAGAGGCGCATCTTTTCTCTCCCGAGTCGTCTCCTTATCGCTTATTATATCGACATCGACGGCGGGAACGGCATAATTGCGTGCCTTGACGTATGGTCTCTCCGAAGATATTATGTCATGATAGCTGTCCGAATGAAGCGAAGTGGCGAGGCGTCGTCTCATTTTAAGCTCCTTGTCCCTGTCTCCCGAACAGATATAGTAACGGAGTTTCAACACATCTGCAAGCGCAAACCACGGATACTCGTCCGACAGACGGACAAGCTCCTCGAAGTAAGGCTCGACGCTGTTGCGTCCCGACAGTATGTTAACAAAAACCTCCGGCTTCATTCTTTCTACCAGTTGGATACGGCGGCGTTAAATATGTCTTCAGACAATTTCTCCACTATCTGCGGCAAGAGCGTAGGCTCGACCTCCTGCATGAGTTTCATGGCGTCATAATCCTCGTATGCCGTGAATGTACGGTCAAAATTATATTCGGGCTGTACGCTGTTGGTGAAACGCACCCTCACCGTAACGGTAAGTCGGTTCTGCGTGGCATACTCGTCACCCGATACCGATATGGGCACAGACACATAGTTGGTTATCTCGCCCTCGAAAGCGAGGTCGCCATCCTCCCTGACCATCATGAGCTGACCCAGACCGCGTGAGAACTGATCCTGCAAACCCTGTGTAAGCAACGTCGCGAGCGTAGGTGTAACCATCGAGGCAACGTTCTCGAACTGCGCCACACTGACGGTCTTGACCTGCGGGTCAACCGACGCGCCCGTGAAAGAGTAACTTATCTTGCAGCCGGCAAACGCCACAACGGCAACCGACATCGCTATCGCTATTATCTTCTTCTTTATCATTATTCTATTCCCAAATCTTTCATTCGTCTGTAAAGCGTTCTTTCAGAGATAAAAAGCTCTTTGGCGGCATCCTTGCGTCGTCCGCCGTGTTTCTTGAGCGCCCTTATTATCTCCTCTCTGCGCGCCTGTTCTTTTGTCATCTCCTCGTGATGACCCTCCGTTATCTCTTCCGCCGCGTCGAAATCGCCTCCGTCATAGTGTCCCGTAACCATAGGCAGCGAGGCGGTGGGATGCGAGGCGGGAAGCGAGGGCAACACATCGACACTTCCGTAACGGGTCGTGTCGCCGCCGAGTCTCGACACCATCGATTTCAGCTCGGCTATGTCGTTACGCATGTCGAACAGCACTTTGTAAAGTATCTCACGTTCGGTATCGTAACCGCCCGACGAAGCGCCTCTGCCTGAGAATGACGCTTCCAGCGTCACGCTCGACGAAGGTGTTTCGGGAAGGTATCGCCTAAGGGTCGCCGCGTCTATGTTGCGGCTCTGCTCTATCACGGAAATCTGTTCGGCGACATTTTTGAGCTGTCTGATGTTACCCGGCCATGAGTATGAAGACAACACCGCTCTGGCGTCAGGTTCGAGCATGACAGGCGGCATACTGTACTGCTGCGCTATGTCAGTGGCGAACTTTCTGAACAGCACGGGGATGTCACCGGGGCGTTCCCTGAGCGCGGGAACACTTATAGGCACCGTGGCGAGACGATAGAAAAGGTCCTCTCTGAAGCGGCCGCTCTCTATCGCCTTGTGCATATCGACATTAGTGGCGGCAACCACCCTAACATCGGTTTTCTGCACCTTTGAAGAGCCTACCTTGATAAACTCTCCCGACTGCAACACCCTCAAAAGTCTCACTTGCGTGGTCTGCGGAAGCTCCGCCACCTCATCGAGGAATATCGTTCCTCCCGAAGCCATTTCGAAATAACCCTTACGGCTCTCCGTGGCACCCGTAAAGGCGCCTTTCTCGTGTCCGAAAAGCTCGGAGTCTATTGTTCCGTCGGGAATGGCTCCGCAGTTGACCGCTATATAGTTTGCGTGCTTGCGTGGAGAAAAAGCGTGTATTATCTGGGGGAAAAACTCCTTGCCGACACCGCTCTCACCCGTTATAAGAACGGACAAATCGGTGGGCGCCACTCTTAACGCCACCTCCAACGCCCTGTCTAGCAGTTCGCTTCCGCCTATGATTCCGAATCTCTGTTTTACAGATTGAATATCCATATATTAAGGTAATATGGTGTAAAGATAATACAAAAAATCGAGAAACGCCCTCTCTTACTCCTCCTCTTTTTTCACACTCAACACCGCCACTTTACGTGTCGAGTCGTCCACCTTGTAGAGGTCAGAGAAACGCAATCCCACGCACCATACAATGGTATCGCCGCTGGTCACAACGCATACGTTACGCTTTTCGTCGAGCGACAGTTTGGCGTCCACCATTATGTCACTGAGTTTTTTCGACCCTTTCATGCCGAACGGAATCATCCTGTCTCCGTTTTCGACACGGCGCAACGCCAATGTTGTGATGTCGAGTTTGTCGGCGTCGGCATATACGACACCTTCGGGCGGACGCAAATCGGTTATTCTGGCTCTATCTACGATTGTCACGGCGATATGCGGCAAACCTTTCTCTATCTTGCCGTCACCCATTATAAGACGACCTCTGTCGAGCAGTATCGTGCTTTCCGCGCCGAAGAAACGACGTCCGCTCTTACCCTCACGATAACACTCCGCCATGTCGGAGCAGATACCCGAACTGAAACCCGAAGAGCCGAGAAGCTCATAGAGTAACAAATCCAACGGTATTCCGCCGCTCAGACTGTCCATATCCAACATCCTGACATCGTTATCCTCGATAAAAGCACGTTCTTCAAGCGCCACGAACGAATCGAGAAGACGACGGCTCTCGGAGAGATTGGTCATGTTTTCAATCATTCTATCGGCAAAAGAGGGCGAAAGCTCATTGAATAACGGTATAAGGTGATGTCTTATTCTGTTACGCAGATATTTGTCGCTCAGGTTTGTAGAATCGACCCTGTAAGGTATTTTGAGCAATCCAGCATAGCGTTCTATTCTCTCGCGCGATGCGAACATGAGCGGACGCACCACCGAGCGTGTCTTTACGGGTATGCCGCAAAGACCTCTGAGCCCCGTTCCCCTTATCAGGTTTATAAAAAATGTCTCTATGGTGTCGTCTCTGTTGTGGGCGACAGCCACATGGGCGCACTCCTCCTTTTCCGCCAGACGCTCGAACCACTCGTAACGCAAGCGTCGCGCCGCTATCTGTATCGACTCACCCGCCATTTGCGCCTCGTGAGCCGTATTGAAACGTTTGACATAGAGTCGCACTCCGTTGTTCTCCGCCCAACGACGTACAAGCTCCTCATCGCCGTCCGACTCCTCGCCCCTGAGCCCGAAGTTGCAATGCGCCATAACGAAAGGCACTCTGGTACGCAACAGAAGCGTGGCGAGCGTCATCGAATCGACACCGCCGCTAACGCCGAGCAACAGTTTTTCTCCTTGGCTCCAAAGGGCATGTTTTGCCATAAAGGCGATGAACTCTCTCTCCAGCATCTCTTTATAATATTATTATTTCGGGCGACAATTCGACCCCGAATTTCTCTTTCACGTCGGCAACGATTCTCTTGGAGAGTTCCAGCACTTCTCCACCCGTTGCGGAACCATAGTTGACAAGCACGAGCGCCTGACGCGGATATACTCCCGCATCGCCCTGACGGAATCCTTTCCACCCCGCCTTGTCTATAAGCCAGCCGGCAGGTATCTTTACCCCGTCACCCACGTCATATCTCGGCATTTCCGGATAGCGTTCACTCAACTTGTCAGCGACACTCTTATCCACAATAGGATTTTTGAAGAAACTTCCGCCACTGCCCGTCTCTTTCGGGTCTGGCAGTTTCTCCGCGCGCACCTTAACAACAGTCTCGCGTACGCTCATGGCATCGATGTCTCCTTGCGACGACACACGCTCTTTCAGATTGGCATATCCGAGATTGGGAACAAAACGACGGCTCAGACGATAAACGACAGCCACAACAATAAGCCCCGTACGACTTTTGAACACGCTGTTGCGATAACCGAACCGACACTCTTCCCGACTCATCGAGAAAAGTTTGTCTTCGACTGGGTCATAGACCTCTACCTTCTCGATAAAATCTTTCGCCTCCGCTCCGTACGCGCCTATATTCTGAACGGCTGAGGCGCCTACGGTACCGGGAATTGCGGAGAGGTTTTCGAGACCGTACATGCCTTTCTCAATACAATAGAGGACGAAATCATCCCACACTACACCTGCCTCCGCACGGACAAGAAAACTTTCATCATCGGAGCCGACAATTTCAATATCTGACGATGTCGGATGCAACAGAGTACCGTGATAATCGCCGCTGAACAGTATATTGCTGCCTCCGCCTATCATGTAATAGCCTTCAGAGGCGGGATGTTCGGCAAAATAGGCTCTCAACTCCTCCACGGTGGAATATTCGACAAGCGTATCGGCTGTTGCGCTCACGCCGAAAGTGGTGTATTGTTTCAGCTGTGTGTCTCTATGAATCTTCATTTCAAAACGTAATTTCAGGCTCGCGTCACAATTAACGGAAACTCGGTTTCATCACGTTCATGACGCGACAAAGATTTTATTATCCCGTAAAGAAAGAAAAACTCTCTTTCAAGGTCTCAAAACTTCGCTTTGCGCAAAGATAATCGAAATAATTTTTATATCTTTACAGAAAAGACAACAAATTTGAATAGCGATATGTTTTCAGAACAAGACCTGCTTCAAATGAAGCATAAGGGCATCGACAAAGAGGTTGCCCTCAAACAGATAGAGAATTTCAGAAACGGCTTTCCATTTTTGAGCATCGTCCGTCCTGTCTGCATAGGCGACGGACTTGAAAGCTTGCCCGAATCACGCTCAAAAGAGCTGGCGGAACGCTACGACCGTCTGTCGGCGGGCAAAAAAATAGTGAAATTTGTTCCCGCCAGCGGCGCCGCTACCCGTATGTTCAAGGATTTGTACGAGTATCTCGACGGCAAAGAGTCGGCAGCCGCTGAAAAGGTATGCTCAAACATCGACAAATTCGCCTTTTACGAACGTTTGAAAGAGGTTGTTCCCGACATGAGCGACAAAAAGGCTCTTGTAGAGGGCATCATAGGAGACAAAGGACTCGGCTACGGCTCTCTGCCCAAAGGGTTGCTGCTGTTTCACCGTTACGACGACAGCTCCGCCACTCCTTTCGAGGAACATCTGGTCGAAGGAGCGATTTACGCCTCAAGCGAAGGTGTATCACGCATCCATTTCACGGTATCACCCGAACATAAAGAGAAATTTGAGGAGCTGGCTCGCAAAGTATTGCCCGAATATGAAAAAAGGTACGGCATAAAATACGAAATCAGCTATTCCGAGCAGAAACCATCGACAGACACAATAGCCGTAAACGAGGACTTCACCCCGTTCCGTAACAGTGACGGTTCGTTGCTGTTCAGACCCGCCGGACACGGCGCATTGCTTGCCAATCTTGACGACATCGACGCCGACATCGTCTTTATCAAGACCATAGACAACGTCACTCACCGTTCGCACATGGGCGACACCGTCACCTACAAAAAAGCTCTCGCCGCCATTCTCCTCGACGCACAAAGCGAGATATTCGCGTTGCTCGACAGATTTGAAAAAGGAACAGACGCAACACTCATTGCCGAAGCCGAAGAGTTACTGACCAAGAAATTTGCAGTCACCCTTCCCGACGCTTACGGCACCATGTCACCCGAAAAGAAAGCTGAGTATCTGAAAGGGAAACTCGACCGACCCATCAGGGTATGCGGCATGGTACGCAACGAAGGTGAACCGGGAGGCGGTCCGTTCTTCGCTCGCAATGCTGACGGTTCGGTCTCTTTGCAGATAGCGGAATCGTCACAGATTGCCCCCGAAGACAAACATCTGATGCAGCAATCCACCCACTTCAACCCTGTGGATTTGGTTTGCGGTCTCAAAAATCACAAGTCGCAGAAGTTCGAGCTTAAAAACTTCATCGACCACTCAACAGGTTTCATCTCAAAGAAATCCAAAGACGGCAAAGACCTCCTCGCCCAAGAGCTCCCCGGCCTCTGGAACGGCTCCATGTCCGACTGGAACACTCTTTTCGTAGAGGTACCGATAACCACATTTAACCCTGTCAAGGTTGTCGCTGACCTGCTAAGACCCGCACATCTCGCATAAAACGGTTAAGTTCAACAATAAAAAGAGACGTAAACGGTAATTTTACCATTTACGTCTCTTTTTATTGTTGAACTTAACCGTTTTATGCGAGATATGTGGGTCTTGACAGGTCAACTACAACCTTGACAGGATTGAATGCGGTTATCGGCACCTCTAAAAAGTCTCCGACGGGTCTCCCGACGGGCGCCTTCCGCGGGAGTTACTTTGTCACTCGACAAAGTAACCAAAACGAGGGGGCACAGCCCCTTTTGTCCATATCATATTCAGTTGGCTCATTATCTTTCAGGAAGTCGGCATCTTAAATGAGTATTACCGAACAATCATTCGTCGGATTTTCAAGATATTGCATAATATTTTTTATTTTATTCTGTTTCATATTTATGAAAGACATCAAAAATTAGATGTATATTTCTCTGCCAAAGGTTTGGATTAGGTTAGGTTATATAAATAAATATTTAACATGAGTATAATAACAAATGCAATAAAGAACAACAATTCAGCCGATGCTGAAATTTTAAATGAGTTGTACGATTTTCCTCTGTTCAAAGGATGCGGCTTGGATTGCATAAAAAACTTTATCCGCTACAAGGAAGAACAACATATCACCTATGATTCGGATGATTATATTCTCTTACCCGGTCATCCGTTAAAACAATTATTACTACTGTGTGAAGGGTCTGTATCTGTAAACATAGCAGGGAACGACGGAAAAGAATTTACGATAGAAAAAATAGCGGCTCCCAAAATCATTCTTCCTGAATTCATTTTCAGCAATAGACAAAACATGCCGTTTATAATAAAAAGCATCACATCAAGCAGGATATGGAAATTCTCAAAAGACATTTTTTTCGATGCTCTGCACAACAACATACATCTTCTGCACAACTTTCTCAGAATAACCTCGGAAAGAAGCATATCTCTGGCTCAACGAGTCAATGACGGCAATATGAATAAAATATACTCCCGAATTATTGCATACGTGAAACGTCACGAAAAAATAATTGATACTAAAGAGATGGCAGAGATAATAGGAGGCACTCCATCATTAATCTCAAGGGTGCTGGAAACAATGCTAGAACAGGGAGTAATGAAAAAGGAGTCAGACGGATATATTCTTTTAAACGAAGTCTGATATTTTGATTTGAACTGTTTTTTTCTATCTTTGCTTTTAGTAGAGAGTTTATGTTTCAGATACACCGCTATTTTCGACATATTTACTCGGTCATTTATACTGAAACATCATAGACAAACAAATATTATTAACGTTTATCGTCTGCTCCTGCCGAAATAAATTTATCACTTATAACTCCAAAAACGATTTTGTCATGGAAAGAACGGAAAAGATTGGAAAATCATTCAAATACGCACCCAAAAGCACCATAGCAAGTCGTATGCCGAGCCTTCTTCTCGGTATGATTTTGGTTATCGTACCGACGATACACCCTTTTGGAATATACATCAGAAACATTCAGATAATATCCCATAAAGCACTCACCGCAATATCGGTGGTTGTCGGACTGGTGATAGCAGGCATAACTATCGCAAAAATCATGAAAGCGAATATGCTCATGCGTAACAATGCCCGCATAACGGTTGACGGAGACAAAGTGACCTACCCAGTTATCTCCAACGGTAAGGTCGAATACGAATCGTTCAACATATCCGACATAAAAAGAATCGACTATAACAAAGGCGACAAACGATGTGACGTCCGCCTCTCTGAACAATATGCCGTTTTCGATGTCGGTTATTTCGAGTCGAAAAAGCAGTTCGACGAATTTTTTGAACTTATAAACGTTAACGGCAAATAAGAAAACACATGACTTGAAAATATTCCCGTCATAATATGTTATGACGGGAATATTTTTTACATATACGTTTTTGATTTGACGATAATTTTGGCGATAAGTAGATACAAGGTCAGACACCGACTTCGTAAAAGATAATAAATCGACAGAGTGTGACATTGCCAAATCCTCAAAACAAAAAGAACGGACATATTCAGAATATGTCCGTTCTTTTTGTTTTGAGGGTGGAAGATGGGTCTCGAACCCACGACCTTCGGAACCACAATCCGACGCTCTAACCAACTGAGCTACATCCACCATAAAACAAACGTAAGGCGTTGCTCACATTTGCGATGCAAAGATAATAATTATTATTTTACTTCCAAACTAATTTTGGTAAAAATTATCTTTTTCTCTGTTCCCGATAAACATATCTGCCTCTTCGGGATTATATACAATCAACTCTTCGCCCTTTCTCTCAGAGAGACCATTTGGTTCTTTGTCAGACACTTCCGCAGATACTTCATGAGGTATCACTGGTTCGGGAGCCACAACCACGGTATTATCATCAATTGTTTCCGCAGACATTTTTTCAACATCTTTCATCGAATTGAGTTTCACTCGAACCATCAAAACAGCGAAAACAAAATATACCAAGGTCAGAATCCAAAGCCACACATATTCACTGAATACATCGGAAAGCTCCACACCCATCACATTCAACCTTACATATCCGTTTATCGCAGAACTTGCGGGAAGAATCTGTCCCAACGCATAAAGCCATGAAGGCATCCCCTCCATGGGGAACGATATTCCGCTCAACAACAGGAACGGAACCGACCATGCCGCAAGGGTGATTACAGATGTCTCTCTATATTTAAAGAGTGTTGACAGAGCTATACCCATGAATACGACCGACAAAAGATAAGGCATGAAAAAGAGGAGCACCTCAAGCTCATTGCCGAGTGACGGATAACCCAGCACTTTGTAATATACGCCATATACAACAAGAGCCAACGCCATTGCAAAGAATATATAAGCCAACGACTTACCCATTACAACAAGCAAAGCCGACAGCGAACGTCCGCGTTTTTTATATCGACGCCATTGCCCTTTCTCCGTCATCGTACCGTTGACCATGCCTATACCTATCAACATCGTCTGCTGAAGTATAAGCACCATGATTGCGGGCATCACGAAAGTGGCATAACCCTCATATCGGTTATAAAGTTTTGTCACCGACGCCTCCACAGGGTCAGCCAACGCCACAGCCGTCTTTCCGTCTATTCCTTTTGCCATGAAGCGCGACGTCTCTATTTTTATGTTCTTATCGACTATTGTGGATGTGGCGGCGGCATACAACTGCTTATACATCAAAAAATAACTTGCATCGGCATATATGCTCACAATAGTCTGTACTCCCGACGAAATATCTTTTTCAAATTTATCGGGCACCACAATGACACCATATATCTTCCTGTCATAGAATAGCGAGCGTGCCTGGTCCATATCCTCCGGTTCAAAAGCGACACTCACATTCGGAGAGGCATCCAAATCTCTTATGAACCCTCTGGAAGACTCCGTCTCATCCATGTCTATAACGGCGATTGGCACCTCTCTGACGACCTGATTGTGATAGACGAGCCAGTAGAGTGTCGAATATATGAATATTGCGCCCAGCATAATAAGCATGACGCCGCCGTCACGCAATATCGAGACAAGCTCCCAGCGCGCGACATATATATATCTGTTTATGGTTTTGAGTAAATCCATTTTTAACAGGTGTTATAAACCTAAGATTAAAGACGTCCCCAAAATTTGGAGTTCACGCACAATCGACGCAACAGCGGCACAACCGCCATACCTGCCAACACAAAGAGACACAATGCGATTATGTCGGGCATCGAACAGCTCACGGGAGCTCCACGCATAGACTGATCGACGAATATGTCCATATAGTGCGTAAACGGGAACAATACCTTGCCTATCGTTGCCACAAAACCGTCCATGCCGATAAATGGGAATGTCAGGCCCGAGAACGAGAACGCCAACACCGAATATCCCGCCGCTATCGAAAGACCGAGCCTCAAACTCTTGGTGACCGAGAGAATCAGCACGCCGAGCCACTGATAAGCGAGTACCAGCAACAGCGAGGCTACAATTATCACCGTAGCGGAACCGTTCATCGGAACACCCATGTGAGCATACAACAGCCACATCATGACAAACGACAGAATCCAGAACCACAGAGTGTAAGGAAGCATCTTGCCGATGATAGCCACACCCATGTTGTGACCCGCACCCGAAAGCCATTTGAACGCCGTGCCTCGTTTCAGTTCGAGTCCCATAGCGAACACCGTTGACAATATGGCGAAGAAGAATATCATCATCGCCATGAATCCGGGCATCAGATAGTATCCGTAGCTGGTATAGGGGTTAAACAACACATGCTTGCTGAACGATATAGGCAGCGAAGCCGAATAGGCGGCAAGCGGCGATAAGCCCTGCGTCTCGAGTTTCTGTATCTCTATACCCGTCGAGAATGTCTGCACGGTTGTCACGATGTCTTTCTGTATCAGAGAGCCGACAAGCAGATTGGAACCGTTTATGAATATGGGCACCTCCTGTCGTTCGTTTCTCAGTATCGAACGCTCCAGACCTTCCGGAATTATTACTATCGCGTCAATATCGCCCTTGTCCATCATTTCAGACGCAGCCTCGACAGAGGGGGGCGAATCGACAACCTTCACAAAAGCGCCTGCGTCAATCATTCTTGCCGCCTGACGTGACAGCGATGTCATGTCGTAATCGACGACGGCGACAGGCAAATCGCGAGGCACCCCTTTCTCGAACAAGGCGACAAGAAAGAGCAGCGACAGAAGCGGAAGAAACGCCACCACTACGACAAACGTTTTCAACCGTCTGAGCTTATAGAGCTCTCGCCTGAGCGTGAATATAAGACCTCTGCGAATTTCCATTTCTAAAGAGACGTTACATTAAACAAGGCGCTCATACCGGGTCTCAAACCGTCGGTATAGTCGATGGGAGTGAGACGGACCTCGAACGTACGTATGTCGAACTCGCCCTGAGAGCGTGTTGCCGACCAAGTAGCATACTGCGCCTGCGCGCCTATATAGCTAACACGTGTTTTCACTTTCTTGCCGAGTGCGGGAACATCCACCTCGATAGCCATGTCTTTCTTTATTTTGGGAAGAAGCGTCTCTTTTACATTGAAAGAGAACCACATGTCATGCAGGTCGATAATGGTAACGACAGGATAACCTGCGTTCACAAGCTCGCCTTTCTCAGCTATTATCGAAGAGACCTCACCGTCAATCGGAGAGTACTGGAAAGCGTCTTTCAGATATGCCTCAACCTCACGCACACCGCCTTTTGCCTGCTCCACAAGAGCGTTGGCAGCTTTACGGTCCTCTTTTCTCGCGCCCTCGCGTGCAATCAGATACTGCGCGTGAGCCGCCTGCTCGGTTGTCTCCATAACCTTTAGGTTCGCTTCAGCCTCATCGAGTTTCTGTGCAGGCACAACACCGTCCTCATAAAGTCTTTTCACACGGTCGTATGTAGTCTGCGCAAATTCGAGTCCCGCCTTAGATTTGTCCCAAAGGCTTTTGACAGCGGAAATCTCCTGCGGACGAAGTCCCTCGCGCGCAAGCTCGTCTTTTGCCGATGCGGCAGAGAGCAATGCTTTCGCCTGCTGAAGCTTGGCGTCAACTTCGGGTGTAGAGAGTGAGAATACGAAATCGCCCTGACGCACCTTGTCGCCCATGCGAAGCGTGAGAGAATCGACACGTCCCACCAGTTTCGACGATACTTTATATGACTGTGCCACGGCCTCCCCCTGCAATACCACGGTCGAAGGACGATACATATACCAAATGACCAATGCCACGAGTGCTACCGCCATGATGGCAACGATGGCAAAAATAAAAGCGTTACTGCGTCTCATATATATTCAAAATTTTTAATCTTCAATGAATTGTTTTTCTGTAAAAAGTGCCGAATATTTAGTTTATGGCCTTATAGCTGCTCTTTGAACGATATTCGATAAACTTGTCGCTCGCTCCGCACGCCTCAAGCAGCTGCGCAAGCTGCAAATCAAAATTATAGGCGCACTGCAAACGGGCAATCTCCGCGGCAGCCAGATTGAGACGGGCGTCAACCACATCCGACGAGGGAGCCGTTCCTTCCAAAAAGGCTTTCTCCTTGATTCGGAGATACTCTTTTGCAAAAGCTATCGTAGCATCATTCGCTTCAATCTGTTCCGAAACGGTTGTCAGCTGATTGTAAAGCTTCTCGATAAGAGTGTTTATATCGTCATTAATTTTACCCTGCAATGCCTCTACCTGTTTTACGGTTGTCTTTGCCGCGGCAAAATTATATTCTCTTGTCAAACCGTTGAAGAGTTTGAAAGAGACACCCGCACCTACCACCCATCGGGGAGCGAGGTTGGTCAACTTATAGTCATAGATGTTTATTCCGCCCATTGCGGCCACCTGCGGAATGAAATTAGCTCGTTCCGCCTTTACAGCCTCCTGTGCCAACGATTTTTTCATGTCCACCTGCTTGAGTATGGGGCTGTTCTGTGACGCGAGCGCCTGATAGTAATCCACGCCTTCAAGCTGCGAGAGCACGAACATTGAAGAAACGGGAATGACATTCTCTTCCGATCCGATTGTACCCGCCAACGCCGCGGCTATCGTCGATGCCTGCGACTGCGCCTTTTTGAGTTCGGCTTTCGCCTCCGAGAGCTTCATCTCGGCATACAGACGCTCGACGCGTGCAATCATACCGTTCTGTTCGAGTTTTATCGCATCATCGAGATGTTTCTGCATACCTTCCACAACCTGACGGCGTACATCGACAACGTGCATCGCAAGCGACAGACCGAAATAACGCTCGACAAGCTCCGTCTGAAGAGAGTTTTTGTTGGCTGCACTCTTCTGACGTCCCTCCTCTATCCTTATCTTGGCGGCTCTGTTGGCTGCATTGATTTTTCCGCCTGTATATATCGGAGCCTTCACCGTTGCTCCGACAATGGCGAAGTCACGCTCCTGAAGCGTATATCCCCAGTCGGCTGACATTATGGGACCGGCTATCGTCGGCGGCAGTTGTATGCCCAACCCCGAAAGCAATCCTCCGACAGGCTCTTTGAGACCATTCATGTCGATACCTATCTTGTCGGACATTAATGTATAGTTGGCACCCAACGATATTTGAGGCGAACGGAGACCCGCCGCCGCTTTTTTCGCCTTGACGAGTGCCTCTTCGGCATAACGGTCGGCTTTAATCTGACCGTTATTGTCCATAACCATAATCAACGCCTCTTCGTAGGCCAAAGCTCTGCCGCGAGAGCTGTCCGCCTGTTGAGCGAAGAGCGGGAGTGCCGCCATCGCAATAGCAAATGCAACAAAATTTTTATACATGGTTTTTGTTTTGAGAGCGGCGAAACAATCGTCCCGACACTCGGAAAATATATTTTTATCAATCAGAACCGATTAAAGGATAATAGAGAGACAAATGAAATGGATTTTCCCGAAAACAATTTAATCACCAACCGCTACCCTCTTTCGGCATGAAACTTTCTGACATTAAGATGTCAAACTGTCACAACCTTTTTTAATATCTTTTAATAACACAAATAAGCCTTAACTTATGCACTAATTGGCGTTTTTCCGCTGTTTCATCACCATGAACCCCAAGAAAGAGCGTGTCATTCCCGTCGGTATTCCAATCGGATGGCTCAATTTTTTACGCTTTTTAATTAAAGCAGAAATCATGCCATAGAATGACAGATGCGCCTTAATCACCGCGACAAAACGATCCACTTTTCCACTCACCAGATATCCACATCCGATAACACCGTCCATTGTCATCCTGAGCAACATTACAGGAATCAGAACAGCGGTCGGCAGATTCTTGAACATTGTAGCCAAACCGTTTCTGAAATTCAGATAAAGTTTGTGCGGCGAGTCGTTCGAGAGCGTACCTCCGCCAAGATGAAACACCTCCGACGCGGGCTCACACCATACGGACATACCGCTGTTTTTAGCTCTCCAACAAAAATCTATCTCCTCCATGTGGGCAAAATAGTCCTCGTCGAGACCTCCGAGCGAACGATAGACTTCCGAACGCACAAGCATGGCAGCGCCAGAAGCCCAAAATACTTCCGCTGCGTCGTCATATTGTCCGTTGTCTCTCTCGATATAAGAGGCCACACGCCCGCGACAATAGGGATAACCGAGAATATCGAGCAATCCGCCCGCCGCTCCCGCATATTCGAACATATCGGGATTATCGAGGCTTTTTATCTTCGGCATGACCGCCGCTATTCTCTCGTCAGATTCGATTCGCGCCACCAGCGGAGACAACCATCCTTTCGGGGTCTTCACATCAGAGTTGAGCAACAGGTAATAATCCGCATCTATCTGTGAAAGAGCTTTGTTATACCCTCCCGTGAAACCGTAATTTTTATCAAGTTCTATTATCCCGACATTCGGGAACGACTCCCTCACGAAACATAAGGAACCATCGGTGGAACCGTTGTCCGCGACAACGATACGCGCATATTGTTCCGGCGTGTTTTCAACCACGGAAGGAAGAAAGCGACGGAGATGTTTTTCTCCGTTCCAGTTCAATATGACTACCGCTACCTCCAAACTCTAATTATTGTTTCACAATTGGTTTTGCGAGTAAAGATAATAAATATATTTTTGTCACGAAATCCAATCACTATTTATTTTCATTTTTTGCGAACATGAGACCATTGGAAGAATTGAGAGCCGAAATAAACATAGAATTATACCGCCAACGTAACGGAGCTGTGGCAGACACCATGCGACGCATGTCAGGCGGCAATACGCTCATAAACTATGGTGTCTCATTGCCCACGATACGCCGCATAGCTGAACCTTACGCTCCCTCGGAACCGCTTGCCGAACTACTCTACTCCAGTAACGTGCGCGACCATCGTCTGGCGGCGCTATACATTGCCGACCCGAGCCGATTCGATGCCGAGAAATGCCGCAAATGGATGAAAGAGGTTCGAACTCTCGAAACGGCTGACTGTGCGGCACAGGTTTTATTCTCAAAAATTCCAAACATTACAGAAATAGCGACCGAACTGCTCGATGATGAGAATCCTATTATTGCACACACGGCTTTCATGTCCATATTCAGAGCCGCAAGCTCGAAAAAAGAGGAGATAGACGACAACAAAGCCGCCACACTATTGTTCATCGCCAACAAATTTTCAAAAAAACAAGTTCAGAATATTGACCGTTCCACCCTGTCGGCACTAACATTCGCAATCGACACGCTCAACCGTGCAGGACATACCGACAAATCCGCCGTTTTCATAGATTCGTTACCTCAAGAGGCAAAAGAAGAGTTAAGCTGGCTCAAAGAGATTTAAACACCCACAGCCTCAACGAACAACAAACAATATTAAGGACAATACTTCTCGATAAGAGTACGACAAACAATAACATCTACTTATTTCTTTATTAACAGAAATATCCGACGATTAAATTGCGTCGGATATTTTTTAATACAAAACATAAAACCTCACGTCAAGCTGTCATTTCATCAATAAAACAGAATCCCACAAAACACACCGCCACACCTCATAAAAAGCAGATATAAATAGTCGCATACGGCAGTTGAATCATCAATAAAATTGTCTGCGAATCAATCTTTTCATATATTATACAAATAAAAATACATATTTCAGTTTTTTTATTATTTTTGCGGCACCGAACAAAAATACGATTAATCTAAAAAACAAATATAGCTATGTACTGGACATTAGAATTGGCATCCAAAATGGAGGATGCGCCATGGCCTGCGACCAAAGAGGAGCTGATAGACTACGCCGTACGTTCAGGTGCTCCGCTTGAAGTCATTGAGAATCTTAATGAGATTGAGGACGAAGGTGAAATCTACGAGAGCATAGAGGACATCTGGCCCGATTACCCCAGCAAAGACGACTTCTTCTTCAACGAGGAAGAATATTAATGCGTTTTTAAGCTCTAAATAATCATTAAATCCCTGCTAATCTACATGATTGACAGGGATTTAGTTTGTAAAACAACGATATTTTACCGTCTCAAAGAGTGTGGTTTATTTGGATAAAACAGGCTTTTTCATTGAAACCAGCCTGACATAATGATTAATCAGTGGCAAAAATTATAATTTTTATGTTTTTGTCCTCACTACTAAAATTTTCCAATAGAGAACTTGCATCCCGCATACTGACCATGCCCAACGAGTAATCGTTAATCCTGTTTATTGGAAAGACATCAATAGGTGAGAAATATTACATGAGGCATGTTTTTTGAATAGATCTTGACAAGAATCTGTTCCAGAACAAATAAAAATTCTCATCGGCAGGCTTTCATGCCGATGAAATAACAGATAAATTAATATATTTGCAAAATTAAGATGTCTGAAGACTCACTCCAGACACACTAAATGAAACATTACCTATTTTGCATGTAAATGCAATATAGCTTAATCTATTTTTTATGGTTAAATGTTTTTCTATATTTAAAGGCTTATACACTAGTATCTTTATCAGCATTTTGTCTTTATCTTTATTTTCTTGTGCTTCCGAATTTCAGGATGATCTCTAGGACAGGAATGACGGGTATTTGGATATCGCTTTTTTCAAAGCGGAGACAAAGGCTGACCTTGCAAATAATGGTGCCGGAAGTTTTACAGAGGGCGATAAAGTTGGACTTTACCTTCAAGGGGATAAAGGTCTTTCTTATCGTGAACTTACATATTCGGGAGGACAGTGGCTTCCACGTCTGAAACGTAATGATTTTGGTGAAGGGTCAATATCTTTGTCTGCTCATTATCCGGCAACAGGAGAGCAACAGAATCCGGAGACTTATCTGTTGAATATGGCATCAGACCAGACCGGAGACGGTTTTCATAATTCAGATCTGCTGTTTTCAAAAACAGTCGTCGAATCAGGTGCATACGAAGCTAATATGAATTTCGGACATGCTCTTCACAGAATCAAGATCTTTCTCTCTGGCAGTATGACCTCGCCAGAGGTTAAAGTCAGGAGTCTGACACAGGGAAATTTCAATCTCCTTACCGGTGAAGTCAATGTGAGTGGAAACGATTTCAAATGGATTACTCCATTCAAGGATACAGAAGGATATTTTGTCGCTGTGATTATTCCCCAAAGTGCGCTTCCTTACAGGGGCGATGACGGACTTCTGCAGATTGTTGCAGAGGGTAAGACAGCGAATTTCAATGCTCCTGAAAAGACTGAAGAGAACAATGACCTTACTTTTTTTGAATCAGGAAAGCAGATTTCGATAAACCTTAATCTGAGACCTGGCAATCCTGAACTTGCAGGAAAGACATTGTGGGTATATGGATTGAATGTACCTGATTTTCCAGGTAAGGAGAACCTTACTACATATAAGCTCGGGAAAAAGTATGGTTTACCTAAAGGTCAGTGGTTCAGATATGACAATCCTTACTATGAGGAGCAATATCTCACATGGGCTGAAGGATGTGGCTGGTATGACTGTAACAAGTCACATGGAGACTATGAAGACGATTCCCAAATGTGTTGGGCGGCATCTGCATCAAATGTACTATCATGGTGGATGTGCTTGAATAAAGAATACCTTGCTGCATACGATGCAGATTATGGTTCTTCGGTGACGACCGGTTCAGGCATTTTCAAACGCCCGTCCTATGATTTCAAACCGCTTTACCCTGACGGGGTTGGCAGCTGGGACGGTTCTCTTCCGGAACCGGATAATGTCACAGTCAACAGGTCGGAAGTTTTCCAGTTCTTCAAAGAGCATTTCCCGAATTTGGGTAACGATGATCCTAAAGGAGTTGAATGGTTTTTTACCGGGGCTTATCTTGGTGGCGATATCAATGGATTTAACGGATTCCTGTCGGAAGTATTAACGAGAAATAATCCCTTGACGGCAAGAAGTTCGCACAATCCAAATAAAGAGCAGTTCAATACATTTGTTACAGATGCTCTCCTCAACAAGAGAGCTATCGGTATAAATGCGTTTGATGTTGCCGGTCCCCAAACCGGGAATCATGCAATGACAGCATGGGGTGTCGAATATGATGAGGCTGGAGATATTGCCTATATATACTATTGCGATAACAACTCTGCGGAACAGGATCCTAATGGTGCGGTGATTATCAGACAACAGATAGTATATGCTGTCGATAATTACGGGAAAGAGTGTACTTATCTACAGCAGTTGAAACCGGAGGATCCGGATACCAGAGTTGGCAAATTCCTGATTACTTCTGTATTTTCTGCTGATCTCGGCAGAGATATATGGAAAAATAAATATCCGGATGTAGTTGTAGAAAAATAATATTTAGACTTTCCTTAAGAACGCCTTTACACATTGGCATTAAGCAATTATGCAATTTAGCATATAGAAGGCTTTGATAAATCTGCAAGATTTCTTATCTTTAGGTTAAGAATCTTGCAGATTTTTTAGTTAAGAATAGTGATAATACTCCTTCTTTATTCAGCAACTTATCCGACATGCCGAACCAATCACACCCACTCTACCACTTGGCAGACAAATATATCTGGGGAAATTTGAATGAGCTTTTCAAGTGGTAACTATATATGTACTCGGTCTTGAAAGGCAGATGAAGGCACAATACGTGAATCCATGTTTCCAACATGGATTAATAGAAACATTCGGTAAATCCATACAGGATATCAGACTTTGAGATAGAAAGTTCGAAGTTGTGTAAAAAACAAGAATTGATTCTATTCAAATTTTGCCCGCTTACCCCACCACAATCGCATCAGACCGTCTCAGACGGTGCAGTTTGTTTACGCGAATCACATTGATTATCGTATAACATATTGATAATAAACCAAGATAAACTTCATCAAAGAGAAAGAATTTTAGTCTCTTCCACAGAATTAAATACAAACACCGACGGGACAAACATATTTTGTTTGTCCCGTCGGTGTTTGTATTTAATTTACACTAAGAAAATACATATAAGGTTTATATAAAATAAACTAACCCAATATTAAAAATCGAGACTTATATCATAAAAGTTTTGATTTTCTCTTATAAAAAAGAAGTCTCTACGGAAGTACGCAGAGACATAGGAATTAAATCCTTCGGCATATAGCCTTATTGTGGTAAGAATGTAGAACTTACATATGACAAATGTAGAAATAAACTTTTAAAAATCCAAGAAATATACTAAATTTAACCACTCAAACATAAATTTTCCCCAAAAATGAAGAAGATTTTAGGCCTTGATTTAGGGACAAACTCAATCGGATGGGCGATAGTATCCCGCAACGAAGACGCATCGTATAAATTAGAGGACAAGGGGGTCCATATTTTCCAGGACGGAGTGGCTCACGGCAAACAAGGAGAATACCCCGCGGTGCAGGAGAGGACAAACGCGAGAGCCTCAAGAAGACATTATTTCAGAAGAAGACTGCGAAAGATAGAGTTACTGAAAGTGTTGGTTGACAACAAACTATGTCCCGACATTTCAAAAGAGGCTCTTTCCGAATGGAAACTTCATAAAGTTTATCCTCTCACCAAAGAGTTCATCGAATGGCAACATACCGACGAGGCATCCGACAAAAATCCTTATCATGACCGTTACAGGTGTCTCACCGAGAAACTCGATCTGTCTCAAGAATCAGATCGTTACACACTCGGCAGAGCCTTATATCACATAATCCAGCGACGTGGTTTTTTAAGCAATCGAAAAGATAGCACGGCAGATAGAGACGGAGTCGTAAAAGACAGCATCAAGTCTCTCACAGAAGAAATGCAAAAATCTAACTGTACCTATTTGGGCGAATATTTTTACAAGCTCTACAAAGAGGGTACAAAGATTCGCACGGCATATACCGCCAGAGTTGAACATTATGAGCGTGAGTTTGACGCTATCTGCGACAAGCAAGGTCTTGACAATAAGTTAAAAGTCAAACTCCACAGAGCTATTTTTTACCAACGCCCGTTGAAATCACAAAAAGGTCTTGTTGGTCATTGTGTCTTTGAGAAAGACAAAGCCAGATGTCCTGTCTCGCATCCTAAATACGAGGCATTCCGTGTCATTTCGTTTATCAACAACATCAGAGTCAAAACCGACAACGAAACGGCATACAGACCGTTAAACGATGACGAAATAGCCAAAATCACACCTCTATTTTATAGAAAGAGTAAAGCTCGCTTTGAGTTCGAGGAGATTGCCAAGAAAATAGCTGGGAAAGGCTATTACGGATATAAGACCGACAAAGGAGAGTATCCGTACAGATTCAATTTCAAGATGTACACCTCTGTAACGGGCGCACCCGTCACGGCTTCTCTCATGTCGCTCTTCGGAGAACACTGGGAGGAAAATATATGCAGTGTCTATACTCTCGCAGGCGACAAGACGAAAGACGAGATTATCAATGACGTATGGCATGCGATGTTTTCATTTGACAACGACGAGTTATTGGCACAATGGGCTATGCGACGGTTACAGCTATCCGAAAAAGAGGCAGAAGAGTTTGCAAAAATACACATACCGCAAGGATACGCGTCATTGAGTCTTAACGCGATAAACAAGATACTACCCTATCTTTACAAAGGTTACAGATATGATCAGGCTGTTATGTTGGCAAATCTCCCTGCTGCCACAGGTTATAGTGTCAACGACGAGGCGTTCAAAAGAGTTGAAAGAGACGTGGAGTCACTGCTGCTTGATCACGACGACAACCCACTTGAGAGAGAAAGAAGCCTTTATTCATCGGTTTCCGACTATCTTATAGAATATTGCGGTGCTGACCAGAAACAGATAGACAAACTATACTACCCCTCCATGACAGAAGTGCACCCTTCCGTATGTCATGACAATGCCAAAGGCACACCCAAACTCGGTTCTCCGAGGACTCCGTCAATCAAAAACCCCATGGCAATGAGGGCATTGTTCCGTTTGAGGAAACTGCTCAATGAATTATTGACTTCGGGCAAGATTGACAAAGAGACAGAAATACACATCGAGTTTGCGCGAGGTCTGAACGACAGCAATATGCGAAAAGCGATAGAGACTTACCAGAATGAACGTCAGAAGCTCCGTAATGAATATGTAACAAAGATAAAAGAGTTTTTTAACAACGGTTACGAACCTACCGATGATGATATTCTGAAATATAGTTTGTGGGAGGAACAAAACCACACCTGCCCATATACAGGAAAAGAGATTGCCCTTATCGACTTTCTCGGAGCCAATCCCCGATATGACATCGAGCACACCGTACCGCGTGCCCGTGAAGGCGACAATTCACAGATGAACAAGACTTTGTGCGACAGCAGGTTCAATCGTGAGCAGAAAAAGAGCAAGTTACCCTCCGAGCTTTCCAATTACAATGACATAATGGCGGTGATAGAGACATTCGGATGGCGTAAAAAAATAGATGAACTCAAAAAAAATATAGAGAAGACCAAAAGCTATTCCGCCACAAAAGCGGAAAAAGACGCAAAGATACAGAGGCGACACACTCTCAAAATGCACCTTGATTATTGGGAAGGTAAGTTAAAGAGATTCACACTCACCGAAGTTCCCGAAGGTTTTTCAAACAGGCAGGGTGTTGATGTCGGTATTATCGGACGTTATGCGAGACTCTACCTCAAGTCTGTCTTTTGGAATGTATATACGGTTAAAGGCGCCACTACCGCCGAGTTCCGTAAAATGTGGGGATTGCAGGAAGAGTACACGAAAAAAGAGAGGGTCAATCACAGCCACCATTGTGTCGATGCAATCACAATAGCCTGCATCGGCAGAAACGAGTATGACAAGTGGGCGGTATTCAACAGAATGGAGGGTACAGGCTCGTCTAAACCGATTTTCGCCAAACCGTGGGCTACATTCACCGAAGATTTGAAAAAAATATCGGAAGAGATATTGGTTCCGCACTATACGGCATCCAACCTCTCAAAACACACAAAAAAGAGACTCAGAAAGAGAGGAGTGTTGCAATATACAAAAAAAGGGGAAAACAAAAAGGTCATTTACACACAGGGTGACACTGCCAGAGGTGTGCTTCATGAACAAAGTTTTTACGGTGCCATAAAACAGAACGATGAAATCAGATATGTCATCAGAAAATCATTGGACTCTTTGAAAGAGGAAGATGTGGATAAAATTGTGGATGAGACCGTAAAAGCAAAAATTAAAGACGTAATTGCAGTCAAAGGGTTCAAGTCAGCCATGTCCGATACTATCTGGATGAACGAGGATTTGAAAATACCCATTAAAAAAGTCAGAATTTATGTAAAAAACGAACCGTTCCGCCTCAAAGAACACCGAGACAAATCCAAACTTGACTACAAGAGTCATCTTTATGTCCAAAACGACTCAAATTATTGCATGGCGATATACGAGGGTACTAATTCCAAAGGCAAACAGCAACGCTCTTTCAAGATTTTAAGTAATATGGATGCTGTCAAATATTACAACGGTAAAACATCTGACGGCAGCTTGTTTCCTATGGAAGACGGTAACGGATTAAAACTAAAATACACACTGAAAACGGGGACAATGGTTCTTTTTTATGAGAACACACCAGAAGAAGTGTACGGGTGTAGTATGGCTGAACTGTCAAAAAGGCTGTATAAACTTACAGGTTTATCCAGCATGGTTATCAACCAAAAACAGAACAAATATTTATATGGAACATTAGAATGTCGTCACCATCTTGAAGCAAGGAAGTCTTCAGATTTAAAAGTAAAGAGCGGCGGTTGGAAAAACGGAGAAGAATACAGACCTGTCATAAAAAACCTTCACACACAATTTAACGCATTAGTTGAAGGTGTTGATTTCAATATAATGCTGGACGGACAGATAAAGTTTAAATAAAGTCATCGGCATGATTAAAAAGACACTGTTTTTTTCCAATCCTTATTCGCTCAGTCTGAAAAACAGACAAATGGTCATCAGATCAAAAGAGGATGCGGACTTTTACAGAAGCGTTCCTGTCGAGGATATAGGCGTTGTTGTTTTAGAGAATCAGGAAACAGGAATTACATTGCCTTTACTGAACGCCCTGGCGGACAATAACGTTTCTGTAATAGTCTGTTCTGAAAAATTTATGCCTAACGCAATGCTTGTAAGTCTGGATTCAAACTCAACGCAGGGAGAATGTTTCAGAAATCAGCTCACGGCATCCGAACCGCTAAAGAAAAACCTGTGGAAACAGATTGTAGAGTCTAAAATACGTAATCAGGCGGCTCTTTTGAGCAAATTGAATAAAGACGCGAACAGATTAAAACCTTATTACATGAATGTAAAAAGCGGTGACCCCGACAATCGTGAAGGAGTTGCAGCCAAAGAGTATTGGGACGAATTGTTCGGGAAATATTTCGTACGTTTCAGAAAAGGCAAATCTCCGAACGCGCTGCTTAATTACGGATATGCCATATTGCGAGCCGCGGTGGCAAGAGCGCTTACCGGTTCAGGATTGTTACCGTCGGTAGGAATTTTTCACAAGAACAGATACAATTCCTTTCCTTTGGCGGATGACATTATGGAACCTTACAGACCTTATGTCGATGAAATTGTCTTCGCTCTGTATGCAAACGGAGAGACTGAACTGAACAAATATTCAAAAGAAAGAATTTTAAAAATTTTATATGCGGATACCTTTTTTGATAACATGACAAGACCGTTGGGTATAGCCTTATCCGTAACAACCGCCTCTCTCGCCAAATGTTACAACAGGCAACAAAAGAAAATCGTTTACCCGCTGTTAAAATAGTATATGTCTGAAAATCGAATAAACGCATATCATGTCATGTGGATTTTTGTGTTCTTTGATCTGCCCACCGGCACTAAAAAAGAACGGAAAGAAGCGGCACAATTCAGAAAATCATTGGAAAAGGACGGCTTTACAATGATGCAATTTTCCGTATATACAAGACATTGCCCGTCAAAAGAGAATATGGAGGTGCACATAAAACGCATCAGGCATGCAACACCCTCAAAAGGGCGTATTAGTATTTTGTCTGTAACAGACAAACAATACGGCAACATTATAAATGTTTATTGCCAGATAGAAAAAGCAAAACAGGCAACCCCTTTGCAATTAGAATTTTTTTAATATTTTTGTAATGAAAAATACATCATTTTACTTCCTTTAGTAAAGTTAGATACGATTTTTACACATTAATACACGGTATAACTATCGTATTATCAACACATATTATAATAAAGGTTGTGGTTTGATGTAGATCTTTGATATAATACAACCATACAGATTTTTTTTGTTTTTTGCAACAGGTTGTGGTTTGATGTAGATCTTTGATATAATACAACGTCTCTATCGCTCAGAGTAAGGAAGACCGGGTTGTGGTTTGATGTAGATCTTTGATATAATACAACTGGCAGTGACGGAACATTTCAAGGTGTAGAGTTGTGGTTTGATGTAGATCTTTGATATAATACAACTCCAAAGTTTCAAACACCCTAAACGATATAGTTGTGGTTTGATGTAGATCTTTGATATAATACAACGGTTATCGCTTCAACGCCATCAACGAGGTGTTGTGGTTTGATGTAGATCTTTGATATAATACAACCCTTGTCGAGCAACTCCTCGCTTTTCAGAAGTTGTGGTTTGATGTAGATCTTTGATATAATACAACTTATAAAAATGTATTCCAAAAGTCATATTTGTTGTGGTTTGATGTAGATCTTTGATATAATACAACTGTAACAAGTGCAAATGCGGCACAAGGAAGTTGTGGTTTGATGTAGATCTTTGATATAATACAACACGTGTATATAATTTCATCGACCCCTGCTTGTTGTGGTTTGATGTAGATCTTTGATATAATACAACATTATTACCAAAAATTAGCGGTTGACAATTGTTGTGGTTTGATGTAGATCTTTGATATAATACAACTAAAAGCTAAAATACAGGCGAAACGAGATGTTGTGGTTTGATGTAGATCTTTGATATAATACAACGAAGA
The DNA here is from genome assembly GCA_949285535.1 of uncultured Alistipes sp. Lineage (GTDB taxonomy): Bacteria > Bacteroidota > Bacteroidia > Bacteroidales > Rikenellaceae > CASDZP01. The sequence continues at coordinate 113,478 of CASDZP010000001.1, forward strand.
CAAGAGCATGGTTAACGTCCTCGACGTTGTGGTTTGATGTAGATCTTTGATATAATACAACTGCAAATGTCAATTTGTTAGTCGAGGTGCAGTTGTGGTTTGATGTAGATCTTTGATATAATACAACAAGGACGGCGTTTTCACCGACAGAGAAACGTTGTGGTTTGATGTAGAGTTTTGATATAATACAACCTCGTTAATGTCGACATCCGCGGGGATATAGTTGTGGTTTGATGTAGATCTTTGATATAATACAACACAACAAGGCTATTAAAAGAATATTTTTTGTTGTGGTTTGATGTAGAGCTTTGATATAATACAACCAACCGTAAAACAACCAAAACGACGAATAAGTTGTGGTTTGATGTAGAGCTTTGATATATAATACAACTGCCGTATTGATAGTTTTCCATAAAAAACAACAATAACCCTTGCAAACATCAACATATTTTACGAATATTGCATATTATTCATCGGATAATTCCAAAATAAATATATATTTACAACCCAAACCCCATACAATAAACATAAAAACACATAAAGTCATGAGATGTAAATCTTTGTTGTTTTCTTTGCTGGCATTGTTCGCTGTCTCTTGCAACGGCGACAAACAGACAAACGAGGCGGGGATGAAAAATCCTCCCGAACATGTAATTCTGATAGGTTTTGACGGTTTAAGCGCATACAGGATAGCCACCGACGCAAACATGCCAACATACAGGGAACTAATGGAGAACGGTTCATACACCCTCGAAAACCGTTCGGTACTACCCTCTTCGAGCGCGGTTAACTGGGCATCCATGTTCATGGGGGCGGGTCCCGAACTGCACGGATTCACAGAATGGGGAAGCCAAAAACCCGAACTGCTTTCGCGCGTGGTAACCGAACACAATCTGTTTCCCGATATATATTTCCAGCTTCGTCAGAAATTTCCGCAAGCCGAACTCGGTTTCTTCTATGAATGGGACGGAATGAAATATCTCGTCGATACACTCTCGATAAACCGTGTCGAATCGGTTACGCTGTCAGCTCCCGACACGCAGTCGGCGTTGGCTCCCGTCGTGAAATACATTAAAGAAGAAAAACCGATGTTCTGCTCTGTAATTTTTGCCGAACCCGACGGTGTAGGTCACGGGATTGGCTGGGAGAGCGATGAATACGGCAAAATGGTCGAACACCTCGACAACGGTATTGCGGAGATTGTCAAGGCGGTGGAAGAGGCAGGCATGAGTGACGAAACAATCTTTATTCTCGCGGCAGACCACGGAGGCACAGGAACGGGACACGGCGGCAAGACTATGAAAGAGATGCAGACGGCGATAGTCTTCAACGGCAAAGGCATAAAAAAAGGATTCAACATAACCGAAAGCACAATGGTCTATGACATCGCCTCAACAATAGGGTACATCTTAGGCATAGACCAGCCGCAGGTGTGGATAGGAAGACCGATAACGTCCGTATTTGAATAAACAGCCGTACAAACATGTAACGCCGTCAAACGAGGAACATACGGCAAATATAAGGCATTAACGGAATCGGTTTTCTGGTATGTAAAGCACGACTTAATGTCACGGATTTACAAACATATAACCTGACGGTATATTTCAGACATGCCGTAACAAAAACAACGGCGGGAGAAACGATAACATTGTTTCTCCCGCCGCTTTATTTACCGTCCGCAGCAAAAAACGATACGGATTAACGCAGTTTGAAGTCTGAACCGAGATAGACTTTTCTCACCATTTCATCGGCGGCGAGCTCTTCGGCACTACCCGCTTTCAGTATGCGTCCCTCGAACAGAAGATAGGTTCGGTCGGTGATGGCGAGTGTCTCGTGTACGTTGTGGTCGGTGATTATCACACCTATATTCTTGTCTTTCAACGTTCTGACAATACTCTGTATATCCTCTACGGCAATGGGGTCAACTCCCGCAAACGGCTCGTCGAGAAGTATGAACTTGGGGTTTATAGAGACGGCACGGGCAATCTCCGTACGACGGCGTTCACCGCCCGACAACTGGATACCATAGCTTTTACGCACCTTGTGCAGACGGAACTCGTCTATAAGGTTTTCGAGCCTCTCCGCCTGATACTCCTTTGAGTAGTCGGTCATCTCAAGCACCGACCTGATATTGTCCTCCACGGTGAGTCGTCTGAAGACAGACGCCTCCTGCGCCAAATAGCCCACACCAAGCTGTGCCCTGCGATAGACGGGCTCACGGGTTATGTCGATGTCGTCGAGGAATATCTGCCCCTCGTTCGGCTTAATCAGACCGACGGTCATATAGAACGTGGTTGTCTTTCCCGCTCCGTTGGGTCCGAGAAGACCGACAATCTCTCCCTGCGACACCTCTATCGACACATGATCGACTACGGTTCGCGACTTATAACGTTTTACGAGGTCTTTTGTGTGTAAACGCATAGGTTCAAGTTTCTTTTCAGGCCGCTAGCGACCCATTTCGAGAACAAAAATAATGAAAATGTTTGAATAACGAACACTCTTCGTCAGAATGAGACTCCCCCACTCCGTCACCGACACCCGAACAGCTGATAAAACGGTTTATCTATTCATGTATCGGTATAAATCGGATTGGTCGGCTTGTCTGTTAAATTTCACTTACAAAAACCGTCCGTGACAACAATACCGCTCCGTAACCTGCCCGCATAAGAGACCGCAAAACCAGTTACGGAGGCTTATCCTGAATCTCCCGCATTACAAACATTTATCGTGTCAAAATAACGATTATTTGATTATTTTTAGTTTGTCGAAAAACAGTCAAATCTGTACAAAAAGAGTATTTTAATGGCGTTTTAATGATATTCTAATGATGTCCAAAGAGCGTCATGCACATAAAAACAAAATATTTTTTACTTCACGGATTTTACTTTTGTCATCGGTGCGGGTCTTTTATACAGAAGCCCACCGACAGACACGGCTGGTCGAACAAAACATGCTAAAAACAAAAATGAAAACCACATTAAAACAGATAACAGGCGTTGTATCGGGTAAGTCCTATCGACAGACATGCCACACATAAAAACATTGCACGATGAGACCAAACGACAAAGAGATTATTTCGGCTATTTCGGAAGAGCCGGAGCGAGGTTTCAGGTTGCTTATGAGTGACTATAAAGAGGCTGTCTATTGGCACATACGCCGACTTGTCGTCTCGCATGCCGATGCGCAGGACGCCACGCAGGAGACATTCATACGCATATTCCGTTCGCTACACCGATTCAGAGGCGAAAGTTCGCTCGCCTCATGGATATACCGAATAGCCACCAACGAGGCGTTACGTTCAATCGAACGGCACAAAAGCGACAGAGTGTCATTGAGCGGCGCCGACACCGAGACACGCACTCTCGGAAACATCGCTACCGACGAATATGTAAATTTCGACGATTTGGAGGCGGTAAGACTGCAAAAAGCGATTCTGTCATTGCCTACGAAACAGCAGCTCGTATTCAACCTGCGATACTATGACGAGTTGAGCTATGACGAGATAGCAAAGATAACCGACTCCACGGCAGACAATGTGAAGGCGAACTATCACATCGCAAAGAACAAGATAATAGATTTCATGAACTCAACCGATTAGGCGTTATGGAAAAGGAATTTGATTTCAACCGCATAGGTAAAAGGATGCCTTACACCACCCCCGACGGATTTCTCGACGACATCGAGCGTAACGTATTGAAAGAGACGGGAAACGAGCGTGTAATCCATACAAAACGACGCTTTCTCGGAATACGCATCGTTACGGGTACGGCTGTCGCCGCCGCCATAGTCCTGTTTTTCGTACTGAATAACAGAAACATCACTAACGTGACGGAAGAGACCGATGAGATGTTCAAGGTAGAACAGGCGTTCAACAATCTCAGCGTAGAGGACCAGGACTATATGCTTGAGATATACCAAAACGATATATTCTTGAACGAATAGAACGCAAGAATATATCGTACGGCAACATGGCAAACAATCAAGTCAGACTGACAAACAATAAATTAACACATTAAAAACTACGGACATGAAAAAGAGAATCGGAATTTCAATAGTGGCAATCTGCGTCATGATATTCGGAAACGTATCGTTTGCGCAGAGCAACAACGGACAGAGCCAGACCAGAGAACAACTGGCGGAGACACAGGCGAAACACATCGCCACAGAGATGAACATGGACAAAGCCACCGCCAAAAAGTTTACGGAAACATATTGTCAGTATCAGAATGAGCTTTGGGCAATAAGACCCGCCGAGCGACAATACCGTAACAGAGCCACAACCGACGAAGAGGCGGAACGAATCATGAAACAACGATTCGAGCACAGCCGCAAGATATTGGATTTGAGAGAGAAATATTACGGTATCTATCGAAAATTCCTCACTCCGCTCCAGATACAACGTGTCTATAACCTCGAACAGTCAATGGCTGACAGAATCTCACGAAACGGATACGGAAACAGAAACGGAAACGGAACAGGATACGGACGAGGAAACGGCGCAGGACAAGGACGTGGATATGGAAACGGTGCAGGACAAGGAAGAGGACAAGGCTACTGGAACAACGGAAGATAATACTTGTTCAACAACAGATTACGGCTGTCATAAACAGCTATAAAAAGTTTAAGGATTCGGACTCTTACAAAAAGAGCCGAATCCTTAAAACATTTTAGACCAAATTGTTTATGCTGCGTCGGCATCACGCCGACATGTTTTGAGTCGCACTAAACGATACCCTGTTCCACCATTGATTTGGCAACCTTCATGAAACCTGCGACATTGGCGCCTTTCATGTAGTTGATGTATCCGTCGGGTTCGGTACCGTATTCGACGCACGCGTCGTGTATGCTCATCATGATGTGGTGCAGTTTTGCGTCCACCTCTTCTGCGCTCCAGCCGAGTTTCATCGAGTTCTGTGTCATTTCGAGACCCGATGTTGCCACACCGCCGGCATTGACAGCCTTACCCGGACCGTACATTATACGGGCTTTGATAAAGGCGTCGATAGCCTCGGGCGTACAACCCATGTTTGACACCTCACCGACGCATACCACTCCGTTGGCAAGCAGTTTGGCGGCGTCTTCGCCGTTAAGCTCGTTTTGTGTGGCGCACGGCATGGCTATATCGACTTTCACCTCCCACGGTTTTGCGCCGGGATAGAATGTCGAGCCAGGGAATTTTTGAGCATAGGGAGCGACAACGTCGTTGTTAGAAGCCCTGAGCTCAAGCATATATTCTATTTTCTCCGCATTCAGACCGTCGGGGTCATAGATGTAACCGTCGGGACCTGAAAGAGTAACGACTTTCGCGCCCAACTCAACGGCTTTGGTTGCCGCACCCCACGCCACGTTACCGAAACCTGAGATTGCGATGACCTTGCCTTTAAGCTCCATACCCTTGTCTTCGAGCATTTTTTTGACGAAATAGACAGCACCGAAACCTGTCGCTTCGGGACGGATAAGCGAACCGCCGTATGTCATACCCTTACCTGTCAGCACGCCTGTATTTTCGTGCGCCAGCTTACGGTACATACCGTACAAATAGCCTATTTCTCTCGCGCCGACACCGATGTCACCTGCGGGAACGTCCGTTTCGGGACCTATGTAACGCCAAAGCTCGGTCATGAACGCCTGGCAGAAACGCATAACCTCGCCGTCCGATTTACCTTTGGGGTTGAAGTCTGAACCACCCTTACCACCGCCCATGGGAAGTGTTGTGAGGGCGTTTTTGAATGTCTGCTCGAAGCCGAGGAATTTCAGGATACTCAAATTCACGCTCGGATGAAAGCGGAGACCGCCTTTATAAGGACCGATAGCGTTGTTGAACTGAACTCGATAACCTATGTTGACCTGAACAGTACCCCTGTCATCTACCCAAGGCACCTTAAAAGTAAAGATACGGTCGGGTTCGACGATTCTTTCGGCTATCTTGTTAGCCTCGAACTCGGGATGCTGGTTATAGACATCTTCGATTGAGAGAAGCACCTCATGCACCGCCTGCAAGAACTCTTTTTCACCGGGGTGACGCTTCTCAAGCTCAACCATGAAATTCGCTACATTCATAACTTTATCGTTTTAATGCCGCCATGACTGTTTTTCGGATGAAATCCGGTCGTGACGGACTGTTTTTTCAATCACTTATCAAAGATATAAAAAATTACAATACATTAATCCGAAAATCGAGAAAATTTTTCATCATTTTCTTCGTTAGTGGTTAACGATTATCACACAAACCGACAAAACACTCTTCAAATGTCGTTTAAAACAAAAAGGAGCGCGATTCAACATCGCACTCCTTTTGTCTTATCGGTCTATTCGAGAGAATGAATCACCAGACCAGAGCGTAATTTAGGCTCAAACCAAGTTGTTTTCGGCGGCATTATGTTACCCGAGTCGGCGATATCGGTGAGCTGTTTCATAGAGACGGGATAGAGGGCGAAAGCCACTGCCATCTCGCCACTGTCAACACGCTCCTTCAACGAGCCGAGACCACGGATACCTCCGACGAAGTCTATACGCTTGTCTGTTCTCAAATCTTTTATTCCCAACAGCTTGTCGAGAACGAGATTGGAAAGGATAGTCACATCGAGAACTCCTATCGGGTCGCTGTCGTCGTAACGTCCCTCGCGGGCTTTGAGGCTGTACCACCTGCCGTTGAGATACATCGAGAAGGTGTGCAGGGCATCGGGTTTGAATATCTCCGTACCCTTGTCCTCAACGACAAAATCGCTTTCGAGAGCCTTTAACAGCTCATTGGGAGTCATACCGTTAAGGTCTTTTACCACACGGTTGTAGTCGATGATTTTCAGCTGGTCTTCGGGGAAGATGACGGCGAGGAAGTAGCAATACTCCTCCGTACCCTTATGGTCGGGATTCTGTTTCATCTTCTCACTGCCTACCAGTGCGGCAGCGGCTGTTCTATGGTGACCGTCAGCCACATACAGGGCGGGTATCTGCTCAAATATCTTCGTTATGCGCTCGGTCAGCGACTTGTCCTTGATAACCCAGAAATGGTGTCCGAAGCCGTCAGGAGCAACAAAATCATATTCGGGAGTCTCCTTTACAACGGAAGCGACAATCTCGTCTATCTCGCCGTTGGCGGGGTGAGAGAAGAAGACGGGCTCAATGTTGGCGTTCTGGATACGGACATGTTTCATTCTGTCCTCCTCCTTATCCTTGCGTGTGAGCTCGTGTTTCTTGATTTTACCCGTCAGATAGTCGTCGAAATGACAGCAGGCGACAAGACCGTACTGTGTGCGGCCGTCCATTGTCTGCGCATAGACGTAATAATGCTCCTCGTCGTCCTGAACGAGCCATCCGCGCTCTTTCCACGCCTTGAAGTTATCGACGGCTTTCTGATAGACACGCTCCTCATGCTCGTCGGCTATCGGGTCGAAGTCAATCTCTGGTTTTATGATATGCAGGAGTGACTTCTCACCCGCTTCCGCCTTGGCCTCCACAGAGTTGAGAACGTCATAAGGACGTGACGCCACCTCCGAGGCATACTCCTTGGGAGGTCTGATACCCTTAAACGGTTTTATTTTTACCATATAGTGTTTTTATTTGTTGACTTGGAAAGTGGTGTCGCCCGTGGCGAAGAAACCGACAATCTGACGCGCGGCTGCCAGACCCGCATTGAGATTGGCTTCGGCGGTCTCCGCACCCATTTTCTTGGGAGTGGCAAAGACACGATTTCCGAACTTCTCTTTCAAAGCGTCATAGTTGTCGGGGCGTACATCGGTGGCATACTTGATGTCGGGACGCTCCTCAAGAACTGCCATAAGACCCTCTTCGTCTATGACATCCTTTCTCGCCGTGTTGACAACGATTGCACCTTTCGGCAGAAGCGACAGAAGCGAACGTCCCACCATTTTCTTGGTCTGCGGTGTAGAGGGCAGATGTATTGACAGAATGTCGCTCACCTTATAGAGCTCCTCGGCGGTTGCGAGAGGATGATCGCACTCGGGAGAGTCGATAGGTCTGCGGCCAGAGGCGTAAACCTCCATACCGAAACCGTGGGCATATTTGGCAACCAGTTTACCGATGTTGCCGAAAGCGTGGCATCCCATTCGCTTACCCGCAATCTCAGAGCCCGTACCTGGGTTGAACTGGTTGCGTGCCATGTATATTGCGAGCGATATGGCAAGTTCCGCCACGGCGTTGGAGTTCTGACCGGGGGTGTTCATCACGACGATACCGCGCGCGGTTGCCGCCTCAAGGTTTACATTGTCATAGCCCGCACCCGCTCTCACAACTATTTTGAGCTTGGGAGCAGCGGCGATAACCTCCTCCGTAACCTTGTCGCTTCTGATTATCAGAGCTTCGGCATCTGCCACAGCTTCAAGCAACTGTGACGGCTCGGTGTATTTTTCGAGCAACGCGAGGGTGTGACCCGCTTCGGTCAAAATATCTTTTATACCGCTCACCGCCGCAGGTGAGAACGGCTTTTCTGTCGCAAGAAGTACTTTCATGGCTCTTATCCTTTAATTTTTGCAAACTCACGCATCACATCGACAAGCGCTTTCACGCCCTCTTCAGGCATGGCGTTATAGATAGACGCGCGGAAACCGCCAACCAGACGGTGACCCTTGATTCCAACCATACCGCGTTCGGTGGCGAAAGTACGGAACTCATCGGCGAGCTCTTCGTAACCGTCGTTCATAACGAAGCATACGTTCATCAGAGAGCGGTCCTCCTTGACAGCCGTACCTTTAAAGAGCGGGTTGGCGTCGATTTCGTCATAGAGAATCGCGGCTTTACGCTTGTTGATTTCGTACATCTTCTCAACGCCGCCGAGAGCCTTGAGCCAGCGGAGCGTCTCACGCATCACGAATATCGGGAAAACGGGAGGCGTGTTATACATTGAACCGCCTGAGATATGCGAACGATAGTCCACCATGCTGGGGAGTTTGCGAGATACCTTTCCGAGGATATCTTCACGCACGATTACGAAAGTGACACCCGCGGGAGCGAGGTTTTTCTGCGCACCGCCGTATATAAGTCCGTATTTTGACACATCGACTGGACGGCTCATTATGTCGGAACTCATGTCGGCAACGAGCGTAACGGGCGAATCCATGTCATAATGGAGCTCCGTGCCGTATATTGTGTTGTTGGTAGTTATGTGCAGATAGTCCAAATCGGTCGGAATATCATAGCCTTTGGGCACATATGTGAAATTTTTGTCTTCAGACGAAGCCACGCACACCGTTTCACCGAAGTTAACAGCCTCTTTCATGGCTTTCTTCGCCCATACGCCCGTATTGACATAACCCGCCTTTTTCTCAAGGAGGTTATAGGGGACATGGAAGAACTGGGTGCTGGCACCACCGCCAACGAAAAGGACGTGGTAGCCTTCGGGGACGTTCAACAGCTCCTTGAAGAGCGCGACGGTCTCATCCATGACTGCCTGAAACTCTTTGGAGCGATGCGAAATTTCCAAGATAGACAAGCCGATACCGTCAAAATCGAGAACGGCTTTAGACGCATTTTCAAACGCTGCTTTGGGGAGAATGGAAGGTCCCGCATTAAAATTTACTTTGCCCATGACTTTAAGTTTTTATGTTTCCGCGTAGCGGTCTGTTTTTTCAAACACAGGCATGAATATGCCTTAATGTTATCCTCACAATTATAATAATTTTTTATGAGAAAAACGAATAATTATTTGAATTAAATAACAAATTTTATCAAAAAGGATAAAATTGTTTACCTTCAAACGTTCTGTGAAAACACTAACAACCTCTTTTTCAGCACAAATGACTTCAATAATTTTTTCATTAAAATATTTCCGTTTATGCACTTTCCGAAAACAGCATGAATTCAACACACAAAAACGGATATTACTCTACCGTATAGTTTACCCAAAGCGGCATTCCGACATTATCAAGACCATCCATAATTGAAATGTTGCATCAATTTATCCCAAATTAGCGGTTCTCTTTTTTGACTATCATCCCGATTTTGTTACCTTTGTTTTTAAATTACGGTGTTTTTTCGAACATTTTTGCAACAAAAAGCTACTGATTGCAAAAAGCTTTTGCAAAGAACAATCCGTGCTGTTTGGTTCGTGAAATCTCCGTTCTTAAATATACTGCTATTATGAAAGACCCCGAAACACTCAAAACACGCTCTGTCGGCGACAAGCGGGAGGTTTTCGACCCGATTCGCAAAAAATGGGTTGCACTTACTCCCGAAGAACGCGTCAGGCAGAGTTTCATATACTTTTTGGTTCATAAAAAAGGTGTTCCGCCCGAACTTATAGCGGTAGAACATGAGTTCAAAGGTGTTTTGAACAAAATATACAGAGCCGACATCATTGTTTTCGACCGTAACGGCAATCCCGAGATGTTAATCGAGTGCAAAGCGGAAGATGTTCCCATTACCCGCAACACCGTCCTTCAGGCAACACGCTACAACTCCCTGATAAAAGCCCGCTACGTCACCGTAACCAACGGCATGCAGAACTATCTGTTCAAGACGGAGAACACACGGAACTACGCCGCTGTAAATCCGTTCCCCGAATATGAAGAGTGGTGATTATGAACGATTGTCATAATCACCACTCTTCATATTCGGGAAATGGATTTACAGCGGCGTAGTTCCGTGTGTTCTCCGTCTTGAACAGATAGTTCTGCATGCCGTTGGTTACGGTGACGTAACAAAATCTTCCACAAAACGCTCCGCTGGGTCTGCCGACGGCGTTACTTTGTCCCTCGACAAAGTAACCAAAACGAGGGGGCACAGCCCCTTTTGACCATGTCACATTCATTTGTCTCATTATCTTCCACGAAGTCAGCATCCCCGTGAATATCCGCTAAAAAACTTTATGAACCATGTAAACACACCAAAACAACCATATTATTTTAATCAAGTACAAACAAGGATTAAATATTTAAATACAACTATTTTCAAATATTTTGATTATACTATCACCACCTAATATACAATAAAGTTTTTTATCATAACATAACATTCGCATCTACTATTGACAAATAATTTGCATTTCACATAAAAACCTTTAGTTTTGCGCTTACAATTGAGCATTAATGCTACGTTGCAACATGTTTAACACTTTACTGTATTGTTTAATTAATTATTTTTTTATGAAAAAAATGTACTTATTTACAGTAATTACATTTATTACTGTTTTATCATTTTCTTGCCAAAAGGCAGAAGTATCAGACTTTACTCAAAAATTAACCAAACAGAAACACCAAACGCCAATGTCTCGTTATTAAAAGATGCTAATAATGAGCCTGTTTTATCATTTAATTCAATGAAAGACATGCAGAATTGTTTAATATCTCTTCAAAACATGTCTCTAAAAGAATCTTTAAAATGGTATGAAAATTTTGAAAACTTTATTTCTCAAAATGAGTTCATGTGGAAAGTAGTTGACGAACTTGATTCTGCAGAAAATGAAACAGATGTAAAAACGATACAATCTAAATACTCTAATATTTTTATTTTCAATAATAATATTGAGGAAGACATTGCACCATACATCCCTTCTACAAATTTTGGATATGAACTAATATGTAATAAATACGGTAATGTAGCTATCGCAGGGAAAATAGTTAATTTCAATAACTTAAAGTCGTTTCAAGAATATAGAACATTCCAAGAAAACGCTAGTATTGAGAACAATAAATTTTACATAACACGTTCTGATTTAAGAACTAAAATTGCAGGTGTTTTTGCTGAAACAAAGGATCGTAAATTTTGGGCAGAAGCATGGAGCAACAACATAACAGGATGGGTCGATTTAAAATTAACAGCACACAAGAAAAAACGTCTCTATTGGAATAAATACAGAACAGAGTATTATCTTAAATTAGATAAAGGTCAATCTAAAGGATGGACTTACACTTCTGATTTTTACAATGCAATTTTTAACGTATCATATAAAGATTTTTATAACACAGGAGAAATAGCATCCGGAGACTACAGACCATTTGTTCGATTAGCTCATTCTGGTACAGCACGATTTGAGTTAACAGCATACACTAGAGGTGTAGGTGAAGCAAATAAAAAAACATTTGCTGTAAATTCAATTTTCTAAAATGACGAGATAAGTTCCTACTAAACGACTAAAGTAGGAACTTATCTATTAATTGTCCTTTTATGAAAAAGATAAAATTGTTTTTAACTCTATTCTCTGTGGCGATACTTTCTTTCGCAGGTTGCAAAAAGGTTGAGGAATGCAATATACTCAAACCGAAACAATTTACATTTCCGACACAATATAAAGTTGTCGAAGTAACGCCCGACACGAAATCGTTCCGTATTGAGATTGAGTTTTATGAGCCGATATACGAAAATGAACTGACGGAAGAACCGCACATAATTCTGGACAGAACGAATACAACGGCAAAACACAACGTACATTTCATAAACGACACATCGTCATCTTTTATAGGAACGTTCTCGAAAGAGAGCCCCGTAAAATGGTATCGTGACGTCGAGATAATACCTGAAAACATCACCGAAGAGGTAAGAATCGGCTATTTCAACAATTCTGTCGACAGCGATTACCCCAAAGATGTGATTTGCAATTTTATTGTCATACTAAAACCCGCGATACAGGAATGAGACTCTGTTTGAAAATGATTGCGGTGCTTTCGGCGTCGCTTTTGTGCTTCGGATGCGACAAGGTTGAATGTGAAGCTCCGCCTATGGAGAATGTCGGATACAGCTTCGTGCAATCAGGTATTACTGTAGAAGCGAAACCCGAGACAAAAAGTTTCAGGATAAAGGTGAAGCGCGACACTCCCGATACGGACACCATAAAGGTCTATCTCAACCGCACCACCTCGACGGCAAAAAACGGAATACATTTCAAGGATGTGTTTGGTCTCTACGGTACGATAGGCGAATTTACAGAGACAGACAACGGCGAATGTTATCGCGATGTCGAGATAATACCCGAAAACATAACCGAAGAAGTAACGGTCGATTACTACATAAACGGCGGTATGCCCAGTTACAACGGCTCCGCTTCCAACACTTCCGACGTGAAGATATATAAATTCTCGGTGAGACTGAAACCTGCGGAATAGAATAATGGTGAAAAAAAGTGTTTTAAGTGTCGTTGCTGCATTGTCTGCATTGTTTTCCGTTTCATGTCAGTACGACTACGACATAAGCGGCGATGTGGACGATTTCGCTCCGCGTGTAGTCGTCAACTCACTGCTGACACCCGACAAACCTTTCTCGGCTACACTCTGCTGGTCGGGACGAGTAGGTGACGAGGCGGAATACAGGGCGGTCGATGACTTCACGCTGAAACTGTACGAGAACGAGACGCTTGTCGGCACTTTCCCAGGAACGGACGGATATGTAAAAAGTAACCTGAAAATAAAAGAAGGTACCACATACAGGTTTGAGGCGGAGGTATCGGGTTACGGCACGCTGTCGGCGGAGACATACGTACCGCAAAAACCGCAGGCGGAGATATCGTATATAAAAAGCACGGGGGATGCCTTTGCCGCATCGGGCTATCACTTCTTTTCAGCCGACGGCATATCGGTGACGGAGCCTCTGCGTGCCGTCTATATCGATGTGTACGGCGTTTACCCCGATAAGGACAGTACGGCAGTCGCACGAGCACTCTATGCCAACAACGGTTTCTGCGACCAGACAAACGCCGTGGGCGACAACTACAATACCGCATTGAAAGGAAGCGACACGGGATACGAGTTTTTCATCCGCATACCCAAAGGCGGCATGGACAAGGTCTTCCCGCTGACATTTTCTGTAAGCAACTTTCCTAAAGAGACGGTATCTGAGATTATCGGGTGGGACGATTATGGTTATCCCATTACGGAGACGGTCGGCATATATTGTGACCATATTACGGTAGTGGCAACGGCTCCGTCGGACGATTATGACAAATACGTAAAAAGCCTCTATCAACAGATGTATCAGATTGACCTGGAGTTTCCTATATTCAATCAGACGGTATATGTCTATTCCAACATCGAGAACGGACTCGGAATATTTGCGGGATATGCCTCAACGGAAAAGAAGTTCGACTACTATTTCGATGAGGAGAAAGACCCTACAAACCCTGCAATCATAGGATAAAAATCACTTTGAATCGATGTTCGGCAACGAATTGAAAAGAGACATAAAAACAACAAAAGGAGTCAAAAAGGCGTCGGTTATTCTGTCGGTGCTGTTTTTTCTGTTTTTCGCACAAGAGCTGTCGGCACAGAAGAAGATTGTCATATCTGGATTCGTGCGTGACTCGCTTACCGCTGAACCTCTCGTGGGGGTTGTGGTTGCGGACGCACGCATGTACGGTACGGTGACAAACGATTACGGCTTCTTCTCCGTGACGGTGTCGGAGGGGACGACAGAGCTCTTTTTCACACACCTCGGATACAAGGATAAGATTTACGAGGTTCGGACGGACTCGAACACGGAACAGGATATACGTCTCGTACCGTCGAGCATCGAGATAGAGGCGGTGGAGGTAGAGGCAAAAAAGGAAAGGTATGTAACCACGGGTAAAGGCGGCTCCATGACCGTAAACTCCGAAATGCTGAAATACATTCCCTCTTTCATGGGCGAGAAAGACATTTTCAAGTATCTGCAAATGATGCCGGGTGTCCAGCCGGGTAAAGAGGGGTCGTCGGGGCTGAACATAAGGGGCGGTAGCGCCGACCAGACATTGATACTGCTGGATGACGTACCCATATACAATTCGGCACATGCGTTCGGATTCGTATCCATATTCAGCGGAGACTACATAAGGTCGGCGAAGCTGTACAAAGGGTATGTACCGCCCGAATACGGCGGTCGCCTCTCCGGTGTGGCAACCATGACGATACGGGAGGGTAACAGAAACAGACATACAGGAAGCGTGCAGGTCGGCACCACTACCCTCTCTGCATTGGCGGAAGGACCGATAGCGAAAGGCAGAGGCTCCTATCTTGTCGGCGGACGATATTTCTTACCCGATTTGTTCTTACGGGCGGCATCGGTATTCATGTCGAAGAAGAACTCCTCATATACGACAATAGGATTCTATGACATAACGGCAAAGGCAGGTTATGACATAAGCAACAAGACATCGTTACATGCGGGAATATACACGGGACGCGACGCCATAAATTACATAACGCACGACATGGTCTCCTCGCAGGATAACGGAGAGATGGTGTCGCACTATCGGAGCGGTCTCTCCTGGGGCAATGTAGCCGCCTCCCTGAGGCTTCGTTCCGAAATTAACGACAAGTGTTTTTTCGACATGACGGCATACTACTCCCTGCTGAAGAACAGAAACGCATCGGACTATGACGACTCCGAGGGCATTGTTTTCGGCTCGGAGACAACCTCACGCATGGATGAGGCGGGTGTGAAAGCGGTCTTTTCACACAATGCAGCCCGTTTTTGCGTTTAGACTACGGTATTTCGGTATCGTATCAGTATTTTCAGCCATACAAGATAGGGATGAATCGCAACGGCGCTCACTCTTCGACACTTTTCGGCAACAGAGGACTGGTAAGTGCATCTCTGTTTGCAAACGGTGAGTTCAGGTTAAGCACACGCTTCGGCTTGGACATTGGAGGGCGTCTGTCGCTCTATTCCGACAAAGAGAAGCAGCTGTTTGTGGCAGAGCCGAGAGCTGTATTCAATTTTTATACACGTAAAGGCGGGGCGTGGATCGGATACACGGAAAACACACAGCCGTTATTCTCGATGAACAAACAGCTTGCATCTTTTCCCGTGGATTATTGGATACCCTATCAGAACGTTGACGAACTACCGCGAAGCAGGCAATTGTCTATCGGTGGAAAGCACTCGTTCGACTTCGGTTTGAAGTTACAGGCGGAGGCGTATCTGAAGCGCAGCCGTAACATTGCAGTCGTTTACAACGGTGACGACTTTCTGATGAACGACGGAGGCTATATGCTTGCATCGGGCAATTCCTACGGTTTCGAACTGTTGGCACAA
Source organism: uncultured Alistipes sp. (assembly GCA_949285535.1). Taxonomy (GTDB): domain Bacteria; phylum Bacteroidota; class Bacteroidia; order Bacteroidales; family Rikenellaceae; genus CASDZP01. The sequence goes on from CASDZP010000001.1 coordinate 129,435, forward strand.
TACGGCATAGGACGGTTCGAGACGGTGGCCTCTTACGCATGGTCGCCGTCAGACTATCGCATGAATGGAAGAAAGGTCGATTTCATGTATGAGGTACCGCACAATCTCAACATATTCGCCTCTTATGAAACATTACGCAAAGGAGAGAGGCGTCACACACTCTCCGTAAACCTGAATTATCACTCGGGGATGCCCTATATAATAACGAATACGAAATATCCGTCTGCAGCTCCTCTACCCGACATGTCTGGAGACGTGATTGACTATCCTGCCTACCCCAATGCCCGCATGACAGACTTTTTCAGGCTCGACCTTAACTATGTCATGGAGAAGAAACTGAAACGCGGTTCACGAATCTGGCAAGTGTCGGTTTTAAATGCGACAGCCCACAAAAACCCATATATAGTTTACTACTATCCACGCTCCGACAAATTCAAGGCAACGACTCTTATTCCGATTCTACCGTCATTTTCATATACGCGTAAATTCTAAAGATAAACAGAAGGGATTAATCTCCGAGAATTTGAGATTAATCCCTTCTGTTTGTCTTAGAACTTACGCGTATATGTAATGCAGATATTTATAATAGCATTATAAGAATTAAAGCGCACTCATAAATTTCTCTCTGTCCACAATAAACCTTAAGTGTGTCGCTTTGCCGATTGTTTTATCACCCTCTTTCGCCTCTATCTCGAAACGTAGTTTTTTGCCGTCAACCTCGACAAGTTTCGCATAAGCGGAAATCTCCGCTCCGACGGGAGAAGGTTTGAGGTGCGAAGCCTCTATCAATCCGCCTACTGTCGTTTTGCCCTCTTCGAGTGCGGGTGCAACGGCTTTCATCGCCGCATTCTCCATCAACGCAACCATCGCGGGTGTCGCAAAAACAGGCATATCGCCCGAACCCATAACTTCCGCCGTGAGAGAAGCGGTCACCACAACCGTAGAGACATGTTCCAAACCTGCTTTCAATTCTGTCATATCAAACGTTCTTTATATTTTCAAATGTTTTCGGATATTTCCAAGATATTTTCAAGATATTTTCCAAAATCGACTTCCGACACGGCTCCAAACCGCCACTTCCTTATTTCCTCGCAAGCGGAATACAATAAAACGGCTGGGAAAGATACAAACAAGCCGTAGCGGTCGGGAAAGGTGCAAATAAGCCGTACAAGTCCAAAAACGGCTGTCATCGATACAAGTATATCAAAAATTGCATCGTGTGACAGCCGTTTTTTGTTAAAAATCACTATTCAAGCACTCGTGCCGCTATCGTCTCGGCGAAAGCGTCGCACTGTTTGAGTTTTTCAGTATCGGGCTTACCCGCAATCTCCACAGGGTCGCAAGCCATCTGAAGCGAGGCGTTCTCGGCAAAGCACTTGAGGTTTCTTACCCCGCCGCCGTTCCAGCTGTACGAGCCGAAGATACCGAACACCTTGTCTTTGATACCGTAGTGTGTCAGTTCGGTGGTAAGATGCTCCATAGAGGGGTGCATATAGCCGTTATAAGCGCAACTGCCCAAAATCAAGCCTTTGGCTCTCCAAATCTCGCTTATGAGATATGAGATATGTGTTTTTGAAGCGTCATAAACACGAATGTCACGGACACCTGCGAGACTAACCTTGCGTGCTATATAGTCGGCTATTGCCTCCGTATTGCCGTACATTGACGAGAATACAATTACAACTGCTTTGTCAGCCTCCTGACGGCTCCATTTGTCATATAGCGACAACACCTTGTTGAGGTCACTTCTCCATATCGGACCGTGAAGTGGGCATATGGTCGATATTTCAACGCCGTCGAGTTTGGCAAAGGCTTTCTGAACCATGTTGCCGTATTTGCCGACGATGTTCGAGTAATAACGTCTCATGTCGTCGATATAGTATTCGAGATTGACCTCATCGTCGAACACACCGCCGTCGAGAGTGCCGAACGTACCGAACGCGTCGGCAGAGAAGAGAATCTTCTCGCTTGTCTCATAAGTCATCATCGTCTCGGGCCAGTGAACCCACGGAGTGAGGACGAATTTGAGCGTGTGAGAGCCGATAGAGAGCGTATCGCCGTCTTTTACCTCTACGAGTTCGGTTGTTCCGCCATAATAGTTTTTAAGGATTGAGAACGTTTTGGCGTTGCCTACGATTTTAACCTCGGGCCATGCCGAAACGACAGCGTTTATTTCACCCGAGTGGTCGGGTTCCATGTGGTTGATGACAAGATAGTCGAGAGGGCGTCCGCCGAGAAGTTCACCTATTTTCTCGATGTAACCGCCGTCAGAGCCTGACTCTATCGTGTCGATGAGTACCGTCTTCTCGTCGGTGATGAGATAACTGTTATATGACACCCCGTTGGGAAGAGGCCACAGATTCTCAAAAAGATGTTTTCGTCTGTCATTGACCCCCAAATGGAAAATGTCTTTCTTTACTTCCGTTACAAAATACATCGCTTTACTTTTTTAATTATCTCAATATTGTTTTCTTTTCAAATCATTTTTGCAATTATGACAATGCACTATCTGAAACGCACTATCTGACCTCGAAGTCGAGCATCAGCCGTCCTTCGAGCGATGCTTTCAGTCTGTCTCCGCTCTTTACCGCGCCCACGCCAACGGGAGTACCTGTAAAGATAAGGTCACCCATCTTCAATGTGATAAACTTCGACACATGGGCGATTATTTTGTCAGGGCTGAAAATCATATCTCCGCTGAACCCCTCCTGCACCGTTTTGCCGTTCACATCAAGCGAGAAATGGAGGTTGTTTATATCCCCTCCGAGCTCTTCGAGAGGTATGAATGTGTTGGGTACGGGTGCCGATTTATCGAACGCCTTGCATATCTCCCACGGCGCGCCCTGCTCGATGCAACGACGCTGAATGTCACGCGCGGTAAAGTCGATTCCGACCGCCACTTCGCTGTAACAGCGGTGGGCAAAACGTTCGTCTATCGCTTTGACAAGGCGGTTTATCTTTATCACCAGCTCCGCCTCATAGTGGCACTCGTTTGTGAAATCGGGTATATAGAACGGGTCGTTGTTACGAAGTATCGCCGTGTCGGGCTTGGTGAAAAAGAGCGGCTCGGCAGGACGCGAGTGTTCCATCTCGCGGTTATGATTGTCGTAATTATGTCCTATGCAGATTATTTTCATATTCCGATTTTCGTTTTGTCATAACGCACATCGCTCAGATAGAGACCCTCCGCAGGCGCCGATGTTCCCGCCGCCGAACGGTTCTTGCGCTCTATCACCTCGGCGAACTGCTCCACCGTCATCTTGCCGCGTCCAACTTCGAGTAGCGTCCCTACAATCGAACGCACCATGTTACGCAAAAAGCGATCCGCCGCTATCGTGAAGACGAGTATCTCGCCCGACCTGCGCCAACGCGCATGCGTAACCCTGCATATGGTCGTTTTGTTGTCGGAGCCGAGTTTGGCAAAGCTAGCGAAATCGTCATGATGCAACAAAAGCTCCGCGGCGCAGTTCATGGCTGCGACATCGAGGTCGGCGTTGTAATAGGTGGTGATACCCCTCATGAAGGGATTTTTGCGTGTGCATATATAATATTTGTACTCTCTCAAAACGGCGTCGAAACGGGCATGTGCATCGTCCGCCACTCTGTATATCCGCTTTGCCGACACGTCATACGAGAGCACACAGTTTAGGTGATATACAAAATCCTTGTGTTCGACCTTCTCCCGTTTGTCGGTATCGAAGTGAAGCACATAGAACGAGGCGTGCACCCCGCTGTCGGTACGACCCGCACCCACCACCTGCACGCTCTGTCCGAGCAACAGCGACAGGGCTCTTTCGACCTCCTGCTGAACGCTTCCTCCGTCGGGCTGTGTCTGCCAGCCGTTGAAGGCGGTGCCGCGATATGAAAGTTCCAAAAAGTAACGGGACATACGAGGATTTTTATTACCTTTGCAAAGGTATAATTTTTTTTTGACATTCCGACATGAAAGCAGCCCTTATAGGATACGGCAAAATGGGACATGCCATCGAGTGCATCCTCAAACAGAGAGGTCACGAGGTACCCCTGATTATCGACATCGACAACACCTCCGACCTTTGCGCGGAGAAACTCAAGGATATAGACGTGGCGATAGAGTTCACCGCTCCCTCCACGGCTTTTGACAATGTCACCGCCGCCATGAGAGCGGGTGTTCCCGTGGTATGCGGCACGACGGCATGGCTCGACCGCTTCGACGAGGCGGTGGAGGTATGCAAAAAGCACGACACAGCTTTTTTCTATGCTTCCAATTACAGCGTAGGGGTAAACATATTCTTCAAGGTAAACGAGATGCTCGCAAAGATGATGAACTCCTATCCCGTCTATGACGTGACGATAGAGGAGGTTCACCACACCACAAAAAAAGACTCGCCCAGCGGTACTGCCGTAACGCTCGCCGAGGGTGTGATAAACAACATCGACCGCAAGAGCAAATGGGTGGGACACACCACCACAGAGCCCGACGAACTCGAAGTTCTCGGCATACGCCGCTCTATCGTGCCCGGTACGCATACCGTCACATGGGAGAGCCCCGTTGATTCGATAAGAATCGAACACATGGCAAAGGGACGCGAAAGTTTCGCTCTCGGAGCCGTTCTCGCCGCTGAATTTTTGGTCGGCAAGAAGGGCGTGTTCGGAATGAATGATTTGATGAAATTCTGATTCGTCGGATGGGAAAGATTCGCAATATACTGAAGAACCGCTGGTTGCGCTTTTCAGTAGTCTCTATCATATATATTCTTTGGTTTGTGGTATGGTCTCGTTCGCCGTGGATGATTTTAGGCGAGATTGTCATATTCGACCTCTACATAACCAAATATTTCCAGCGTTTTGTCTGGAGCAAACATCTTGCACGAAAAGAGAAGAGCCGATTATACAAATCGGTATCGGGATGGGTGGAAGCGATTGTCTTCGCCGTTGTTGCGGCAACGCTCATACGCACCTATTTTGTCGAGATGTACGTAATACCCACGGGGTCTATGGAAAAGACCCTTTTGGTCGGCGACTGCATAGGGGTGAGCAAGGTGGCTTACGGTCCCAAGATGCCCAACACTCCGCTTTCCGTTCCTTTCATCCACAACACTTTCCCCGGAAGCACGAAAAAGTCATATCTCGAATGGATAAAACGCCCCTATAAGCGTCTTGCAGGTCTCGACACAATAAAACGCGGCGATGTGGTGGTATTCAACTACCCCGAGGGTGATACCGTGGCTGTCGTGAACCCGCAGGCAAACTATTATCAGCTTGTCAGAGCATACGGAAGGGAGAATCTGATGTCACAGACTGAAATCATGACGCATCCCGTCGATAAACGCGACAACTACATAAAGCGCGCCGTAGCTATACACGGCGACACGCTCTCGATACGCAACGGCGTGTTATGGGTAAACGGCGCAATGGTCGAACCGGCACCACGTTCGGAAATGATATACAATGTCAAAGGCGAGAAAATAACTGTTCCTTTCCTTGAGTCGATAGGCGTTGACAGAGAAGAAATCGCATACAGCGACACATACAGAATATGGCAGATGCCGCTTTATGAGGAACAGGTCGAAAAACTGCGTAAATCGCCCGAAGTAATGACCGTTCAGAAAGTTGTCTTTTCACAGGTAGAGCCCGACATATTCCCGCACGACACCGTAAGATACGGTTGGTCGCTCGACAATTTCGGACCTCTCTGGGTACCGCAAAAAGGCGCCACGGTAAAACTGACCCTCGACAACCTGCCTCTCTATCACAGGATTATAAAGAACTACGAAGGTCACTCGCTCGAGGTTCGCGACTCTCTCATCATGATTGACGGCAAGGCGGCGGACAGCTACACTTTCGCCATGAACTACTACTTCATGATGGGCGACAACAGACACCAGTCGCTCGACTCGCGCTATTGGGGTTTCGTACCCGAAGACCATATCGTCGGAAAGGCATGGTTCGTCCTCTTCAACACGGACAAGAGACGCTCTTTCCCCTCGAACATACGCTGGGAGAGAACTTTCATGTCGATAAAATAGCGGTTACGCCAAACGCGTAAAGGAAACTGACAACACACCTGACAAGATGCACATAGACTCATGCATATATGCCGATGAAGTAACGCCGCAGCGCGTGAAAGGCAGGAACTGTGTCATAATAGATGTTTTCAGAGCCACGTCGGTAATTATCACGGCTCTCGACAACGGAGCCTCACGAGTGACCGCCGTCACCGATGTAGAAGAGGCGTTCGAGGTTGCCGAACGGCTAAAATCAAATGGTGTCAAAACCATACTCGGAGGAGAACGAAATGTTTTCAAGGTCGAGGGTTTCGACAAGGACAACTCTCCCCTATCCTATCGCCGTGAGGATGTCGAAGGTACTGAAATCGTATTCACCACCACAAACGGTACAAAAGCGATAAACAAATCGAGAGAGGCGGAACACATCTACATAGGTGCGTTGATAAACGCAGAAGCGGTATGCCGACGTCTTTTGGAGGAAGGCAGAGACATAACGCTGGTATGTTCGGGACGCGAGGGCAACTACACTCTCGAAGACGCGCTCTGTGCGGGGATGATTGCTTCACGCCTCGAAGAAGAAGCTCACGACTGTTTCCTGACCGACATAACACGTACCATGCTCGACATCTACCGTCTTTATGAAAAAGACTTCAGAGAGGGTCTGAAACACTCGCAGCACTACAACCGCATCATGTCGTTAGGCATAGGAAAAGATGTCGAGTACTGCCTGAAACGGAACATCATAGAGACCGTTCCCCACGTAAACAAAGACGGATACATAACTCTATAACAAGCGGTTAACCTCAAACTCACATACCCGCGGCACACAAAACGCCGCGGGTTTTATGTTTTTCATATCCGCGAATCTCAATTTATACGCGTCTGTGGAATTTTTACCCGTGAGGGGCAATTTTTATTTTTGAACTTATGAAAATAATGTCTATATTTGTGAACAAAATAACAAAAACGGGAAAAGTCGATGCATCACACGTAATTCGGAAGTCATGAATCGACTGTTTTTCCTTGCTTACGGCACAAAACAACAAAAAACAATAATCACTATGAACGTTCCTTCAAACCTGAAGTACTCGAACGACCACGAATGGGTTCGCGTAGAGGGCGACATCGCGTATGTCGGCATCACTGATTATGCACAGAGCCAGCTCGGCGACATCGTTTTCGTCGATGTGACAACCACAGGAGAAACACTCGCACAGAACGAAGTGTTCGGCTCAATCGAAGCGGTAAAAACCGTTTCTGACGCATTTCTTCCCGTATCAGGAGAAATCATCGAATTCAACGAGATGCTCAACGATGCTCCCGAGACTGTAAACAAAGATCCCTACGGCGAGGGCTGGATGGTTAAAGTAAAAATGAGCAACCCCGCGGAGCTCGACTCTCTTCTCGACGCTGAAGGCTACAAAGCCATCATCGCGTAAGTTGTGATTCTGACATGAGATTACGCGGGCACAAAGCCTGCCAATCTCTGAAAGACGACACTCTCACCGCAAACGGCACGTTTCAAGGTGCGATTGTCGATAAATTGCGGATGTTACGCAATAAAACAGCCTGCGGATACGTATTGTAAACGAAAGGCGATGCGCAAAACACCGCACAAAAAGAAACAATTTTAACATTACTTTTTATGGTAAACAAAGTAACAGTTGTCGGAGCGGGCAACGTAGGAGCAACCTGCGCACACGAGGTTGCCAGAATGGACATCTGCAAAGAGGTTGTAATCATCGACGTAAAAGACGGCGTATCGCAGGGTAAATCTCTCGATATGTGGCAGACAGCCCCCATTCTCGGTTTCAACACTCGCATCAGCGGCTCGACAAACGATTATAGCAAATCTGCAGGTTCGGACATCGTGGTAATCACGGCAGGTCTTCCCAGAAAACCGGGCATGAGCCGCGACGATCTTATCAGCATCAACGCGGGCATCGTAAAAGAGGTTACCGAAAACATAATGAAATACAACGAGAACCCCATCATCATCGTTGTGTCAAATCCCCTCGACGTAATGACCTACACAGCGTTCCTCGCTTCAGGTCTTAAATCGAGCCGTGTGTTCGGTATGGCAGGTATCCTCGACACAGCACGCTACTGCGCGTTCATCGCCGACGAGCTCGGTACTTCTCCCGCGCTTGTAAAAGCACAGCTCATGGGTGGTCACGGCGACACAATGGTTCCGCTGCCCAGCCTCACAACAGTTTCAAGTATTCCCGTTACAGAACTCATAGCAAAAGACAAACTCGACGCTATCGTTGAAAGAACCAAAAACGGCGGTGGCGAAATCGTTGGCCTCATGGGTACCTCTGCATGGTATGCTCCTGGTCTCTCTGCAGCCGTAATGGTTAAGGCGGTAGCTCAGGACAGCAAAGAGATACTCCCCGTTTGCGCTTCACTCAACGGCGAATATGGTTATCATGACCTCCACCTCGGTGTACCCGTGGTTCTCGGTAAAGAGGGTGTCGAAAAAGTCATCGAACTCAAACTCTCTTCAGAAGAGAAAGAACTCCTCGACAAGTCGGCTCTCCATGTTAAGAAAATCATGAAAGTGCTCGACGACATGAACATGTTCGACAAAAAATACGGTAGCGACACTCTCTAAGCCGCTTAACCGAAAAACGATAAAAAGGGACCGACAATTCAGTTGTCGGTCCCTTTTGTCGTGTATGGCACTTATTTTTGCTGCATATTATATTATTTATTAATTTTGCATTGTGCAACATGCTTTCTATAAGCAAATGACATACTAAAAATTACGATGTATAAACCTAAACCTCAAAATAATATGAAAAAAATTGTCTTGGGCATGATATTGCCGATACTCGTTTTGGTGTCGTGCAATGTCGGCGATGACTTCAAAGACCTGAAAGTGGACCTTAATACCTCCTTGCCTTTGGGTAAACTTGAATTCAGCGAGGCATCCTTGTTCGAACTGTCAGACGTGGATACCACGCTGATAAGATATGACTCCGACGGATGTATGGTACTAAACGACAGTATCGAGGCCAATATAATAAGCGACAGCCAGATTGACGAATTTCTGTCAATAAACTTCCCCGATGCAAGCATAGACATCCCGATACCCGGCGGTGTGAGCGGCTCTTTCCCCGTTCCCGAAAACGACAACTATTTCGAGCTCACAACGGACGGCGGCGAAACGCTCGAGGAGGTAGTTCTCAACAACGGATACATAAACTTCTCTTATGACGCATCTCTCAGAGACGTGACATGTACCATAAAAGAGATAACCGACGTAAACGGCAACGCCTTGGTGGTACGTTCAGGCGAAAGAATAGACCTGACGAGAGGATATACGATAAAACCGCTCGACGGCAACAAGCTCACATTCGTATATTCGGGTACGGCGTATGCCAACGGTGGCAGCAAACTCACAACTGACGTGACATTTATCGATACTGAGATATTCTCCGTTAAAGGTTATCTCGGAAGGAAAGAGATAAGCTCCACTTCGTCAAGCCTGCAAATAGACGAGGGAACCAACAGTTTCCTAAACAACATAGGTGAAGTATATATCTCTGACCCGTATATCGGAATAGACATCGACAACAATTTCAATATTCCTATATGTGTAATAATTGAGAACATCACCTCAAACGGCGTTCAGATACCTTTGAAAGAGGGTTTCAACACTACCCGATTCCTTGTTGACAAAGGCGAGAACTCAATCGTGCTGAACAACGACTGCACCCAAAGCGGGAACGGTATCTCTGCCGTCATAAACAACGACTTCAATGATATAACTATTTCGTTCAAGACAATCATCAACCCCACGGATGCGGACCTGATGGCGCCTGCGGGAACAGCTCCGAGCGGAATAGACAACTATTATGACCGCGACTGCAAGGTTAAGACGCTCATTCGTTTCGGCATGCCTCTGAAAGGCTATTTCAACGATATAAACTACACGGACAACTACGATGTCGAACTCGATCTGAAATCAGTCAATCTGACCAAGGCACAAATGGCGATAACGGGTACCAACACCTTCCCGCTCGACCTCTCGTTCGACCTTTACAGCATCGACAGAACAGGTCGTGAAGTCAGAATGACAAATAAAAGCATAGTCATACCGTCAACACCCGACAATGAACCGATGGACAAGGTTACTCCGACGGTTCTCGGCAAAGACAACTATATTCTCGTAGATATCGACACCGACATACTCAATAATCTTAAAGACACGGAGACGATACGCTTCAAGATGAACGCATCATCGCTTGACGCGGATAATCGCAGAATCATAAAGATATACAAAGGTTCCCAAATCAAACTAAACCTCTTGCTTGGCGCGGAGGGCTCCGTTGACATAAACTCAAACAATAAATAGTGAAGAGCATCATGAAAAAAATATACCTATCCATACTGACACTCGCAATGGCGGCGGTATCGACCGTATCCGTCAATGCGCAGGACATGCACATGCTCACGGCGGCGGGCGTGACACCCCAACGCCACTTCATAAATCCTGCGATAGCTCCCGAACACTCATACATGTCGCTTCCGTTCATCGGCAGTCTCGGTCTCAATGTGGGCACGTCAATCGGCTACGGCTCATTCATCAAAGGCGGACAGATAGACGGTACGGCGTTGGCGGACAAGACAAAAAACAAAGTATTAGGCAGCAACTTCAGCCTCGACCTCATATCGTTCGGCGTGCGTTTCAGAGAGAAAAATCTGATTAGCTTCTCAAACAGAATAAGAAGCAATATCGGCACGACCTACCCTTCCGGACTGTTCGGCTATCTGCTAAACAACCCTATCGACTATGAGGGTCGTTTTGACATTCCGCTCAAATCGAACAACATGGTATGGAACGAGACGGCGATAGGCTTTTCACGAATAATAGACGACAACTGGAGCGTTGGAGCCAGAGTGAAATATATACTCGGTATCGCGCAGGTCAACACCAACGACACAGAGTTTCACATCGACAAGGATATAACAGGAAGCACGATATACGGCAATGTCAACATAACCGGCGGAAACCTGAATTTCAGTAAAGACGGCGAACTCGTATCACTCAACACGCTTGCCAGCAATCCCGGCGCCGCTTTCGACGTGGGTGTGCAGTGGCAGAGCGATGACCGCAGATGGAAAGCCGACTTGGGTGTGACCGATATAGGCTTCATCAAATGGTCAGCCGAATCGTCTTCGCGCATCTACTCTAAAAAGAGCGAGGCGTACACCTTCAACGGGTTCGGCAATCTTAACGACGTATTCGGATCGTCGTCGATGAACAGCATGATGGACTCGGTATATACCGACCTTATGAACAGCATCGAGCTGGACACTATCAGCGGATACGCGCACACGGCGATGTTACCCGTCACATTCAACGTAGGCGGCGAATTCGACGTGTTGAGCAACCAGCGACACATCGTCTCTCTCAACTTTATGGGTAGCTTCGCAAGCAAACAGCCGCTCTATTATGCCCTGACGGCGGGTTACCGATACACCACAGGCAACGGACGATTCTCGGCACTTGCCACATTGTCACACAAGCGTGTGGACCCGCTCGCGCTCGGTGTCGGTCTGATGGCAAATACTCGTAAATTCCAGTTCTTTGTCCTTTCCGATACAAGTATCGCCACCATATTCGGCGGAGGATTGGGAAGGTTGAAGAGTCTGTCATACAGAATGGGATTCAACTTCTTCTTTAACAAGAACAAACATAATTCAAACGGTTACTACCTATAAGGGAAACGCATACAAACGATAAAAAAACTCAACTATGGTCAACAAAGTCATACTGATTGGAAACGTAGGCAGCGACCCCGAAGTCAGAACATTCGAAGACGGCGGTAAAATGGCTCGCGTGAACATCGCCACCAACGAACGCATCTTCAACCCCTCTACACAGGAGTGGAAAGACCATACCGAATGGCATACGCTCGTTTTCAACCGCCGCACGGCAAGTGTAGTCGAAATGTATGTACGCAAAGGCTCTCAAATTTATGTTGAGGGCAGACTGCGCACACGTCAGTGGGAGGACGAAAACAAAATCAGACGATACAGCACCGAAATCAATGTCGATGAGCTTCGTCTGCTCGGTCGCCGAAGCGACAGCGAAAGACCCGCAATGTCACAGACTCCCGTTTCAGGCGGTTACAACAACAATTATAACAACGGTTACAACAACAACGGTTACAACACGACAGCGGCTCCCGTCAACGCAGGTGCACCCGCAGCAGCTCCCGCTCCCGCGATGCAGAACCAGCAGCCTACCCCATCGGTTGAAATGACCGACGGAGGAGTTGACGACCTGCCGTTCTAAACCATATACCTGTAAAAAGTGTAATCAACAAAATAAAGGCGAACATAATCTGTTCGCCTTTATTATTTGCTTATCATCAATTTGTTCGCCGTAACAACACAAAACGACACGCATAAAAATATTGCCGACGAAAGAAGCCAATCCCCTGTCGGCACATACATAAACAGACCGTTGCCGTAAACAATTCAATTACCTCTCCTATAAAAAATACCCTTTGTGCACAACAAAAAAATCGTTGTCACACAACGAATTGTCTCGACAACGATCTATTAAAAGCAACCATTTTTTAAATAAAAAACGCGGGCCCACTCTCACTACACATCCCAATAGGTACTCGAAAAACCTTGCTTTATATGTAAGAGAATGAAGCCCACGCATGCTCCTCTGCATACGTGGACATCAAACCCTATTCCGTAAAGCAGTGAAATTTTCGAGTTTTCATTGGGACGGAATAGAATCGTATCTTCCAAATATGCCTATACATAACGTAAAAGGCATATATAGAGTATGTCGTTCGTATATCTTTTACAAAGATAAAAGATTTTGCAATCCAATCAAAATATTTTCACCGCCTCATTCTATCGCATGAACATGTATATCACTATTTCCAAATAACAAATAACAGACTGTAAACCAAAGCAAACGGCATACACCAAAAAAATAATAAAGCCACCTACACTAACATTGCAGATGGCTTTATGACACATCAGTAAGACAATTATGCTTTACTGCCTTTATTTTACTTTCAACCGTTATTCTCGGCAGGTACGTTTGTAGAACGTTGGAAGAATCTGATTCCCATTACACGGGCAACGTTAAGTATGTGTTCCGTTATCTGGGCAACTATTATCTCGTGCTTTTCAAACCCGCGTTCGTATGTGAATCCATATATCTCAAGCGGGAGTCCCTGATCGCTCATCTGCACATAGTGAACCACAAGGCTGAGATTGTCATTGACATTCTTATTGTTTCTCAGATAGGCTGACACATATACCCTGTAAAGAGTAGTGTTTGTCAACTCCTGTTCGGGGTGTTCGTTTCTGTACTTCAAAAGGGTGTCGAAATGAGCCGACACAAGCGGATCTTTACCGATCGCCTCAAACTCACTCTCCTCCAAAACCCTTATCGAAAGGAGGTCTATGGCAAAGACGCGTTTGAACCGACGTCCCTCGCTCTCCTCCATGCTTCGCCAGTTTATGAAAGACTCGCTTACCATCGAATAGATCGGAATCATCGTCACCGTGTTGTCCCAGTTACGCACCTTTACCGTATTGACTGTAACATCTATCACGACACCATCGGCGCCATTGCTCTTCATCTCCACCCAGTCGCCTATTCTGACCATATCCTGTGCAGAGAGCTGTATCGAAGCGACGAATCCGAGTATCGTATCCTTAAACACCAGTGTCAGTATGGCGGCGGATGTGGCAAGGCTGACGGCTATCGTCGTAAGGCTAACACCTGCCAGAAGGGATATTATCATCAGCACGCAGATGATGTCAATCAGAATCTTCAACGACTGCATGTAACTCTTTATGCTCTTCTGCCTGTTACGGGGAATCATCATGTAGATGTCGGAGAAGGCATCGAGCAACGAGCCGAATGTCGGCATGATATAGAAGACAACGATACACCTCATCGCCAAAACCACGCCTTTTATAACTCCGGGACTAAAACCGAGCAGGACATCGTCTATGACGGATGTGATGAACGACAATACTATAAGACGGAAAAGACGTCTGAAGAATCGTCGTGAGACCATCGCGTCGAACCAGTTTACCTGAGAACGCTCCGCCGCCCGCTTAACCACATAATGCAACCACTTAATCAACACTTTAGTGACCAGCAAGTCGAGCATGCACAGCAACAAGAACAACAATACGACTGCAACTATAAACACGACCAGACTCGTCCATTGATAAGAGAGTCCCCAGTCCATCAACAAGGTCTGGATGTCGTCTATGAACCAGAATTTTGCGGTAATTTCACTCATATCGAAAATATTTTCTCTCGCACATGCAACAATCGCGCCCAAAGGCGACTAATCGAGCTACAATATAATAATAAATATATTGCAGGGCAAATTAAAATACATTATATTTGCAAATCTAATCCGAAATCAATAATTAAAAGAGGGTCGCAATCGAAATTTCGCGTATTCGATTCTCAAATGTAAAAACAATAATTTAAAAACAATGCAAAACAAAGGCGCACTTAAATTTTTGACGGTCGTCCTTGCGCTGGCATGTATTTACCAGCTATCGTTCACGTTCGTCACAAGGAGCGTTGAAAAAGATGCCGTTGAGGCGAGCAACGGAGACCCGTTGGCCGAACAACGCTATCTCGACTCAATCAAATCGCAGGTGGTCTATAACCTCGGTTTTGTGGAGTACACCTACTCTGAGTGTAAAAGCAAGGAGCTGAACCTCGGTCTCGACCTCAAAGGGGGTATGAACGTGATGCTCGAAATCTCGGAAGAGGACATTCTCCGTTCGCTCTCTAACAACAATCCCGACCCCGCGTTCAATCAGGCGTTGGTCGAAGCACGCAACGAGACACGCAACAGTAGCAGCAACTACATCGACAATTTCAAGAAAGCCTATGAGCGTATAGCACCGACAGGTCGTCTTGCCGGCATCTTCTCTACGATAGAGATGGGCGACAAGATTACGGTCAGCATGAGCAACGACGAAGTAATAAGAGTGCTCAAAGAACAGGCTGGTAACGCAATCACAAACTCTTATAACGTCCTCCGTAACCGTATCGACCGTTTCGGCGTAACTCAGCCCAACATACAGCGCCTCGAAAACTCAGGCCGCATATTGGTCGAACTCCCCGGTATCAAAGAACCCGAACGTGTGCGTAAACTCCTCCAGGGTACCGCATCACTCGAATTCTGGGCAACATACAACAATACCGACATATATCCCTTCCTCGAGGACGCAAACGCGCGTCTGGCTCAGATTGCCACACTCGAGAGCGGTGACTCGGTTAAGAACGAAGAGGTAAAAGACGGCGGTTCGCTCGCAAGCAAAATCGACTCGCTCGGCAACACAACCGACTCAACGGCGACCAATGCGGCAAACTATCCTCTCTTCTCAAAACTCATGCCCGCTGTTGACCAACAGGGTTCTCTCATGTCGGGTCCCGTCGTAGGTTTTGCCAATGCGGCTGACACCTCTGCCATAAACAGCATGCTCAACCGCAGCGAAGTGCGCTCAATGCTTCCCCGTGACCTCAAACTCATGTGGGGTGTCAAGGCGATGAAAGGCACAGACGTGATATATGAACTCTATGCAATCAAAGCCAACACCAAACAGCAGAAAGCGCCGCTCGACGGTTCTGTAATCACAGAGGCTCGCGCGGAATACTCTCAGCAGGGTGGCGCGGCAGCCGAAGTATCCATGACAATGAACGCCGTGGGTGCCAAAACATGGGCTCGCCTCACTAAAGAGAACACAGGCAACTATATCGCAATCGTACTCGACAACTACGTATATTCCGCTCCCTACGTTCACGGCGAAATACCCGGCGGACGTTCAAGCATCAGCGGTAACTTCACCTACAACGAAGCCAATGACCTGGCAATCGTGCTCAAATCAGGTAAACTTCCCGCTCCCGCAAGAATCATACAGGAAGCTGTCGTAGGTCCCTCACTCGGTCAGGAATCAATCGACGCAGGTATGATGTCATTCGTGTTGGCGTTCATCCTCGTGATGCTCTACATGATTATCTTCTACAGCTCTGCGGGTGCAATCGTCAACGTGGCTCTCTTGAGCAACCTCTTCTTCCTGTTCGGCGTTCTGGCGTCGTTCGGCGCGGTGTTGACGCTCCCCGGTATCGCGGGTATCGTCCTGACTATGGGTATGGCTGTGGACGCCAACGTCATCATCTTCGAACGTATCAAAGAGGAACTCCGTGCGGGTAAAGGCATCAACCTCGCCATTGCCGACGGTTTCAAAAACGCGTATTCTGCCATTATCGACGGTAACACCACCACGATGTTGACAGGTATCGTCCTCTTCATATTCGGTACCGGTCCCGTTCAGGGCTTCGCCACCACTCTTATCATCGGTATCATCACATCGCTGTTCACCGCGATATTCCTCACACGTCTCATGCTTGAAGGCGCAATCGCCCGCGGCTGGAAGATTCACTTCGCAAACAAGCTCACGGAAAACTTCTTGAGCAACACCAATGTCGATTTCATCGGCAAACGCAAATACACATACGTAATTTCAGGCGCCCTCATCCTGGCTACCTTGGTTTCATTCGCAGTTCGCGGCATGAGCTACGGTGTCGATTTCTCAGGCGGTCGCGCGTATGTCGTACGCTTTGACCACAATGTCGGCACAAACGAAGTACGTAAGGCTCTCGGCAGCAAGTTCAGCGACGGTCTCGAGGTTAAACAGTACGGTAACAACGACCAGATGCGTATCGTTACCCAGTACAAATATCAAGAGAGCGGCGACGAGGTTACCAACGAAATCAACATGATGCTCTACGAGTCACTCTCACCCCTTTACGAAAACAAACTCACCGTTGACGAGTTCCTCACCACCGCTACAAGCCCGTTCGGTATCATATCGTCAGACAACGTGGGTCCGACCGTGGCCAACGACATCAAACGAAACGCAATCATCGCCGTTATCTTCTCTCTCATCGCGATAGGCATCTATATCGCCATCCGATTCAAGAAATGGCAATGGGCAATGGGCGGTGTCATAGCACTCGCTCACGACGCCTTGATTACAATCGGTGTCTTCTCGATGTTCTGGGGCATACTTCCCTTCAACCTCGATGTTGACCAGTCGTTCATCGCGGCTATATTGACAATCATCGGTTACTCAATCAACAACACGGTGATTATATTCGACCGAATACGTGAAAACAGAACGCTCTATCCCAAGCGTCCGCTCAAAGACAACATCAACAATGCGGTCAACTCGACATTGGCTCGTACAATCAACACCACGGGTACCACATTGGTCGTTCTTTTGGCGATATTCATATTCGGCGGCGAGGTGATTCGCGGTTTCGTATTCGCGCTTCTCTTCGGTATAATTATCGGTACTTTCTCTTCAATCTTCGTATCGACTCCGATCGCTTACGACTTCATGAAGAAAAAACTCAAAAACGGAATCGAGGCTTAATAAGCCATATTTCGAATAACGGTAAACGGGTGGATTCAAATCCACCCGTTTTTATTTTATATACTTACTTGCAAATTACATTCAAGGCTATCCTGAATTACGCGATATAATAATCGAGAATATCAGATAAACACTACACTCCTCCACTCAAACATAACGACAATAATAACAATGATAATAACGATAGATTAGACAATACGACAACATTTCCCAAACATATAAACCGAAACACCTATTTACCTATTTACCTACTTAACCAAATAAACCTATACAATTTTATAAACTGGTAAATAAATTAAATGTAACCGTATAAAAACAATAAGCGGAGGCGATTAATATCGCCTCCGCTTATTTATATATCAAAATATTTATTACTGCACTAATTATTCTCCTATCTCGCCTCCTGCGCTGCCCTGACTACCCCATGCACCTATTGAAAAGCTGTTGAGAATCATATTCCCGTTATCTTCCAACAGAACATCCACGCTCATCGCGTATCCGCCTTTCAGTTCTGTAATTCCCGCCTGACTGTTAGAAAGAATATCGCCAAGGTTTGCATTATAAGCGTGTCCGTTCAATGTAGCGGTAAAATCAATATTTTGTACCGACTGCGGTATCAACAGAAAAGTTACGCTTCCGCCGTTAGCTGTCATCGTTCCTCTGTCCTAGTAAAGTTCCGATACTATACCCTCCGTCAGATTGACTCCGCACACAGTATTTGAGGTACATGTTGTCGAAAGTGCGGCAAGCGCATCGCTGCTTGCTCCGTTTTTGGTGTAATTTACGGTCAGTTTATGCATCGCGTGACCGAATGAGAGTTTAACCTGATTAACGGAGTTTTTATCCACTTCAACCATTGGAGCGAGAAGCAAATCTTTGTTCTCCGCTTCTGTTATGTCAAATCTGACATTATTGTTGCTTCCTTCTATCTTCGGATAACATCCCGAGAAACCGATTTTCTTACTGTCTGTCGGGAGAGACAATTCATCCCACTTCAACGGATTGTCACCGATTTTGAAATCATGCGCAAAATATCTCGACCCCATGCTCGACACACTTAATACAAAAGTCTTGTCTGCAGGGAAAGCATCCGTTCCATCTGCAACCTGTGATGACTGTACAGAGGCAGCGAAAGGAGCAATATCCGCATTTATGGAAATTTCTTCAAAGAACGACTCCTGTTCAGTGCCTTTCTTGTTGCATCCGACACAAAATATCAGTAAAAAGGCGATTACCGCCATCCTTCTCACATTAACCATGCTTTAAAACTCTATATGATGTATATTGCCAATATTCAAGTTCAACTATTTTAATACGAGAAAATCAATAAGTCATCTAAAAATCCTGCGCATTACTATATATTAGCCGACATGAATGTACCAAACTCCATGCCAAAATCAATAATAACGCATTTCTATTGACAAATCACACTCGTATTTCATTTGCAAAAATAACTTTTTGATTGAAAAAATCCATATTCCATGTCTGTAATTTTATGAAAATCATTCAGTCACCGATACAATAAGAAGAGACGGATTGTGCCAACAACTGTTAAAATACACAACGGACAAAGGCGTCACAGACCGTGTAAAAGCCAATTTTCAAGATTCAACTTGCAAATAAAACGACAAAAACATATATTTATGGAATGATTAATCCAAAAATTCACAACCAATCGCAATATCATGAAATACGGAATATTAATTTTATGCTTTCTGCTTTGCGGCAACGTAACCAAAGCTCAAAAAAACGACAAAGTTGACCGTCTCGTCAAAGAGGCATACATCGAGAGATACAAAGAGGATAACGTTATGATAAACACGTCCAAAAAGTCAGACGGTATGGTTGTGTTAATGGGTAACTCAATCACCGAGGGCTGGCCCGAGGCAGACACTGCCTTTTTTACCGACAACAACATTGTGGGACGAGGAATCAGCGGTCAGGTGAGCGGTCAGATGCTTCTGCGCTTCAGAAACGACGTGTTGTCGCTACATCCGTCGATTGTGGTAATAAACGCTGGAATAAACGACATAGCCGAGAATACTGGCGCATATGACGAAGATTTCACATTCGGAAACATTGTATCAATGGCAGAAATAGCCGAAGCGAACGGAATAACCGTTATTCTCACATCCGTATTGCCCGCCGACCGATTCGCATGGAATCCCGATGTGACCGACATAGTCGGAAAAATAGAGCGTCTTAACCGCAGAATATTCGAATATGCCGCCGCCAAAGGTTTCGAATATGTCGATTACAACACACCCATGAGAAACGAAAACGGAGGTCTTCCCGCAAAATATTCAAAAGACGGCGTTCATCCCCTCCCCGAAGGATACAAAGTAATGGAAAAGATACTTTTACCGACAATAAAAAAAGCGAGACTCGAAAAACGCAAATAAAGTGTTTTTCGAGTCCCGCTTCTCCAAATACGGATTAACACACACACTATTCTGCCAAACAGAATCCGATGTTCCTACAACAGATTCTTCCGTTCGGTTATTTCTGCGTCTGTCATAGTGTACCCCTCCAAAGAGCCGTCCTTTGCCTGTATGCAGATATATGTCATCGGTTCTGACGAGGTACATTTCAGATTACGGTCACATCCGGGCGCAACTCTGACAACAGAACCTTCGGCAATATCAAATACATCATCATTTACCTGAAATCTGCCTGCACCGGAGAGAATGATATAATTCTCTTCATTGTGTTTATGGCTGTGAAAGAACGGAACCTCCGCACCTGAAGGCAACGTACCGAACGAAATCTCACATGATGTCGCTTCAGTGCTCTCTTTCACAAACTGTTTACCGTCCACGTTTTTAATGGAACCGACTGAAACATGGGAATACTTTTCACCCTTGTTCAAAACTTTTACATTGCTCATGATCTTGTTTTTTTATAAAGTTAACTAACTTTGCAATATGAACTACCTATTATTTAGATAGTACTAAATTAACGCATCAATAATAAAAAAACAAGAACGCACAAATTTGTAACACACTTACTTTAAAGTAATTATTATTAGAAATGAGTCGTTTACCATTACAGGAAAATTTAAAAAAATATACGCTTGCGGACAGTTGCCCTGTTCGAAACATCATTTCCAGGATTTCGAGCAAGTGGGCTATTCTGATTTTGTGCATACTTTCAGAGAACGAGGCGACACGTTTCAACACAATAAACAAGGCAATCCCCGACATCTCTCCGAAAGTTCTAACCGACACATTGAAAAGTCTCGAAGCCGATGGTCTGATTAACAGAAAACTATATGCGGAAATTCCCCCGAAAGTCGAATACTCATTGACCGAACTCGGCAAAAGTCTGATACCAATCATCGACAAGCTCATATCGTGGGCAGCAAACAATTATGAAACAATCATGTCGCACAGAAATTAGTGCAGGCATTTATCATCCCTGAAATAAGGCTTTGTGAACAAATCGGTTATTGTTGCTTTTAACAGGCAAAAACGACAACAAGGCGTATAAAAAAGGTTGTGCCGCTTCTGACACAACCCCATTCATATTCGATTTTACTCGGCGTTATTCTTCAGCCATTCGAGTCTGCGACTGTCAGGCAGATGTTTCACCTTAAAGTGCTCGAATTTGACATTAAATCCGTCTCCGTCGGGGCAAGCCGCCATTACACCGACCTGTACGGGTGTGTTATCCTGTAACCATGCGTTTCGCATCATTACATACTCTTTGTCGTCGAACGAGTAGAACACCTCGACGGCATCCAATCTTCTGACCGCCTTTATCCAAATATAAGGTACCGACTTATCCAGAGTGATTACACTCCAGTCGGATGTTTTGTGCGTAACCACGGTACTGAGATTATATTTCCCGTCCACAAACTCAATACCCGCTTTGATATAGTTCTCATGGTCTATTCGCAACATCAGTCCCGCCTGGTCGAAGCGAACTTTATAATCTCCCGTCACTTTGACTTTCACCTCGAACTCACCGCCATAAGTTGTATAATAGAACGGCGCGTCATCGACTGTGAATCCATAATGCGAGATTCTCCAATAGTCGCTTTTGGGCGTGACGAACATCGAGAGCGTACCGTCTTTGATTTTCCATTTCTCAGGTTCATTGAACCACGACATCTTATCCAACGATTGCGCCATACAATCAAATGAGGCGGCAACCAAAAGAAAACATAATAAAAATTTTCTCATATCTCTATTCATTTATTTTAGTTTACGAATAACCCTGCACGGATTTCCGACAGCCAAAGAGCCGCTCGGTATGTCCTTGGTCACGACACTACCCGCCCCGATTACACAGTCGTCACCTATCGAGACTCCGGGCAAAACGCATACCTGCGCCCCTATCCATACATTATCGCCTACCGTGATTGGACGAGCGTATTCCAACCCTTTGTTTCGCTGTTCTATGTCAAAAGGATGTCCGGCCGTATAGAATCCGCAATTCGGAGCAATAAAAACATTGTCACCGAATTTGACAGGTGCCCCGTCAAGTATCACGCAATTAATGTTGGCATAGAAATTCTCGCCTATCTCGATATTGTAACCATAGTCGCAGAAAAATGGCTGTTCTATCAGAAATTTCTCTTTGGTTTTACCGAAAAGTCGCCTTATCGCCTTTTCTCTGCCCGCAATATCCGACGGCCTCAACATGTTATAATCATAACACGCTTCCTTACACACTTGCCGCTCGGCAATCAATTCGGAGTCGTTATTGGCGTCATACAACATTCCCTGACGACATTTTTCCTTTTCGCTTAACATTGATAACCACTCTTTTTATTTACCTTTGCAAAGGTATAATGTTGTTTTCTAACGGTCAATGACTATAAATAACCATTTTTGCGCCAATGAAACCGATAGATGAGCTGAACAGAGAATTTTACGCCCAAGACTTCACCGATGGCGATACGGACAGCCTGACGTTGGACAGATATAAGGATATTGCACGCAACTACGCGCGAATGGAGAACAACATAGCGGTTTTAAGCGACCTACGCACAAACGTAAGCTATATCTATCTCGGAGGTTTTGCGCAGACTCTCGGTATAAAAGGCGACACCTCCGAAAATAAAATCCCCTCTATCTGGGAGGAGGAGATTTTCAGACTTATTCATCCTGACGACCTGACAGAAAAACATCTGCAAGAGCTTCGTTTTTTCCATTTCATCAAACAGCAACCCAAAACGAAGCGTTCATCATACTACATGATGAGCAGAATACGCATAAAAACGGGAACAGCATCATATATACCCGCCATTCACCGTATATTCTATATTTCGATACCACCGAAAGAGACCCTTTGGCTGACTCTTTGTCTGTATAGTCCGTTATCGTTTGAGCTTCCGTCAAAATGTGTGATAGTAGATTCCGCCACAGGTTACACAACCGAACTCGAAAAACAGAACGGCATAAAGATATTGTCCACAAGAGAAAAACAAATTTTGTCTCTTATAAACAATGGATTGACAAGCAAAGAGATAGCACAATCGCTATCCATAAGCATACATACCGTAAACCGACACAGACAAGAGATATTAAGCAAACTGCAAGTGAAAAACGCAATCGAGGCGTGTCGCACGGCAAAAGATTTGAAGCTGATTTAAAACTACAAAACACACTACGTACAAAACAATCATATAAAAAGAGACCCGAATAATAATTCGAGTCTCTTACGTTTTTATGTTATCTGTAATACAATAACCAAAGTCATCAACAAGGCGTATCGTCTCCGCAATCCGCAATAACACAATTCATCGGTTCAGCCGACAGCGATACTAAAATACCATGAATGACATACATATTGTGTATCTATTAAACAGTACATCGTTATATGGCATCCTCATCATATATAACCGCGCCGTTTTCGTCAACGGTAAAGGGAATGCTGTAATAGTTTGTCCATATATGTCTGCCTTTCACCTCGGGATTCTCTTCCTTGTTGATGAAATTAAGCGCAAAAGAGACATCTATGGTTTCGTGAGATTTCTTGAACCAATCGGCGTTTTTCTTGTCGGGAGAGGTTGTTATGCTGACGGGAGAGACATAAAATCTGTACTCTTCGGCTGATTTGAGTTCGTAGATTTCGCTGTCCTCTTCCTGCTTGAACACTTCGAGAGCGTCATCGGTCAATTTCTGTATGTAATCGTATGTGATAGTGTTAAGGTCGATACCTTTTGTCATTTCATAAGAATACTTATCCTCGCTCATGCAGTCGGGTTCGGTCGCGACAAAATCACCTTTCACATTGGTTATGTTTATCACATACTCGTCATTGCTTTTATCAATATAGTTGATGTTTATCTGTGTCAGTATGTTCTCAAGTTTTCGGTCATTATCGTCTTCTTTCCATTCAAGACGGTATATCTTGCACTCGTCGAGTTTGACATTTGCGGCAATCAGTTCCTTTATTTTGGCTATCCCCTCTTCCGATGCCATTCCGTAATCCTTGCCTAAAAAAGAACATGAAGACAATGCTAATGCGGCTACGGCTATTAACGCCGCTTTTCGGGTAAGTTTCGCAATCATGACGTTTGATTTTTAGTTTGGTTTATACTATTGTTTATGTAGCTGTTTCCGATTCATTTTTATGTTTATCCGATTCGGATTCATTTCTTTCAATTCGATTTCTGTACCCATTCGGATTCATTCTCCATATTCCGATCTACCTGTCGATAATCATGACTCTGCGGACAAACGTCACCCGTGACCTACATTACACGCAACAGACATCCCGACCACGTATAAGTTTTACTCCGCCTCTTTCGCGTCCTTCGATTGTAAAGATATAATAAAAAATGTAAAAAGTGACCGATTGGTCGCTTTTTTATCTCAAATATTTTCAAATAATCACATAAACCCACATGAATACTCATTTTTTAAGCAACCCATATATATAATCGAATTGCGCTTTCAACAAATTCACGTCCAGTCCCCCGAAAAACGACATTTCATAAGAGATTCCGACAAACAGTTTTCTGAAAAGGGCGACCGCATGTTCAACATCAGTGTTTCTGTTTATCTCCCCGCTTTCAACGGCACGTCTCACCACGGAACGCCACAAATCATACTCTCTGTCGAAAAGCTGTTGTAACTTCTCCTTACCCTCCGGATGATAGAAAAGTACCTGCTGGAACAGATTAAAATATCCCGCATTGGCGGATTTACCAGGCATCGCGTCTTTATTGATGTTTCCAAGTCGGACAATCTCTTTCATCGTCCTGTCCACACCCTGCACATACTTTTCGATGAAATCGGATAATGTTCCGTCCGAAGAACCGTATTTATTTTTGGGATCCTGCGCCGAAAACAGATACTTTTCGGTCACAGCCACAAACAGATCCTGTTTTGTGGGATAGTAGTTGAATATTCCCGTTTTAGACAATCCCACCATACGGGTAACCATTTGCAGGCTGACCTTTTCGTAATTCATTGACATAAATAACTGAAGCGCGCTTTGCAATATCGCTTCTCTGCTCGTTTTCATGACATACGCATTATGTTAACAGATTTACGCATCAATCAATAATACACCTTAATGAATGTAAATATAATTAAATCATCCCTATATACAACTATTTACACAAACTACAAATCAAGGATACTTTTCGATGCAATAATTTTAAAATATATGTTTGCATAAGTAAAAGCCACATACTAACTTTGTGATAAGTACATAACGACAATAAATGTCGTTGTCATATCATTAGATAAAAGAATTGGTTGCAACATGAAAGTTTTACTGATAAACGGAAGTCCGCATAAAAACGGATGCACCTTCACGGCTTTGCACGAAATTGAGAAGACACTCATATCAAACGGTATCGAGACGGAGATACTCCACATCGGCAAAAAAGAGATTCCCGGCTGTATGGCTTGCGGCAGTTGCGCCAAGACAGGCCGTTGTTTCCGTGACGACATAGTACAGGAAGTTCAGACCCGAATGGAAGAATTCAGCGGCATAGTCATCGGTTCTCCCGTATATTACAGCGCACCGACAGGACAGCTCATATCTTTCCTTAACAGACTGTTTTATGTGGCAGGAAGACGCATGGCGGGAAAAGTAGGCGCATCTGTGGTTTCATGTCGCAGGGGAGGCGCTTCTGCCACATTCGAACAACTGAACCAATATTTTACAATATGCAACATGCCCATTGTCTCGTCTCAATATTGGAATTCTGTACACGGCTCAACTCCCGAAGACGTAATGAAAGACGCCGAGGGACTGCAAACCATGAGAGTGTTGGGGCAAAACATGGCATGGATTCTGAAATGTATCGAGAGCGGCAAAAAAGCAGGAATAGAACCGCCGATTTATGAACCGATAATAAGGACGAACTTCATACGATAAAAATGAAGTATAAAAAACAACAATAATATAATGAATCAAAACAAAATTCCCCAATGAAATCAATTCATGTGGGGAATTTATTTTTTAAATTTTCTTTATATATAAATACATTGTTCATCTCATTATCACATATACAGCATGAGAATCGGTAGATAGGGGATTAATACAATACTAACAACGTAACTGACAACCGTGAAAAGCTACAAGCGTGAAAACACCACCTCTATAATATCATTATTAGGGATCTTGCTATACCAACTTATATGAGTTTACTATTAGGTCACCATCATATATAAGTACAACTATCTAATCTTGCTAATTTTCAGGTAAATCATATCTTTTAATTGTTTCCCCTCTTCAAAAATCGGATGGTCATAATTTTCAGTAAAAAAATCGGGTATCCGATGTGAATATACAAATCCGCAATTTTTGTAGAATGACATGGTTATGGGAGAGTCGCCCGTTCCGACAAGCATTGTATGACATCTATCTCTATAATGTTCCAAAATAAAGGAAATCAACTTTCTTCCATAGCCATGACGCTGAAACCGCGGATAAACCGCAATACTTTTGATTTCATAAATTCCTATGTCTTCTTCGGTTATGACGCACAAAGCCTTAACCTCATTGTCATCGGTCAGAACGAACATATCCCCGCGTTCCAGATAACGGTCAATCATGGACTCTTGCTCATCAGCAAGAAGCAGCAAGTCGAGATATTGCTTTTTATTGCAAAAAACAGAATGTATATTTATCATATTCCGTTTTTATACATTCACAATAAAACTATTAGAACCATAAATTTAGGCAACGATAACGTATTCAACAAAATCTAAACTAAATTTTATGGGTATGTATTAAAAACTATATTTATTGAAACCATTTCATTTATGCGAATTTGCGATACAATTCAACTATTAGATAATCAAAGAAAACAGATTGTTATCTTTAATTCTGTAAATGCAAAAAAGGAGTAAATCTGTACAGATTTACTCCTTTTTAGAGCGGAGAGAGAGGGATTCGAACCCCCGGTGCCTCTCAGCACAACGGTTTTCAAGACCGCCGCATTCGACCGCTCTGCCATCTCTCCGGACACAAAGGTAGATAAATTTATTTTATCTGCAAACTATATGTCAAAAAATATAAGCCTCAAACATTGATTTAATGCCGAGAAAACTGAAAACAGACAATCGTATTAATTAGTGAATCGGCTAAAACACATTACCCGAAACATCGCTCACATAAAGTAAAAAAGTAAAACAGACCGTACAGAAACATAATCTTAACCACGAGCAAAACCACAAACAATGCAAACAGCAATCGCAAGTAAAATCGCAGACAAAATACAATCACAAAAAATCCCTCTCCGAACATATTGCCGAAGAGGAAAAAACAAAGGCAAGGGATATAAGCCGGGTTCTGTATCTTTCGTACGAAAGCTCCTGTCATTTATCTCGACGACAGGTCACCCTGCCGCTCCAGCAACCTACCCTCCGACTCGGACGAGCAGCCCTCAGACGTCGGTTTACATGGTCTTGCAACCCGTGGCGCGTACGGCTCCGAAACATTACTGCCCGGACGGTGGGCTCTTACCCCGCCTTTTCACCCTTACCGCATAAAAACACGGCGGTTATTCTCTGTTACGCTGACATCCCCTCACGAAGATCTTCCACTTTCAGAAGCACGGCGCTCTGTGTTGCCCGGACTTTCCTCCGCCACCTGAAGATGACGGCGACAGGACTCCCTTGCCATATTGAGCCACAAAGATAGCGCATGTTATGCAAATTCGCTATATTTGTATAATTATTTTTGCACAACAACTAAACTCTGAACCACACATAAAGCATGAGTCACAAAAGAATAGTCTATATGGGAACGCCCGATTTCGCCGTCCTGCCGCTCCAAAAGCTGCTCGAAGGGGGATATGACATTGTGGGCGTAGTCACCGCAACCGACAAGGAGGCGGGACGAGGCAGAAACATAACCCAAAGCGCGGTAAAAAAATACGCCTGCCAACAGGGATTGAAAGTGTTGCAACCCGAAAAGCTCGGCAGCGAAGATTTCTTAAAGGAGCTTAAAGAGTTGCGTCCCGACATCATTGTGGTCGTGGCGTTCAGAATGTTGCCCGAATCGGTATGGAGCATGCCAACGATAGGCACTTTCAACCTGCACGCATCGCTGTTGCCCAGATACCGTGGCGCCGCACCGATAAACCGCGCGATAATGAACGGCGACACTTATTCGGGCGTAACGACTTTCATGCTCGACAAACACATGGATACGGGTGAGATAATAATGTCGGAGCGTGTCGAGATTACCCCCGACGACTGTGCGGGTACGCTCCACGACAAGCTGATGGAGACAGGCGCGGAGCTTGTGGTCAAGACCGTTGACATGATGGAGAGCGGAGAGCTGAAAACCCGCAAGCAGGAGGAGATTGATGACCCGACGAAAGCCGCCGCACCCAAGATATTCAAAGAGACATGCCTTATCGACTGGAGTAAGGATTGCCAGCAGATAAACAACCTTGTCAGAGGTCTGTCACCCTACCCCGCCGCATGGTCGCCGCTCAACGACATGGCAGGCGCTGGAACCACTTTCAAGATTTTCAAGGTGAAACCGATAATCGAAAAACACAATCACCCTGTCGGAACCATTCTCAGCGACCTGAAAAAAAGGCTGTTGGTGGCTGTCAGCGACGGTTTTATCGAAATCGAGGAGTTACAGCAGTCGGGTAAAAAACGTGTAAGGACGGAAGAGTATCTCCGTGGCGCACACATAGAAGATAAAATTGTAAAAATATAATTCACTCGCAATGAAAAAAACATTACTCATTCTCTTGACGGCGATTGTCGCCTCTTCATGTGGCGGTAAAGACGACGCGAACCACGACAGCGGCTTCTTCTGCGGTACAGTAACCTACATGCACGGAGCATACAAGCTTTTCGACTGCTCGACGGGCGAAATAGCGACAATATCACCCGAAAGTAAGGATTACGACAAGTTTCTGGACGCCATTGAGAACGCTGACAAAGAGCAATCCACATATGTACAGTTCTTCGGAACGGTGACTAAAAAAGAGCTGGACGGTCTTGAGGGTATTCCTCTCATCGAATCGATATCGGTTGACAAGATGATCGACTGCTTTTCAGGAATCACATGCAACCCCGCGACCATGCTGTCAAAAAAACCGTTCCGTGCCGACAAAGACACGATATATCTCAAATCCAACTATACATACATCAGGTGGAAAGAGAACCGTGAAAACATTGTTTACGGTAAATGGATAAAGACAAACAGCGACCGAATTGAGATTTATCCCGACAACAGCTCGGACAAGGAGTGTTTCGATATAGTTATGTCTCCGACCCCGAACTATAACGGAATTGTATTGAGAAAAGATTCCGACGACACGGATTATTATCCCATATAGGAGACAACAGATAATTTTACACGTAAAAACGGTATTCTCGAATCTTGAGAATACCGTTTTTTATGCTTAAAACACCCAAAGGTCAAAATAAATAAACACCCAAAGAGTATCAGCAACATTTTTGAGATTTGCCTGTCGTTATTGACAGCAGTTCGACATGTCGTTTGAAGATACTCGGCGATAGAACAATACTGATGTGGCGACTGTAAGAGCCCCGCTTATCACCAATACCCATGAATAGTCAATTTTTATTCCCACCCAAACGATATACAGGAAAGACAAGAATGTCATGAAAACGGCGGGTAAAAACAGATACGGAGCCTTTCTGCCGCAATGTCTCATATACCCGCAGACACTCCACAGAGCCACCGCCGCGATAACCTGATTCGCCCATGACATATAACGCCATGTTATATCGAAATCAATCAGGGAAATCAGCAACGCAAGCAGGAAAAGAGGCAGACAGAGCGTCACCCTCATCAGAATGTTTCTCTGGTCGAGCCTGAAAAAGTCCGCAACCGTGATTCGCGCCATTCTGAAAGCTGTATCTCCGCTCGTGATTGTCGCCGCTATCGCTCCCGCTATGACGACCGAACCGCCTACAAGACCAAACGAATTGACACATATTCTTTTTATCAGATAGAGAGCCGAACCGTTACACTCGTTAAGTGTCGCGCCCAACTGCTCCACCCCTCCGAAAAAGCACATTCCGACAGCCGCCCAGATAAGAGCTATAATGCTCTCCGTGACCATTGCACCGAAAAATACGGGGCGCGCATATTTTTCCGAAGATAGACAACGTGCCATTATAGGCGACTGGGTAGCGTGAAAGCCCGAAATCGAGCCGCAGGCTATCGTTACGAACAACATCGGGAACAACGGCATCGAGTCGCCTTTGTAGTGCATGTTACGCAAAGAGTCGAGACCCGTTATCTCAATCGTATCATAGTCGCCGAAAAACATTGTCGCCAAAACGAGTACAGACATCGCCAGCAACATAAGTCCGAAAAATGGATAAAGTCGCCCGATTATTTTGTCTATCGGCAAGATTGTCGCCAGAAGATAATAGACTATAATCAACGCCAACCAGATATTTCTATCCAATGTCGTCCACCCCGCCATAAGTTCCGCAGGGCTATATGTAAACAACGCGCCGACCGTCAGCAACAGTAACAGTGTAAACACACCCATGAACACACGCGCTTTCGGTCCGAGATAGCGTCCGACAAGTTCAGGAAATCCCAATCCGTCATTGTGCAACGAAACCGCGCCCAATGCGAAATCGTGAACCGCACCCATAAAAACGGCGCCCAACGTTATCCATACGAACGACACGGGACCGAACGCCGCACCGAGCAACGCGCCGAAGACAGGACCCATACCCGAAATATTGAGAAGCTGGATAAGGAAAGTCCTGCCTTTTGACAGCGGTATGTAATCGACACCGTCACGCAAACGCTCCGCAGGTGTTTTCGCTACAAAATCGAGTCCGAGTTTACGTTCGAGAAAACGGGCGTAAGTAAAGTATGAAATCACCAAAAATCCGACACAAACCAAAAATGTCACCATAACAACAAATCCAGTTTTAACAGTTCAAAACAACCATATCGAATAGTCTCCGCATCATTGACATAAAAAATCCGTCCGCAACGAGACTTACTTGTCAATCGAAAAAGACCGAGTCTCAACCCGGTCTTTTCCCAAACTTTCACAATTACTGTTCTTTGAATGTCAGAACAAAATCCGAAGTGTATATCATTTTCTGCAACAAAGGAGCGAGATAATCGTCAAGCATAACCATTCCGTCATAGTTTATGGTCTCAGCCACATCTTTTGGAGTATGATATACATTGTTACGTCTTGTCGAGAAGCTGAACGAAGGAATACCAACTTTATAGAAAGAGGAATAATCGGTAGGACCGTTACCTCGGAACTCCCATATCAGGTCGAGGCTGTCACGATTGGGCAAAGAGGCGAACATATCGACAGCCTCATGCGCCGTACCGAGTCCCCTTATGGTGATACCTCTGTCTTTTACGTTCATGCGTCCCACCATATCGAAATTAATCATGGCGCGGCACTTGTCAAGAGCGTACGGAGAGTGTTTCACATAGTGGCGTGACCCTTTCAGACCGAGCTCCTCACTCGTGAACCATACAAACACGACATCTCTTTTGAGAGAGTCGCGTTTTTGAGATATCGAACGCGCCAACTCTATCACGAAAGCAGTACCAGAAGCGTTATCGTCGGCTCCGGGATAAAAAACTTTCTTTCCGTTGACCTTCTGTATTCCGTCATGGTCCCAATGAGCGCCGATAACGACGTAAGAGCTGTCGGTATTGACCGAATCGGGTGCATCTATTCTCGCCACCACATTATACGATTTTATCGACACGTCTTTTGAGGTGAATCTGTCACGTGTAGTGAATTCGACAGGCTGAAGCCCCGTGCCGTCAAGCAGAGATACACCTTCCATTTCACCGAGCTGTGACAATATGTATTCCAATGTCAGTTCTCCGCCCTTGGTCTCCGGACGACGTCCTTCAAGCTTTTCGTCGGCAAGGTATCTGATATGAGATTTGTATCGTTCGACATCACCGTCAGCGTCGGCACCGAAAGAGACACCGACAGAGAACAAAAAGAGAGGTACGAGAATAAATTTTTTCATCATCGCAGACAAATTTTGCGTCAATAAGTTTGAATATTCGTTTATAAAACAGGTTTCATCATAAAGTTATGCCGTTTTCCGACAAAACCGCACAAAGATAAAAACTGTGGATTATTTTTCAAAGTAAAAGCCCGCTCTCTCTACGCGGACCGGCAATCACACATCCACAACGTCACAACACACCTCTGTAAATCACCATTTTACACATACGACACAGTCATAATGAATATAGACGCAACTTATATCAAACATGACAAACATGAATCTTACGGCTCTATTCGATTTTACATTTTTTTAACGATAGTGTAACCATGAGGTAACACGCGCCGTGTTATTTTGCCGACGAAACAAGCAGACTAACCAAAATAAATTTATGAAACGAATTCTACTGTTTTTCGTATTTTTGATGTTGACCGCCGTCAACGTATCGGCACAGAACGGCGGTGTCATTTCGGGTAACGTAACCGAAAAGGATTCAGGCACGGCACTTCCCGGCGCACTTCTCACACTCGACGGAACCGACCGTTACACCGTATCGGACAAGAACGGCTATTTCGAGTTTCTCAATGTTCCCGTCGGTAATCACACACTCGAGGTAACCTACCTCGGCTATCTTCCCGTAAACGAAACCGTAAAGGTTGAGGCAGGGAAAAACACGAAGAACGACATCACGATGACCGAAGACGCCGTAATGCTCGGCGAGGTGGTGGTGATGGGCGACATGGCAAGAAGTCAGGCCAAGGCGTTCAACCAGCAGAAGACCAACAAAAACATCAGTAACGTCATATCGTCAAACCAGGTGGGTCGTTTCCCCGATGCCAATATCGGTGACGCACTCAAACGAGTTGCGGGGATAACGATGCAGAACGACCAGGGCGAGGCACGAAACATCATCGTCCGCGGTCTGGCTCCCGAACTTAACTCCGTATCGCTCAACGGTAACCGCATACCCTCGGCGGAAGGCGACAACCGTAACGTACAGATGGACCTCATCCCCGCCGACATGGTGCAGACGATACAGGTAAACAAGACTCTCACCCCCGACATGGACGCCGACGCGATAGGCGGCTCTGTTGACCTCGTCACACGCGCGGCTTCGGGCGGAAGAAGAATATCGGTAACCGCATACGGCGGATACAACCCCATAAGAAACGGAGGTACGGGTGCGGGCTCGTTCATCTATTCAGACCGTTTCGCAAAAGACAAATTCGGTCTGGTACTCTCGGCGTCATACATGAACAAGATATACGGTTCCGACAATATCGAGGGCGAATGGACAAAAGACGATTTCGGAAATGTATATCTCAAAGAGATGGATGTGAGAAAATATGACATACAGCGAATACGTCGCAGTTTCTCGCTCAACACCGACTGGAAAATCAATAACAACAACACTCTCGCGCTGGACGCCATGTATAACAGACGAAGCGACCGCGAGAACAGATACAGAACCTCTTACACCGACCTCGAACCCGTATATGGCGACGAGGGAGCGATAACCGGCTATGAAGGTAACATCGTCCGCCAGACAAAAGGCGGTATCGACGACCGCAGAAACAAAAACGCCCGTCTCGAAATCCAGACCGTGCAGTCATACGCCTTGAGCGGTACGCACCTCATCTCTCCTAAATTCGACATGGACTGGAATTTGAGCTACGCTTCCGCAAGCGAGGACAGACCTCACGAACGATACATCGAATATCAGCAGGAGGGTCTCTCGATGCAACAGGACCTCTCCAACACGAGACTTCCCTACATCGACGCTCCCGGTCAGGACTACTCTCTCTTCGCCTTTGACAAACTCACCGAACAGCATGACTTTACAAAAGAGACCGAATACGCAGCAAAAATAAACGCCCGTGTTCCCATGAGCGCGATAGCTGGACAGAAAGGTCGTCTACACTTCGGTGCGAAGGCTCGCATCAAAAGCAAAGAGCGTAAAAACAACTTCTACGAATATGTACCCCTCAACGACCTCGGAAGCCTCAACGACGCCGGCATCGTTACATACAACAAGGCTCTGATTCAGGGCGACAGATATGTTCCCGGATCATTCGCATCAAAAAAATGGCTCGGCAACATAAACATCTACAACCCGTCGGCATTCGAGGCTGTCGATGACCCCTCTGAATATCTTGTAAGCAACTACAAGGCTGACGAACAAATATACGCCGCTTACCTCAGGTGGGACCAGAACATCACATCCGACCTCATGTTCATCGCAGGCGCACGTGTAGAACACACAAAAACCTCTTACAAAGGCTCGTACTCTCTCGACGAAGATTATGAGAACATCGGTACAAGCCGCTCTACAAACCACTATACCAATGTTCTTCCGAGCTTCACGCTGATGTGGAACATCACCGACAACACAGTCCTCAGAGGTGCGTTCTCGACAGCTCTGGCACGTCCCAACTACTACACCCTCGTACCTTTCGCCGACGTAAACGTTGAAGACCGTTTCATCAGCGCGGGTAACACAGGCCTCAAAGCCACCTATTCATACAACTTCGACATCATGGCGGAACACTACTTCGAGTCTGTGGGTATCGTCTCTGCGGGTTTCTTCTACAAAAAACTCGACAACTTCATCTATAACCTGATGGACGGCAACTATACCGCAGAAAAATTCACCGCCGACTTCCCCGCTCTTCCCAACCCCGTACCCGCAGGCGAAAAATGGCAGATGGTACGCCCCGTCAACGGCGACAAAGTCAACCTGCTTGGCTTCGAGGTGGCACTCCAGCGTAAACTCGACTTCTTCGAGTCAAAATTCCTCAGCAACTTCAACGTAATGCTCAACTACACCTACACCCATTCAAAAAGCAAGGGCGTATATAACGAAGACGGCATGGAGAGAAACGACGTGATGCTTCCAGGCACGGCTCCCCACATGTTCAACGCGTCACTCGCATGGGAAAACAGCAAGTTTTCAGCCAGAGTATCTCTGAACTACACGGGTAAATATCTCGACAGCGTGGGTGCCGATAGCTTCGACGACATCTACTACGACAAACAGATGACCCTCGACGCCAACGCCTCTTACAGAATCGGCAAGGTTGTCAGAATTTTCGCTGAGGCGAACAACCTGACCAACAGCCCGTTGAGATATTATCAGGGCATACAGAGCAGAACAACCCAGTTGGAATATTACATGGGAACGTTTAACTTGGGTGTGAAATTGGATTTCTAAACAATCCCAACACTAAAAAACAAACAAAATAAAGAATACTTAAACCGATATGAAACAGATGAAAAGAACAGTAATTGCAATTTTAGCCTTATTCGCGGCTCTTTCAGTACAGACGGCAGTATCCGCACAGCCTGCAGGCAAAGGCGTGAACAAAGCGGCGCAGAAAGCGACTACCGAAGAGGCTATCAAAAAACTCGAACCTCAGCTCGAAGACAGATTCAATTTCATAGTGGGCAACGACCTCGGCCGCAACGGCTACTACGACCAGAAACCGATAGCGGAATCAATGGGTATGCTGGCTGAGAACAGCGACATCGAATTTGTGGCGGCGGCAGGCGATGTACACCATTTCGAAGGTGTGGCAAGCGTAAACGACCCCCTCTGGAGCACAAACTACGAGTGGATATATACACACCCCGAACTCATGCTCGAATGGTTCCCCGTACTCGGTAACCACGAATACAGAGGTAACACCGACGCCGTACTCGCCTACTCCAAAGTAAGTCGTCGCTGGTGCATGCCCGACCGTTACTACGCAAAATCTTTCGAGATAGACAACGGCGACCCAATCAAAGTGATATTCATCGACACCACTCCGCTGATAAGCAAATATCAGGAAGAGGCTGAAGAGAGCTATCCCGACATCGCGAGACAGAGCGCGGAAAAACAGCTTGAATGGCTCGACTCCGTACTCAACGCCTCAACCGAGAAATGGAAAGTGGTAATCGGTCATCATCCTGTTTATGCACAGACAAGCAAAGACGAAATCGAGCGCACCGACATGCAGAAAAATGTCAAACCGCTTTTGGACAAATACGGCGTCGATATGTATGTCTGCGGTCACATCCACAACTTCCAGCACATCAAACCCAAAGGCAGCAAGACGGAGTATGTGGTAAACACATCAGGCTCACTCGCACGAAAAGTTTCACCGATTGAGGGAACGGTATTCTGCAGCTCTGAAACAGGTTTCTCTGTGGTTTCTGCATCTGAAAACAGCCTCAAACTGTTCATGCTTGACAAAAACTGCAATCTGCTCCACACAGTAGAATGCAAAAAATAGTAAAAACAAAAATCTCCTAAAAAGGAAGCGCGCGGAGGGTTTCTCCGCGCGCTCTTTTATTCAAATACGTTTATCAATATCCGCGTTGGAACCGAACACTAATTCCAATACACCTAAAACTTCGATAAGAGTGATGCTCCCGAAACATTTACAGAAACGTTCGCGTCACCTCTGTAATAGAGCTCCGATGCGCCTGTAAGGTTACCTGAGATATCGCCGTCGGACAACAGTCTCACTTTTGCCGCCTCGTTTAAATCGCACTCTACACTATTGGCGTACAAAAATCCGTCTCCATAACCGTCGATTACCGATGCGCCATAGAGTCTGAGTCTCGCCGTTGTGGTTTCGCCGGAAATATACATACGTGAAGCTCCGCTCAAATGTATATCCGAAGAGGTAACGTTCATCTCTCTCAGAGACGCTATCGAAGCTCCGCCGAGTTCGAACACGGCGTTATTCACATTATTGAGACCCGCATTAAAATATGACGCTCCGTATAATTGCAGATGAAAACTTCCGCACATCAGTGTCGTTTCGCTCACAAACGAACTTGCATCAGCAAGCGCCACGCTCGACAGACAATCGGTAGAGGGAAGAACGACCTTTATCGGTTGCGTAATCCTCAAATTATTGGACTTCAATGACAAAGAGAGTGTACTACCCGACGTTTGCACTTTCAAATAGTCAAAAATCTTCTCCTGCGCGCTGACAACCATTTGTTCCTGAGTTGTCGAATATTCCACATTAATCGCGCTCGATACCGTAAGCGAAGAGTAAGTTCTGTCTATCGGCATTGTTTTGACCACATATTCGCCTGCATCCCTTTTCCCGCATCCGCACATAAGAAACGCGGATATAGCCATAAAAGCCAAAATTTTAGTTTTCATTAATCCATCAAAATTTAGACAATACGAAACAACGGAGACATCTGCTCCAAAAACTCTTGAAATCGAAGCCACAATATCTCACAAGCGGTACAAATATATAAAAATATACCTATATGCAGTAAAAACAGACCGCTATCGAATCCAATAAACAATAATCATCATTACATGGGAAACGACAACGGTTACATATATATACTGTTATTACACATATATACACAAACTAACAATTGTTCCCTGTAAACCGACAACAGCGGCACACAAATCGAAACCATTATATGGAAACAACCCACAAAAGGTAATTTTTCATCAACTGAAAATACTAAAAAACAATTTTTACATCCACATTTATCCCGAAACAAAATATTTTGTCATGACAAAACGTTTTTAATAGCAAACGCCCGACTTAAATGTCGTACAAACATCCAAAAACAGAACAAATATTATTTTTGACGTTATACATTATTTCACTATCTTTACAAGAAGTCGAATAAAAAACTTTGTCATGAAAAAAGTATTTATTTTGGCATTGCTGTTCGCCTCTGCGGCGACATGCCTTCAAGCACAGACCAACCAGCCTTCAGAAAACTGCCTGACAGCATATCAGACTCCCGGTTACATCGACGTGACGGGTACGGCTGAGATGCAGGTTACTCCCGACATCATCAAAATCACGATAGGGATAAGCGAATATTGGCAGGAGGAGTTCGAGAAGAGAGCCAAAGAGGAGAATTTCAAGACCAAAGTTCCACTTTCTCAAATTGAATCGGAACTGCTGAAAGCTTTGAAGGAGGCAGGAGTCGAGAAAGAGATGATTGTGGTAAGCGGCGCGGGTTCTTACGGCCGTCAGACGGGCAAGGATTTTCTGAACGCCAAACAGTATGAGATTACATTGAGCGACGACAAACTCGCCGACAACATACTCAAAAGCGTCGATACCCGCGGCATCGAATACATGCGACTTTCAGAGCTAGACCACTCGCAGATAGAAAAATACAAACTCGATTGCAGCATTAAGGCAATCAAGGCGGCACAGGACAAAGCCGAAGCCTTGTTGGGTGCAATAGGCGAGAAAGCAGGCAGAGTTTTGGTAATATCGGAAAGCCCTATCAGAAGCAACGTCATGACACGCAACGTCTATATGCTTGACGCCGCTCCCATGATAGCAGGAAAAGCGGAAAGCGCGTCTGTCGAAAGCGTGCGTAAAATAGACCTCTCAACCAGTGTAAACGTACGCTTCGAGATAGCTCCCCGCCAATAACCGTAGCGAATACGCCGTTGCGACGCCGACTTCCATAATGACAATGAGCCAACGGGGTATGACATGGTCAAAAGGGGCTGTGCCCCCCTCGTTTTGGTTACTTTGTCGAGGGACAAAGTAACGCCGTCGGCAGACCCCGCGGAGCGACCGACAAGCATTGCGGAATCATCCATATCCATGACATACTCCGGGAAGGGGTCGTTTAATCAACGGAATACAAATAAAAAGCAGGACGGAATTTCTTTTCCGTCCTGCTTTTTATT
>CASDZP010000002.1 GCA_949285535.1 uncultured Alistipes sp.
TTATATTAATATAAATGTCTTTATTATTATATATATTTATGTCTTTATATTAATACATATGTCTTTTTAATTATATTAAAAAATGTCCTTTTAATAATATTAAAGTCTTTTATATAATATTAGTACTCATGTGTTTTACTTCCCTAAAATTAATATAAATGTCTTTTATATAATAAGTATATGCATGTTTGCATTTATATTTTCATGTATTGTTTAGTCCCTCCTTTAGTCCTTTTTATCTTTTTATTTCCATTTGGATTCTCATTTGTGGATATTATTACACAGGCAGTAATGAGTATTCATGTGTGTATATTGTTGTTACTCAGTAATATATCGTTTGACTCAATCTATTGTTCTGTACAGCTATGTGAATATTAAGATTCGCAGCTGTATTTACTGTTATTAAGTGATGATAGATTGACATGGCAGAACTTAAGATTGTTCGGTTTATATAAGTCTGAGGTTATTTATAAAACTTTAGTATCTCCATGTAAATGGTCTGTTTTTTGGATATAGCCATATATGAGTTGTTTCGCAGATAGAGTAAATATAGTTTGATATTGCTGGGGTGTTAAATAAACAGGCAACTGAAATTATTGTGAAGATTTACCTTTTTTATTGTTTTAGGTGATTTGAAGAGAGAAGTATCGATGTGTTTTTGCGATTTACAAATATACACAAGAGTAGTCAGTGTTTAACTTTTGTAAACATTTATCCTTAAATGATTATTACAAATGTATAATACAAAACTAATGTAAATTTTAGTTACAAGAGTAAATATAAGGCTTTTATAGCATTTTTGATATTTATACTTTTACTTATTTATATACTTTATTTTTGTGATAATCAGTATTTTATATACTATATATTAAAGTTTTTATTTTATGATTTATCAGCATGTATGTTATAATAGTTGTTAAAGACATTTTTGAAGTATAATTTTGTTCATAAAATATAATATATCAATTAATTATAATGTTTATATAAATTAAATAATTAACTTCAAAAAATGGTATAAAAATTTTCAATTACATTTGTAAACAGTGTTTTTTGATTGATTTTTTCGTTATATTTGTAAAACAAAATCTGCTTTACAAAGTTTTTGAAAGCTTTAAAATGAATTTTTACAAAGTTTAACGGTATAATTTTCTCGACATGAAAGAACGTTTGGAGCAACTGCTCGCGGCAAAAGGATATACTTCGCAGCGTTTTGCCGAAATTATGGGTGTTCAGCCATCAGGTATATCCCATATACTTGCAGGACGGAATAAGCCCAGATATGACTTTTTAGAGCGTCTTTTGAGACGATTTCCGGATATTAGTCCGGATTGGTTGCTATTAGGGCGCGGTCCGATGTTCAGGGAGATGGAATTGCCCGGACGTAATGCTGTTGCATCGCTTCAATTTACAGAACCTGAGGATGTTCCCTTGACTATTGAGAATGCATCGAGAATAGCGGAAATAGAGGCTGCCGAAGACTCTTCCGACAGGGATGAACAGGGAGAACCGCTTTCTTACAGCAATGAGGAGACTGATGGATATATAGTAAATCAAAGTGCATTCCATTTTGCCGGTAATCAATCCGATATTCCACGTTCCGATATCGGAAACGAACCGCAAAAAGATTCTCATGACGTTTTGGAAACCAAAGAGAATCTTTCATCTGAAGTTTCTAATTCAGAGGTAGTTGATATTCAGAATATTGGTGCTGTCGATTCAAATCAAGGCGATGCAGTCAACGATTATGCGGAACAGGTGCATTCCGATCCATCAGTTGCGGTTAAAGAAGAGCCTAAAGAGCTTTATTTCACAGATATCGATGTGCAAAATACTTCAGATGTAGTGAATGATGCGTTTGATGACCAGAATACTCATAAAATAGATGAATCTGTTGATTCAGAAGTCAATACAGGTTCTGTTTCTACCGTTGATACTGAATTACCTTTTGTCGAACAGCCAAGAGAGAGCGTAGATACTTCAGAACAGCAGAAAACGGAATCAGGGAATAGTATCGGAACTGTTGAAAATACAGAAAGAGAGAGCGATACGGATAATGTTATAATTGATAATAGCGAACACATGGACAACTATAATTCGGGATACGATGCACAAGAAAACCATATAAGCGGGCATGATACATTTGTAAACAACGATACAAGTAATGATTTAACTTCATTTAAATCAGATAATTTTATTATTGTAAACAAGTCTGAAAATAGCGAATACATGTCTGTTGATGCCTCAAATACATCGGATGAAAGTATTTTGATTGCTAATTCTGAATCAGAACCTGGTTCGCTTGAAAACATGCTTTTTTCTGAAGAGGATAACACCTCGGATAACGTTGATAATTATGGTAATGTTTCTGGTAATATAGCGTCAGATGATACTTTAAATACTGAAAATAATATTATAACAGAGGGTGTTGGAGATGAAACTATTGAAAATATGGAGATAACGGCCGATAACGGTGTTATGTCTGATATTCCGTATTATAATGGTGATGTAATAGTCGGAACGGATGAAACAGGTAATTTTGAGAATGTTTCCGGTGAGGGTGTTATATTTACCGCTGAAGTGGAGCCTGCCGATACTGATTACGTGCAAGCGTCGGAAGAGGCTGTCGAAGATGAGAAAACGTTTAATTCGGAGACTGTGGACAATGCTGGATTTGAGTTTGATTTGCCTCATAACGACATGCAGAATGAGACAGAAAATAATAATATAAATGTCGATACAAATGTAAATACAGATTCTTTTGATGATATTCAATATTCTGATATAAGTGATGTTACGAACGACACCGAAAGTAATGGTTTTGGTGACGATATGAGCTGTGATACAAATGTAAACAGCGTTTATTTACAAAATTATACGGACAAAACTGTCGCAGACAAAGAGCCTGAAAGCATAATGAATAATGATGTTTTTACAGATGTAAACAAAATGTGTGCCGACGTAAAAGCAGATAAACCCACAACTCCCAAGTTAGTGAAAGTATTGTTTTTCTACGATGACGGGCATTTTGAGGAATATGTAAATTCTTAAGTGTAACTACTGTAATATCAGTTTGATTTATATTTGTAAAACGTGTTTAAGAGATTGCTATTTACAAATGTATCATGTCTAATTCATAAAGATGGTTGTTTTCAGCCATCTTTTTTTATGCTTATTGATTTTTTGGGGGTAATCTTATTGAAAAAAATCAGTTTTTTAGGATTAATTTTTTAGAAAAATTTTTATGTTTTTGCCGATAAATTTTTTACTGCTTTTTTATATCTTTTTTGAGAGGAATTATTTCTAAAATTTTATCTGTTTGTCGGAGTAGTGTTTTTGATTGATTTGCTATTTGTGATTCGAGTGTTTTTCTTGGATTTAATATTCTCGTTTGAGTATTTTATTTTTCTGACAGAAAAAATAATTTTTTGTCTGATTTTTTATGCCGTTTTTTTGAGTATAACAAGCCTGTGGGAGAAAACTCGCGGGAATGGTGATATAATTCGTTTTTATGGTTTTATGGCTGTAATATTGGAATATTACGGCATAAAACCATAAAACGATATATTGTTTAGATTGGTTACGTACGTGAGGACAGCCTGTTTGTGTGAGGCTGTGTAGTCGGATTACTTTTTGTCGCCGCAGTTGCAGTGAGCTGTGCTTTTATGGGTTTCGAGTACCGTGTGCGGAACGTCTCCGTGAGTCACGAGGAGAATCGGACATTCGTATCTGTCAAGATCTTCCTGAGATATGGTGTTGGAATTGTGATAGTGAAGGCATCCGTTCACGCAGGCGATACTTTTCACGTATGAGGTTATTGTACCGAGGTCGTGGGACACTATGACTATCGCCATCTCTTTGTTTAGTTCTTTGAGCAGTTCGTAAAGCTCGCTCTCAAACTTGTTATCGACATATGTGTTGGGTTCGTCGAGAATCAGCAGTTGCGGAGACGATACGAGCGCACGGCAAAGCAGAGCCCGTTGTCTTTGACCGCCTGACAGCTCTCCTATGGTTTTTGCCGCCAAATGAGCTATTCCGCATCGTTTCATTATTTGAGCGACCAATTTGTCGTCTTGGCGGTTATAGCGTCCGAAAATGCCTTTTTTTGACTGAAGTCCGGATTTGACAACCTCTTTTACGGTTATCGGAAACGCTTTGTCCGTTGCGTCCGCCTGCGGCAGATAGCCTATGCGTTTTAGAGCGGGAGAATAGGTTACGCTTCCCGAAGTTGGCGCGATTCTCTTCAACAGGAGTTTGGCGAGAGTGGTTTTACCGCCTCCGTTGGGGCCGATTACCCCGATGAAGTCGTTGGTGCGCACTTCGAAGTCGATGTGTTTCAGGATGTTGACTCCGTCATAACCGGCAGATACATCCTTTAGCGATATGAGTATCTCCTCACTCATATATTTGATTTAAAATCTTTTCAATGTTTGAAAACCACTCTTTTTCAAGCGGATTGAGTTCCGTCGGAGTGGCGCCGGTCTCTTCCGCGATGGTTTTGACGCTCTCGGAATTCAGGTGTGACTGGTAGAAAATGTGTTTTACACCGTTTTTGCGGCCTTTCTCTATCAAATTCCTGATGCCTGAGGCAGACGGCTCTTTACCGTCTTTTTCGATGGCTGTTTGCTCGAAACCGCACTCTGCCGCCAGATAAGCCAGCGCAGGATGATATATAAATACATCCGTCGTGCCTTTCGTTTCAGCTTTCGCTTTTACAGCCGTGCTCAACGAGTCTATGCGAGCCGTGAGTGAATCGCAGTTTTGTCGATATTGGCCGTCCATTTCGGGTTTGAGCTTACAAAGGGCGTCCGTTATTTTTCGAGCGATTATTTTGCCGTTTTCGAGCGATAACCATATATGAGGGTCGGTACCGTGCGAATGTCCGTGATGTTCGCCTGAAGCGCAATCTCCTTCTATCAATTCGACGGATTCCGACAGGTTGACAATGTTTACGGACGAGTCGGACTCCAGCATGCGTATTATGTTACGTTCGTTGTCGAGTAGTCCAATGCCGACAAACAGTTTCGATGTCACGGCGTTTTTTATGTTATCCGCGGTAGGCTCGTAGTTTTCGGCTGACGCGTTACTCGGAATAATTGCGGTAACCTTGAAATCATCACCCGCAATCGTTTCGACAAAATAGGCTAACGGTTCTATCGACACGACAATGGTGTCGTTTTTGACATTATTGTCACTGCCGCATGACCATAAGGCAAGTAACGATATGATTGTGAGTATGTAACGTTTCATGTTTTCGTAAAAATAGGGGAGCCCCGCAAAATTGAGATTATCGTTTTCTAACATGTCGTTTTATCGTATGTCTTAAACCGTTTAAGCAAACAAATCAGTTTTTTATATGTTTGCATTAAGTGTCAGAAACATACGTCACCTATGATGCGACATATCTTTTCAAGCATCTCGGAGTCCGTGGAGTCAAAAAAGCTCTTTTTGTCTGAGTCTATGTCGAGTACTCCGAAAATATCTCCGTTTTTGAATATCGGTAAGACAATCTCGCTCTTTGAGAGAGAGGAGCAGGCGATGTGTCCGGGGAACAAGTCCACATCATCGACAACAATGGTGCGACCTTCAGCCCAAGCGGTGCCGCAGACGCCTCGTCCGTACTTTATGCGACTGCACGCAATCGGACCTTGAAACACGTTAAGTACGAGTTCTCCGTTTTTAACCAAATAGAATCCCGTCCAGAAAAAGCCGAGCGAATGGTGCAATACCGCCACGATGTTTGCCAATGCCGCCGTTCTGTCGGTCTCATGAGCAATCAAAGCAGATACCTGCGGGAGTAGTGCCTCGTAGGTATCTGCTTTAGTCGCATTTTGGGGAATGAATATCTCTTCTGCCATTTTTTATCAGGCGTCGATATTGGCGTATTTTGCGTGGCGTTCGATGAACTCGCGACGTGGCGGAACGTCGTCACCCATAAGCATAGAGAAGAGTCTGTCTGCCTCTGCCGCGCTCTCTATCGTAACCTGACGGAGAATACGTGTCTCGGGGCACATAGTCGTCTCCCACAACTGCTCGGGGTCCATTTCACCAAGACCTTTGTATCGCTGTGTCTCCGCGCCGTTGCCTATTTCGGCGAGCGCACGTTGTCTCTCTTCGTCCGTCCAGCAGTAGATGCCTTTGTTACGCTGGTTGGAGCCGCCTTTCTTGACGAGATAGAGCGGCGGAGTCGCAATATAAAGATGTCCGTTCTTGATTATGTCCA
This sequence comes from uncultured Alistipes sp., assembly GCA_949285535.1. Taxonomy (GTDB): domain Bacteria; phylum Bacteroidota; class Bacteroidia; order Bacteroidales; family Rikenellaceae; genus CASDZP01. The sequence goes on from CASDZP010000002.1 coordinate 6,221, forward strand.
TCATGTGTCGGAAGAAGAATGTCATGATAAGCGTTGCGATGTGGCTTCCGTCCACATCGGCATCGGTCATGATGATAACCTTGCCGTAGCGCAGTTTTTCGAGGTTGGCGGCGTTACTGTCTTCCTCTGTGCCTATCGTCACTCCGAGAGCGTTGAATATGTTTCTTATCTCTTCGCTGTCGAAGATTTTGTGTTTCATCGCTTTTTCGACGTTGAGAATCTTACCTCTCAACGGCAGAATCGCCTGGAATACGCGGTCACGACCCTGTTTTGCAGAGCCGCCTGCAGAGTCACCCTCGACGAGGAATATCTCTGCTTTGTCGCGTTCTCTCGATGTACAGTCGGCGAGCTTACCGGGAAGACCGGAGCCTGAAAGCACCGTCTTGCGCTGAACCATTTCACGTGCCTTGCGGGCAGCGTTACGAGCCTGTGCAGCAACAATCACCTTCTGAACGATGAGTTTCGCGTCTTTTGGATTCTCTTCGAGGAAGTGTGTGAGCGCGGTGCTGACTGTCTGATCGACTGCCGCCGCAACCTCATCGTTACCGAGTTTGGTTTTGGTCTGACCTTCGAACTGGGGTTCAGCCACTTTTACCGATATGACTGCGGTAAGACCTTCACGAAAGTCGTCACCGTTGATGTCTATCTTCAGTTTTGCGAGCTGTCCGCTGTCTTCCGCGTATTTTTTAAGCGTTCTGGTGAGCGCGCGGCGGAAGCCCGTAAGGTGGGTACCACCCTCTATCGTATTGATGTTGTTAACATAAGAGTGGACATTCTCGCTGTAACTGGTGTTGTACTGCATGGCAATCTCAACAGGAATGCCTGTCTTGTCGCTGTCGATGTATATGATGTTGTCGATCAGCTTCTCACGGTTTGCGTCGAGGAAACCGACAAACTCTTTCAGACCCTCTTCAGAGTAGTAATCTTCATGCAGGAACTCTCCGTTTTCGTCTTTCTCACGTTTATCGGTGATTTTAAGTCTCACACCTTTATTGAGATACGCCAATTCTCTGAGTCGAGAAGAGAGCGTCTCGAAGTTATATTCCGTGGTATTGAATATCGTGCCGTCGGGTTTGAACGATATTGTCGTTCCTGTTTCGTCGGTATCGCCGATTATTTCGACCTGTGATGTGGGAACACCGCGAGAGAAGGTTTGACGATGTATCTTGCCGCCTCTCTTTACTATTGCCGTCAGAGATGTAGAGAGGGCGTTCACGCATGACACACCGACGCCGTGGAGACCGCCCGACACTTTATAAGAGTCTTTGTCGAATTTACCGCCCGCATGGAGAACTGTCAAAACAACCTCAAGAGCCGATTTCTGCTCTTTTTCATGGAAGTCTGTGGGGATGCCTCGACCGTTGTCCGACACGGTGATTGAGTTGTCTTCGTTTATGAAGACGTTTATGTCGCTACAGTAGCCTGCCAGAGCCTCGTCGATTGAGTTGTCGACAACCTCGTAAACAAGATGATGCAAACCTTTGACGCCTATGTCGCCGATATACATGGCGGGGCGTTTTCTTACAGCTTCAAGACCTTCAAGCACTTGAATACTGTTGGCTGAGTACTCCTCGGCACCACCTTTCACTACTTTTTCTTCTGATTCCATTTAATTGTAGGTTCTTTTATTTCTGATTAACGTACAAAAATAGCAAAAATTAATGACAAAAACAATATCGAAATACCTTTTGCCCCCTTTTTTCAACGCTTGTTATCTTTGGAGTCAATATCTGTCTCTGCCGTAGCCTCCGTTGTTGTTTCCGTAATTGACGTTTCGTCCGTCCGTGCGGTTATTGTCGTATTGCTCCTCATAGAATGTGCCGTGCGGGTTGCTGTAATAGTTCCCCTGCATGTTTCCGTACGATGATTCGTCAGAATTGAAACGTGCATCCCGCTCGGGAGCCAATCGTGCGTTGTTCGGAATGTCCGAATATTCGGGATCGTCATCGTTGTCGTACCCGTATTCGTTTTCTCCGTACTCATCGTACTCATCCTCTTCATGCGGGTCGTAGTTGTCGTATTCTTCGTACTCCTCATATCCGTCGCCGTTTTCGTATCCGTTTTGATACTCGTCGGCCTCGTCATATTCTTCGTACTCTTCGTTATAACCGTCGTAATCGCCGTAATCTTGTGCGTCGTCATATATGTTGCCTGTCTCTTCAGAGGCCTCTTCGGCGTTCACGTAGAATGAATTACGGTTCGAGTTTGCGAATATGTCCGACTCCGGATATATCTGATTGTCAAAAGCGGAATCATCTCCCTGTGAGTTGTTGTATTTGCCGTTTATATCCTGTCTTGTGAGAGATGCGCCTGCTGCCATAGGCATAGTAACACCGTTTATCTCTCTTTCGACGTCTGACGGATGCCTGTAAAACGACTGACCGTGCATAGAGCCGCCGTTTACCGTGTTCACGGGTGTTTCCGAATATATGTTTGCATTGTTTTCGCTATTGCGGCTGTCGGCAGTTGGTGTCGGTCTGTTGTCGGCAACCGTGCGGTTGCTTACGGGACGGTTTGATGCGGCCGTGAAATTCCTGCGGTCGTTGCGATTGTCATTCATTGGGCTGCCCGCATAGTTTTGAATACCCGCATGACGATTTGCTGTCGGTTCGTTAGGGAAAGGCGGTGTTGTAGGCGGGGTGTATCTTTGTTGCGGTTGTTGCTGCTGTTGCGGACGCGTTCTTCGTTCGTTTATATTGTTTTCGGGTCTCCAGCCGTCATAGTATTGTGTCGATTGCGGAGCAGTATTACCGAATACCGCGCTGTGGCTCACCTCTTCGAGAGAACCGTTGCTGACACGTATTATGCGGGCGGGGTATTGTTCTATCAGTGATATGTTGTGTGTAGCCAAAACCACACTGCACCCGAACGACACAAGCTCCATGAACAAGTCCATGACGGTATTTGCCGTTTCTGGGTCGAGGTTTCCAGTCGGTTCGTCGGCGAGTATCACGGACGGTCTGTTGAGGAAGGCTCGTCCTACGGCTATTCGCTGTTGTTCTCCGCCTGAAAGCTGGTGGGGCATGCTGTTGATTTTATGACGCAGACCGACCATGTCGAGAGTCTCCTCGATACGTTTCCTTATAGCCATTTCATCGCGCCAGCCTGTCGCCAGAAGCACAAAACGAAGATTCTGATATATGTTGCGGTCGTTGAGAAGCTGGAAATCCTGAAAAACCATGCCGAGTTTGCGACGCAGCATCGGTATCGTCTCTCGGTTGAGCGAGTCGAGTCTGAAACCTGCAACAACACCGTTGCCGTGTGTCATCGGTATCTCTCCGTACAGCATTTTGAGCAGGCTGCTCTTGCCGCTGCCCACCTTGCCTATCAGATAGACCAACTCACCTTTGGATACGGTGAGGTTTATGTTACTCAAGATGACGCGTCTGCGTCCGCTTGCCGTGCCGACGGTTATGGATGCGCGTCGGATATTTATGTTGCTGTTTTGCACGTTTCTGACTTTTATTTTGAGTCGCTTTCAAAGGTTGTCTTTCAGCTTGTCACGCTTTAGGCATGCCTTGCGTGTCGTTTTTTAGAACGGAGCGCCGCCGTTTGAGAAGTCACCGCCCGGGGCGTCGAATTCACCGCCGAAAGGCGCCTGTTGCGGGGGGAGTTCGCCTATTCCCGCCGCCGAACCTATCGAACTGCCGTATTCGGTATAGCCGCTGTCGCCGCCCGTTATCTGTTCCAATTCGTCGAAGTTGGTAAAGCGTGCCTGTTCCGCCCTAAATTTGAGGTTTATGATGTCTGTGGCGCCGTTACGGTGCTTGGCGACGATAAACTCCGCTGTTCCAGGAGGAATGGGTATTCCCGACTCGTCATGCGTCATGCCGTAGTATTCTGGACGGTGTATGAATGCCACGATGTCGGCGTCCTGTTCAATGGCTCCGGACTCTCGAAGGTCGGAGAGCTGCGGGCGTTTGTTGCCGCCTCGTGTCTCCACTGAACGGTTAAGCTGTGAGAGCGCGATTATCGGTATGTTCAACTCTTTGGCTATCGCTTTGAGTGAACGAGAGATAGCCGACACTTCCTGCTCACGGTTGCCTTTAGTGTCGGAAGGACCTGTCATCAACTGGAGGTAGTCGATTATTATCAACTGGATGTTGTATTGTACTTTCAGACGTCTCGCCTTTGAGCGGAACTCGAATATCGAAAGAGCGGGAGTGTCGTCGATGTATAACGGAGCGTCTTGAAGCGGAACGATAGCCTTTTCGAGGTGCGCCCATTCTTCTGGAGTGAGTTTGCCGCTCTTGATTGTTGGTGACGATATGCCCGATTCGGATACGATAAGACGTGTTATAAGCTGTACGGAGCTCATCTCAAGCGAGAATATTGCCACGCCTCGCTGAAAATCTATCGCCATGTTGCGTGCCATACTCAACACGAACGCCGTTTTACCCATGGCGGGACGTGCGGCGATGATTACGAGGTCTGACGGTTGCCATCCGAGCGTCAGTTTGTCGAGGTCGTTGAATCCCGTGGGAACGCCGCTCAATCCGTCGGGTTTGTTTTTCGCCTCCTCAATCTGTTTGAGCGCCTTTTTAACAACGTCGAACGACGACTGTACGTCACGTTTGATGTTACCCTCAGATACTTTGAATATCTGCGCCTCGGCGTAATCTATAAGGTCGGTAACGTCGAGATCGTCGTTGAACGAGTTGCGCTGTATGTCGATAGAGGCTTTTATGAGCTCTCGCTGTATGTATTTCTGGGCTATGAGCTGTGCGTGAAACTCAATGTGCGCCGCCGAACCTACCTTTTGAGTCAGAGCGGTAAGATATACGATGCCGCCGACCTCCGTGAGCTTCTTTTTGCGACGTAGCATGTCGCTGAGGGTGTAGAGGTCGATAGGTTCATGTTTGGACGACAGGTCTATTGCCGCCTGATATATAATTTTATGCGCCTCTTTATAAAAAGAGTCGGGACTCAATATCTCTATTACCGAAAAAATGGCGTTGGGCTCGACCATTATCGCACCCAATACAGCCTCTTCGAGATCGACAGCCTGAGGCGGAACGTAGCCGCCCTCTTTGCTTAATGCCGATATTATCTGGTCGGTGTTGTTGAAGTCGTTATATTTTTTTGCCATTGTCTCTTGTTTTCGCGAAACGGTTAACAAAAATATTAAAAATAGTTGGGAGCTTAAAATTTTTTACGATTTTTTACGCCTATTGAGATACATCCGTTTTTTACCGTTTCCGATATGATTCGAGTGTTAGAAACGGTTTTCAGGTTTTTATTTGCGGATGTTTGTCGCAGATTGGTGGTTTATCTGCTGTTGTGGCGTTTTGTATTACGTTTAGTCCCTTTAATTCGATTTTATTACCTGCGACCTTTTTTATTTTTCGATGTGCCTTTTACGTTGGATGAGGAAACGCTGTCTGTACCTCTGTTGCCTTTATTTTCGGGTCGCATCATTTTCGATTTATCGCCGTTCCCGTTATTTTTGTTGAGACGCGATTTCCTGTCGGATGAAGATGAAACAGTAGGTTTGTCGTTAAACCCCGTATTTTTATTTCCTGACGGTCGTCTGTTGTTGCCTTGTCGTGGCGTTTTGCCTTGAACATGACGTGATGAATGGTTCTCGGCAGCGAAGAAAAGGCTTTTTTGCGCCTTTTTTGCTTCGGGGTCGTGTTCCGTAAAGACGGGTTCATCCGTGTATGGGTCTATGCCTGTGCAATATATGGTCGAAGAAAGGGTCATTGGTGTCGGGGTGAAATCCTGAACCTGATCGAGCCTTATATGCAGTTTTTTCATCTTCTCGGCAAGACGTTTCATGTCGTCGAGACGGCAGGCGGGATGAGACGATATAAAATAGGGTATCAGCAGATAGGGGAGACCCTCGCGGGCGCATATCCGCTCGAATTTTTCGTGCAACTTCTCGAAGAGAGAGAATGACGGCTTACGCATCATTTTCAACACCTTCTCTTCGGTATGTTCGGGCGCGACCTTCAGTTTCCCCGATGTATGGTTTTTGATTACCTCACGCAGATATTCGTCTCCGAATTTCTGGTCGAAAAGGTCATATCTTATACCGCTGCCTATGAACGACTTTTTTATGCCGTTCACAGCATCCACTTTTTTATATAGTTTAAGCAGACGTTCGTGGCTGTTGTCGAGATTGGGACATACGTTGGGATGTATGCACGAGGGGCGTTTGCATACCCGACAAGCCTTTTTGTTTCTGCCCGACATACCGTACATGTTGGCTGAAGGTCCACCGACATCCGACAGGTATCCCGCAAAACCCTCCATTTCTGTTATCTGTCTGACCTCCTTTAATATCGACTCTTCGGAACGTGACGAGATGAATTTACCCTGATGTGCCGATATGGTGCAGAAACTGCATCCGCCGAAACAGCCTCTGTGGGTGTTAACGGAGAATTTTATCATCTCCCAACTCGGTATTGCGCCCTTGTTGCGGTATCTCGGATGCGGCGCCCTCATGAACGGCAGGTCGTATGTGCGGTCTATCTCCTCGGTAGTGAGGCACGGATAGGGTGCGTTGACCACGACGAAACGTTCGCCGTAGCCCTCGACCAGTCTTTTGGGTTCCATGACGTTGGATTGTGTCTCCGTTTCGACGAAGTTTTTGCCCAACAACGGTTTTTCACGCAGACACTCCTCGTATGAGTGCAGAAACAGCGTCTCCTCTTTGTCGAGACGTTCGATACCCTCACGGTCGGTGATGTATGCCGTCTGTCTTAACGTATGCAACCTTTTGCGGTTGAATCCGTTCTCAATGAATCGTGCCACTTCGGGCATGACCTTGTCGCCGAGTCCGTAACAGAGCAGGTCGGCGCCACTGTCTATCAATATTGACGGCAAAATCTTATCCAGCCAATAGTCGTAGTGCGCAAGACGCCTGAGCGACGCCTCTATGCCGCCGATGACCACGGGAATGTCGGGGTATATCTGTTTCAGTATCTTTGTATAGACGGTTGTGGCGTAGTCGGGACGTGCGCCCGCTCTGCCTCCTGGGGTGTAGGCGTCGTTCGACCTGAGACGTCGCGCTGCGGTATAGTGGTTGACCATTGAGTCCATGTTACCCGCCGACACGCCGAAAAAGAGTCTCGGCGCGCCTAACTTGCGGAAATCCCGCAGGTCGTCTTTCCAGTTGGGTTGCGGAACGATAGCGACGCTGTAACCTTCAGCTTCAAGGATGCGGGCGATGACCGCCACGCTGAACGAGGGGTGATCGACATAGGCGTCACCGCTGAAAAGGATGATGTCGAACTGCGTTATGCCGCACTCCGCCGCCTCTTTAGCCGAGGTGGGTATGAATCTTTTGTCGAACATTTGATTTCTGTGTGTGATGCCGTTTTCGATATTGTCTCGGTAAAACGCGTATGTCGTTCCGAAATTGTTATTTTGTCTCTTTCGGGGGTAAAAGCAATGACGAGTCGCCATAGCTTAAAAATCTGAAACCGTTGTCCATGGCGAAACGGTATATATCCCTCCAGCCGTCGCCTATAAGCGCGCTTACAAGCAGAAGCAGAGTGCTTTGCGGCTGGTGGAAATTGGTAAACATACCCCTTATGACACGCCATATGTAAGGCGGCGTTATCATTATTCTGGTCGAACATTCGATTTTATCCATGCCGTCGGTGTCCATGCGCTCGTAAAGGGATTCGAGCAGCTCTTTACCGCCAATGTTTTCAGGAATGTCATAGCTTTCCCATTGACCGATTGTGCGGTCGTAGTCGGCAGAGCCGTTCTTCATTATGCGATAGCCGAGTGCTGGTAACGATTCGAGTGTCCTCACCGATGTCGTGCCGACGGCTATGATGTTGCCGTAACCGTCAATCAGCTTTTTGACAGTCTCTTTACGTACTGAAAAATGTTCGACGTGCATGTGGTGTTCGGCGGCATTCTCGCTTTTTACGGGCAGGAAAGTGCCTGCGCCCACGTGTAGCGTAACCTCCGCCATGGGGTGACCGTTACGGGAGAGGCGTTCGAGCATCTCGTCCGTGAAGTGCAGCCCGGCAGTGGGTGCAGCCACCGACCCCTCGAATTTCGAGTAAACGGTCTGATAACGTGTGTTGTCCTCCTCACGGCTCTCTCTGTTGAGATAGGGAGGGATGGGGATGCGTCCGAGCAGTTCGAGCATCTGACCGAATGTGAGACTTCGGTCGCTCCATGTAAAACGGACTATCTGTTCTTTCTCCGTCGCTCCGACACGTTCTGCCGAAAGGGTATGGGTGACGCCCTCATGTGTAAACTCCGTCTTTAGCGCGCCCTCCTTCCATTTGCGCAGATTGCCGACCATACATATCCATTCTGCGCTGTCTGTGGCGGCAAAGGCACGTTCATAATCGGCGGGTGCATGCGGTTCGAGGCAGAAAATCTCTATCCGCGCGCCGCTATCCTTGAAAAACATGAGACGCGCCCTTATAACCTTTGTATTGTTGAATACGAGAGTCGCGCCTTCGGGTAAAAAATCCTCTATATTGTCGAAATGCGAACAGTGGGGAGCGCCGTCCCAAAAAAGCAACTTCGAGTCGCCGCGCTTTGCGGGCGGAAATTTTGCGATTCGCTCTTCCGGTAACTCGTAGTCATAATCTTTTATATTTATCTCTCTGTCCGTCATTGTGTTGTGTTTGATGTTCCGTTTGTCTGTCTCTTTTTTGAGACGATTTTGACGCAAATGTACTAATTTTGTGCAAAAGAACCTTAAAAAGCATACCAATATGATAAAGATAGGAGACAGAGTCAAGTTTCTCAGCGACACGGGTGTCGGGGTGGTTGTTTCGATAAAGGGAACGATTGCCACCGTCGAAATGGAGGACGGTTTCGATATTCCCGCGCCTCTTACCGATTTGGTGCCTGTGGACGAGGAGCAGGAGCGCATGGCGAGAGCCATGATAGGCACGGACGACCCAAAACCCGGCTCTTCACGCCGTAAGAGAGAGGCGGACGGCGAGAAAAAGGCTCCCAAGAAGGTGGCGGCATACAGCCGTTACGGTAAAGTATCGCTTCTCGACGATGATGATGACGAAGAGGAGCAGATAGACGTGACACAACTGCGTGAAAGCTATCTGAAAAGTGTTGCCGCAGCCACCGCACTCGAAAATGAGGCTTTTGAGAGAGAGTTTGGCGAAAAACGTAGTGCCGTAAATGAGGAGTCTGTTGAAAGTGAGGTTAAAACGGCGGATGAAGATAATGTTTCGGATGTTGATGCCGAATCTGAACCGACCGCAAAACCTCGCCGTGTAGCTCTTGAGGATTTGGGTCGTGTTGTCGGTGGAAGCGAGAACGCTTCGTCGCAACAGAAACAGAATGTATCCGCACCCAAGACGGCACAGAAAGGCGGCAAACAGAAAAAGGCAAACGAAGAAGAGGTTGTCGATTTGCATGCCGAAGAGGTTTTGGAGTCAACCGAGGGTATGGCTCCGGGTGAGATACTTGACGCACAACTTTCGCGTTTCGATATGGCTCTCTCGCTGGCTGTGAACAGCGGTTCACACGGAAGAATCGTCTTTATTCACGGTGTCGGTAAAGGCAAACTCAAATATGAACTCGAAAAGATGCTCCGCAGAAAATATCCGCGTCTCTCATGGCAGGATGCCTCGTTTGCCGAGTACGGTTACGGAGCGATAATGGTATTTTATTAATCGCTTGTGTGGGCGGTCGATACGGATTCGTCAGTCATAACTGCATATAGCGGTTGTTTTTAAGTATCTGTTGTTTTTAGGTATTTGTTGTTTTTATGTATCTGAAAAATATTTTTGATAACAGAAATGGACACAAAGAACTTGTCGAAACGATTTTTCAGGCGAGGGATTTGTTTTCAACCGCATGATTCTCAACGGAGAGCCTGCGTCGGGCGGTGCATGGATTTCGTCGATGTTCGACGAGATGATTGTCGTTGTGAAAGGATACGCCGAGATAATGTATGACGACATGAGTGTAGATGCCCTTTCGGAGGGGAACTATATTACTATTACCGCGGGTAAACGTTACAGATTTGTAGTGGTTTCCGAAGAATCTCCGTGTGTTATTTTGTCGTTGCGTAAGATGTAACGAATTGTGGCTTAATTAATTTATAAAATATTTGACCGTATTATAAATTTGACCGCTTTATAAAAAACCTCCGCGTCATAATATCATGACGCGGAGGTTTTTTGTGTTATACAATATGTTGTCCGTTAACGATTTATGTTGTATGTTGACTATTTTGTGTCGTTTATCTCTTCAAATTCGACATACTCTCCGACATTGTCTTTAACTTTCTTCTCCTGTTTGCCGAGGTTGCTTACGCTTATCTCTCCCTCTTTCTTTTGTTTGTTCTGTCGGTTTCCGCCGAAGAAGTCACCGTTTTGTCCGAATATGTTGAACCCTCCGAATTTTACTTCAGAGTCGGGATTATTCATCTTTTTATTAATCAGATAGCGAAACCATAGTTTTACAAGGAAACCTATCAGATAGAAAAACAATATTATGGTAAGCAATACGCTCAAAAATCCTGTCATGATTCTGTGTCGATTATGTTAGTCGGGTAGTATCGCCCCGTTTCACCCTTTATTTTTGTAATTGTAGCCAAATGTTTTTATCAAGCGTTTTGTCTGCAAATATAACGATAAGTTTTCTTATTTATTACAGTTTTGAGGTTCTCAATCTTATTTTATACCTCTGAAAGGCTCTTTGTGGCGATGAACGATTGTTTTAACATAAATTTTATTATTTTTGCATTTCAAAACGATGTCGGACAATTATAAAAATGTTGTCCGTACGAGTTAAATAACTGTTAATTATGAATTTGAATACGTTGTCGGCGATTTCGCCAATAGATGGCCGTTATCGCAAAAACTGCGAAGAACTGGACGCCTATTTCTCTGAATACGCGTTGATTCGTTACAGGGTTATGGTTGAGATAGAGTATTTTATCGCTCTTTGCGAGCTTCCTTTGCCTCAGCTTGCTTCTTTCGATAAAAACAACTATGAAAAACTGCGTGACATATATCGTACTTTCTCGATAGACGACGCGTCTGCCGTTAAGGAGATAGAGAAGACCACCAATCACGACGTTAAGGCGGTCGAATATTTCATAAAGGGCAAGATGGACGAAATGGAACTCGGCAACAGCCGCGAGTTTGTGCATTTCGGTCTTACCTCGCAGGATATCAACAATACGGCTACGCCCTGTATGTTGCGAGACGCCACCAATAATCTCTATTATCCTTTGTTGCAGGAGTTTATCGATAAGCTAACCTCGCTCGCGTCGGAGTGGGAAGAGGTGCCGATGTTGGCTCACACTCACGGACAGCCCGCTTCACCCACACGTCTGGGTAAGGAGATTATGGTGTTCGTTGAGCGTCTCACCAAGCAGATGACACTCCTTAAACGTATTCCGTGTCCCGCAAAATTCGGTGGCGCTACGGGTAACTTCAATGCGCATCATGTGGCATATCCCGAAATAGACTGGGTTAAGTTCGGCAATTCGTTTGTTAACGACACTCTCGGTCTCGACCGCTCGCAGATAACCACGCAGATTGAGCACTACGACAACATGGCGGCTATCTTCGACGGATTCAAACGTATAAATACCATTCTCATTGACTTGAGCCGCGATATGTGGACATATATCTCTATGGACTACTTCAAGCAGAAAATCAAAGCCGGGGAAGTAGGTTCATCGGCTATGCCCCACAAAGTCAATCCGATAGACTTCGAGAACGGAGAGGGTAACCTCGGTATGGCTAACGCTCTTTTCGAGCATCTCTCTGCAAAACTTCCCGTTTCCCGCATGCAGCGTGACTTGACAGACTCAACCGTATTGCGTAACATAGGTGTACCTATGGCTCACACCATTATCGCTATCCGTTCGATTACACGCGGTCTCAATAAGTTGATTATTAACAATGACGCGATAAACAGAGACCTCGAAAACAATTGGGCTGTCGTTGCGGAGGGTATTCAGACAATCCTGCGCCGCGAGAACTATCCCAATCCTTACGAGGCGCTCAAGGCTCTCACCCGCACAAACAAAGCCATAACCAAAGAGACGATGGCTAACTTCATCGAATCGCTGGATGTCGCAGAGAGTGTGAAAGAGGAGCTTCGCAAACTTACTCCGCAGACATATACAGGTGTTAAGATGTATTGATCTGCGTCCGAGTCTGTGATGGATTTATTGACGGATTCGGCAGAACATTGCCCGAATCCGTCTTTTGTCTGATAGAATACGGACACTTCGGTTTTGATTCGAAGAAGTTCTGTTTTCTGTGTTGACTCGGAATATATTATAGTATGGAGATTCGTTTTTAACGCTCTTTTTATTTATGGTTTGAATGACAAAATGTCATGTTTTATGGACGAATGTTTTTCGTAATATTATGTGATTTCCTTTCTTGTCTTTGCATCAAAAGTTGCCTTGTTGTTTTTAGGTACGATTTTTGTAGTGTAAATCATAAATAAAATTTCTCCAGAAAAGGGGTAGCGGAAGGTTTATGTTTCCATATCCTTTTTTGACAAAAAGAGAAAAAATGACCGCCGAAGCGGTTGTTTGAATTATAACAGATAGAACTAATTTTTAACAAAAGAACAACGATTATGAAAAAGTACAAATGCACCGTTTGCGGTTGGGTTTATGACCCCGAAGTCGGCGATCCCGATAATAACATAGCTCCGGGTACTGCTTTTGAAGATCTTCCCGATGATTATGTTTGCCCCCTTTGCGGAGAGGGTAAAGAGGTGTTCGAAGCGATAGACTAATCGAACCCGACAATGGAAAAAACCACCGTTCAACGGTGGTTTTTTTGTTGTTTTTTTGTTGAAAACAGGTTGTTTTTGGTTAGTTTTAATTGTTCGTTATTTATTTATTATAAAATAAATTTAAAAATACATTATTAAATTTTATTAAATGCCTTAAAAGTGGCGTTTTTGACTTGTTTTGCCTTTTTGAGTCTTTTTCTATATATTTTATCCCGTTTTTGCTCTTCTGAATCTTGTCCGTGGCTTAATGGATAGGTCTGATTTTTCGTTGTCGCAATAATGTTTTTTGTGGTTGTTTTTCTTTTGGAGAGAAAAGCAGATGTGTCATGAGAGAGTAAAATTTTAGAGAAGTGATGAACTGAATTTCTTTCAAGAGATGACTGTTCGGCTTTTGTCGGGAATGATAAGTTTATTTTGTCGGAGGATTTTTGATCATGGGAATTTTTTGTTCAAAAAGAGAACTTTTGCCGATGATTGATTCCTATTGAGCAGGATGTTTTGAAAACATAAAAACAGGTGAAAAACGAGATGGTTTATAGACGTGCTTCTTTTTCTTAAAGCGATATGTCAAAAAATATACTTCGTGCAATATTTTTTGGAGCTATTTGGAGTAGTATTGAAACACATCAAACGAACTGGATGTGTGACAAAATGTCAGTCTGAAAATATTTTTGAAATAGACCGTTTTTTTGTATATTAGCGGCTTGAAAGAAAACGATTAACGATTAATCAACGATTACAGATATTTTTAATTAATCATGGAACCAACAAGAAGAACCAAAATCAAAGATTTGCTTGAGACGACAGGCGACGGTCGCTCTGTATTGTGCAAAGGATGGGTGCGTACCAAACGCGGAAACAAAAATGTCGCTTTCATCGCTCTCAACGACGGTTCCACCATCAATAACATTCAGATTGTGGTCGATGTGGCGTCTTTCGACGAAAATCTGCTCAAAAACATAACCACAGGCGCATCGCTGGCGGTAAAAGGCTCGCTTGTCGTTTCACAGGGTTCAGGTCAGGGTGTCGAGATTCAGGCTTCAGACATCGAAATCTACGGTACTGCCGACCCCGAAACATATCCCTTGCAGAAAAAGGGTCACACGCTCGAATTCTTGCGTGAGATTGCGCACCTGCGTCCCAGAACGAACACATTCGGAGCCGTGTTGCGTGTGCGTCACGCGTTGGCTTTCGCGATACACAACTATTTCAACTCAAAAGGATTCGTATATCTGCATACGCCGCTTATCACAGGCTCTGACGCCGAAGGTGCGGGTGCCATGTTCCAGGTGACGACGCTCGACCTTAAGAACGTACCCATGACAGAGGACGGAAAGGTCGATTACAGCCGTGACTTCTTCGGAAAATCATGCAACCTTACCGTTTCGGGTCAGCTCGAAGGTGAGCTCGGCGCTACGGCTCTCTCTGAGATATACACTTTCGGTCCCACATTCCGTGCCGAAAACTCAAACACACCCCGTCACCTCGCGGAATTCTGGATGATAGAGCCCGAAATGGCGTTCTATGACATCGAGGACAATATGGATTTGGCGGAAGATTTCCTGAAATACCTTATAAAGTATGCGTTGGAACATTGCGCCGACGATATCGCTTTCCTCTGCAAAATGTATGACAACGAGCTGATAGACAGACTTAATTTTGTCGTTAACAACGATTTCGTACGTCTGAGATACAGCGAGGGTATCGAGATACTCGAAAAATCGGGTCACAAGTTCGAGTTCCCCGTAAGCTGGGGTCTCGACCTTCAGAGCGAGCATGAGCGTTATCTCGTGGAACAGCATTTCAAGAAACCCGTTATCCTTACAGACTATCCGAAGGAGATAAAGGCGTTCTATATGAAACAGAACGACGACGGAAAAACCGTTCGTGCCATGGACGTACTCTTCCCGAAAATCGGAGAGATAATCGGCGGTTCACAGCGTGAGGAAAGCTATGACAAACTCGCAGCGAGAATCGCGGAGTTGGGTATTCCTGAAAAAGACGTATGGTGGTATCTCGATACACGCCGCTTCGGCAGCGTACCCCACAGCGGTTTCGGTCTCGGTTTCGAAAGACTTGTCCTCTTCGTTACGGGTATGTCGAACATTCGTGACGTGATACCGTTCCCCAGAACCCCGAAGAGCGCGGAATTTTAGTCTCGCGCGCCTTTTACGGGCATAAAATACCATAGGTCGTGCGGAGTTTTCTCCCGTACTGCCTGACAGCATAATCCCGACACGTGTCGGGATTATCTGTGTCAGATAAAAGGGCGTTTTGTCGTCCGAGAACGGAACAACACTCAAATCTATAAACAACGAAACAACATAAAACCTATGGCGGAAGCTGCAGAAGACAAAAAGATAATCTTTTCGATGGTTGGGGTGTGCAAGAGCTTCAACAATCAGAAAAAGGTACTCAATAACATATATCTGTCGTTCTTTTACGGAGCCAAGATAGGCATTATCGGTCTCAACGGTTCGGGTAAATCGACGCTCATGAAGATTATCGCGGGTATAGACACCGCCTATCAGGGTGAGGTCGTATTTGCGCCCGGATATAGTGTCGGTTATCTCGAACAGGATCCCAAACTCGATGACGAAAAGACTGTCCGTCAGGTTGTCGAGGAGGGTTGTGCGGAGGTTGTCGAACTGCTCAAAGAGTATGAGCAGATAAACGCCGCCTTTGCCGAGCCTATGGATGACGACAAGATGAACAAGCTGATAGCCCGTCAGGGTGAGCTTACGGAACTTATAGAGCAGAAAAACGGTTGGGAACTCGATTCCATGCTCGACAGGGCAATGGACGCGTTGCGCTGTCCCGATGCCGACATGCAGATAAAATATCTTTCGGGTGGTGAGCGTCGCCGTGTGGCTCTCTGTCGCCTGTTGTTACAGGAACCCGACGTGCTTTTGCTCGACGAGCCCACCAACCACCTCGACGCCGAAAGTATCGACTGGCTGGAACAGCATTTGAGACAGTATAAAGGTACTGTTATCGCCGTGACACACGACCGTTACTTCCTCGACAATGTTGCGGGATGGATTCTCGAACTTGACAGAGGTGAGGGTATTCCTTGGAAAGGCAACTATTCGAGCTGGCTCGAACAGAAAAGCAACCGACTCGCACAGGAGGAGAAACAGGAGAGCAAACGACGCAAAACCCTTGAGCGTGAGCTCGAATGGGTGCGCATGGCTCCCTCCGCACGACATGCCAAATCAAAAGCTCGTCTTGCCGCATATGACAAGATGATGAACGAGGATGTGAAGCAGAAAGAGGAGAAACTTGAGATATTCATACCCAACGGTCCACGTCTTGGCGATGTGGTTATAGATGCGCAGGGCGTCACAAAGGCGTACGGCGACAGGGTGTTGTTCGAGGATTTGACCTTTAAACTGCCTCCCGCAGGTATCGTGGGTGTAATTGGTCCCAACGGTGCTGGTAAAACAACTCTTTTCAGACTTATAATGGGGCTTGAAACACCCGACAAGGGTAGTTTCAATGTCGGTCAGACTGTCAAAATCGCATACGTCGATCAGCAACACAGCTCGATAGACCCCGAAAAGAGCGTCTTTGAGGTGGTGTCGGACGGTCTCGACAACATCGTACTCGGCGGCAGAAACATCAACGCGAGAGCTTATCTCGCCCGTTTCAACTTCACCGGCGCGGACCAGGAGAAGAAGTGCGGAGTCCTTTCGGGCGGTGAGCGTAACAGGCTCCATTTGGCGTTGGCTTTGCGTCAGGAGGGTAACGTTCTGTTGCTCGACGAGCCGACCAACGATATAGACGTCAACACTTTGCGTGCTCTCGAAGAGGGGCTTCAGGACTTTGCGGGTTGCGCTGTCATAATATCTCACGACAGGTGGTTCCTCGACAGGGTCGCGACCCACATAATAGCATACGAGGGCGACTCAAAAGTAACATTCTTCGAGGGCTCTTACAGCGAATACGAAGAGAACAAGAAAAAAAGACTCGGTGATGTGACACCGTCGCGTCCCCGTTACAAAAAACTTATTGCCGACTAAAAAATACAGACAGATGAAACCGTCCATACCTAAAGGGATGCGGGATTTTTCTCCCGCCGAGACACTGCGACGCAGATATATTTTCGACACGATAAAAAAGGTTTTCGAGCTTCACGGTTTTATGCCCATAGAGACGCCTACAATGGAGAATCTCTCGACATTGCTCGGAAAATATGGTGATGAGGGCGACAAACTGCTCTTTAAAGTGCTTAATTCGGGCGATTTCCTCTCTTCGCTCTCGACAGAGGATATTCAGGAGGGAAACTCAAACAAATCGGCTCTTAAAATTTCGGAAAAGGGTCTCCGTTATGACCTTACCGTTCCGTTTGCCCGCTATGTCGTTCAGCATCAGAGTGAGATAACCTTTCCGTTCAAGCGTTACCAGATACAGCCCGTATGGCGTGCCGACCGTCCGCAGAAAGGTCGTTACCGTGAGTTCTATCAGTGTGATGTCGATGTCGTAGGTTCTAACTCTCTCCTTAATG
Source organism: uncultured Alistipes sp. (assembly GCA_949285535.1). Taxonomy (GTDB): domain Bacteria; phylum Bacteroidota; class Bacteroidia; order Bacteroidales; family Rikenellaceae; genus CASDZP01. The sequence continues at coordinate 23,442 of CASDZP010000002.1, forward strand.
AGGTGGAACTCGTGCAGATAGTGGCGGAGGTTTTTGCCGAGCTCGGTATCTTCGTCGTGCTGAAAATGAACAACCGAAAAATTCTCTACGGCATAGCCGAGACGATAGGACACCTCGACAAGATGACCGACATAACGGTGGCTATCGACAAGCTCGAAAAGATTGGTCTCGATGCCGTAAAAGAGGAGTTGAAAGAGAAAGGCTTGGATGATACCGCCATTTCTGCGCTTCAACCCATACTTGAACTTTCGGGCACAAACGACGATAAAATTGCGTCGTTGCGCCGTGTCCTCGCCGAATCGCCTACGGGTCTGCTCGGTGTTGATGAGGTTGAGACGATTCTCGGATACTGCAAGTCGTTGGGTGTGGCTATCGACCTTGAACTCGACCTTTCGTTGGCGCGAGGTTTGAACTACTATACAGGCGCAATATTTGAGGTTAAGGCGAAAGATTACGCTATCGGAAGTATCTGCGGAGGCGGTCGTTATGACGACCTGACGGGCATATTCGGTATGAAAGGCGTTTCAGGTGTAGGTATATCATTCGGTGCCGACAGAATATACGATGTATTGCTCAATCTCGACCTTTTCCCGAAAGATCAGGTTGAAGCCACATCGAAAGTTCTGTTCATCAACTTCGGCGGCGAGGATGAGCTTGTATCTCTCGAACTTATGAAGAAACTTCGTTTTTCGGGTGTTTCATGCGAGATATATCCCGATGCCGCGAAGATGAAAAAACAGATGGATTACGCCAACCAGACCGAACGTGAATCACGTGTCGCATCCGTTAAGCAGATGGAGACAGGACAGCAATGGTCTGTCGCGTTCGACGTCTTGGATTCGATTTTTGAAGAAAATTTCGATAAACAATAAATATTCATCGAGATTTTATATAGTGAGGCTCCAACGGGGTATGTTTACCAACCTGTCGGAGCCTCATTTTTTGCATAGTAATGTTTATATATTTGGCAAGTTCATATTCTGTACCGTTAAGCTCCATTATAATCATAGATTACAAACGATTAGGTGTTGACTTCGTGAAAGATAATGAGCCAAATGAGTATGACATGGTCAAAAGGGGCTGTGCCCCCTCGTTTTGTCTTACTTTGTCGAGTGACAAAGTAAGCCCCGCGGGAGCGCCCTCGGAGAGCCCGTCGGGAGACCCCTCGGAGAGTTCATAGTAAGACCCTGTCGGTAAGGACAGTATGGTTGCCGTTAACGCACAACTGCATCGAAAGTGATAGAGGCTCTATCTTATTAAGATAAAGCCTCTATCACTTCCTGATGCAATTGTGCGTTAGCGGCAACCATACTATCCTTACCGACAGGGTCTTTGCCGTAGTAGTCCGTTATGATGCCGCCTGCGCCTCTGATTATCGGGATTATTGCGGAGCTGTCCCAGATGGAGGTGTGGGGATCGACCATGATGTCTGCTTTGCCTGTGGCAAGGAGGTAGTAGCCGTAACCGTCACCCCATGTGCGGAAACATTTGGCACGTTGAGTGAGAGACATGAATTTATCCGGGTCACGGTATTTGTAGAAACCGCGAGTGCCAGATGTCAAAATGGTAGCTTCGGAAATCGAGTTACATTGACGCATCGTGACCTCTTTCCCGTCGAGCAGAGCGACGTTGTTGTCGCCAACGAGCAACTTGTTGAATGTCGGCAGATATATCGCGCCGTATTGAGGTATGTCGTCAACGGTGTAGGCGATAAGGGTCGAGTAGAGCGGTACGCCATGAATAAAACTCTGCGTGCCGTCTATCGGGTCTATAATCCACTTGTATCGACTATCTTTCCTGCCTGAAAGCCCGCTTTCCTCTCCCAGAACGGAACAGAGAGGCATGGATGTGGTTATGTGCTCGACAAACATGCGCTCAATGGATATGTCTGCCATTGTCACGGGAGACATGTCCTCCTTGAAACGAGGTTGGACAACCGATGAGGTGAAATATTCGGTTATGTTTTTTATGTTGACGGAGACGAACTTAACCAAATCGACAAACTGTTCGAAATCAAACTCAAACTTAGTGTTTATCGGCATTCGTCCTCTCTTTTTCTGCTGTATCATCTGACTGCTTTGTTGAATCGTTACTCTCAAACATGGCGCTGAATGTCGCTTTAAGCTCCGAGGCGATGAAATCACGCCTCAATATTATTCCGATTGTCAATATTATCGCCAATATAACCATCAGACGGATATTGGTTCGGCTGTTTTTTGCTTCTTCTTCGGTCATGTTCAATTTTGTGTTGTGTGTCGTTTATAAATCGTCTTCAAATAGCAGATAACCAGGACTATGATAACATAATCAGACTTACCGCCATTATCGCCATTCCGACAATCACTCCATATATGGAGATATGGTGAAAACCCCATTCGCGGGCGGCGGGCAGCAGCTCGTCGAGAGATATGAACACCATGATGCCTGCCACTATAGCAAATATCGCGCCAAGCAGTGCTGGCGAGAGAAACGGCATCAATATCAGGAATCCGACCATGGCGCCTATCGGTTCCGCAAATCCCGATAGAAACGACAGTCTGAACGCTTTTTTGCGTGAGCCTGTCGCCTGATATACGGGCACCGCCACGGCGATACCCTCGGGTATGTTGTGAATGGCTATCGCCACACCTATGGCTATACCGAGCGTGGGGCTGTCCATGGCGGCGGTGAATGTGGCGAGACCTTCGGGAAAGTTGTGTATGCCTATCGCCAACGCCGTCAGCACCCCTACACGCATGAGTTTGCTTTTGGGTTGGTGTTCTTCCATGTTCTCAAGCGAACGCATCTCGTGAGGGTTCTCTTTTGACGGTACGAGCTTGTCTATTAGGGCGATGATTCCTATCCCTACGAAAAAGAAGAGTACACAAAGCCACTCTCCGTTCTTGCCCATCGTCTCGGTCAGACGTGTGTTGGCATCGGCAAGAATCTCCACGAACGATACGTAAAGCATCACTCCCGCCGACAGACCGAGAGAGAAAGAGAGAAATTTACGGCTTGTCGATTTTGCCATTATGGCTATCAGACTACCTATACCCGTCGATAGACCTGCGAACAGCGTCACTAAAAACGCGAATAAAACGTCGTTCTGCATGGCGTTACATTATTGTTCGCGAACCTCTGCGAAATATGCGTTAAGAAGCTCTTTGGCAGCAGTGAACGAACTTTTTCTGTTCTGTAACACGTCCTGTTCGATACCCGAAATCATCGACTCTACGGCGGGTGAGTGGTAGAATCTCTCGCTCAACGCCTCGTTTATCGTCTCATACATCCAGTATTTTGACTGACGGTGGCGGTTGAGCTGGAAATATCCGTTCTGACGTGTAAACTTGATGTAATCCTCGATACCGCACCATACGTCATGCAACCCGGTACCCTCGTAAGAGGAACATGTATAGACTCTCGGACGCCATTGCGACTCGGGCATGGGGAATAGTTTCAACGCGCTGAGGAAATGCGCTTTTGTGAGGTTGGCGTGGGGTATGTTGTCGCCGTCCGCCTTTGTTATGGCTACCATGTCAGCCATTTCCATGATGCCTCGTTTTATGCCTTGCAACTCATCGCCCGCACCTGAAATCTGAAGCATCAGGAACAGGTCGGTCATAGAGTGTACCGCAGTCTCCGACTGTCCTACACCCACCGTCTCGATGAAGACGACGTCATAACCTGCCGCCTCCGTTAAAACAACGGTCTCGCGTGTCTTTCGAGCCACACCCCCGAGAGAGCCTGCCGAGGGGCTGGGGCGAATGAACGCCTTGGGATTATGCACGAGAGTTTCCATACGGGTTTTATCACCCAAAATTGAGCCTTTGCTTTTTTCAGATGAGGGGTCTATCGCCAAGACAGCCAGTTTGTGTCCGAGGTTGGTGACCTTGTTGCCTATCGCCTCTATAAAGGTCGATTTGCCCGCTCCGGGAACACCCGTGATGCCTATTCGCATAGAGTCGCATGCGTGAGGGAGACATTTCTCGATAATCTCCTGACTCTGTGCGTAATGCTCGGGCAAAAGGCTCTCAATGAGTGTGATTGCCTGACTGAGAATGGTTATGTCACCCTTCAGTATCCCTTCTACATAGTCGTTGGTGGTGAGCTGACGACGTTTTTTGCGTACATAGCCGGGGTTGACGATAGGGGGCTGTTCGATACCCGCGTTGATGATGAGAGCGCTGTCTTCGTGCTCTGCCTTATGTGTGTTTTCGAAATGTTCCATAAATTTATACTTTTGTCACACCAAAGATATGAATTATTGTCGGCATATCAAGCGAAAAAATCATTTTTAACCCTACATGAACAGACAGATACTCTATTTGACCATTCCCAATATTGTCACCAATCTGACCGTGCCGCTTCTCGGCATGGCGGATATTGCCGTGGCGGGGCGTTCGGGTGGCGTGGAGTTTATCGGCGGTGTGGCGATAGGTACGGCGTTGTTCAATTTCATATACTGGAACTTCGGTTTCCTCAGAATGGGAACGACGGGGTTCACGGCTCAGACATACGGCGCGGATGATAAGGGCGAGACTCTCTCCGTGTTGTTCAGGGCGTTGTTTGTTGCCTTGATTGTCGGAGTGGCGATAATAGTTTTTCGAGGACCGATAAGACGCTTCTCGCTTTGGATGCTTAACAGCGGAGAACTGAACCGCGAGGCGTCAAGCTATTTCGAATTCAGGGTGTGGTCGGCTCCCGCGACACTCGCTCTTTATGTATTCAAAGGGTGGTTTATAGGTATACAGAACACCCGTGTGCCGATGTGGGTGTCGATTGGCGGAAATGTCTTTAATGTCGTCGCCAGCATATTTTTAGTCTTTGTATGTCACATGGGAGTGGCGGGTATCGCTTTGGGAACAACGCTTGCCGAGTATCTCTCTCTGTTGTTTTTCGTTGTCGTGTGGGCGCGTCGTTACAGCCTGCGAGGTGTCTCGCTATCATTGTCGGGAGTCCTCGATTTCAAAAAGATAGCATCGTTTTTTGCGGTTAACGGCGATATATTTATCCGTACCCTGTGCCTTGTGGGTGTAACCACATTCTTCGTGTCGAAATCATCGGGTTACGGACAGACGACACTCGCCGTCAACACGTTGCTAATGCAGCTCTTTTCGTTCTTCTCCTATTTTATGGACGGCTTTGCCTATACGGCGGAGGCTATGACGGGACGCTTTACGGGAGCGGGTGACGGAGTGTCGCTCAAACGGTGTGTAACACTCATTTTGAAATGGGGAGTCGGGCTGTCGTTGTTCTTCTCTCTGCTTTATTGCGGCGCGTTGCGTCCGATACTGTCGCTTTTTACTTCGGACGAGACGCTGATAGAGTCGGCTCTCGCGGAGAGATGGTGGATTGCCGCTGTGCCTATTGCGGGATTTCTCGCCTTTATATATGACGGTGTGTTGGGCGGACTTACCCGTAGCGCATTGATGCGTAACACCATGATTGCCGCCTCCGCACTATTTATGCTCGTATGGGTGGTTTTGGAACACAGTCTGGGTAATGATGCCTTATGGATGGCTTTTATTATCTATCTGGCGGCACGAGGATTTATACAAATGGGTGTTCTGTGGTATGACGGTACATTCGTGCCTGTCGGCAAGAGATTTAAGGCGAGTTGATTTCAGGGTTGTTAAAAATCATACAAAAACAATACGACACGTTGGGTGTAATTGTCTGCTTTGTTGTAATGATTTTTAAATCAGTTTATTATTGCATTATTGTTGTTTTGGGTGTAATTTGTCGGCTTTGATTCGGGTATTGATATTCGGTCGATAAAAGATATGTTTGCGTAAAATCAAAAAAACATATCATGGCCGATAAACTTTATATTTTCGACACCACGCTTCGCGACGGAGAGCAGGTTCCGGGCTGTCAGCTCAACACGATAGAGAAAATCGAGGTAGCCAAAGCTCTTGAAGCCCTAGGCGTCGATATCATAGAGGCGGGTTTCCCCGTGTCGAGCCCGGGTGATTTCAACTCGGTGCGCGAGATATCGAAAGCCGTTTCTAATCCGACCATCTGCGCCCTTACGCGTGCAGTCAAAAACGATATAGACGTTGCCGCCGACGCTCTGTCAATGGCAAAACGAAAAAGGATACACACGGGGATAGGAGTATCGCCGCAGCATATATACGACAAACTAAAGTCTAACCCCGAAGAGATAATCGAACGTGCCGTGGAGGCTGTCCGTTACGCCCGTCGCTTTGTCGATGACGTGGAGTTCTATGCCGAAGATGCGGGACGTGCCGACAACGAGTATCTGGCTCGTGTCATAGAGGCGGTGATAGCCGCAGGCGCGACCGTAGTCAATATCCCCGACACCACGGGATACTGCATGCCGTGGGAATATGGTGCTAAAATCAAATATCTTGTCGATAATGTTCCCAATATCGACAAAGCAATCATATCGACACATTGTCACAACGACCTCGGAATGGCGACAGCCAACTCGATAGCGGGCGTTATGAACGGCGCGCGACAGGTGGAGGTGACGATAAACGGTATAGGCGAACGTGCCGGCAACACGGCTCTCGAAGAGGTGGTGATGGCGTTCAGATGTCACAAGGGTATCGGTATCGACACCTCGATAGACTCGACGCTCATCACGCAGACAAGCCGTATGGTCTCAAATCTCATGAACATGCCCGTGCAGGCAAACAAGGCGATTGTCGGACGCAACGCTTTCGCCCATTCATCGGGAATACATCAGGACGGCGTTCTGAAAAATCGTGAGAACTATGAAATCATAGACCCCAAAGATGTGGGCGTGAGCGATTCGTCGATAGTGCTTACCGCACGTAGCGGACGTGCCGCGCTCAGTCATCGTCTCGAACTTTTGGGTCATAAGCGTGAGGGCGCGGAGCTCGACAAGATTTATGAGGAGTTTCTCAAACTCGCCGACAGCAAAAAAGACATCCGTGACGAAGATTTGCTCGTATTGCTCGGCGAGAGCGCACAAAACGCCGCTCACGACAAGATAAAGGTAAAATACATACAGATACTTACAGGTACGCTTGTGCCTACGGCAACAATAACGATTCAGATAGGCGACAACACCTATACAAACACCCATACGGGTAACGGTCCCGTCGATGCCGCAATCAGCGCGATAAAAGAGATGCTGACCACTAAGGTTACCATTCAGGAGTTCCTTATCCAGGCGATGACACGCGGTTGCAACGACGTCGGCAAGGTTCACATGCAGGTCGCTTGTCAGGGTCGCGTGGCGCACGGATTTGCCGCTCACACCGACATAATACGCGCATCTGTGGAGGCTTATGTCGATGGCGTGAACAAAATATTCAATCTGATAAAGTAGTCAAAAACAAATATGGCAAAAACACTTTTCGACAAGGTGTGGGATGCCCATGTCGTTCGCAACATTGCGGGCAGGGATCTTCTCTACATCGACCGTCACTACATACACGAGGTTACATCGCCCGTTGCGTTCAGCGGCATTGAAAGACGCGGTGTCGGCATCTTCAGACCGAAGCAGGTCACAGCCATGCCCGACCATAACATACCTACCGAAAACCAGCATCTCCCCCTCAAAGAGGGTGAGTCTAAACAGCAGGTTGACACCCTTCTTGCCAACTGTAAGAAGTATGGCATCGAGCTTTTTCCGATAGGTTCGCCCTCACACGGCATCGTGCATGTGGCGGCTCCTGAGGCAGGTCTTACCCAGCCGGGTATGACTATCGTTTGCGGCGACAGCCATACATCGACTCACGGAGCATTCGGCGCGGTGGCTTTCGGTATCGGAACATCGGAGGTCGAGATGGTATTCGCTTCGCAGACGATAATTCAGCCAAAGCCCAAGAAGATGCGTATAACGGTTGACGGTACGCTCGGTAAGGGTGTGGAGGCGAAAGATATTATTCTCTACATAATATCTCAGATTTCATCGTCAGGCGGTACAGGCTATTTCATAGAGTTTGCGGGCAGCGCAATACGTTCGCTCTCAATGGAGGGTCGAATGACCGTATGCAATATGAGTATCGAGTGCGGTGCGCGCGGAGGCATGATTGCTCCCGACAAGGTTACGTTCGACTATCTGAAAGGTCGTGACGCCGCTCCCAAAGGTGAAGATTGGGACAGAGCCGTGGCACAGTGGAAAGAGTTATGCACCGACAAAGGAGCGACATTTGACAAAGAATACTTCTTCAACGCCGAGGATATCGAGCCGATGATTACATACGGTACCAATCCGGGTATGGGTATGTCGGTGACAGATTCGATTCCTTCGTCAGCACCTCTCACCGAGAGCGACAGATTGAGTTTCGACAAGGCTCTCTCTTATATGGGTTTCAACGAGGGTGACAAACTCGAAGGTCATAAGATAGATTATGTCTTTCTCGGTAGCTGCACAGGCGGCAGAATAGAGGATATACGACGCTTTGCGCACGCGGTCAAAGGTCGTCGCAAAGCCGACGGTGTGACCGCATGGATTGTTCCCGGGTCGAAGCGTGTGGAGACAATGGCTCGTGAAGAGGGACTTGTCGAGATACTTGAAGAGGCGGGTTTCTCGTTGCGTGAGCCAGGATGTTCAGCCTGTCTTGCCATGAATGACGACAAAGTGCCTTCGGGTGCCTATTGCGTCTCTACCTCGAACCGCAATTTCGAGGGACGACAGGGTCAGGGTGCCAGAACATTGCTCGCGGGCGCGCTTACGGCTGCAGCGGCTGCCGTTACGGGTGTAGTGAGCGATCCGCGTAAAGTTTTTAACCTCTAAAGAAAACCAATGGAAAAGTTTACGATATTGAAATCGACCGCCGTGCCTCTCTCTACGGAGAATGTCGATACGGACCAGATAATTCCCGCACGTTTCCTTAAAACGACGGAGCGAAAAGGTTTCGGCGACAACCTTTTCAGAGACCAGCGATATGACGCCGAGACAGGCAAGCCGATAGAGTCGTTCCCGCTTAACGACAGCCGTTACGGCGGAAAAATCCTTTTGGCGGGTAAGAACTTCGGTTGCGGCTCGTCGAGAGAGCATGCCGCGTGGGCACTCTATGACTACGGCTTCCGTGCCGTCGTGTCGGACTCTTTCGCCGACATATTTGCCAATAACGCTCTCAACAACGGTCTTTTGCCCGTCAGAGTCTCTATGAGATTTATATCTGAGTGCTTCGCAGAGGTTGCCTCCAATCCGAACGCCACTTTCACGATAGACCTCGAAAGGGAGACCATAACGATAGACTCTTCGTCGCTGGAGGAACACTTCCCGATAGACGCTTACAAGAAAGAGTGCCTGATGAACGGTTATGACGATGTCGATTACCTCGTCTCTTTGCGTGACGAGATTGCCGAATATGAAAAAAGAGGTAAAAGAATATGAAAAGTTACAAGATAGCCAGATTGGCGGGTGACGGTATCGGACCCGAGATTATGCGTGAAGCGGTAAAAGTCCTTGACGCCGTTCAGGAACGGTTCGAATGCCACTTCGAATATACTGACGGAGTTGTAGGCGCGGCTGCGATAGACGCTTGCGGCGACCCGTATCCCGATGCCACACATAAAGTGTGCGTGGAGTCGGACGCCGTACTTTTCGGTGCGATAGGCGACCCCCGATTCGATAACGACCCTTCGGCTAAGGTGCGCCCCGAGCAGGGCCTCCTGCGTATGCGCAAATCGCTCGGTCTTTTTGCCAACATTCGTCCGTTGGTGCTTTTCCCTGCGCTCGCCGAACGCTCTCCGTTGAGACGTGAACGTGTCGAGGGTGTGGATTTTGTCTGCGTGCGGGAATTGACTGGCGGAATCTATTTCGGACGCCCCAGAGGCCGTTCTGAAGACGGTTCGCAGGCTTTCGATACATGCGTCTATGAGCGTCGCGAGATAGAGCGTGTCGTTCGTAAGGCTTTCGAAATGGCTCTTATGCGCCGTAAACACCTTACTGTCGTCGATAAAGCCAACGTTTTGGCGACATCACGCCTGTGGCGAGAGGTGGCTACCGAGATAGCTGCCGAATATCCGACGGTCAAAACCGACTTCATGTTTGTAGATAACGCCGCAATGCAGCTGATACAGCAGCCTTCGTTCTTCGACGTGATGGTTACCGAAAACATGTTCGGAGATATACTCACCGACGAGGCGAGCGTGATAAGCGGTTCTCTCGGACTTCTTCCGTCGGCATCTTTGGGTGAGGGCGTGGCGTTGTTCGAACCCATACACGGTTCATATCCGCAGGCGGCGGGTCGTAACATCGCCAACCCGATGGCGATGATTCTCTCGGCTGCCATGATGCTCGACCATCTCGGTCTGCAAGCAGAGGCGGCAGCCGTGCGTAAAGGTGTCGAAAAGGCGATAAACGACGGGGTAGTGACAGCCGATTTGAGCCACGGCGAAAAGAGTGCCTCAACGTCAGAAGTGGGTGACTATATAGCCGCTTTCGTAAAAACGGACAAATAGAAGATAGTTTAACGATTCTTACATAAAGTGTTTCGACAAACCTCTTTTCGTGTTATTTGCTATTAAACTGTTTAGGTTATATTTTGGTATGATTCCTGTTGTGAAACAGTAATCGGGTTGTCGAAACTTGTCGAAAGGAGGTGTGAGCATCAGGCTTCGCCTCCTTTTTGTATGCTTTTGCAGGTTGAATTGATGAAAAAATGAGATAAAATCAATTTCAGATTTGGAAAAATAAAAATTATTTGTACCTTTGCATCGCAAACGAGAGAAATGGTCCGTTCGTCTAGGGGTTAGGACTCAAGATTTTCATTCTTGCAACAGGGGTTCGATTCCCCTACGGACTACAAGATTGAAGCCGATACTTTCTAAAAGTGTCGGCTTTTTTCGTATATTTGTATGTTATCTCCTCCTAATGAGGAGATTTTTCAAAAAGGCAGTACTTCGCATGCGCAACATGGTGAAAATATTTTATGAAACGGTTGAATTACAATAAAAAGCCGTAATAAAAGTTTTTATTATGTGAGCTGCGTTGGCTGAAAAGTCAAAATTGCGTGCCGCTTGAGACATGTCGCGTCGTTTTGACATTAAATGTGATTGTGTTCATATATGAAGATATGTGTTTATCCGTTGCAGCGCAGAGGCGAATATGACAACGGTTATATAGAAGATTTCTGCAACTCGTTGAAAGATGCAGGGGTCACGATAGTCAATAAGCCGTCGCGAAACCCGTTATTGTCACTTTTCAGACAGGGACGGGGTGCCGATTGCTATGTTTTCCATTGGATTGAGAATGTTCCAAACTATAAACACGGACTGATTCAGAGCTTTCTTGCATGGCTCCTTATATGCAAGATAAAGCTCGGGTGGGCAAAGATAGTGTGGTTTCTACACAATAAATCGCCTCATTCGGGCAGACACAGGAGATTGTCGCGGGCTATTATGAGAATGATGGCTGCCGCTTCAGACCTGATTGTCACACACAGCAGAGAGGGTGTGGGATTTATGGCTGAACGTTATCCGCACCGACTTCATAAGGTCGTCTTTCTCGACCACCCGACAAAAAACAGACTTTGCGCTATCGAGGATAGCGGAGATTTGGATTGCGATTTGTTGATATGGGGAACTGTCGCTCCGTATAAAAATGTGGATAAGTTTCTGGATTACGCATCCAAGGAGATGCCGGAGTGCAGGGTGCGTGTTGTAGGTCGATGCAATGACACTTTGAGAGAAAAACTGCTTGAGTATGAGAACGAACGGATAACTATAGAGCCTCGTTCGGTATCGTTTGAAGAGCTCGGCGACATTGTCTCTCGGAGCCGTTATGTGCTTGTGCCTTATTCATCGGAGACGTTGCTCAGTTCTGGAACACTTATGGACAGCCTCTCTTTGGGGGCAAAGGTGATAGGTCCCGATACAGGGTCGTTTGCCGATTATAAGAGCGAGCGCAGGGTAGTCGTACGCACCTATTCCGATTATGGAGACATAAAGAGGATTCTCGATGACGGAAAAGCCGATACGGAGTGCGATTACGCCGATTTTCTGAATGAAAAAAGCTGGCCGCGTTTTGCGGAACGTTTTTTGAATTGTCTGCAATAATTTGTTTTGCAGATAGTTAGTTTGTGGCTGTTTTTAGGTATAGAGTGTTTAAATAAAAAATATCCGAAATAATTTTGCATACAACGATAATAAGTGTAAATTTGCAGTACCAAAATGCCACTTTAGCTCAGTCGGTAGAGCAACGCATTCGTAACGCGTAGGTCGCGAGTTCGAGCCTCGTGAGTGGCTCACAAAAAAAGCCGAATCCTCGAAGGATTCGGCTTTTTTATTTATTTGTGATTTCTTGTTATTCTATTTTGCTGATGCTGCCCATTGTGGTGGTAGTCTCTTTGAGTATTTCAGGGTCTTTTTTGTAGTACACTTTTCCGCGAGTGGCGGCTTTTGCCTCGAGGCGGACATCGGCATCCACATAACATTCCGATGCGGTGTTTGAAGTTACATTTACATTATGCGATGTCAGACCGAGCGTGTTTATGGATGAACCTGCCATTGCCTTGATGTTCAGATATTCTGTGTCGCCTCCGAGTGTAATCGTGCTGTTTGTCGATTCAATCTCGACGTCTCTTGTGGCTACATTCAGGTTTATGTTGCCTTCACCTATGGCGGTAAGCACTATCACGTTCTCTTCAACTATGCCCGGAGAGAGTATTGTCGCTCCGTCGGAGGTTATGCGGCTCAACGAACGGTATGTTATAGTGATTTCGGCTCTTCCTTTGAGTCCGTTAGACAGAGACATGGGCTGTTTCAGTCTGACATGTAACTCGTTGTCTTTTACGAAGAACTCGAATTTGTCAGCCATTGTGTCATATAAAGTGGCGCTGATATAAGGCTTTTCTCCTCTGACAAGTGTAGCCGTGATGTTTCCAACGATGTTGATGTCTTTGAATTCCGATATTTCGGTTTCCAAGAGACTTTGTGCCGACAATGTATTGCATAAAGCGGTCAGCGAGAGTAATAAAAGTGCTATTTTTCTCATAAAAACTCTTTTTATTCCTGCAAATATAAGCATTTACAGACAAAAGATTCTTTTACGACACCTTAATTTTACACATTTCCATCAAAAATATTATTTTTCACTTTGGTTTTCTTTCAATCAATAATCTTTCGTCACAAACATATATCCATTTCTCTTTATTGACCTTGTCATATCGGCGCAAATACACGCTTAATATGCTGACTTTATGTGAGATAATGAGCCAACTGAATGTGATATGGATAAAAGGGGCTGTGCCCCCGAGTGACAAAGTAATGCCGTCGGCAGACCCGTCAGAGACACCAGACAGGAAGAGACCCTACATGATTTTCCCCGTGAAAGTGAAAGTCATGCCGACAAACAGGTAACTGTTCTTTAACAAGCCGTAAAGCAAATAAAAAGAGTGTTGTACCTAAACAGGCACAACACTCTTTTTTATCTGTTTTACGGCTTGTTAAAGAACAGTTACCTGTTTGCCGTGCATGACTTTCACTTTCACGGGGAAAATCATGTAGGGGTCTCTTCCTGCGTCCACGTCCGCTTTTATTGATTTGAGAGAACGGGGAAGAACCTTTTTGTAAATCGTTTCGCCCTGATACTGTATTGTTACAGGTTTGTCGAGGTCCATCATGTTGTCGTTCAAACCGAAAATTACAGAGGGAGAGTCCGCATAGATTATGTTTACGGTGTTGTTTTCGCCGTCATATTCGGCAACCACCTTGCAGTCTTCGTTTCTGCCGTTGGGAGAGGCATAGAGCCAATAGAAACTGTCTCTTATCACATCGTCCTGTACCCATGAAACCTTGTTGGGATAGGGGTTACGGGTGAATTTAGGCATCCATGACATCGCTACCGAGTCCTGACGGTTCATCCAGTGACCGCATTCCTCATATATGTGAGAGTCAGAGATAAAACCGCCTTCGGCATTGTGAAGCGAGTCGAGACGCGCAATCCACTCGCGAGCCAGACCGTTACGGTTGTATGCCGCGTCTTTGCCACCCATAAAGATAGAGAACGGCAGGTTTCTCAGGTTCTCGATTTTTGCGTTGTTGGGGTGTCCTGCCATCATTGATGCAGCAGCCCAGTGGTCAGCCAGACGGGGAGCAAGCTGGAAAGTACCGTCACCGCCGGCAGAGTAACCCATAACATATACCTTATTGGGGTTTACATCCTCGTATATGCCTGCAAGCTGAATGATTTTATCCACAAAGCCGTCCATATAGAACTGATGCCACATGTTCCATGTGTCGGTCGGAGAGCGGGGAACAAAATAGAGCCCTTCCTGGGGAGTGTAGAGCTTTTTCTGATTTTCCCACTGCTGGTCGTTGACCTCCGCGGGAGCTCCGCCACCACCGTGCATGGATATATAAAGAGCGCGACCGTCAGCAGGCTTTTCACCTACCACGCGGTATATGAACTTCATCTTGTAGTCACCGTTGGTGAGTTCACCCTCTTTCCATTCATGACCGTATTCGGCTTTTATTTTTGCTTCGCGCTCAGCCAAAAGCTCTGACGTAGCCTTCTCGGCTTCCTCTTTGCTCAACTTCTGAGCCTGAACAGATGTCAGCAACGCGAAACAGAAAAGTGATAAAAACAACTTTTTCATTTTCGGAGAATTGTTTTAATGTTTTTTATGTTTATTGTGCAAAATAAACTAAAATAAAAGGAATAAGCAAGAAAAAATGTGCCGATTGTTAGTGTGAATCCATGTTTTTGCCCGAAGTTTACGTTTGAGAACGACAGAAAGAGCGTGCAGGTTGTCCAATCAAGTGTAACAACCTTTTCAGAGGCGTTTCATTTTGTCGGATAAGAGTGTTATATTTGTGGATGTTTGAGAAAAATCAATGTAATGAAGAAAGTAATTCTTGCTGTGCTTTTGACAGCCTCTTTTATTAGTGTCAAAGCTCAAAAAACGTTTGATATTGTGAATGCGGGTACATTCTCGTCAAAAGAGAGCGGTATCGCGACAGATAAACGCAAAAATATTTACGGTAGCGGCTATAACGGTGATCCGAGTGCGATAGGACGTATAAACTTCAAGGGCAAACATTCTCTTTTCCATAAGTTCGGAGAGGGTAGCCGAGTGGCTGCCATAGTGGTAGATGCCGAAGACGCAATGTATGTCGCCGATGCAGGGCATAAGAAAATATATATGAAAGGCCGCAAGGACGATACTTTCAGAGATATTGTCGATTGTTCTCCGATTGACAGTATCTGTCAGATGGTAATTTCTCCGAAAAACGGCGTCTTTTATGTGGCGGACAGCGATTTTGAAGCCAATCGTTCTAAGATATGGATGGTTGTACGTGACTCGGACGGAGGAGAGGTAGAGGTCGTGGCAAATGCACTTCCCGCTATCGGAGGACTTGAAATCAGCCCCGACGGTCGTCGTCTCTATGTAGGTGAGCGTGAAAACGGTGTGGTATGGATATATGATATTTTGGACAGCGGACGACTCGATAACAAAAGGGTTTTCAGAACGTTCCCGGGCAGTGGTATAGCCGGTATCACCAGCGACACATATGGTAACCTGTTTATCGCGAGAAAAGATATAGGCAGGATAATCGTTACAACCTCGGGTGGTGTCATACTCAAAGAGGTGACCACATTCGGCAAGAAACCAGCCGAAATGTCGGTCAACATGAACGATACCGTATGTTTCATATACATGCCCGACAGAAAGACAATAGAATACGTGCAGTTGGTTGATATATTCGGAGAACCTAAATACATGTAGCACATTGTCGGTTCGATAGAACAATAAAAAACTCCCCGCAACCGAGCGGGGAGTTTTTTTATGCTTTGTCAACAGATTTATTTTCCGAAGGCTTCGTTTTGGTATTTTTCACGTTTTTTCAGGTAGAAAGGATAGTTTTTCAGATACTGAACTATCGCGTAAAACGGTGTGAGCCATACGAACAGAACACCCATGATTATTGAGAATATAGCCAAAGAGAACGTTTCGCCCAGTCTGAACTGTTCTTCGTTTATGTCTTTCTGCATCTCGGATATTCTGTTGTCTATATTCTCACGTTCCTTTTCAGAGGCATTCAGTCTGTCGTTTTTCAGTCTGTTGATGTTCTGATTGAGCAGGTCTATTCTTGCCTGATCGGTTTTCCTGTTCTCAAGATCGAACCACATACCCGCAAGTATCTGGAACATGTTTTTTGATGGAACTCCGTCAACGATAATCTTGCTTGCGGGGCGCATATAGGCATAATAAGAGAATGCACTTATAACGATGGCGGCTATTGACTGTATTATCTTCCAGCCGGCAGTGTCATTCGATAAAAATACAACTAAAAACATCATTACCGCAAAAAGTACCACACGCGGGGTTGAACCGACAAAAATACGCTTTTCGTTATCTTTGTTTTTTGTGATGAATATCATGTGTATCAGTCCCGCCAAAAATATTAATATCACCGTTATGGCAGTGAGCACATTCATGACTGACTCTTTTGTCTGAGTTGAGCTTGCCATCTCTTTTGCGTCAAACACTTCGGTGACTGTGACAGTCTGCCCGCCAGGATAGTCTATTGCACCCAAATCGACGTAACCTATTGTTCCGTCAGACAGCATGACACGTGCCCAATAGTTCTGTTTGTCCAAAGCAATCACGTTGACATCATCACCGACGGGTATTGTCGTTATGACAGGCTTGGACGCGTCGGGACTTTCATACACCGCGGCATCGAATACCGTTCCGAATGTCTGTCCCCCTTCGGCAAATGTCGATAACGGCAGGAATAGGGAAATCAGAATCGCGAAAAGTAGCTTTTTCATGACATCTCTGTTTTATGGTTAGTAATCCGTAAATTGGTCAAGATTATATGTTGTTTTAATTGTTGTTGTAAATTTATGTAAAATAAGGTAAAAAACATACTTCTTATTGTAATTTATTGTTTGTAGCTGTATTATAATTGTGTTTTTTTATATGTGCTGTTTGTGTGCGGTTGCGGTGGGACGATTACAGGCATAATACAAAAAACGGCGTACCGAAATATACGGTACGCCGTTTTTTAGTGGTTGAATAATTTTTAGATTCCCAAATCTTTTTTGATAGCCTCTATTTTTGCTGTCGCAGCCTTGTCGGCGTCTTTTACAGAGCCGTTGAGAGGTTCGCGAACACCGAAATAGAATTTGATTTTGGGCTCCGTTCCTGAAGGACGTACAGAAACCTTGCTGCCGTCTTCCGTGAAGAACTGGAGAACGTTCGATTTCGGAAGGTCTATTGTCGAAACTTCTCCCGTTACCATGTTGCGAACCTGGCTTGTCTTGTAGTCTTTCAAAACGACTACTTTAGAACCTCCGAGCGATGCGGGGGTTTTTTCGCGCATGTCGCTCATCATTTTCGCAATGGCTTCCGAGCCGTCTTTACCCTGTTTTACGATATATACCATGCTTTCTTTATAGAAACCGTACTCCTGATATATCTTGTTGAGAAGCTGGTATAAAGACAAACCCTGTTCTTTCGCCCATGCAAATGTTTCGGCTATGAGCACAGAGGCAGAGACAGCGTCTTTGTCACGAACGAAATCGCCTGCCAAATAGCCGTAGCTTTCTTCGCCGCCGCCAATGTACTGTTTTTTGCCCTCGTTGTCGCGTATTATGCCCGCGATGAACTTGAAGCCGGTCAGAACATCATAGTATTCAACGCCGAACGATTTGGCAATATCCACAAACAATTCTGTCGTAACGATTGTTTTGACGATGAACTCTTTGCCTTTGAGCTTTCCGAGCTCTTTCCATCTGCGCAACAGATAGTATGTGAGCAAAGCACCTGTCTGATTACCGTTGAGCAGTACCATTTCGCCCTCATCGTTGCGTACCGCTATACCTATTCGGTCGGCGTCGGGGTCAGTTGCGATAACCAAATCGGCTTTTATCTTTTCCGCACGTTCCAACGCCAATTTAAGCGCCGAAGCCTCTTCGGGGTTGGGTGATACCACTGTCGGGAAATTACCGTCTGGAGTAGCCTGTTCCTCAATTACAGTAACATTGGTGAATCCGCACTCTTTCAATGCTCTCGGAACGAGTGTAATACCGGTACCGTGAATGGGAGTGTAAACAATAGACGCGTTTCCGTGTTTTTTAACCGCTTCGGGCGATAGGGTGAGCGAAGCCACCTTTTCGAGGTAAACCTTGTCGACATCTTCGCCTATCATGACGATTTTGCCTTCACCGCCTTTCCACTGCACCTGATCGACAGATTCAATCTTGTTGACTTCGTCGATAATGTTGGTGTCGTGGGGAGCGATTACCTGTGCGCCGTCATCCCAATATGCCTTGTAGCCGTTATACTCTTTGGGGTTGTGTGATGCCGTTATCACGACACCGCTCTGACAGCCCAAATGACGTATCGCGAACGAAAGTTCGGGAGTGGGACGCAACGATTCGAACAGATATACGGTGAAACCGTTGGCAGCGAATATTTCAGCAGTGGTTTTGGCGAACAATTCGCTGTTGTTACGGCTGTCATGAGCTACTGCAACGCTTATCGGTTTGCCCGCAAACTCTTTTTTAAGGTAGTTCGCAAGCCCCTGTGTAGCCATACCGACCGTATATATGTTCATTCGATTCGTTCCGACACCCATTATACCGCGAAGACCGCCGGTTCCGAATTCGAGCGTCTGGTAGAACGCTTCGTTCAGCTCTTTGGGAGCGCTTTCCATCATTCTTTTAACTTCGTCCTTGGTTGCCTGGTCGAAGTTGCCGTCGAGCCATTTTTGAGCTCTTTCAAGTGTGCTTTTTTCTATCTCCATATATTTATGTGTTTTTATTTTTCAAACAGTTTTGATTTCTTAAATCATTTTATACAAATATAGCTTTTTTTTCCGAGAATATCTTATTTCGGCTCTCTTTTTTTATCCCTTTTCCGACCTTGTTTCGGATTGTGAAAATTTTGTCCGAAAGTAGGGTAGTCGACTCCGTTTTTTCTCCCTCTGTCCTTGTCTTGTTTTTGCATGACGCATGCCCGTGAAACAGCGGTCTCGGTTTGTTTTTTCGTGGAACAATATGAGTTAAAGTACTGTTTAATAGTGTCTTATCTCTAAAATTACTTGTTGATAACTTTTGTAATTGCATACTAAAAATTAGTATAAAAATTTTTAATCGTCTAAAATCGTGATATTGTTAGTGTTGTAATTTCGGATAAAAATTATGGATAAAAACAACCGAAAAATGATTTTTTTTTCACATTTTATTTTTCATATTTGCAGAGAAAACCAAACCAATCCACCTTACCATATCGAAGGCGAATTGCTCCTTTTTATTGTCAAAAAAACTTTTGTCGAAAAAGAGGAGGTGGCGATGATTCGGCTTTATCGGAAAGGTAGGTTCAGGGTGTTTAACT
This sequence comes from uncultured Alistipes sp., assembly GCA_949285535.1. Taxonomy (GTDB): domain Bacteria; phylum Bacteroidota; class Bacteroidia; order Bacteroidales; family Rikenellaceae; genus CASDZP01. Next base: position 42,716 of record CASDZP010000002.1, read on the forward strand.
GAATGTCGCAACATCGAATTTAAAGGTTAATATATAGATAATTGTACTAAAAATGCAGACGAATCAAAATAGTAAATGGCAGAATTGCCTCTTAACGATAAAAGAGCTTATCCCGCGAGATGAGTTCGTTAAGTGGTTTAAGCCTACTGTGGTTCACGCTTTCGACGGTGAGACACTCCGTTTGCGTGTTCCCAACAAAGATTTCGTCGATCACATCAACAATAACTATATCATGATGTTGCGTCCGATTCTCTATAACGAGTTCGGAGCCAACATAACGTTGAAATACGCCGTTCCCAATCCCGACGCTTCGGGTAGCGAAATGGCGCCTATCAAAAACTTCCTCAACAGCAATAACACCCAGAACATAAAGAATCCCTTTGTGATACCTGGTGTCAAGAGGGTGGTTGTCGATCCTCAGCTCAATTTCGATTATACGTTCGAAAACTTTGTAGAGGGCGACTGCAACCAGCTGGCGAGAACCGCAGGCATGAAGATAGCGGCGGAACCAGGAACAACCGCTTTCAACCCCATATTCATATATGGTGATTCGGGTCTCGGTAAAACGCATCTTGCGCAGGCGATAGGCATAGAGGTGAAAAAACGTTTCCCCGACAAATATGTCCTCTATGTGAGTGCGCAGAAGTTTCAGGCGCAGTACACCAGCGCGATGCAGCGTAAGGAGATAAACGACTTCATACATTTCTACCAGATGATAGACGTGTTGATAGTCGATGACATACAGGAGTTTTCAGGTAACAAGCCCGGTACTCAAAACACATTCTTCAATATATTCAACCACCTTCACCTCTCAAAGAAACAGCTGATTCTCACCTCGGACAAACCTCCCGTTGAGCTCAGCGACATTGAGGAGCGTCTCCTGACACGTTTCAAGTGGGGTCTCTCGGTCGAGCTTAAAACACCCGACTATCAGACAAAGGTCAAGATAATAAAGAATAAATGCAACCGTCTCGGGGTGGAGCTTTCGGACGAGATTGTCGATTTCCTCGCCGAGAACATAAAAGCCAATATACGTGAGATAGAGGGCGCGATTTCCGCTTTCATAGCCAACGCCACACTCCTGGGACGTCCCGCGACAATATCGCTCGCACGCGAGATATTGAAGGCGTACGTAAGTTTCCAGCAGAAAGAGATTACGGCGGAAGCCATTTGCGACATCGTCTATTCTTTTTATAACGTATCCAAAGAGGACTTCTATTCAAAGAAACGTACACGTGAGATTGTGCAGGCACGTCAGGTGTCGATGTATCTCTGTAAAAAGCATACGAACCTATCTCTCAAAAGTATAGGTGAGGCTTTGGCACGAGACCACGCCACGGTGGTTCACGCAATCAAGACGGTGACAAACCTGCTCGAAATAGACAAGTCGTTGAGAGCTCATATCGAACAGATTGAAAAACAGATACGATAAAAATAAAACAGGAGAGGGTAGTCCCGCTCCTGTTTTTTTATTGTCTTGTTCTGTCTGTTTATCTGGTCGATTGTCTGTCGAAGAACGGACTTTTACCGGTACAGCTGATTGGTATGCCTATTATCTGGGTGCATTCGCGCATCACACCGAGACTTTTTACCGCTTCACCTATTGAATACATGACACGTGAATCGACACGTGAGTCTGCGGCGTATGACACGGCGGAGCCTATCGCTATACCGAGGTCTATGCTGTTGAACGAGCAGGGTACTTCGCTCAGTTCGCCTTTTGACGCGCAGGTGGCAAATCCGCAATATCCGCAGTTTAGTCCGGCGGGTTTTATTTTCGCTCCGATAAGGATAACGGCTCCCGCCTGAAGAATATTTTCGGCGTCACGTATGAAAAACATCTTCTGGAGCGGCTCGGCAAGCTCTTTCATCTTTTTTGAGAGGTGTCTTATGTCGTCACTTTCAAACATGGCTATCTGCAAGACATCCACGCCTTTAGATTTGGGAGCGGTACGTGCCGCAGCCATCATCCCGAGCGCGACATCATGAAGTCTGTCTGTGCGTACGATTTCTTCTCGAATAATCATATCTCGAACGTTTGATTATGTTAAATAGGAATGGTTCTTTATGACAAAGATACTAAATATTTACCTATTTTTATAATAGTGGCGCAGAGTGTACTTTGTTTTTAAAATTTGCTTTAAAAAAACATTGTTCGGGTATTTACAAATAATGTTTTGTTTTATAAGATGCGGGATGGGTGACTATCTGTTGAACAGAAGAAAACAAGGTGATGTTGAACTTTTCAAGATACAGTATTGTATTTCTCTCGTTTTAATGATATCGGTTATGAGTCTATCTTTAATGAAGCGAAAAGCGACCATATTGAACAAGGTTATGTGAATGCTATTAAAGAGAAATACAATTTGGAATATTTTTGCTACAATGACGATTCTTATAATAATATCTGGTCATATGTATAACGCCTTGTTTGCCTAAGATAAAAATATGCCTTGTAATGCGTCATGGAGCTCCGTGACGCTTATTTTTATATAAAAACACATTTGAATTATAATATACATTATGTTAAATAAAGTGTATTATAAAATACCTCCGCTCACATTCGCTCAAAATTTCGCTCGTTCGCGGGAAAAAGTCTTATATGTACAACGGGGAAATTTTACGGTTACCTAAAGCGCAAAAAATCAGCGTCTTTACTGATAAACGGTAAAAACGCTGACTTGAAGTTAAAGTTAAGGGATGCTCCCCTATCTTTTATCCTATTCCCATTCGAGAATTTTCTTGAAGTCGAATTCTTCGGGATTGTCCACGTACTTCGATGCTTCGCGATAATCTTCGGGAGTTATGTAATGGAGGTTGTTTTCGTATATGATTTTAACTTTGTCCGAATTGATGTCAACAAGACGCGGTTTAACTTTTCCGTTTTCGTCCGTTACATCCTTCAGATAAAGGGGTTCAGGTTTACCCTCACGGCTGACAGTCACGACGCAACCTGTGATACCCTGTTTGAAGAGCGTATATACACCCAAACCGAGCTGTGTCGCGTATGAGAGGTCATATGCGATGGGACGGCAGCAACGAAGCTCATACCCCATTTCGTTGGGACGGCTTTTTACCTTTATGCGCATTTCCTGTAATTTTTTCTGCACGAGAATGTTGAAAATGTGCGATTTGCTGACGTTACCGAGTTCGGGATGACCGTGGTCGTCATATGTGAACTGCACACCCGTACCGATAATCTCCTCGTCATCCATGAAATGGAATACACCTTCGCTTATGATGGCCACACCGTAAGGAATACCCATTATACGACGTTTCACCATTGACGAAATGACAAGACGTGTAATCTTATCGAATGTAATCGGCGTCTTGTTGAACATTTCGGGGATGATAATCATCGGATAGTGGCATGCGGAACCGATACCGAAAGCGAGGTGACCCGCCTCACGACCCATTGCAGAGACAACGAACCAGTTGCCGCTGGTGCGCGCGTCCTCATAGAGTGTTGTGGCAAGTTTGACACCCTCCTCTTTCGCCGAGTTATAACCGAATGTCGGGTAACCTGCGGGCAAGGGAAGGTCGTTATCTATCGTTTTGGGTACGTGGATGTTGGCTACATTCAGGTTTCTCTCTTTGAGGTATTTAGAGAGACGGTTTGCGGTGGTTGCCGTGTCGTCGCCGCCGATTGTCACCAACAGTTTGACATTGTATTTTTCGAAAAAGTCGGGTTTAAACTCCTTGTCGGAAGGTTTATATCTGCTCATCACAAGCCATGAACCTCCACGGGAATAGATGTTGTCGGCTATCTCGAAATTGAGGTATGTGAAATCGGGTTCATCGGCAAAAAGGCTTTTATAACCGCCGTTGAGACCGATTACCGTATATCCGTTGCTTATGAATATTTTTGTAACGGAGCTTATGACCGTATTGATACCGGGAGCGGGACCTCCCGCGCACAAAATTGCAACAGCGTCTTTCATATCTTGTCTTCTTTTGGTGATTCAATGTCCGTCGTATGCACTGCACGACGACCTGCATAAAAAGAAAATGTATTAAAAAAGCCCCCGTTCGGGGGCTTTGCTCAAACTATTTGCCCAACACATTCATCGCATTGAGGTCTTTGTAAGAGATTTTCAAACGTTCTACGATTGATTCTTCTCCCTTACGCAACCAAGTGCGGGGGTCATAGTATTTCTTGTTGGGAGCGTCGGGACCTTCGGGGTTACCGAGCTGTGACTGGAGATAAGCCTCTTTTGAGAGGTAGTAGTTACGGATACCGTTCCAGAACGCCCACTGCATATCGGTGTCGAGGTTCATCTTGATTACACCGTAGCTGATAGCTTCCTGAATTTTTTCAAGCTCTGAACCTGAACCGCCGTGGAACACGAAGTTTACGGGTTTGGCGCAGGTATTGTGTTTTTTGCTGATGTACTCCTGTGAGTTTTTGAGTATCTCGGGGCTCAAAACGACATTACCAGGTTTGTAAACGCCGTGAACGTTACCGAATGATGCGGCGATTGTGAAGTTGGGGCTGATTTTGCTCAACTCTGTGTAAGCGTAATCGACATCTTCGGGCTGTGTGTAGAGTTTTGAAGAGTCAACGTGTGAGTTGTCAACGCCGTCTTCTTCACCACCGGTGATACCGAGCTCGATTTCGAGTGTCATACCCATTTTGCTCATGCGAGTCAGGTATTTTTTGCATATCTCGATGTTCTCTTTCAAAGGTTCTTCAGAGAGGTCGAGCATGTGTGAGCTGAAGAGAGGTTTGCCTGTTTTTGCAAAGTGCTCTTCGCTCGCGTCGAGAAGACCATCGATCCAGGGAAGGAGTTTTTTTGCGGCATGGTCCGTGTGAAGGATAACGGGGATACCATAAGCGGCTGCAACGGTGTGAACATGGTGAGCGCACGCGATTGCACCCATTATAGAGGCTTTCTGACCGTCGTTAGAGATGCTTTTGCCTGCGAAGAACGAAGCACCGCCGTTAGAAAGCTGGATGATTACGGGGCTGTTCACAGCAGCAGCTGTTTCGAGAACGGCGTTTACGGTGTCAGTACCTGTAACGTTAACGGCAGGAATTGCAAAACCGTGTTCTTTCGCGTATGCGAAAAGCTCCTGAACGGTAGAGCCGGTTATTACGCCGGCAGGAAATTTAGAATGGCTCATTTCTGATAATTATTTAAAAAAGTATTGTTTACTTCAAAAAGAATTGTTTCAACATCCAAATTTAATAAAAAATATCTAAAGAAGCACAAAAACGCCCTATTTTCTTGCGTATGTTACGTATTCTTTTATCAGAATCCGTACTCTTTGCATTCAATTTTGCCCGAAAGCAGCAACATGGCGTTTTCAGCAAGGGCGTACATCTCGTCCTCGCCGCCGTATATGGTCACGGGAGCGATGAAAGAGACCTTCTTGCTTATCCTCTCGCACACATAGTCGCTGTATGCCACACCACCCGTCAATATTATGGCGTCAACCTTTCCTTCACACACCACCGACATGGCACCTATCGCCTTTGCGATGTTGTATGTGAAAGCGTCGATTACTATACGGCTTTTGGCGTCGCCCGCAATGGCATCTTCAACGGCTTTTTTCATATCTCCGTGTCCGAGGTGGGCTACCACTCCCCCACCGCCGCATATTATGCGTCTTATCTCCTTCTCGGTATAGTTACCCGAAAAGCACATGTCGGCGAGAGTTCCCGCCGCTATACCGCCGCTTCGGTCTATCGAGAAAGGTCCGTCGCCGATAAGGGCGTTATTGACATCCTCGACACGTCCTTTTATGTGAGCGCCGACAGAGACACCGCCGCCTATGTGCGCCACGATAAGGTTGAGTTTTTCATAGCTCGTGCCGTTCTCTTTGGCGTAGCGTCGTGCCACCGCTTTCTGGTTGAGAGCGTGAAATATGGAGTATCTCGGAGTGAGCGGATGTCCGCCGACGTGCGCCACGTCGCTCATCTCGTCCACAACCACGGGGTCGGCGATATAAGCCGGTATTCCGGCTTTTTCGGCAATGGCGTTGGCGAGTATTCCGCCGAGGTTGCAGGCGTGTTGCCCCATGATACCCATTTTCAGGTCGGCTATCATTGCCTCGTTGACGGGATATATACCCGACTCTATCGGTCTCAACAATCCTCCCCTACCCATTACCAGGCTCAAATCGCCGAGCGATATGCCTGCCTCGTCGAGGGCTTTGCATACGAGTTCGAGACGGAACTCAAACTGGTCGTTTATTGTGGCGAACTCTTTGAGTTCGAGAGCCGAATGACGGATTGTCTTTTCAAAAAAGGTATCCGTACCCTTTGTGACGGCAATTTTGGTGCTCGTCGAACCGGGGTTTATTATCAGAATTAACGGCTTTTCCATAATTCGGTCGTTATGCCATCAGTGAGGCGAGTGCTATCGAATAGAGTTTTGTCGCCGCGCTGTCACCGCGTGAAGTGAGCACGCAGGGCACTTTGGCTCCAACAACGATTGCCGCAATTTCCGCATGAGCGATTTTGGTACAGCATTTGAAAAAGACGTTCGCCGATTCGATATTCGGGAAGACGAGCGAATCCGCCTCTCCCGCGACTTCACTTTCGAGACCTTTGATTCGTGCCGATTCGGGGTCTATCGCCACATCGAGAGCGAGCGGTCCTTCCAGAACGGCACCTTTGGCAAGCTGACCGCGTCTGTTCATCATGGTCAGTATCGCCGCCTCCGCGCTCGACGGTATATTCGGCAACACTTGTTCGCTCGGCGCAATCAATGCCATGCGGGGCTTTTCTATGCCGAGACGTCTTGCCACATCGAAACAATATCCTACAATAGCTTTTTTGGTATTCAGGTCGGGAAGAGGTATGACCGCCACGTCGCTTACCACCAGCAATTTTTCATAGTGCGGCAGGTCTATCACCGACACATGGCTCAATATGCCTTTGGGCGGAACAAGTCCTGCCTCTTTTGAGAGAATGCCTCTCATATATTTGTCCGTCGAGAGCAGTCCTTTCATCAATATGTCGCCCTTACCCTGCGACACCATTTCGACCGCCTTGTTGATAGCGGATGTTTCGTCCTTGCAGTCAACCACCTCGAACATCGACTTATGGATGCCGAGCGAGTCGCATACATCAACGATGATTTCCACATCGCCAACAAGTGTAACTTTCGCTATACCCTCTCTTACGGCGTCGGCACACGCTTCTATTGTGTGAGCGTCGTTTGCCCATGCCGCAATCAGACGTTTTTTGGGCGCTCTCTCCTTCACATGAGTGAGAAGCTCGTTCAAATTTTTAATCATACGGTTATCTTTTCGTGTTTTGCTATTAACGACAAATATATGAAAAATATGAAAGCTACAAATTTTTTGTCGTGTTACTTTATTCTTTTTGCGAAAAAAAGAACATTATTACCGACTTTTGGACAAGACAAATAGTATGCCGAGGTGAGGTTTAGAAACAGGGCAAAAACAAAAAAGAGAAACGGTATATCACCGTTTCTCTTTTTTTTATTCAAAGTTATAGTCGGAACTATAACATGGTGTCGATTTGTTAGAAAAGCAATCTGTAAGTGTCTGAAGCGATTACGAGCTCTTCGTTTGTTGTCGCAACCACCACTTTCACTTTCGAGTTTTCGGCTGATATCACAGCGTCGTTTCCGTAGGCTTTTTTGTTGGCTTCGTCATCAACCGTTACACCCATGAATTCGAGTCCTTCGGTAGCGCCTTTACGCACGACAGCCGTATGCTCGCCGATTCCGCCGGTGAACACAATCATGTCAACGCCGCCCATTTCAGCCGCATAAGTACCGATAAATCGTTTGATGCGGTTGTTGAATATCTTGAGCGCGAGAGCCGCTTTTTCATTGCCGCTGTCAGCCGCCGCCATTACGTCACGCATATCCGAACTTACTTCGCTCAAACCCTGCAACCCGCATTTCTTGTTTATGAAAGAGTTCATCTGATCAGCGGTAAGCTCTTCACGTTCGGCGATGAAAGTAAGGATGCTCGGGTCAATCGAACCGCATCGCGTACCCATCATAAGACCGTCAACGGGAGTGAAGCCCATTGATGTATCGAATGATTTTCCGTTTACGATTGCGGTCACTGACGCGCCGTTACCGATATGGCAAGTGATTATTTTCGACTCATCAAGTTTCAGACCCGCCATTTTGCAGGCTTTTGCCGCCACATACTTGTGACTTGTGCCGTGGAAACCGTATCTGCGGATTCGATACTGCTCATAGTATTTATAAGGTATCGGATAGATATAGTTTTCTTTGGGCATTGTCTGGTGGAACGATGTGTCGAACACCGTAACCTGCGGAACGTTCGGCATAAGGCTTTCGACTGCCTCTACCCCTTTCATGTTGGCGGGGTTGTGCAACGGTGCCAACTCGAAACAGCTTTCGATCTGTTTTTTGACTTCTGGAGTTACGACAACGCTGTCAGAGAAATATTCGCCGCCGTGAGCCACCCTGTGACCTACCGCCTCGATTTTCGAGAGAGAGTCGATTACGCCGTGTTCGGGATCGACTATCGCTTCGAGAATCATGTTTATCGCAACCGTATGGTCGGGAATCGGAGCTGTACGCTCAAACTCGCTTTTACCTGCGGGTTTGTGTTTCAATACGCCCTCGGGTAATCCGATACGCTCTACCACACCTTTTGCCAAAACATCGGCGTTACCTTCGCTCTTCATGTCGAGAACCTGATATTTGGCTGAAGAACTTCCGCAGTTGAGAACTAATATTATCATTATCTGCAATGAGTGTTTTAAGTGAAGAAGATTTATTCGTTACATGGGACTATTTGAGACCCTGTGCCTGACAAGCGGTAATTGCGACCAGATTCACGATGTCGCTCACAGAGCATCCGCGAGAGAGGTCGTTGATAGGAGCCGCCATACCCTGCAAAACGGGACCGATAGCTTCCGCTTTTGCCATGCGCTGAACGAGTTTGTAGGCGATGTTGCCGACTTCGAGTGTCGGGAATACCAATACATTGGCTCTACCAGCTGTTTTGCTGCCGGGAGCTTTTTTCGCGCCTATTTCGGGAATGATTGCCGCGTCAGCCTGGAGTTCACCCTCTATTTCGAGTGAGGGGTCCATCTGTTTTGCAAGAGCCGTAGCCTGAACGACTTTATCCACCATTTCATGTTTTGCTGAACCTTTGGTTGAGAAGCTGAGCATAGCGATTCTCGGCTCCATGCCTGCGATTACACGTGTGGTGCGACCTGTTTCAACAGCTATCTGCGCGAGTTCTTCAGCTGTGGGGTTGGGGTGAACCGCGCAGTCGGCGAATACCATGAGTCCGTTGTCACCGAACTCTTTGGGAACCATCATCAGAAACGCGCCTGAAACCACGCTGACGCCCGGTTTGGTCTTCACATACTGGAAAGCGGGACGAAGAACGTCGCCTGTCGCGTTGTTGGCGCCCGCTACCTCACCGTCAGCGTCACCCGCCTTAATCATCATTACCGCGAGGTAAAGAGGGTCTTTTATGAGTTTTTCAGCCTGTTCGCGAGTCAGACCTTTTGCGGCTCTGAGCTGGAGCATAAGCTCAATGTAACGCTCTTTGTCGGGATTGTTCTCGGGGTCGATGACTTTTGCTTTAGCCACGTTGCTGAGCGAGAATTTAGCTGCTTGTGACGCTATTGTCGCGGGGTTACCGATAAGGATGATTTCGGCAAGCGATTCGGCGATGCACTGGTCAGCGGCACGCAATGTTCTCTCCTCTTCCGCTTCGGGAAGAATGATTCGTTTCAGATCTTTGGCTGCGGCAGCCTTAATCTTTTCGATTAGTTCCATTTTTATGTGTTTTTATTTTAATATGTTTCTATATATGTAAAAACAGGTGTTATCTGTCGGTTTTATGAAAAACCGAACAAAGTTAATAAAAAAACGGCCGCAACGGTTATGTTTTGTTATTTTATTTCGTTTTTATCGAATTCCGCCGCCAGCAATGCTTCTATTTTTGCCACATCCTCACCTTTGGCAAGGAGTTCGATACCGAAATCTGGAATCGTGCTGTTCGGGAAAAGAGACGCTGACTCCTCTCCTATGAGTTCGGTCTCGAAACCGTAAGAGTCGAGAAGTGATTTAACGATATGCGCTTCGTTGAGACGTGAGAACTTTCTTATTACGACGAATTTATTATCACTGGTAGTCATGACGGTAGATTTTGAGGTTAAACAAAAGGCAATATCGCCTTTACGATATAAAGATAAGTATTTTTTGTCAATTTTACAAACGATTTGTCAGATAGCCCGCTCTATTGCCGCCGATTGGAATATTGAAGACGCCGGTGTTGAAAATATTTTTAAAAAAGTGTCGCGGTATGCTTTTTTTAGGCACACTCTTTTTTGTATCTTTGCTGACGTCACGTATGCGGTACATAAAACATATAGTATTTAGTGTCAATAATATCACTTTATGCAATATCACTTTATATAAGATATGCCATACGTATATTATAAGATTAATATCACTTATTATAAGATTAATATCACTAAGATAATATCACAGATGTGAAAATATTATACCACAGTAGTGACATGTTTTAAGTGACGGTATTTGAAAATATCGGCACAAACGATTTAAACGATACAAAAACAAACGCAAATGCCACAGTTCGTACACTTACACGTACATACTCAATATTCGATTCTCGACGGAGCTTCCGACATAAAGGACATAATCTGCCGTGCGAAAGAGTTGGGACAGCCTGCTTTGGCGATAACCGACCACGGTAATATGTTTGGCGTAAAGCTCTTTCACGAGACTGCCATGAAAGAGGGGATAAAACCGATTCTCGGCTCGGAGGTGTATGTGGCGGCGAACAGCCGTCATGACCATTCGGGCAAGGAGAACCTTTCGGGTTATCACCTTATTCTGTTGGCTAAAAATCTTGTCGGCTATCATAACCTCGCAAAACTCGCCTCGTATGCCTATACGGAGGGTTTTTACGGAAAACCTCGTGTCGATTTCGAGCTGCTCGAAAAATACAACGAGGGGATAATCTGTTGTTCCGCGTGTCTTGGCGGCCATATTCCGCAGGCGATTATGAAAGGTAACATCGAAGATGCGGAAGAGCATGTGCGTCATTTCAAGAATATATACGGGGATGATTTCTATCTGGAGATGCAGCTGCATCCGTCAGGTGATCCGAGAATCGACCAGAATGTCTTTGAGAATCAAAAGATTGTCAATGCCGAAATTTTGAAGCTGGCGGCAAAGTACAATGTAAAATATATCGTCAGCAATGACGTCCATTTCGTTCGTGCCGATGATGCGGAGGCGCACGATAACCTTATCTGCCTCAACACCCGCGCCGATTTGGACGACCCCAACCGAATGAGATATACCCGTCAGGAGTATCTGAAAAGCTATGAGGAGATGGCGGAGCTTTTCCCCGATCATCTTGAGGCGCTCGACGCAACCGTGGAGGTAGCCGATAAGGTTGAGACCTATTCGCTATCGCACAAGGCGTTCATGCCCAACTTTCCGTTGCCTGACGACTTCGTGATAGAACTTGACCAACTTAAAAAGGTATATAAAAACAGTTTTGCCACCACCGCCTCAACGGTTAAGGATGATGAGGTCAAAGCACGTCTCGGCGCGGCTCTCGAAAAGATAAACGCCGCGATAGACGCCGCCTCTTCGATTGAGGATATTGACGCTCTTTCTAAAGAGGCGTTCATCGACAAGGAATTTGACGCCGAAGTAAAACTGACGACTTCAAAACAGTTTATCTATCTTCGTCACCTTACCTATGCAGGAGCGAAAGAGCGATGGGGCGATCCCCTACCCGACTCCACCCGTGAGCGTCTCGAATTCGAGCTCTCGACAATAGAGCGAATGGGTTTCCCCGGATACTTCCTTATTGTGTGGGACTTTATCAGGGCAGCCCGTCAAATGGGTGTGGCAGTAGGGCCTGGACGTGGTTCGGCGGCCGGTTCCGCCGTAGCATACTGCTTGACCATTACCAATATAGACCCTATCAAGTATGACCTTCTGTTCGAGCGTTTCCTCAATCCCGAACGTATTTCGATGCCTGATGTCGATATTGACTTCGACGAGGACGGCCGTGAGGAGGTTATGAAATATGTGGTCGGTAAATACGGAGCCAAAAGGGTCGCGCATATCATCACTTTCGGTACAATGGCCGCCAAATTGGCAATCCGTGACGTGGCACGAATACAGAAACTTCCGCTTCCCGAGGCGGACAGACTTGCCAAGATGGTGCCTGAGCGTCCGGGTATAAAGCTGAAAGACGCTTTCAAGGAGGTACCAGAGCTTAACGCCGAACGCGAGAGCACGAATCCTCTTGTCCGTACGACCCTAAATCTTGCCGAAAAGCTCGAAGGTGCGGTACGTCAGACGGGTGTGCATGCCTGCGGTATCATCATCGCCAAAGACGACCTCGAAAATTTCATCCCCATATCGGTAAACAAGGATGCTGCCCTCTTTGTGGTTCAATATGACGGTCATTTCGTCGAGGATGTGGGATTGCTGAAAATGGACTTTCTCGGTCTTAAGACTCTCTCCATAATAAAAGATGCGCTCGACAATATAGAGATGTCGCACGGCATAAGATTGGAGATAGATAAAATTCCGCTCGACGACAGCGAGACGTTTGCCCTTTACAGCCGCGGAGACACAACGGGTCTGTTCCAGTTCGAGTCTCCAGGTATGAAAAAATATCTCCGAGAGCTTCAGCCCAACCGTTTTGAGGACCTCATAGCCATGAACGCCCTCTATCGTCCGGGACCCTTGGAGTACATACCCAACTTTATTGCACGTAAACACGGACGTGAGCCGATTAGCTACGACCTCGCCGATATGGAGGAATACCTGCATGACACATACGGCGTTACGGTCTATCAGGAGCAGGTGATGCTTTTGTCGCAGAAGCTGGCTGGCTTCACCAAAGGTCAGGCGGACACCCTGCGTAAGGCTATGGGTAAGAAACAGCGTGCCGTCCTCGACAAGATGAAGGGTGACTTTATCGGCGGGGCGACAGAGCGCGGTCACGATCCCAAGGTGTGCGAGAAGATATGGACCGACTGGGAGGCGTTCGCGTCATACGCCTTCAACAAGTCGCACGCGACATGCTACGCATACGTGTCATATCAGACAGCCTATCTGAAGGCTCACTACCCGGCAGAGTTCATGGCGGCGCTTTTGAGCCGTAACCTTTCCGACATAAAGAAAATCAGCTTCTTTATGGATGAATGCCGACGTATAGGCGCGCCCGTGAAAGGCCCCGACGTAAACCGAAGTATGTCTCGTTTCTCTGTCGACAGCGAGGGTAATATTCGTTTCGGACTCGCCGCAATCAAAGGCGTGGGCGAGAGCGCGGTGATGAACATCATAGAGGAACGTAAGGCAAACGGACCGTATAAGGATTTGTTCGACTTTGTGGAGCGAATAAATATACAGTCGGTCAACCGCAAGACATTTGAGTCGTTGGCTTTGGCGGGAGCGTTCGATTCCATTTCTGGTTTCCATAGGAGCCGTTTCATCGGCGAAGACGGTAAAGAGAGCTATGTCGAGATGTTGCTCAAATACGGCAACATGTTCCAGACGAGCAAGAATCAGTCGGGCAACTCGCTTTTCGGCGACATAATGGAGTCTGTGGAGATTCAGAAGCCGCAACTTCCGCCCGGTGAGGAGTGGAGTCAGTTCAAGACGCTCGGCAAAGAGCGTGAACTGGTGGGTATTTATCTCTCCGCCCACCCTCTCGACAACCATAAGGTCATCATCGACAAGATGTGTACCAACAGTCTCGACCAGCTCACCAATACTGACCAGATGAAAGGTCGTGAGTTTGTGGTTGCGGGAATGGTTACTTCGGTTACTCACTCTACAACCAAGAAAGGCGACCCTTACGGACGTTTCACGATTGAGGATTTTAACGGTTCATACGAGTTTGCCCTTTTCAGAAACGACTACGAGGCTTTCCGTCCGTTCATGTTCACAGACTATCAGCTTTTGATAAGAGGCAAGTTCATACAGCGATATGACGGTGCGGAGTTTACCCCGAAAATAACCTCGATAATGACTCTCCGCGAGGCTCACGAGAAATTGGTTAAAGAGGTTGTCGTGAACATAGACGTCACCGACGTTACACCCGAAACCGTATCGGAAATGAAGCGTCTTTTCGAGGATAACAAGGGTAACGCCAATCTCAAACTAAAGGTTTTCGATACTTCGGCGGGAGTGGTTTTACCTATGGTTTCCAAAAACATAAAGGTCGATGTGACTCCGCAGTTGGCTGACTTTTTCGACAAAATGGGATTCGGATACGAACTGCATTAATTGTCGGTCGCCGCAATCGTTTGAGGTATAATGTTTTGAGACAAAACGGATAAAAAACAGTTGAAAATAGTTTTGTTTACACCTTTTTTGATATATCTTTACATTCAAAAGGGGACAAACAATTAACAGATTAAAGTAGTTTAAATCAAATATATAAAGTTTAAATTTTAGGAGTTATGGCACTTGAAATCACTTCGCAGAACTACAAAGAGCTCATCGAATCGGGCAAACCTCTTGTAATCGACTTTTGGGCAGAATGGTGCGGTCCCTGCCGTATGGTGGCTCCCATCATCGACGAGTTGGCTCACGAGTTCGAAGGTAAAGTTTCGATTGGCAAATGTGATGTTGACAACAACGATGAAGTTTCTATCGAGTTCGGCGTTCGCAACATTCCCACCATTATCTTTATCAAAGGTGGTAAAGTGGTTGACAAACAGGTAGGCGCCACTACAAAAGCCGTGTTGACTGAAAAAATCAACGCGCTTCTCTAAAAAAGTCCTACGAGAAGGTCTCCGACGGCTTGATTGCGGGTCAATCAAGCCGTTTTTTAATCTTTTGACCTGAAAAACGATACGGTTTTCTGATGAAAATAGTCATAGACAAAAACATACCTTTTGTGGCGGGAGTGTTCGAGCCATACGCCGAGATACTCTATAAAAAAGGTGGCGACATCACGGCGGAAGATGTGCGCGATGCCGACGCGCTTATGATAAGGACACGTACACGCTGTGACGAGAAGCTGCTCGACGGTAGCAATGTAAAAATGATTGCCACCGCCACCATAGGTTTTGACCATATAGACATCGACTATTGCGCGCGACATGGTATAGAGGTGTCGCGTGCCGTCGGTTGCAACGCTTACGGCGTGGTGCAGTATGTCTGCGCCGCCCTATTGCACGAAGGTGTCATGCCGCCCGCAAAAATAGCTGTTGTGGGTGTGGGTGCCGTCGGAGGTGCGCTATCCGAGACGCTCACCTCTTTCGGCTTTGAAGTTATGCCCGTGGACCCGCCGAGAGCCGAGCGTGAGGGTAAAGAGCATTTTTCTACACTTGAAGAGGCTTTGAGTCGTGCCGATGTGGTAACTCTGCACGTTCCTTTGGAGAGAGGCGGCGACTACCCCACCATAGGAATGGCGGACAGCACGTTTTTCTGTATGATGAAAAAAGATGCGCTCTTTATAAATTCCTCTCGCGGCGAGGTTGTCGTTCAGAAGGCTTTGAATGAGGCTCTGAAAGAGAAAAAAATCGCTTCGGCTGTGATAGACGTATGGAACGGCGAGCCTGCGATAGACAAGGATACTCTGAAAATGGTATCGCTCGGAACACCGCATATCGCAGGATACTCTCTGCAAGGCAAGGCGGCGGGTAGCTCTATGAGTGTCAGGGTGTTGGCTCGATATTTCGGTATCGACGACTTGAAAGGATGGTGGCCCGAAGAGGTTAAATCCGTTAGCCATGAACACAACCTTTCATGGCACGAGGTCTCTTTGATGATGAAGAATTTTTACGACATAGAGAAAGAGTCGGAGACGCTCAAGGCACACCCTGAAGAGTTTGAGAACCTAAGAAACGAATATCGTTACAGAGAGGAGTTTTTCTGATTGTGCGGCAGTAGTGTCATGTGATACGGTTTCGGTCATATTACATCCTTATATAATATCACGATGTATGACATCACGTAACAGGAGCTGATATGTCGGAACAAATGTGAAACTTTTGTGAAAATTATTCGTAAAAGATTCAGATTACTTTATAGTGTCGTATAAATGCGTATATTTGCATAAAAGAAGCTGTAATAAGATGTATAAACATTTGATTAGACCGTTGCTTTTCTGTCTCTCGGCGGAAAAGGCGCACAACGTCACCATGTTCATGTTGAGGGCGGCACGTTTCGTTCCCTTTTATCGCTCTATCTCAAAGGCGCTTTTCTCAATGGAGCATTCCGCTTTGGAGCGAGAGGTATTCGGCATGAAGTTCCCCAACCCGATAGGTTTGGCGGCGGGTCTTGACAAAAATGCCGTCGCATATAACGAACTTTCGGCTCTCGGATTCGGCTTTATCGAAGTTGGTACAATTACCCCCAAACCGCAGCCTGGTAATCCGAAACCGAGACTGTTCCGTCTCATCGGAGACAGGGCCATAATTAATCGCATGGGTTTCAACAACAAAGGTGTCGAGGCGGCAATCAAAAATCTGAAACACAAGCATAAAACCATTGTAGGCGGAAATTTGGGCAAGAATACCCTTACGCCTAACGATAAAGCTCCTGCGGACTATCTAAAACTGTTTCGTCTGCTCTATGAGCATGTCGATTATTTTGTCATAAACGTAAGCTGTCCCAATGTCGCCAATCTCGGCAAATTGCAGTCGAGTGAGGCGCTCAAAGAGATTGTGGACGGCGTGACCGATTTCCGCAGAGGACAGACGGCATATCGCCCCATTCTTCTGAAAATATCGCCCGATTTGAGTCACGAACAGATTGACGACGCCATAAACGTGATGCGTGAATGCGGTCTCGACGGTATCGTCGCCACCAACACCACCATTTCGCGTGACGGACTTTCCACTCCGTCGGATGTAGTCGCCTCAATAGGTAACGGCGGTTTAAGCGGTGCTCCCCTTACCAAACGGTCTCTGGAGATTGTTCGATATGTTCATGAGAAGACAGAGGGCAAATATCCTATTATCGGTGTGGGCGGTATTCTTACCGAGGATGACGCCGTGAACATGATAAAGGCGGGCGCGTCGCTGATTCAGATATATTCGGGATTCATCTACAACGGTCCCGGATTCATCAAGCGCATTTGTCGCCGTCTTGTCGAGGAGTACGAGAAAGAAAACGGAGCAAAACAATGAAAGCCAAAATTATAACTATCGGCGATGAGATACTGATAGGCCAGATTGTCGATACCAATTCGGCATGGATGGCAACGGAGCTTAACAAAGCGGGTATCGCCGTGGATGAGATATTGTCGATATCAGATGATGAGCGTACAATCATAGATACCCTCTCCGAATCGCTGGAGAGCCATAAGCTCACGTTGGTTACGGGCGGTCTCGGTCCGACAAAGGACGACATAACCAAACGCGCGTTGTGCAAACTGTTCGACTGCGACATGAAAAACGATGTCCGAAGCTATGAGCATAACGAAAAGATGCTCACGGAAAGAGGTATCGGATTTACGGAGCTTAACAAAGAGCAGTCTCTCGTTCCGAGCGTATGCCGAGTACTTTTTAACAGAAACGGTACCGCTCCGGGTATGCTTTTTGAACGTAACGGTCATTTCTTGGCGTCGATGCCGGGGGTACCTTATGAGATGAAGGCGATATTCTCCGAGGAGCTGTCACCTTTGTTTGCGGAGATGACAGAGGGCGGATGCGTGATGCACAGAACGATGATAACCACTGGTATCGCCGAGTCTATTCTCGCTCAAAAGATTGAGGCGTGGGAAAACGCTCTGCCCGAGGGAATAAAATTGGCGTATCTTCCCAATCCCAACGGGGTGCGACTGCGTTTGAGCAGCTATACCCTACCCGCGGAACAGGCGTCCGCATATATAGAACAGGCTTTCGCCTCTCTCGGTGAGCTTATTCCCGAATATATAATAGGCTATGAGGATGCAACTGTCGAAAAGGTTGTCGCGGCGATGCTGACCGAAAGCGGACGTACCCTTTCGGTGGCGGAGTCATGCACAGGCGGACGCATATCGTCACGCTTTACGGCTATGGCTGGAGCGTCGGCGTACTATCTCGGCGGTGTCACCTCCTATTCCAACGATGTGAAAGCGGAAGTGTTGGGTGTCAGTCGTGACGACCTTGAAAAATTCGGCGCTGTCAGCGAACCTGTGGCAAGAGCCATGGCGGAAGGAGTGAGACGACTCACGGGAAGCGATTACGCTCTCTCGACGACGGGGATAGCGGGTCCGGACGGCGGAACAGCGGAAAAACCTGTCGGAACGGTTTGGATGGCTGTCGCCACTCCGCACGGTACTATTGCAGAAAAACGTGTTTTCAACGCTGAAAGAGCCGTGACTATAGAGCGTGCCTCCGCTTTTGTCATAGACATGTTGCGGAAAGAATTGTTGAATGAGAAAAACGGTTCCGAAAGATAGAAATCGGAGAAAATAATCACAAAATAATGGTTTTATGCGATAAAAAAGCGTGAGACTATTGTTTTTTTATGTGATAAACATTATCTTCGCACCCGAGTTGAAGTGTATTTCGGTATGTCTCATGGTGTTAACTCATTGTTTGACCGATTGTTATACACATTCCGCTCGAAAAATTTTTAATTAATTAATAACGGTTTTTTCAGATGAAAGTTTGTCAGATTACCGGTAAAACGGCTCAGGTGGGTCACAACGTGTCTCACTCGAACAAGAAGACCAAAAAAATCTTCAGCCCCAACTTGAAGGTGAAAAGATTTTATTGGGAAGAAGAAAACAGATGGATTACCCTCAAGGTTTCAGCCAAAGGTATCCGCACCATCAACAAAAAAGGTCTTGACGCGGCTCTCAGAGAAGCTTGCGCTCTCGGCATCATTTACTAATTAAGTTTCAATAATCAGTTATGGCAAAAAAAGGTAACAGAGTTCAGGTTATCTTGGAGTGTACTGAACACAAAGAGAGCGGTATGCCCGGTATGTCGAGGTATATCACAACCAAAAACAAGAAAAACACTCCCGACAGAATGGAGCGTAAGAAATACAACCCCATCCTCAAGAGAGTAACAATTCACAGAGAGATTAAATAACACGAACCATGGCAAAGAAAGTAGTCGCAACACTCAAAACGGGTACAGGTAAAAGCAGAACCAAATGCATCAAAATGGTTAAGTCTGAAAAGACAGGTGCTTACACTTTCAAAACCGAAGTTGTGCCCAACGAAGAGATAAAAGATTTCTTCAACCGTAAATAATTTATGTTTTAAGCGGGTTTATGCCCCTTAATACAAAAAGCGTCTTGTTTTACACAGACGCTTTTTGTATTTTTGTAGCGTACGTACATAAATTTTAGCGCATGGGATTCTTCTCCATATTCAAAAAAAACGATACAGAGCAGAAAAACGAGGCTCTGGATCTCGAAAAAGGACTCGCCAAGAGCAAAGAGTCCATCTTCTCAAAAATATCGCGAGCGGTCGCGGGTAAATCAAAGGTTGACGATGAGGTTTTGGACTCTCTCGAAGAGAGTCTCATCAGCTCGGATGTGGGTGTCGATACCACGGTCAAAATCATAGAACGCATCGAAAAAAGGGTGGCTAAAGACAAATACATGTCCACCGACGAGCTTGACACAATCCTGCGTACGGAGATTGCGTCGCTTCTCTCTGAACGTGGCGACGGGTCGTCTATCGACGGTTATCACAAAATCGACGGCATGCCTTATGTGGTTATGGTTGTCGGCGTAAACGGCGTGGGCAAGACCACAACCATAGGCAAGATTGCGGCACGACTGACCGCATCGGGTAAAAAGGTTTTTCTCGGCGCGGCGGATACATTCAGGGCTGCAGCGATAGACCAGCTCTGTGTATGGGGTGAGCGTGCGGGTGCCACGGTCATAAAACAGACAATGGGCGCCGACCCCGCGTCCGTGGCTTTCGATACGCTGAAATCGGCTGTCGCGCAGGGTGCCGATGTGGTTATCATCGATACGGCGGGACGTCTGCACAATAAGATTAACCTCATGAACGAGTTGACGAAGATACGCAATGTCATGTCAAAAGTTGTGCCCGACGCTCCGCACGAAGTGTTGCTCGTTCTCGACGGCTCTACGGGACAGAACGCCATTGAACAGGCGCGTCAGTTCACCGAGGCGACAAAAGTTACCGCTTTGGCTGTCACCAAGCTCGACGGAACGGCAAAAGGCGGTGTGGTGATAGGTATAAGCGACCGTTTCTCTGTACCCGTACGCTTCATCGGTGTAGGCGAGGGAGTGGAACATCTTCAGGAATTCGACAGCAAACTGTTTGTCGATACGTTGTTTAAGAAATAGTGATGAAAAGCAAGAAAATAAATATAATAACGCTCGGATGCTCGAAAAACACCGTCGATTCGGAACGTCTGCTGGGGCATTTCGCGCTGGCGGGCTTCAGTGTCGTTCATGACGCAGACGCCGATGCGGCGGATACGGTGGTGATTAACACTTGCGGTTTTACGGCGGACGCTAAAGACGAGTCGATAGAGATGATTTTGCGTATGGCTTATGCCAAACGTGAGGGAATCATAAAGAGACTCTATGTAGTCGGATGTCTATCGGAGCGTTACAGAGACGAATTGCGAGAGGAGCTTCCCGAAGTTGACGCCTTCTTCGGTGTGAACGACATGAGGCAGATAATCGAGGAGGTGTACGGCAAGACGGTGCCTTTGAGAACGGAACGACGTCTCACTACCCCGCCCCATTATGCTTATCTGAAAATTTCGGAGGGATGTAACTGGGGGTGCGGTTACTGTGCGATACCCCTTATAAGGGGCAAACATGTCTCTGTTCCCATGGAAGAGCTGCTGGAAGAGGCGGAATCGCTTGCGGCAAAAGGCGTAAAGGAGCTTATGGTGATAGCGCAGGACACCACCTATTACGGTCTCGACCTTTACGGGGAGCGTAAGCTCGGAGAGCTGTTGCGAAAACTATGCCGTATAAACGGTATAGAGTGGATAAGACTTCACTATGCCTACCCCACTCATTTTCCCGAAGATGTGATTGAGGTTATGGCTTCGGAGCCGAAAATATGCAAATATCTCGACATACCATTTCAGCATATCTCTGACAGAATGCTCTCCTCTATGCGCAGAGGGCTCACCAAACAGCAGACTCTCGAACTGATAGACAAGTTGCGTGAGAAAGTGCCGGGTATCGTGTTAAGAACAACCCTTATTGTCGGTTATCCCGGCGAAAGCAAAGACGATTTCAACGAGTTGCTCGAATTTGTCGAGAAAGAGCGTTTTGACAGGCTCGGAGTGTTTACCTATTCTGAAGAAGAGGGAACATATTCTGCAAAGAACCTGAAAGACGACGTTTCTCCGAAAGAGAAAGAGCGCCGCAAGGACATTATAATGTCGGCACAGGAGCAGATAAGCCTTGAAAACAACCGTCAACGTCTTTTGAATACCCGACAGCGTGTAATAATAGACCGTAAAGAGGGTGACTTTTATGTAGGACGCACGGAATACGATTCTCCCGAGGTAGATCAGGAGATATTGATTTCTCACGACGGTAAATTGAATGTCGGTGATTTTTATACCGTTCTCATAGAAAAAGTTGACAGCTTCGACTGTTTCGCAAAAATAGCGGAATAGAAGCGGAAGATAAAAAAGTAGTGTAAAAATTTTCAAGTCCGCCTAAAAGTGTTAACTTTGTGTGTGGATTATTATAATACGCTTGGTTTATGGAAATCGAAAAGTTGGCCGAAAAGGTCGGCTTGCTGATAGAGCAAAACCGACGCCTCAAGGCGGATAACGAGAAATACGCCATTGAACGCGAGCGTTTTATAAAAGAAAAACAGGAGCAGGAGAAGAAGATTGCCGAACTCAAGGACCGACTTAACGCGGTGGAGTTGGCAGGAGGGTTGATTCTCAGCGAAAAGGGAGTCGCCCCTGCGCGCAAAAAACTGAACAGAATCTTGCGGGAGATAGACGTTATTCTTGCTCTTACATCCGAAACAATCGACAATAAACGATAACCTGCCATGAAAGACGACAGCAAGCTGAAAATCAGATTCAAGGTGGGTGACAGAGAATACTCGATGTCGGTCAGCAGAGACAATCCGACGGAGGAGTACAATATCAGAGAGGCGGCAAAGCGTGTGACCGAGAAATATTCGGCATATATGCTTAGGCAGGGTCTCGAACCGATAGATTGTTATGCGCTGCTTGCTTTGGAGATGGCGATAAAAAACGTAGAGTCCGAAGCCAAGCCCGATTCGGAAAAAAATCTTGAGAGGAGACTCAAAGAGATTGAAACGGATATAGACGAAGCTCTGAAAGCGTGACACCTATTTTTTAGTGGCGTTATGCTGTCGGAACGGCGAATTGATATCTTGGAAACGTTCTTTACATAGAAAGATACTCATCCCGCATGGATCTTTAGTTTGCGAAACTTAACAACTATTTTTTATCGAGTTAAAACTCGGTTTATCAAAAACAGGCCTTAACCTCGCAAGAGGTTTCATCTTACGATGGACGTTGGACGTTTGCGATAGAACGGAAGCTCAAATCATGTCTTTTGAAGTTTTCGTCAACAATCAAGTCCATGTGGGTTTTTTATTGCAAAAAACAAAACAATTAACCATAATATTAACAAACGCAGAGTCTTAATCTGCAATTTAACAACATAAAAGATACAATGGGGACACCAACGATCACGATAGTGATAATAGCAATCGTTGCGGCGGCGGTAGCCGCTTTCCTCTCTGTCTTCATAACCTCAAAGGCGCTCAAGCGTCGTCGCGAACAGACGCTAAGAGAGGCCGAGAACGAGGGAGAGATGATAAAGAAAGAGAAGATTCTTCAGGCCAAAGAGCGCTTCCTTCAGCTCAAGGCGGAGCATGAAAAAACAGTAGTGGAGCGCAACAACAAGCTCTCACAGGCGGAACAGCGCATAAAACAGCAGGAAGTAAACCTCCAGAAAAAAGAGGAACAGCTCAACCGTGCCACTGAAGAGGCGAATAATTCAAAACGTAAGTTTGACGCCCAGAGCGAAGTTCTCGAAAAACGCAAAGAGGAGTTTGAAAAGCTCCAGAAAGAGCAGATTCAGCGTCTCGAACAGGTCAGCAACATGACTTCGGAAGAGGCTAAGAACATACTTATCGACATGATGAAGTCGGAGGCGCAGAGTGAGGCGACCACTTATATAAACGACATCATCGACGAAGCTAAAATGACTGCCAACAAGGAGGCAAAACGAATCGTTATACAGACGATTCAGCGTGTAGCTACCGAGACGGCGATAGAGAACTCCGTTACGGTATTCAACATTGATTCCGACGAGGTCAAAGGTCGAATCATCGGTCGTGAAGGTCGTAACATCCGCGCTCTTGAGGCTGCCACAGGCGTTGAGATTGTCGTTGACGACACTCCCGAAGCCATTATCCTTTCGGCGTTCGACCCCGTACGCAGGGAGATTGCTCGTCTGGCTCTTCATCAGCTTGTTACCGACGGTCGAATACATCCCGCGCGTATTGAGGAAGTTGTTGCCAAAGTACGCAAACAGATTGAGGATGAGATTGTCGAAGTGGGTAAACGTACCGCTATCGACCTCGGTATTCATGCACTTCATCCCGAACTTATACGTCTTATCGGTAAGATGAAATACCGTTCTTCATACGGTCAGAACCTTTTGCAGCACTCGCGTGAGGTAGCCAACCTCTGCGGTGTAATGGCGGCGGAATTGGGTCTCAATCCCAAGCTCGCACGTCGTGCGGGTCTGTTGCATGACATCGGCAAGGTGCCCGATGATGAGCCCGAATTGCCGCACGCAATAATCGGTATGAAGTTTGCCGAGAAGTATAAGGAGAAACCTGAGGTATGCAATGCCATTGGCGCTCACCACGATGAGATAGAGATGACGTCTCTTATCGCCCCCATTGTTCAGGTGTGCGACGCCATTTCAGGTGCGAGACCCGGCGCCCGTCGTGAGGTGGTTGAGAGCTACATCAAGCGTCTCAAGGAGATGGAAGAGCTTGCTCTATCCTATCCCGGTGTTCTCAAGACTTATGCCATACAGGCGGGTCGCGAGTTGAGGGTTATTGTCGGCAGCGAGAAGATAAGCGATGCCGAAGCGGACATTCTCTCTCACGACATTGCAAAGAAAATACAGGACGAAATGACCTATCCCGGTCAGGTAAAAATAACCGTGATACGCGAAACCCGTTCTATTTCGTATGCGAAATAACCCCCATTATTTCGCATACGACGAAAGAAGGCTTGCAGAAAAATCTGCAAGCCTTCTTTCGTTTTAGAGGTGTTTTTTGTTATAAAAACACCTCTAAAACGAAAGATAAGTCTCCGACGGGTCTGCCGACAGCCTCTCCGAGGGCGCTCCCGCGGGGGTCTGCCGACGGCGTTACTTTGTCACTCGACAAAGTAACCAAAACGAGGGGGCGCAGCCCCTTTTGACCATGTCATATTCAGTTGGCTCATTACCTTTGTAGAAGTCGGCATCTTAAGGGGTATTTGCTACTGATAAAACTCTAAATTTTATGACTCGGAAACGGGAAAATGATTAAAATGATAAAAATATCACTGAAACCTAATTTTAATGGTATTTGATAAAATAAATAGCTGTTATATTAAATTTATTTTACAATAATAAGATACGTTATTTGTTAATTTACTTAAATTAGTACTAAAAATTATATAAAATACCTAGAATTACTCTTTTGGGATGTTTTAACGCTTGCTTTTTTTGAAAAATTTACGTTTCAACGGATACGAAAAAAGGGGCGTAATCGCCCCTTAATTTTTGTATGATTGAATCTTGTTTTAGTTCGTTTTGAACTTGAAAGAAACCTGCGCGAGTTCGGCGTTTGCCTGCTCGATTTTTTTAGCCATGCCCGCTTTGAACTCTACGATTTTTTCAAAGAGTTTTTTATCGCCGTTAGCCATTATCTGTGTGGCGAGTATTGCGGCGTTCTTGGCTCCGTCGAGAGCGACTGTCGCAACGGGTATTCCTGAAGGCATCTGGAGGATTGAGAGTATGCTGTCCCAACCGTCTATCGAGTTTGATGATTTGATGGGCACGCCTATGACGGGTAGCGGAGTCATGGCGGCGATGACACCGGGGAGGTGTGCCGCTCCGCCCGCACCAGCTATGATGACTTCAATGCCCCTCTTGTGAGCTTCAGAGGCGAAAGCCATAACTTTATCGGGGGTGCGGTGTGCCGAGAGAGCCATAACCTCGAACGGTATCTCCATCTCATCGAAAAATTTTGCAGCCTCGCTCATGATTTTGAGGTCGGAGGTACTGCCCATGATAATCGTTACTCTTGGTTTCATCTTATTGTTATTTGAAAATTATTATTTACCTTAGCGAGCCCAAACGGGACAACACACCGCAAAGATACTAAAACTATGGATAGAATAAAGCTCGGTGAACGTTATTTTTCGCCATATCTTTCGGCTGCGGAGATTGACTCTACAATCGACGCAATAGCCGCAAGGATAAACGCCGATTACGCCGACTCGAAATCGCTTCTTTTTTTGAGCGTGATGAACGGGGCGTTTATGTTTACCGCCGATTTGGTTCGTAAGATAACGGTTCCTTCGACCGTAAGTTTCATAAAGGTGTCGTCATACGAAGGGCTCTCCTCTCGTGGCGAGATAAGCATGAAACTGCCTTTGAGCTGTGACATAGAGGGGTGTGACGTGATTATTTTGGATGAAATTGTAGAGACGGGACTCACTGTCGATTACCTGTTCGACTATCTCGAACCGAGAAATCCCGCATCGATAGCCGTAAGCACACTGCTTTATAAAAAAGGCATGCACAAGGGACGACACGAGATAAAATATCCGGGTATCGTGATGCAGGAGAATCTCTTTGTGGTCGGCTACGGACTCGACTATGACGAAAAGGGACGCACATTGAAAGATATTTACATATTGTCGGAAGATTGATTTGAGGCGATGAAATTCAGCGATATATCAGAGCTTTTGGATGACGGCAGAAAATTGCCTGTCGTGGAGGATTTTTATACCGTTCAGGGTGAGGGTTTTCATTCGGGTCGTGCCGCCTATTTCATACGTCTGGGCGGTTGTGATGTCGGATGCAAGTGGTGCGACGCCCGTTATACATGGAATCACAAGGACTTTACGCCGACCGATGTGTCGTCGGTGGTAGCGCGCGTACTTAAATCGGGAGCCAAAACCGTTGTGATAACGGGTGGCGAGCCGTTGATATATCCGCTCGACTATCTCACTTCGTCATTGAAGCGTAACGGCATACGTGTTTTCCTCGAAACGTCGGGTTCGCACGTTTTCAGCGGCTCTTTCGACTGGGTGTGCCTCTCGCCCAAGATACAGAGGCCGCCTCTTGAACAGGGCTTTGCGCTTGCCAACGAGATGAAGGTGATTATCGCTTCCGAGAGTGACTTCAAGTGGGCGGAGGAGTGCGCCTTGCGTGTTGAGGAGAGCGCGCTACTCTATCTCCAGCCTGAATGGAGCGTTCGTGAAGAGATGTTGCCGCGTATCATTGAGTATGTGAAACGCAACCAGCAATGGGAAATATCTCTCCAGACGCATAAATACATGAATATTCTTTAATCGTTCGCAATATATTGACAAGCCGAACGTTATAATTTCGAGAAAAGTTACTCGGTTATTATATAATTGACTATCTTTGCATAAAGTCTTCGGTCTGTGATAAGCCCCGAGACGAAACCAAACAAATAACAGCTTCCTATGGAAAGAAGAGATGAGAGAGAGGCAATTTCAGGCTTCTTCAAAGATGAAAGAGACAGTTCCGGCCGTGAGGCACGAACAAACAGACGCCGTCCCGACGAGAGACCTTTCGACGGTGAACGCAGAAAATCATTCAATCCCAATTTCAACAGAGACAACAGCCTGCGCCGCCAGAGAAATTACGGCGAGGATGACCGTCGTACCTACTCGCGCAAGGGCGGTTATGACAACGAGGCGGAATCGGGAGAGGTACGTTTCAACGACCGTCGCAGAGGCGGATTCAGAGAATCGGAAGGCTCACGCACGTTCAACAGAAACGGCAACCGCTACAACAATAATCGTGACAACAACAGAGGCGGTTATCGCGGCAGAACCGAAGACAACGAACGCTCGTTCGATAGAGAAACTGAACGTGACAATTTCCGCGAGCGTCGTTTCGACCGTTCGCAGGATAGAGGCGGACGTTTCGAGAGAAGCGAAAGAGAGGGTTTTGGCAACCGTCGTCGTGGTAATGAGCGCAAGGATTACGGCAACAGACGTGAAGGTTCGTTCGGAGGTGACAAGAAACGCCGTCCGCGCATCACGAAGGAGGAATACACTCCCGAAGTTGCTTTTACTGCCGAGCCTTTGATTAACAGAGACATAAGATTGAACAGATATATAGCCATGTCGGGTATATGCTCTCGACGTGAGGCTGACTCTTACATAACTTCAGGTGCCATTTCGGTAAACGGTGTGGTTGTAACCGAGCTTGGAACAAAGATAAAGCCGGGCGACGAGGTTCGTTTCAACGACGAGGTGATACGTGGCGAGAAAAAGGTTTACATTGTCATGAACAAGCCCAAAGGGTTTGTGACTACTGTCGATGACCCCAATTCCAACGGTCACACGGTTATGGACATATTGGGAGACAAGGTACAGGAGCGTATCTACCCCGTAGGCCGTCTCGACAAACAGACAATGGGCGTATTGCTCTTCACCAATGACGGTGACCTGACAAGAGAACTCACCCACCCCTCTTACGGCAAGAAAAAGATATATCATGTATTTTTGGACAAGAACATCACCGAGGAGGACATGGAGAAACTCGCGTCTGGTGTTGAACTTGAAGACGGCATAGCTTTTGCCGACGAGATACACTATACAGGCACCTCAAAGAAAGAGATAGGCATCGAGATACACAACGGACGTAACCGAATTGTACGCCGTATGCTTGAAAGTCTCGGTTACAAGGTGACCAAGCTCGACCGCGTTTACTTTGCGGGTCTCACCAAAAAAGGTCTCCAGAGAGGTTTTTGGAGATACCTTACGGAAAAAGAGGTGACTGCATTGAAAAGCGGAATGTACAAATAGGAACTCAACTAATTGACAATAAAAGAGAGCGACCCGAAAAAGGCCGCTCTTTTATTTTAATCCGACAGGTTGATAATCGTACCCCGTCGTTTTATTTTCTTTCTATCAGTTAACCGTCTATTTATTTCCCTCATATTCCATATTTCTTATTCTCTACCCTATTCTCTATTCTCTATTCTCTATTCTATATTTCATATTTCCACTCTACTCTTACCATTCTTATTTTATCATGTATAAAGAGGTAACTGAAATATGAAAATTACTCTATTGGTTCAACATGTATCATGACATGTGTTTTTTCGCCGTATTTGTCACGAAGACTCTTCTCGATATTGGAAATAAGGTTGTGTACGTCTTCCAGTCGTGTATCCTTATCCATGCAGACGGCAAATTCCATTGCGTAATAGTCGCCTATTTTTCTGGTACAAAGGTCGTGCATGTTTGATACGCCCTCGAAACTGTAAACTATTGTTTCGATTTCTTTCTCCACCTCGTCGGACAGCGATTTTTCGAGCAGTTCGTCGAGGGAGGGTTTAATCAGAGAAACGGCTGTCTTCATGATAAAGAAGCTGACAAGCACACCCGCCACGGGGTCGAGGACGCTCCATTTGTCGCCGAGAATGATTGCGCCGCCGATACCTATCGCAGTGGCTATTGAAGAGAAAGCGTCGCTACGGTGATGCCATGCGTTGGCGATAACGGCGTCAGATTTGAGTTTGCGACCGTAGAAGACCGTATATCTGTATAGCAGTTCTTTAAAAAGTATCGACACGAGTGCGCCTATAAGGGCTATTTTACCAGGACTTGGCAGAATACCGCCTTGTGCGACCGTAATTATCGCCCTGATACCGTTATACGCAATACCGATACCCACAAACAACAGCGTCACACCGATCATCAATGTGGCGAGGGTCTCGAACTTGCCGTGTCCGTAATCGTGTCTGGCGTCACGTGGTTTTCCCGATATACGGACAAAGACAATGACAATCACGTCGGTGACGAAATCGGAGAACGAGTGTACCGCGTCTGCTATCATTGCCGAGCTTCGCCCCAAGATACCAGCCGTGAATTTGAATAATATGAGAACAAAGTTTACGATTCCCCCGATATAGGTTACTTTATAAATCTGTTTTTCTCTATCGGTCGATTCTCTTCTCTCTGTCACCATGATTTTTATATTTATGGACTTTATTTTAATTGTCTGTTAGAATCCGCGCAAGTCGTATGCGTTTTTGAGCTGTTCAAGAGCGGTTTTGAGTACAGATAACGGACATCCGACATTCAGTCTCATGAATCCCTCACCCTCTTCGCCATAGTCACTACCCGAATTAAGTCCGAGATATGCCTCATTGACAAAGAAGTCAACCAACCGTTCCTGCGACAGACCGAGTTCGCGGCAGTCGAGCCACAACAGGAATGTCGCTTCAGGTTTTATGCACTTTATTTTGGGCATCTTTTCACTGAGTGTGTCGCACACAAAGTCTATGTTTGATTCAAGATAGCTCAAAAGGTTGTCTAACCACTCGTCACCGTTGTTATAGGCGGCTCTGAGGGCTACGGCACCGAAAATGTTACCCTGACCGACATGGTTACGGTCGAGACGCTGTGAATAGAAGTCGTGCAGTCGGTTGTCGGGTATTATCGCGACGGCGGTCGATAGTCCCGCCATGTTGAAAGTCTTGCTCGGAGCTATGAATGTGTGCGTTATCGACGCCACCTCTTCCGATAGCGATGCTATGTGTGTATGTTTGTTGCCGTAAAGCGTGAGGTCTGAATGTATCTCGTCAGAGACGATTGAGACGCCGTGTTTGAGACACAAAGCCGCTATTCTGGTCAGTTCTCTGCGTGTGAAGACACGTCCTGTCGGGTTATGGGGGTTACACAGAACCATGACTTTGACCTGCGACAGCTTCTCGTCGAGGTCGTCGAAGTCGATGACCCAGTGGTCATCCTCAAGTTTGAGAGGATTGGTCACCACGCGTCTGCCGCACGCCCTTATCACACGTGCGAAAGGCGGATAGACGGGCGGCTGTATCAGTACGCCGTCGCCTTCTTCCGTTTGGGTCTCTATGGCATAAGAGACACCGCACATGACGCTGGGCGAGAAGTCTATCCATTCACGCTCGATTGTCCAGCCGTTTCGGCGTCTGACCCACCCTATTATGGAGTCTTTATAGTAGTCGCAACGGTAAGAGTATCCGAGCACGGGATGTTCGGCACGCTCTTTTATCGCGTTCATGACAAAATCAGGGGTGCGGAAGTCGGTGTCGGCGACCCACAGGGGTATGATGTCGTCGCGGCCGAACAACTCTTTGAGGCAGTCGTATTTTTCGCTTTTACTGCCGCGTCTGTCTATTATTTCGTCAAAATCGTATCTCACGTGAGTAGCTTTTTGTTATAGTTTAACGCAAAGGTACTTATTTTGGCAAATAAATTTTCTTATCACGAGAAAAAAAAATACCTTTGTGTCGGTTAAACGGAACGTGTAACTTTTTAAAACATAAAAAAGATGAATAGAGGTCCTATCTCTCAGTTTATCACACACCACTATCGTCACTTCAACGCTGCGACGCTGGTGGATGCGGCTGTTGCCTATGACAAACATCTGTCTGAAGGCGGCAAGATGATGATTACAATGGGCGGCGCGATGAGTACCGCCGAGCTCGGTATTTCACTCGCCGAGATGATTCGTCAGGACAAAGTGCAGATTATCTGCTGCACGGGTGCCAACCTCGAAGAGGATTTGATGAATCTTGTGGCGCACTCGCACTACAAACGTGTTCCCCACTACCGTGACCTCACTCCCGAACAGGAGCGTGAACTTCTCGACAACCACCTCAACCGTGTCACCGACACATGTATTCCCGAAGAAGAGGCGTTTAGACGTCTTCAGGGTCACATGGAGAAGATTTGGAAAGCGGCGGACGCAAAAGGCGAACGTTATCTTCCCTATGAGTTCATGTACCAGCTCATCCGCAGCGGTGAACTCGAGCAGTATTACGAGATAGATCCCAAAAACAGCTGGATGTTGGCGGCTTGCGAGAAGAACATCCCCATCATCGTTCCCGGCTGGGAAGACAGCACCATGGGTAACATCTTCACCTCATACGTGATAAAAGGCGAGCTCAAAGCCTCTACCGTGAAAGGCGGTATTGAGACCATGATATTCCTTACTGAATGGTATCGTGCCAATTCAGGCGGCAAGGGTGTAGGTTTCTTCCAGATAGGCGGTGGTATATCAGGTGACTTCCCCATTTGCGTTGTTCCGATGATGTATCAGGACCTCGAATGGGAAGGTGTTCCCTTCTGGGCTTACTTCTGCCAGATATCAGACTCTACAACCTCTTACGGCTCATATTCAGGTGCCGTTCCCAACGAGAAAATAACATGGGGCAAACTCGACGTCGATACTCCCAAATTCATCATCGAATCGGATGCCACTATCGTCGCTCCCCTCGTTTTCGCATATATACTCGGTTGGTAAGATAACGGATTAAGGTCATATTTCGACTACAACATTACGCAAAAAGTCCGATAAACCTTTTAAAAAGTTTATCGGACTTTTTACGTAATGAATGTAGTCAGATATATGACCTTAATCCGTTATCTTACCAACCGAGTATATATGCGAAAACGAGGGGAGCGACGATAGTGGCATCCGATTCGATGATGAATTTGGGAGTAATGTCTCCGACGGGTCTGCCGACGGCGTTACTTTGTCCCTCGACAAAGTAACCAAAACGAGGGGGCACAGCCCCTTTTGTCCATGTCACATTCATCTGGCTCATTATCTTCTTGGAAGTCATCATCTAACCGTTTATATCCTCCCGCTCACCGCCTTATACTTCCTCAATCGTAACGCATTACACTTCCTGATGCAATAGATGACGAAAACAAAAACAAGTATAAAATGTAGAATTAGTACACTAATCAACTTGTTAATAATGACGAAAAAAGAAGAAGAGGTAACGGAGTACACTAATCAACCTGTCAACTGTAAACAATGAAAAGGGAAAGAGGAAAAGAAGAAAATGGGAAAAAGAAAGAAAAGGCACGGGGTACGTAATTCCGTTTGTCTTATAAAAGATAAAAAGTATATGTATAAAAAACGCCCTGTATATCCATTGATATACAGGGCAAAGCAGTTTTAATCGTGACTCTTGAGTGTGACTATTCAAAAACTATACGACCGAAAAATTCAAGTTTGTGAAAGTTCGGTTTTTCATTCTCTATCGGAGACCAAGAGAGATAATGAGGTGTTTTTAGTTCATCGCCACACTTGTAAAAATTGGCTCTTGCCTCAATACCCGAAAGATTGGTTATCGAGTCTTTGAAAAAGGCTGTTTTGGGTATTGTGAGAGTCAGTTGCCACTCTTTGTCGCACTCTCTTTCGGCAAAAGGAGCTTCTCCGAGAG
Source organism: uncultured Alistipes sp. (assembly GCA_949285535.1). Classification (GTDB taxonomy): domain Bacteria; phylum Bacteroidota; class Bacteroidia; order Bacteroidales; family Rikenellaceae; genus CASDZP01. Next base: position 75,137 of record CASDZP010000002.1, read on the forward strand.
ACGGGTATCGCTTGACTGACGAAAGTATGTCTGATGTAGCCGAAAACTTGTCGTTACCCGGTACTCGATACCCTATAAGAAGACGTCCAGCCGCATTGGTTTCGATATTGTAATAGCCTTTACCGTTGAATGTTACGAAAAATTCCACGCATGAATCGCACCATACCTTGCCGTTATCGGTTTCGGCGACCGCCGCGACTGTTGCCTCGTCAACCCGATAGCGTATATGGATGTTCTCTCCGTCATGAAGAATGGAGAAATTGACATTCGGGCTGTACGAATAAAGCGCGGGCCAATTATTGGTGTCGATTGCGTGTCTCTCCGCCGACTCCAATGCTTCCGAAAGCTGTGTAAAGTTTTCGGGAGAAGTGATTTTGGCTATTTTAAGCGTTTTCATCTGAATAAACGTTTTAACCACGAATCAGCTCGGCGATACATTCTCTCATCTGCGCCTCTTTACGCTCCATATCCTCAAGGAGTTTGTATTGGGCGTGTGTGCGCACGAGATTATGTTCGGGGTATTTGATTCTGTAATAGGTGTCGCCGTCGATATAGTCCATCAGGAAGCGAAGCACCTGCTCGAATGTTATGAAAAGAGCCGAAAAGGCGAGATTGTCAATTTCATCGCTGTTGAGGAAATCCTTTGTCTCCGAGAGATACCCTTCCGAATACGCCTTGAACATTGGGAGACTGAGGCTAACACGTTCGAGGTCTTTGTCGTCCTCTTCGCCGCTGTTGGCGTATGAGCGTATCGAGTCGCCGAAATCGTTGAGCGCGGTTGCCGACAGAACGGTGTCAAGGTCTATTACGCACAATACCTCACCGCTCTGGTCGAACAGGATATTGCTTATCTTGGTGTCGTTGTGAGTCACGCGTTTAGGTATGGCGCCGCTCTCTATGAGTTCCCAGAATTTCATCATCCTCTCCCGACGTGACTCAATCCACTCTATCTCTTTCGACAGCGAGGCTACACGACCCGCTTTGTCCGCCTTCACCGCCGCATCCCATTGCTCGAAACGGAAACGCATGTTATGGAATCCGGGCAAAATGTCGGCGAGAGGCTCTTTGAAGTCGGCGAGCATACGCTGAAACAGACCTATTCCCTTGCCGCCCTGACGAGCGAGTTCGGGAGTGTCTGCGGCTGTGAAAGAGCATGTATCCTCTATAAAGAGAGACATTGCCCAATATTCGCCGTCGTCGAGCAGATAGTTTTTCCCATCTTTTGTCTCTATGACGGTCATTGCCTGACGGTCGGGATCACCTCCCGTGGCGGCGAGTTTCGATTTGATATGAGCGCAGACGCGACAGATGTTATCCATCATCGCGGGGATGTCGGTGAAGATGTTTTTATTCTTGCGCTGGAGGATATATCGTTTGCTTCCCTTGGTCTCTACGATGAAGGTGTCATTGATGAAACCCTCGCCGAGAGGACGTACCGACACTACTTCGGCATCGGTACGGAAAGAGGATGCAATGTTTTTCAGCTTCTGTCCCATCGGTTCGCTTATTCGAATGAAGAAAAATATTTCATGAACTGGGCACGCTCATAGCCTGTCGCCTCGCTTGAGGGTTTGTGCGACATTTTGCCTTTGAAACTTGAAATGGTCTCGTAACCGTTACGCTCCATCCATTTTTTGAGGAAGTCGAGCATATAGACGATTATCTGGCTTCCGCCTTTGTATATGGCAGAGCATACGCACGCCACCGATGCGCCCGCGAGCAACGCTTTGACTACCGCTTCGCCGCTTTCGATACCCGTAGAACCTGCTATATCGACATGGGGAACGGCGCCCGAACTTTTGGCAATCCAACGGAGAAGCGTTCGCATCTCGGTGTGGTTGCTCAATATTTCGGTCGAGCCTATCGACATCTTTTCGATGTTGATGTCGGGTTCCCACATTCTGTTGAACAATACAACCGCTTTCGCGCCTCTGTTGTAAAGTTCTTTGACCATATACAGAGGATTGGTGAATCTGTTGGGCAGTTTCACGGCAACGGGGATTTTTACGGCGGCTATGACATCGGCGGCTACTTTTAGGTATTTATCCTCCAGTGAAGCCGAGCTTTCGTCCGCAGTCTCAGGCATATAGAAGAGGTTGAGTTCTATCGCGTCAGCACCCGCGTTCTCCATGCTCGACGCATATTTTATCCAACCCTCGCTGCTTTTTGCATTGATGCTGGCGATAACGGGGATAGAGAGACGCTCTTTAGCCTCTTTTATAAGGTTGAGATGTTTTTCGAGGTTGTTGTGCTTGATATAGGTATTCAGATAGTCGGCAGCTTCGGGGTAATCTTCCAATGATACCGCCGCAGACACCTCTCCCGAAATCTGCTCTTCGAATATTGATTTGAGGACGACGGCGCCTGCTCCTGCCGCCTCATATTTGAGCATGCTGTCAACCGAAGAGGTCAGACCTGAACTGCTTACGACAATCGGGCTTTTGAGTTTAAGCCCCATATAGGTTGTTTCTGTTGAAATCATTGTTTTGGTTTTTTATTTTGTTGTTTTTATTTTGTTTATTGTCATTGTTTTGGTTATCGGCTGCCGAAAATGGAGCTTCCGATTCTCACTAGGGTGCTTCCCTCCTCTATCGCTATCCGATAGTCGCCCGACATACCCATGCTTACGGTGTCGAACTGCGGCAGAGCCTCGTTTTTGAGTTTGTCGAACACCTCACGTATGCGTCTGAACTCGGCTCTTATCCGCTTTGTGTCGTCGGTGAATGTAGCCATGCCCATTACGCCACGCAGAGAGACGTTTTTCAGTTTGGCGGCTTCTCCCGATAACACGTAATCGAGAAGTTCGTCACACTCCCAGCCGTGTTTGCTCTGTTCCTGCGCCACGTGCAACTCGAAAAGCACGTCTATGACACGCGAGCACTTCTCCGCCTGACGGTCTATCGCCTCAAGGAGACGGGCGGAATCGACGGAATGTATCAGGGAGACGTACGGGGCGATATATTTTATCTTGTTGGTCTGCAACGAGCCTATGAAGTGCCACTCGATGTCGTCGGGCAGTATCGGTTGTTTGACGTTGAGCTCCTGTATTCGGTTTTCGCCGAAAGCGCGTTGCCCGCAACGATAGGCCTCCTCGATGTCAGAGGCTGGAAATGTTTTGGAGACCGCCACCAGCTTCACGCCGTTTGGAAGGGTGGCTTTTATCTCGTTTATATTTTGTTCTATCGTCATAAATTATTAACTTTGTTTTTGTCGTGTTGACGTGCGATAACAAGCGCGTCACCGCCCTAATATGGTATAAAAGTACACAATATTTTTTAAACATCAAATCTAACGATGAGAAAAAAACTCCTTTTAGCAGCGGTGGCACTCGCCGCCATTCTGTCGGCTCCGTCGATAGCGGATGCCTGCACCAACGTCATCGTGACCAAAGGCGCGTCGAAAGACGGCTCGGTTATGGTGACCTATTCTGCAGACTCTCACGTTCTCTACGGTGAGCTCTACCACACGCCCGCGGCGGATCACGCGCCCGGCACAATGCTCAAGATTTACGAGTGGGACACCGGAAAGTATCTCGGTGAGATACCTCAGATTGCGCACACCTATTCGACTGTGGGTAACATGAACGAGCATCAGCTCATCATCACGGAGACCACATTCGGCGGTCTGTCACAGCTCTACGACAAAGACGGTATCATGGACTACGGTTCGCTCATATACGTGACGCTCCAGCGTGCCAAGACCGCGCGTGAGGCGATTAAGGTTATGACCGACCTTGTGGCGGAATACGGATACGCCTCTTCAGGCGAATCGTTCACCATCGCCGACAAGAACGAGGCGTGGATTATGGAGCTTATCGGCAAGGGCAGCAAGATTGTTGACGGCAAGAACGTGAACAAAGGTGCCGTATGGGTGGCTGTCCGCATACCCGACGGTTACATCAGCTCTCACGCCAATCAGGCACGCATCCGTCAGTTCCCCCTCAATGACCCCGAAAACTGCATTTACAGTCCCGATGTAATATCTTTCGCCAAGAAAGAGGGTCTCTATAAAGGTAAAGACGCCGACTTCAGCTTTGCCGACACATACAATCCCTTTGACTTCAGCGGCATGCGTGGTTGCGAGGCTCGTGTATGGAGCGTCTTCAGACATTTTGCGGAAGGTATGGACAAATATACCGACTACGCTATGGGTCACAACCCCGAAAACCGTATGCCTCTCTATGTGAAACCCGTTGAGAAAGTGTCTGTCAAGGCGTTGGCTGACATCATGCGTGACCACTACGAGGATACTCCTCTCGACATGAGAAACGACATAGGCGCGGGCGGTCATCACCTCCCCTATCGTTGGAGACCCATGACTTTCACTTATGACGGCGTGGAATACACCAACGAACGTGCCATTGCCACACAGCAGACAGGTTTCTGGCTTTTGGGTCAGGCCCGCAGCTGGCTTCCCGACGAGATAGGCGGTATTCTCTGGTTCGGTGTGGATGACGCGGCTACCTCTTGCCTCACTCCCGTTTACAGCAGTTCAACGGCTGTTCCCGAATGTTTCAAGGTTGGTAACGGTAATCTCATCACCTACTCTCCCACAGCGGCGTTCTGGGCATTCAGCCGTGTAGCGAACCACGCTTATCTGCGTTACGACCTCGTAAGCAAGGATATAAAGAAGGTTATCGACAGACGCGAGAATCAGGCAATCGCCGAGATACCCGCGATAGACAAGGCGGCGGAAGAGATTTTCAAGACATCTCCCGAAGCGGCTCGCGCTTTCCTTACCAACTATTCTATTGACAAGGCTCAGTCTATGTTTGACGAGTGGGTTGCTCTCGACAACTATCTGCTTGTAAAATATATTGACGGTAACGTCAAGAAAGAGGGTCCTAACGGTTTCCTATGTAACGAATACGACTCTACACGTGCCGCCAATCCCGACCAGCCCGGTTACAGCGAAAAATGGAAAAAAGCCGTAGCCGAAGACGCTGGCGAGACACTCAAAGTAGTGCCCGTAAAAAAGAAATAAGCGCATTAACCTGATAATAAAAAGGTCTCGGACAAATACATCCGAGACCTTTTTTTATCGGTTGATACGCTTGTTTCTTTTTACGGGCACTACTTTGAGTGTCTCTCTTGCGTTCTTTTATTGTTACTTTGTCACTCGACAGGGGCATAGCCCCTTTTGACCATGTCACACTCATTTGGTTCATTGTCTTGAGGGAAGTCGGCGGCTTGGGTGCGCCTCTGCTCTACCCGATTATGTCGCAGAGCTGTTTGAAGAGATAGACACGGTTTTTCTTCTGACCTGTTGTCTCGGTGAGGATACCCGCCTTTACAAAATCGCCGATAAGGGCGTTCACCGTGGGCATGGTTATTCCGAGACTCTCCTTTACTTCGGGCGCGCTGACCGCCACACGCTCGAATATCAGTTTCAAGAGGTCTCGCCCACCTATATTTCGGCGCGGCGACATCTCCTCAACCGATTGGGTGAGCTCGTGGAGCATTTTCTGCATGGCGATTGTCTTTTGCAGGCTCTCGTGTGCGCTCTCCGCCAGACCCACAGAGACGAATTTGAGCCACTGCGACATGTTTCCGCTCTCACGGGCGATGTTGAGACGGTCGAAATAGACACGTCTGTGCGATTCGATATAGTTGCCGAGGAATACGGCGGGAAACGAGACGATGTTTTCGGATACGAGCATAAGCGTGGTCATCAGTCTGACGATACGTCCGTTGTAATCGGCGAACGGGTGTATGCTCAGGAACTGCAGGTGCGCCATAGCCACCCTGACAAACGGGTTGAGCAGTTCTTTGTCGGACTGTATGAATTCGTCGAGATTCGACATGAGCTGTTGAATCTCGTCGGGATGCGGCGGCACATACTCGGCGTCCTGAAGCGTCGCACCACCAACGGGCATGTGCTCAACTCGGAACATACCGGGAATCAGGTTGACGCCTTTTGACGAGCCCATAAGGTGTTTGTGAACCTCACGCAACGCTCTCACGGAGAGTTTTCGGTTGTTGCTCGATGTTATTATCTTTGTCGCCTCATAGAGGCTCTCGACATATCGGCGGGTCTCCTCTCTTCGTGTTCTGCGGCGTGGTGTCAGCTCATTGTCGGGCATGTGGTAGTCGGCGAACGACAGCTCTCCCCCCTCCGAACGGAGCCACGAGAGAGCCTCTTTGACCCACAGGTGACGGACATAGCTGTCGGCATCGGCAAGGTTGCTCAGATATCCGTCCAGACGGCCGCAATGCAATGAAGCGTCTGCGAGCAGCATCGCCGCCTCCACATTGTCAACCTCCACATTTTCGGTCAGACGCGCGGGTATGTAATATCTGAACTTATATTGTTCGACCCAGCGTCCCGTCTGATATTCCGATATGGTGCGTTTTGTACTCATTTTTCAAAAACGGTTATTGACGGTGTTTTTTCTCTGCGGCACGTTTCAGTATGGAACGCACTCTGTCACAAAAAGCCGCCGTTGTATATTTGACCGATTCGGTTCGGTTGTTTTTTTTGTACACATCCATTTTGACTGCGCACTCCATTATGCTTGTGGCTATGGAGTAAGGGCTTCGGTGGTCGCAGGCGGTGCCGTTGATTTTATCTTTGAATATGTCGCCTATTCCGCCGACCGTCGGGTCTGTCACGACGGCGCAACCTGCGGCGTAAGCCTCCAGTATCACGATACCCTGTCCCTCGTTCTTCGACGGCAACACCAATATGTCGCTCTCTTTGAGTAACGAGCGTTTCTTCTCTCCCCGAACGACCCCTTCATAGCGTACGCGTTCGGGAGATGCGGCGCATACTCTTTCGAGAGCCTCACGCACACGCTCGTTCTCTATTGCGCCCGCAAGAGCGAGTGTATAGGAGTCGTCGAGTTTCTCAAAGGCGTCTAACATCTCCATTATGCCTTTCGCCTCCATAAGGTTGCTAAGAAAGAGGATTCGTTTCGTCTCCGAGGTCGTTAATTTAGCGTTAAACTCCTCGTCAGAGAGAAAGAGTGTGTCATCGACGCCGTTTGCGCAGACGCTCACCCTCCACGGGTCGGCAATCCGCTTTGCCTGATTCGCCAGCTTGTCGCCCAAGACTATCAGTGATGCGGCATGGTTGACCATATAACGCATGAGAGCCTTTTTGAAGCGGGTCTCACGCATATAGTTGTCGAGAAGGGTCGCCGCGTGCGTATGCAGCACGTACGGTGTGCGTCTGACTATTGCCGTCACTATATAGGGGAAGAAACGCATCATCGTACGGAATGACACGCCGCTGCTTATGTATATGACATCATAGCCATGAAGCCACAAAGCCGCCCAATCGCGACAGAGTATGCGCACAATCTGCGCCAGTCTGCGCGGCGACCAGACGGGAGGTAGCTTGTCGCCGACAAACTCTCGGTCTATCGTCGAGTCGATAATTCTCACATTGTCCGTCTTCGCCAGCGCCTCGAACGCCATTTTGTCGGCGAGACTCTGCCCGTGAAGCGGGGGCGGCAACGGACCTATCGCAAGTATCTTCATTCGGTTGATGTCGGTAAATTTTGTTTTGAATAACAAATATAATGATTTTCGGTTTAAAAACATCGTGTTTTAAACAAGAAACAGCCCGCATCACCATTCATGCGGGCTGTCGAAGACAATCATTCGTTGTTTTACTTCAATAGATGCAATTCGTCCGTTGCCATTTTTCGGATATAATCGTTACCGTTGGTTGCGGAACCGTAATCCCGCCCGACGGTTTACTGTTTCTTTTTCAATACGGGCAGACCGTCGGCGCCGATTTCATACCTGCACTCCGCACTTACACCCTGCAAGGCGGTGTTCATCTGTTCGACGGCACCTGCCCAGTTGCCGTCCGTCACCTCCGTGGCTTCGCCGTTGTCGTTTCCGATGCCTGTTTCGGGAGTGTCGCTCCAGTAACAAGCTGTCACGGTGCCGAAATTCGCACCTATCACGCCGCCGACATCATTGTTGCCTAAGACATTACCTGTGGCGTGGTAGCAGGCGGTCATGTTGCCATCGAAGTCTCCCACCACGCCCCCTACGTTATCACCCCCCGTGACATCTCCTGTGGCGATACAGGCAGTAATGGCGGGAACGTCATTATTGACATACGTGCTTTGCCCCGCCACGCCGCCGACTTGGTCGTTCCCGTTAACATTTCCCGTGGCGGTGCAGGCGATCACGGTGCTACCGTCGCTATTGTCTCCAACCACGCCGCCGACTCTATCGTTTCCATTAACATATCCTGAGGAGGTGCAGTCGGTCACGGTGCAAAAAAAGTAGTTGATTCCCACCACGCCGCCGACATTGTCGTTTCCGAAAATATCTCCCGCGACGGTACAGTTGGTCACGGAGCTGCGATAGACGTTGAATCCTACCACACCGCCGACATAGCCGCTTCCGGAAACATCTCCAGTGACGGTACAGTTGGTCACGGCACTATTATAATTATATCCCACCACGCCGCCGACATAGTTGCGACCTGTTATATTCACATTCTCCAGCGTCAAATTCTTCACCGTGCCACCGCCAAGATATCCAATCAGCCCCACACAGTCTGTTTCGGGCTGATTGACGGTCAGCCCCGTAATAGTATGGTTACCACCGTCGAACGTGCCATTGTATCTGTAGTTGCTTGGGTCACCTATCAGCACCCACTCCTTACCCGTCATGTCGATGTCTCTTGTCAGGATACAGTTTAAGGAAAGATCTTTCTGTGCGGCTTCGTTCCATGCCAACAGACCTCTGGCGCTATAAACCTCATAGGTCCTACCGTCAGAAGACAGGTTATACCCCTTGTCATAATTAAGCGTGATGTTGTTGAGCTTGCCCGCCACGGGAATAATGCCTTTGGACAGGTTGCGTTCCTCGCTGCCGTTAGCCAGCAGCCTTGTGATTTCGTAACCCGGCACCACGTTCGCCTCCCAACAGGTAACGGAGACGCCGTTCTCGATGTATTCGCACTTCTTCATCTCTATCCAGCCATCTTGCGAGCCTTGTCCGACCCTGCCTTTTTCGTAGGTACACTGTGTACAGGTATATAGTTGGAGTCTCTGCACTTTGCCAAGTGCCTCGTCCGAAGGCGTGACGCGCACCTTCGCCAGAGCGTGGGTGAAGTTCAGGGTGACGTAGGTCCGATAGTCTCCAGTGCCGGTACCGTTCAACAGATAGACAAGTCTTTGGCTCTGGTCACCAAGGTCGATAGTGCCGTCCGTAGCGGGATACCAGGCATTGACGTTGCGTGTGTTTTGGTCGCTCCAGTACAGAGGTGTCTCGGCGGTGACGGAGCCGTCGTCCTGCACGGTATAGATGCCGAGCTGCGGATTGCCGTCCATCTGTACGGCGAAAGAGTCGCCTTTGTCAAAAAGGCTACCCATACCGTCCTTATTCTCGCTGATACGAGTCTGAGGTGCGCCCCAGGGCTGCGCCTCGCCGCCCTCCACGCCAAGGGTGATACCGTCTATCACCAACGGGTATTGACCTTCGGGCAGACGACCACCGTCCGTCAGTCCGTCTTTCGTGCAGGAAACCGATGCAGACAGTGCAACTGCCGTGAGAAGTACATGGATGAAATATCTTCTTTTCATATAGAGTCGTTTTTTGTTTATTTCCGTTTCGTGTCGCCTCCCGCAAAAGCGTATCGCTCCATTTATACGGATGACGATGTGTGTGGCTACAGCGTGGCGCTTGCAGAATTAGAGGAATCAGCCGTCCACTCGATGAAAGGAGTGGTTATTTCGAGTTTAGGTTTGTTGAGCTTTACAGTATAGATGTAGTTATAGCCTGCGGAGAAACTATTTCGCACAGGCGCAGAAGGAAGAGGCAACTCGGCATCGTATTTCTTGCCGTTGTAAGAGACGACTATTCCAAGATAATCGGTCACCTCCTGCGGTAGAATGATAAGCCGCGAAACGGTGGAGCCGTCGAGACGCATGGTAACGTCTTCGGCAACGGCATTACCGTCAGTCCGCGCCATTCCTGTGGCGGTATCGAATGTCCCTTTATGAACAAGACCGACTAACGTATAATCGGTGGGCTTGACAACGGTAAAATCTTCTTCGTCACCCGCAATGAAATTAATGCAAATGCGGCTCATGCAGTGACGGAAAGCATGCCCGTCGGTGAATTTCACTATCGGGCTGTGAACGCTGCCCTCGGCTCCCGTGGCAAAGAGAAAATCTATGGAGGACTGATTCCGTTGCGCCTCGGTGTCGGTCGTGACAGTGAGAATGCCTCCCGCCTCATTGTACGGATAATAGGCGTTGAAAGTATGGGTATTAGCGTCGGGAAAATAGACAGACGCACCCTCTTCCCGAAATTTTCCGCCGTTATTGACAAAAGGTATGTTGGTGTACCCCGCGCCGCTGATGCCTATACGGTCGCCCTCATCCCACGTGTCGCCATCTTCTCCGCTTACGCGGGCGGTCACACCGCCACCTATGTCGCAAACGAACTCGGCGGCTACGGGGTCGCCTTTACGACCGTCATCGTGTTTGCCACAGGCGGACAACACAATGGTAAGAGCGATAAGTGCTATGTATCTCGTTTTCATGGCTTCTGTTTTTTACAAAACGGCTTCCACCTCTCCGTTGTCCGTATCTTCCCAACCGATGATTTCGGCATTGCCTGTCTCCATGCCGACAGGTGTCTCAAGCGTTCCGAGAACTCGGTAGGTGGTGGTCATGTCGCCGTTAAAATTCTTCAACGCCTCGGTCAAATCAGTTTCGGTGTATTGTGTGCGCCCTCCGTCAACAAAGACAACGTCAAGAGATAACTTCTGCGACACACCCATGGTGCCCAACAGTCGGAGGTCGGCTGTCAGTTTATTGTTCTCACGACCGAATGAGAATACGGTTGAACACGGGTCTCCGATGGTCTGCTCCGTAGCCATATCAAACGCACCCGCGACACCGTCGAGTGTGGCTGTGACTGACTGTATAAGCTCCGGACGGCCATGCGTCACCTCCAGCTCGATATGCAGGTCCCGTACACGCTGAACGGGAACGGGTGTGACACGCAGCGTGTCGTCGGCGACAATGGCGACCTCCTGACTGACGGTCGAAGATAGTCGGGCACGGGGTTCATTGGCGCCCTGTTCGCACGGCTTTTATTCGTCACGTCTCCTATGCGGGCAACAAAACCGTCGAAAACAAAACCGTCAGCACGATTGTGCAATATGATGGTATGGTTACCTGCCGGCAACATATCGGGGCACACAAACGGCACACTGACAAGCTCGTACGACCTCTCGTTGATTTTAACCACATGACTCTCCCCGACAAGTTCTTCGGGAAGGTGGATGACAAGTGCTCCCTTGTCGGGATGAGGCGTGTTATATATAGTGTCCTTCACGCATGACGGTAGCAGCATTAAAACCGCAAGCCCAAACAATCGTGTATATAGTTCTTTTTTCATTTATTATTTCCTCCCACGACTTTAAAATATTTTCCAAACGAGAGTGACACCCGTATTGACAGGTCCGACCCAGTTCTTCTTCTCGGAACTGCTGCGTACGCGTACCCCTTCAATGACTTCATATTTGTCGATGTCCGCGTTCAGATAACCGAGACCGATATTGAAATCGAGAGACAGCTTTTTATTAAGGTCGAGAATGTAACCGCCCGTCACTCCACCGCCGAACAGGTTGCCCTGTCTGCCGAGGTCGGACAGTTTGTAATTGAATTGACCCGCTTTGAACATCACTCCGACATACCAGTCACTCTCCTTACCGAGATAACGGCGAACTTCGGGCGCAACCTCCCACAGAGCATAACGACGCTCCTTGTTCTTCCAACTCCATGATGTCCATGAGCCGTTGACCGTGACGCCCCACAACCTGTTGATACGCCATTCGACTCCCAAATCGGGTGTAAGAGTTGCCCAACGCAGCAGGTTGGCGCGAACGCTGAAACTATATTTTTCCCAGTCCGCAGATTCAGACTGACTGTCGGGTTCGGATTTCTGTTGCGCAACAGGTTCTGTTTCCTCTTCGGCAGGCTGAAGCGCCTCTTCACAACGCTCCTCCGCAGATTGCTCCTCTTCCGTACATTTTTGAGTCGCAAGAGTGTCAGCATCGGAAACGACAGGTTCAGATACGTGAACAGAGAGCGTGTCGGCGGGAATAGTGATGCGGACGATGACAAAATCACCGTCAGTAGCATGATTGCGTGTCACGAAACACACCTCTTTTATTCCGACACGGGTGATAAGCTCCGATTTGACCCGATTGGAACGAACCTTTGCCGTGGCAAGATTTGCCGCCTCGCTGTCGAGTGAATTGCAGTAGCCGTCAACATACAGAGGCAGTTTGCCGTCCATAATGTCGGACTTGTTGCTTTTCACACACTCCAACAAACGCATAAGTTCGTTGCCGTTACCCTCCCCTGGTACATAGAATATATCTTTCCGCGGCATGAAGCGAAAAGTATAGGTAGTGTCTTCTCTCTCCTGTGAAAAGGCAGTGAACGCCGATGTCGCAAAAAACAAAGAGATAACAAAAAATAAGATTCTTCTATACATATTTAATGTGTTTTTATTCTTTTTCAATATTTTCAACACATAAAATAAGCAAAAAGAATCTAAATGTATATGCCAATTCCGATAAAAAAACGGACAATTGTCAGAATCACACTTTTTTGTCGTTTAGACTATTTTATTTTGTCGTTTAGGATATTTTTTTGCTGTTTAGACTATCTCAATTATCCAAATATACGGCTATTTAATCTCTGTTTTTCTCCATTTTGCAGGAGAACAATCCGTTTTTTCCTTGAACAATCTGATAAAATGACTCGCCGACTGAAACCCTGACCGCTCGGATATGTCGGCGATTGTCAGTTCGGGATGCCCGACAAGAATACGTTTCGCGTAATTTATGCGCAGGTCGGTTATCCAGTCGCGGAACGTCATGTTATAAGTGGATTTGATATAGGACGAAATATAGGTGCGGTTGGTATGAAGTATCTCAGCCAACTCTTTTATGGTAAGCCCCGAACGTACATAACCGTCTGCCTCTATCCACGATTTTATCTTCAATTCAATCTCCGTACGGGAAACAGTAGTGTCGTTTACATGAGGTTCGTCATCTACGTGGTCTTCATTGCTCATGTCGCACAGAATATCACGCTCCGAAGTGATTTCACTCTCCATGGCATTCTCAACCTGCTCATAAAACAGCATATAATTCTGATAACACAGATAAAGATAGATATAGAAAGGAATTGAGAATAGTATCCATATAAAGACATAATCGTCGGGCAGAAAAGTGAGAAGACCGCAGCCGACCCCGAATATCAACGCCCAATAGGTGAAAACAGACATCCATTTGATATACGCGCCTATGTCATCCGAATGGGTGTCGTTAAAAATCCTGACAGCCCTGCGGTATGCCAATATGAGTCTGCGAGCCAGAAAAAGACCGTAGAACACCAGCCACGCCGCCATGACGAATAACGCCGTTTCCTGTATCGGTCCCTTCGGCAAAACCAACAACACGACTCCCGAAAGAATTGAAAAGATTATCCAAAGGGCTATGTGTATCCTTAACCTGCGTTTTGTGATGTAAAAACGGTCCAATAAGGTTGTCAACGCCGAGCTGAACAGCCAATAACAGAGAAAATAGGTCGATAGATTCATCGTGATAGCCGCATCGGCACTCCTGAACCTTATCTCAAAAAAGAAATGAACCGAATAGTTGGCAGCCAATAACAATATTGCCAACCCCATGATTCGACGCGACCTGACATAATTATTATATATGGCTTTGTTCGGTGTAGGCGAGAACAACAAAGAAAAGCCGAAAAACAACATCAACGGCAACGCGATGCAAAGAGAGTAACTATATATGGATTCCATGATGTCTCATGCTTAATCCTTACAAATTTATAAAATTATCGGCTCTGTTATTCGTTTTCAAACTGATTTTCAGAAATAAATCTCATAAAAAACAATTCCGACAGTTGTTTTTTTATCTGTCTATCTGTCACCAAACAATACCCACCCATATAATTTCATACACCAACGGCTAAAACAGCGTCCACCATACTTTTACCCTACCATGCAAAAATAAAACGTCCGATGAAAATTCGATAAATTTCAAATTTTCATCGGACGTCAGTCCTGAGCAATTATTTTATGCCCTATTTGAAGATGTCATATCTTACGAACACCTCTATCGCCTCATATTCCGCCATACCGAGCTTGTTGTATTCACGGGCGGTTGCCTGTGTACGGTCTTCGGCACGCTGCCAGAATTCACGTTTGTCGTCACCGGGGAACGGAACGATGTCTTTCTGTGAGAGGTGTCTATATATGGCGTGACGTTTTCTGATAACCTCGTCGGGGCTCAAGGGCACTGCCATATCGACCATGTCAAGCTCCCATTCCTGCCATGCGCCGCGATAGAGCCACAAACGGCAGTCTTTCAACCATTCGTCAGACTGAATCTGTTTGATTGCGCCCAATACGGCTTCGATGCAGACACGGTGTGTACCGTGGGGGTCTGAAAGGTCACCTGCGGCATATATCTGATGCGGTTTGATGTCACGCAACAGCTTGATGATGATGTCTATATCCTCCTGACCGACACCGTTTTTCTTCACGGTACCAGTCTCATAGAACGGAAGATTGAGGAAGTGAACATGAGTGTTCTCGTCAAGACCGATGAAACGGTCAGCCGCACGAGCCTCGCCACGACGTATCGCGCCTTTGAGTTTCAAAAGCTCTTTCGGCTCTCTGTCGCCTTTTTTCTTGCTGTCTATGAGCTGTTTTACACGGTCGTATTCGTCACCGAGACCGCACTGACGGGCTGTGTCGAGAATCTGGAGCACTACGTCGTCATGAACGGCGATGTTACCCGATGTCTCGTATGCCACATGAACGTCATGTCCCTGGTCTGAGAGGCGGATGAACGTACCACCCATTGAGATTACGTCGTCATCAGGGTGCGGGCTGAATATGAGCACTCGTTTTGGATAGGGAGTGCTTCTTTCGGGACGAGTCGAGTCGTCGGCATTGGGTTTACCGCCCGGCCAGCCCGTGATAGTGTGCTGAAGCTCGTTGAACACACGGATATTTACCGTATAGTAGTCACCCACCTCGTCGAGAAGCTGACCCAGCGAGTTGTCGATGTAATCCTGATAGGTAAGTTTGAGAATGGGTTTGTTAACCTGACCGCAAAGCCAAATTACAGCCTTGCGGATGAATTTGTCCGTCCATTCGCAGGTACCAACAAGCCACGGTTTTTTGAAACGTGTCAGTTCCACCGCAACGTCTTCAGACACCACAAACTCAACGTTGGGATGTCTCTGCATGAAGCTGGCGGGAACAGAGGGGTCAATCGGACCTTCCACAACACGTTCGAGAGCTTTCGATTTCTCTTCGCTCCATGCGAACATGATAACCTGACGGGCGTTCATGATTGTAGAGATACCGAGTGTAATGGCTCTCTGCGGAACATTGTCGCCGAGGTTCAAATCCTCTGAGAGACCTTTGCGTGTCTTGTTGCTGAGCGCGACAAGACGTGTTTTAGTGTTCGCGAAAGTACCGGGTTCGTTGAATCCGACCTGACCGTCAGTACCGATACCGAGAAGCATGAGATCGATACCTCCCGCTTCGTTTATCTTCTCCTCGTAAGAGCGGCAGTAAGCCGAAACCTCCTCTATATCGACATTACCAGAGAGCAGATGTATGTTCTGCGGGTCTATATCGACATTTTTGAGCAACACCTCACGCATTGAAAGACTGCGGCTGTGAGTCTCGTCTCCGCTTATGGGATAAAACTCGTCAAGGCTGAAAACAATCACGTTTTTAAAGCTCAACGACTCCTCTTTATGCATTCTGAGAAGTTCATGATACACTCCGACGGGTGATTTGCCCGTAGAGAGGCCGAGAACGAATTTTTCGCCTTTGAGCGCCTTCTCCTGAATGGCTTTTGCCACCTGACGGGCTACATAATGCGCTCCGCCTTCGGCTGTCGGGCAGACGAGCGTGGGAATCTGTTCGTAACGGGTTATGATGTCAATAGGTTCGACCCCGTGTTTGAGACCGCCGCCTGCTACAAGTTTGTAATTTGAACTCATGACTTTTATGTTTTGATTTATCTATTTCGTTTCGTCTATTATCATGTTGAAAAGCTCTTTCGCCTCTACCCCCATCGCTTTTGCCTGTTGCGGGATAAGGCTTGTCGGCGACATTCCCGGAACGGTGTTTATCTCGATGAAATAGGGAACATCGTCTCTCACGATAAAGTCTATCCTGACAAGCGAACGCAACCCAAGCTCCTCATAAATCTCCTGCATGCTCTCGTAGAGTCTCACGAGCGCCTTTTCAGATATGCGGGCGGGCGTTATCTCCTGAACCTTACCCTCATATTTAGCCTCATAGTCGAAAAACTCGCTTTCGGGAACTATCTCGGTCGGAGGGAAAAGCATATACTCGCCTCCCCTGCGCATGATACCGCAACTGAGCTCCGTACCACCGATAAACTCCTCGATAAGAACCTCACTGCTCTCCTCAAAAGATTTATTTATCGCGGGCACAAGCTCCTCTGCGCTGTTAATCTTATATACACCGAAACTGCTGCCTGAACGCGCCGCTTTCACAAACAGCGGAAGTGAGAGTTTTTCGATTATAGCCTCCGCGTCTATCTCATCGCCCTTGTTGACTCTGACATCTTTTGCCATAGCCACGTGCCTGCACGCCGAAAGAGCACGTTTGCTCAATATCTTATCGAATGTAACGGCACTCGCCGTAGGTGAACATGTGGAATAAGGCACTCTCATAAGCTCAAAATAGGACTGCAACAGACCATTTTCGCCGGGTGTGCCGTGTATCATTATCAACGCGTAATTGAACACCACTTTTCTGCCGTCCGAGAGGGTTATCGAAAAGTCGTTCTTATCGACGTTTACTTTTCTGCCTCCGTCATCGAAGAGCCAATCTTTACCTTTAACCGTGATGCTATAAGCCTCATATCGTTCTTTGTCGAGAACCGATTCGACAAAAGCGCCGCTTTTCAGTGACACGCCGAACTCGGGCGAATCGCCGCCAACGAGTATCGCAACGTTAAGTTTCGGTGTCATCTTGTAATTACTTTTCTGTTTTTTCTAAAATATCCCAAATAAATATTCACTACAAATATCGTCAAATATAAGCGAAAAAACAACAAAAAAACGTTAATATTGCACAACAAAAAACAATGAAAAATGAAAAGTAACAGAATAACAGCCGTTTTAGGCATAGACAAACCGATTATATCGGGAGGAATGGTCTGGTGCAGCGGTCACAGGCTCGCTTCGAGCGTTTCGGAATGCGGAGGTCTGGGGCTTATCGGCGCAGGGTCGATGCACCCCGAAACTCTCGAAGAGCATATCGTAAAGTGCAAGGCTGAGACGTCTGCTCCTTTCGGCGTAAACCTGCCGATGTTCTACCCTCAACTCGACGAGGTGGTCTCGATAATAATAAAACACAAGGTTCCCGTTGTCTTCACCTCGGCAGGTAACCCAGCTTTATTGACACCACGATTCAAAGAGGCGGGCATCAAGGTGGTACATGTCGTCTCAAGCACTAAATTCGCCATCAAAGCGGAGGCGGCGGGTGTTGACGCCATTGTCGCGGAGGGATTCGAGGCAGGCGGTCACAACGGTAAGGACGAGACCACGACAATGGTACTGATACCGGCGGTATGCAAGGCGGTTAAGATACCCGTTATTGCGGCTGGAGGCATTGCCACAGGCGCACAGGTTGTCGCCGCCATGGCGTTGGGTGCGGAAGGTGTACAGATAGGAACACGTTTCGCTCTGTCTAAAGAGTCGTCGGCTTCCGAGGAGTTCAAAAACAGATGTCGTGCCCTCGCGGAAGGCGGAACAATGCTTACGCTCAAAAACATGGGCAACATAAGAATGGTCAAAAACGACCTTTACGAGCGTATAGCCGCCGCAATAGACCGTGGCGCGTCACAAGAGGAACTTAAAGAGATTGTGGGCGCGAAAAAATCCAAATTAGGCATCTTTGAGGGTAACCTCACCGAGGGCATGCTCGAAATAGGTCAGTGCGCCACGCTCATTGAAAAAGCCGAGAGCGTCGAAGATATATTCAAGGATATCGAAACAGAATACAACGAAGTATTGAAAAGATTGTAAAGTCTTTTTAACATAAAAGAAAAAGCGACTAACCGAAGTTTAGTCGCTTTTTTATTTTTAGTAGTCCGTAGGGGAATCGAACCCCTGTTGCAAGAATGAAAATCTTGAGTCCTAACCCCTAGACGAACGGACCATCTTGCCTTGTTTGCGGTGCAAAGATATGAATAAATTTTTATTATGCAAAAAAGAGTCGCATTTTTATTAAACCTCGACAAAACAACAAACTACAAAACACTATCACACAACACCTTACAATTAGCAATTTTATTATTACTATTTGTCCTTCCAATTATTAATTATTAATTATGAATTATTAGTTATTAGTTATTAGTTATTAATTATGATTTAATAATTATCAACCAATGGTCAATAGTTTCAAAAAGCTAATTATCAGCCGTATTTTTATTATTACGGTCTCATGTTATTTTAACTAATTAACCAATCGCAAACAAGACGACACATAAGGCTATAAACGGTTAGATTCCGACTTCGTAAAAGGTAATGAGCCAAATGAGTATGACATGGTCAAAAGGGGCTGTGCCCCCGAGGGACAAAGTAACGCCGTCGGCAGACCCCCGCGGGAGCGCCCTCGGAGAATTCCGTTCCGCCTTGTTTGAAAGCCTTTTCAGATAGAATCAGACCTGTAAAACAAGAGGTTTATAAAAATATAGCTCATATTTTTATAAACCTCTTGTTTTACAGGTCTGATTCTATCTGAAAAGGCTTTCAAACAAGGCGGGTACGCCTGTGTCGAAGGAGAGTTCGCGGCCTGTTACGGGGTGGATGAAGCGGAGGATGCGGGCGTGGAGGGCGACGCGACCTATCGGAGAGGGAATGCCTCCGTAACGCTTGTCGCCGATGATAGGCGAACCGCACTCTTTCATGTGTACCCTTATCTGATTCTTTTTGCCCGTTTCGAGGGAACATTCGACCATGGAATAACGGTCATTGCTCTTGATGCGCTCAAAATCGGTTATGGCAAGTTCACCTTCTTCGGGGTCATTTGTTGTGTAAACCTGAAAGGCTTTGTTTTGAGCGAGATATGACTCTATGCGACCATGTTCTTTTTTGAGAGGAGGACTTACAACGGCGGTGTATTTGCGCTCCAATACACACTCTTCCCAGTTTTTCTGGAGCTTGTGCTGTACCTCCATGCTTTTGGCAAACAACATCAAGCCCGATGTTTCCCTGTCGAGACGATGAACAATGAAGATTCGAGCAGAACGATCTTTTGATTTCAGATATTCACTCAAAATATAATAGGCGGTCTTTACCCTTTCGCGGTCTGTCGCCATCGACAACAAACCGTTGCGCTTGTCAACCACGAGCAGATAGTCGTCTTCATAGACTATGCGCAACATTCTGTTGACAAAAGGCTTTTCGACATGCCCCTGCACTATCTCAACTACGTCACCCTCTTTTAACTGCGTGTCGAAACGGGTGACGGGAACTCCGTTCACGCTTACCTGACGATGCGCGAGGTAACTTTTGACCGTGGTGCGGCTTTTACCCTTGCATACGGAGAGAAGAAACGGCATCAGAGTGTCGGGGGTCTTGACGTCGAAGACTAATTTTTTATTTTTGTTGTCAGAGGCGGAGGCGTGTCGTCCCGTGACATCTTTTTCGGGTCTGTTTTTCAAAACGGAAATGTATTTTACTTATTCTTTAAACTGACGCGTATAAAATGCGTTTATTCCTCATAAAGAAAGTATTTAGCCCTGAGAGTTTTGAATTTTTCGACATCGTCCTTCCAGCGAGCCTCTATCTGTGAAGCCGAATAACCGCTTTTTATCATCTCTCTGACATAATCGACGCCGATAAGTCGTTCAAAAGCATTGTTAAAAAACTTGTCGCCGAGTTTCAGGTCATTATATGCGTCTATCACATATTCGAGGTTTATGCCCATACCTAGAAGTCCGTCAAGGGGGATGTTATCCAGACGTACCCCATAACAGAGTTTGTCTTTGCACGGCGGGTTGAGCGCGTAACTTCTGCTTTTAGGCGTAAAAGTGAAGTTTCTGTTTTTCATGGCGGGATGACCGTATATCTTAAACGGCATATCGGTACCACGCCCCACGCTCACGGGTGTCGATTCGAAATAACACAATGACGGATAGAGATATATGCTCGTCATGTCGGGCAGATTGGGTGACGGGGGAATCGGTACATTATAGAGGGTGTTGTGGTCATACCCTTTCACGCGAATGACGCTCACCAGAGAGATGTCGCCGTCTTTCACCCACCCCTCGCCTATCGCCATGCAGGCAAGTTCTCCGAGTGTCATGCCGTGAACGACAGGCACGGGATAGACACCGACAAACGAACGGTGCTTCATGTCGAGTATAGGACCGTCAACATAGAATCCGTTGGGATTCGGGCGGTCGAGTATCACTACTTCGGTATGTGTACGCGCCGCCGCCTCAAGCAGATAATGAAGCGTCGAGAGGTATGTATAATACCTCAATCCCACATCCTGAAGGTCGAAAACAACGACGTCGAGTTTGTTCAGTATCGAGTCCGCGGGAGCTTTTGTACGTCCATAAAGCGATATGACAGGCAGTCCGCTTTTGGGGTCATATCCGTCCGCCACCTGCTCACCCGCCGACACATCGCCACGGAATCCGTGTTCAGGGGCAAAAATATAACGGATATCGATGCCACGCGAAAGAAGCGTATCAACAAGATGCACACCTTTGCACATTCCGCTTCTGTTGGTCAATATACCCACACGACGCCCTTCGAGCAAAGGAATATACTCTTCCGTACGCTCGGCACCGCATACAATGTCGTCACCGTAATGAAGCGCCCCGTGTTCGGCGCAGAAAGCAACCGTCGTCGAGCAGACGAGAGCCGCCAAAAGTGTAAAAAATCGTTTCATGCCGTAAAGGTAATAAAAACAGATTAAGAATAGGACTTTGCGTGCGACGAAAAATTTTCATATTTTTGTTATGATGACTTTCCGATAAAAGTTATCGTAATTTCACACACGGTAAATCATTAAAACACACAAAAATGAGAAGTTTTCATAATTTGCTGATGGCAGTCGGCGCAACCATATTGTGCGGCTGTTCAAGTGGTACGGACAACGGCAGCAATAGCGCGACGGCAACCGCCGATTCTTTAAACAATGAAGTGATAGAAACAATTATGGCGCGTCGCAGCATCCGCGTTTACAAACCGCAGGCTGTCGAGCAGGAGAAGCTGAAACGCCTCGTCGAATGCGGTGTTTACGCTCCCAACGGCATGGCTCTCGAATCATGGGAGGTCAGAGTCGTTGAAGACCCGAAATTCATCGCCCGCATGGACTCGCTCTATCAGGACTACTCTAAAAAGAACGGTATGCCCGAACGTCACGCTACCTATGGCGCACCCGTGATAATGTTCGTGGCGTACGACAAAAACTACTCTCTGTCACAGGTCGATTGCGGTCTTTTCGGCGGTAACGTAATGTTGGCGGCTCAATCACTCGGGCTCGGCACATGCTGTCTCGGCGGAATATGCCGTTTCCTCACCCTGCCCGAGGCATCAGAACTTTATAAACAGCTTGAGCTGCCCGACACTCATAATTTGTTGTTTGCGATAGCGATAGGTTACCCCGATCAGGCACCCGAAGCCAAACCGCGCAACATGAACAAGATAAAATGGATTAAATAACGTTCATTCAACGTGATAACGTAACCTTTAAATGACGTAAAATATAAAATAAAAAAGAGCCCGATGATGAATCGGGCTCTTTTTTATTACGGTAAATGACAAATTAGTTTTTATAAGTGTAAATTACCGTCTCGGTGGTCACGTTCTGCACCTCGAACGTGAAAGACGAATTCCACTGATTGCCTTTCAATGCCTCTTCTGCCTGCTGGCAATCATAAATCACGTCTCTGTCACACTCTTCCGTGTTACCTGAAAGGAAAAATGTGTTTTCGGTAACACCCAATTTCTCCTTGAACACTTTTTCAATTTTTGCCATATCGACAATCGCATCCATGTCGCTGCTTGAATATTGAGTGAAGCCCATGTTGTAAGCATTCATGGTCTCCTCTTCCTTGTCGCATGATGTAACGGCAAGCAACATGAATGAACATGCGAAGACAAACAACAATCTGCCGAATGACGAAACTAATTTTGTGATTTTCATTTTTGTCAAATCCTATTTTATTGTTTTTAATTTACAGATTTTATTTTGTCATCCCCAAAGAGTCGGGCGTATGAGTCTTTTTATATTTCGCGATGATGTCGTTAAGGTTTGTGGTTTTATAATCGACAGTCGAATTATTGTTCACAAAGTGTAAATCGACACTCTTAACCTCACCCGGCAACATATCGAAATAAGCGTCAGAAGCGTTGTCTATCTGCTCCTGCTTGGTTTCAAGCAATACGGCTTTAACAACATTTCCCGCCTTCAAAGTGACCGTCTGTCTGTCATTGCCCTTCTCTATCGAAACAATTTCAATATCGGCTTCGGGCCAATCTATATCTTTATACGGCAGGAAGAAGAAGAGTTTTCTGCACGGCTCGTCCTCAATAACACCGTCACACACCAGAACAACCTTTTTGGGGTCTGCTCCGTTGAGTACCGTGTCGATTGCCTCGTCGAAAAGTTTTATTGAAGCATTGGCGGGAATCTCACACTTGTGCTCGCTTGTCGAGAGAGTGTCTCCGTCGAGAGTCATGAGCGTGAGACGATACTCACCTTTACGGCTTTCGAGTCTGTCGTTGAGACCCCAAAGCTCTACGCGTCCGCTTGCCTCCTCCTTGTCGAACGAGAAGATTGTCGGAGCGAAGCTCTCTTTTGCGAAATACTGCAACGCCTTGTAACCGAACGGATAGTCCATGCTCGACCATGAAGTCACGGGCCAGCAGTCGTTTATCTGCCAATAGATGCTACCCATTGTGAAGGGTCTGTTCTGACGGTGTCCCTCCATAGCGATTCTGATACCGTCCGCCTGAACGAGCTGTGCCAGATAGACATATGTTGCCACATCGTCAGTAATTACCGGTACTTCACGTTCCATATACTGACGTATCACACGATAGCCTTTCGGATTTTTCTGATGTACGGCAAAAGCATCGTCTTTGGGTTCTTTATAGAGTGACGAGTCGGTGAGCGGCTCGTAATAGAAGCTGTAAGTATAATTCAAATCCTCGTCGGTGAGCCATTTGCGCCATGTCTGATAGTTGGCTGGCGACTGATGACCGTATTCGTTAGAGAAACGACCGGGTTTCTCCTTGTAAACAGAGAAAGGCTCTTCGCCATGGAATACGCCCCAATAGTGTACATCACCCCATGTCTGCGAACGGGGGTCGCCCCAGCCGAAGAGAGGTGAAGAGGGATGATAGGCACGTGTCGTGTCCTCCTGCGCCAATACTCCGGGGATTACCGTATCGAAGAAGAGGTCGTCGATACCTTTACGTATATCGGCAAGTTCCTGTTCCGTCCACGGATAGTTCACCTTATCCTCCTTGTAACCCCATCTGTGCCAAGCCTCGTCGATTTCATTGTTACCGCACCATATAGCCAAAGAGGGATGGTTTCTCAAACGGCGTATGTTCTGACGGGCTTCGAGGCGGACGCTGTTATAGAAAGTCTCGTCCCACGGATAGAACGCGCAGGCAAACGGGAAATCCTGCCATACGAGTATGCCGAGGCTGTCGCAGGCATTGTAGAAATCGTCGCTCTCATAGATACCGCCACCCCATATTCTCAACATATTCATGTTGGATTCGCGGGCAATCTCAACCATACGGCGATATCTTTCGGCAGTCACTTCGGGGAGGAATACATCCTGCGGTATAAGGTTTGCGCCTTTCATAAAGAGAGGCTCACCGTTGACCTCGAAGAGGAAGCTCTCACCGATAGAGTCGCGCTCTCTTACGAGCTTAACGGTTCTGACACCTATCTTTGTACTCTCTTCCCATGCCTTATGACCGTTCACATCGAGAGTCGCTGTTACGGGATAAAGTTTGGGGAGTCCCTTACCCATTCCGTTTGGCCACCAATATTCGGGATTATTTATCACGAAAGGTACTTCCGCCTTATTCTCGCCTTTCTTCAAGGATACGTTTATCGTTCCGTAAACACCGCCTTTTTCGTCGGTTATCGTCATGGTACCCGAGCAGTCGTTGAGGCTGTTTATTGTCACCACGGCAACAAAATCAGCTTTTTCGGGTGACTGAGACTTCTGGATGTAGTGGATGTTGTCCACCACCGCGTCGTTATAAGACTCCAGATATACGGGTTTCCATATACCCGCGGTCACAAAACGGGGTCCCCAGTCCCAACCGTAGTGATACTGCGCCTTACGGGTGAAAACGCTTGTCTTGTAATCCACACCCTTGTCATTGTCGGCAGGGAGTTTCGGATATTTCTTCGCAAACTCAATACCCTCCTTATAGGCTGACAAAAAGCGAACTCTCAACTCGTTGGCACCCTCTTTTACGATACCCTTCACGGGAACCCGCCACTCTACGAACATATTGTCCGCCTCAAGAATGAGCGAATCGTTCAGATATACTTCGGCGTAAGTATCCAGACCCTTGAAGTCAATGACAAGCTGGTTTGCAGACAGCTGTGCGTCTGTCGGCACGAAAGTCGTCTTATAGTCCCACTGTTCGTTCTCTATCCACTGCAACTTGCTCTCGTTTGTGGAATAATAAGGGTCCTCGATAAGTTTATTCGCCAAAAGGTCGGTATGCACCACCCCGGGAACGGTGGCGGGATACCATTCGTCGCTTCCGACGCGGCTGAACTGCCACCCTTTGTCTATCTCCACTCGGGAGTAATCGGTGTCCTTAACGCCCTGACATGATGCCAAAGCACAAAGCACCGGTAACAAAAGGAAAATTTTTCTCATATTGATATTTAAAATAGTGTTTGTGTCAAACATTCGTCCGCGAACCGTTTCCGATACAGCAACTCTTTCAAAACACGTGGTTCTACCCTTTTCATGGCTCTCAAATACACCTGCGAGCCTCTATATATCAGACAAAGATAGTGTTTTTTGGAATCTGACAGTTCTGTAACGGGAAATATTGTTGCCTTTTTTTATAAAAAGTTATTATATTTGCCCTGCAAATGAAAAAACATCAATTTTAAGGATATGAAATTAGCAGAAATTTTGGCCATTTCGGGACAACCCGGCTTGTATAGATTTGTTGCCCAGTCTCGCGGCGGCATAATCGTGGAATCACTCGCGGATTCAAAACGAATGATTGTTTCAGGCAATGCCAAAGTCAGCTCGCTCAACGACATAGCGATCTTCACCGTAGGCGAAGACATGCCCCTCGGACGTGTTTTTACACTCATAAGCGAAAAAACAGACGGAAAAGAGTGCTGCAGCCATAAAGACACCGATGAAAACATAAAAGCCGCGATGAAATCGTACGTGCCCGACTATGACACAGACCGCGTAAGACTCTCTGACATGAAAAAACTCTTTTCATGGTATAATATTCTCGTCGGCGTGGGCATGAACAAATTTATCGAAATCGAAGAAGATGCAGACGCAGAAAAAGCAGCTGAAACAGCCGAAACTGCCGAAACGGAAAGCAAACCCGCTAAAAAAGGCGGCAAAAAAGCTAAAACCACCGAAGAATAAATCTATTATAAAGCACTATAAAAAACGGCTCAAAAATAGTTTTGAGCCGTTTTTTGTGTTTCTACACTACCCTCATCATCATTGTAATAAATTACATAACATTATGCTTTGTGTCTTATCTGATATTAATGAACATATTTTATACAAAAGCGAATAAATAGATATAAACAGAAGCAAATAAAGAAACATATAAGTAAATAATGCAAATGACTAAGGAAGCAATATAAATAATCAAATAATTGTAAGTAGTAATTAATGTAACGTATTAATGTAACGTATTAATGTAAAGTGTAATGTAAAATTTAAATAAAAATAGACGGGGTATGCTTGCTAACCTGTCTGTAAATGATTTAAAATGATAAAATAGATTAGATTATCCGTAAAGTGAAATAAAAAAGCGACTCCCGTATCACTACAAGAGTCGCTTTTTATTAACATATTCAGTGCATTATGCGCCGAAGTTGTCGTACATGATATTTTCAGGCGGTACGCCGAGTTCGTCGAGCATCTTTGTTGCCGCCGCGGTCATCATGGGAGGACCGCAGAGGTAGTATTCGATGTCTTCGGGAGCCTCATGATTCTTGAGATAGTTCTCGTAAATCACGTTATGGATGAAGCCGACGGGACCTGTCCAGTTATCTTCAGGTTTAGGCTCTGAAAGAGCGATTGTAAACTTGAAGTTGTCGTAGTTCTTTTCGATATCCTCGAACTGATCTTCGTAGAAGATTTCGCGACGAGAACGTGCGCCATACCAGAATGTAACTTTCTTGTCTCTGGTGTGGAGAGTGTGGAAGAGGTGGAAGATATGTGAACGCATGGGCGCCATACCCGCACCACCACCGATGAACATCTTTTCGTTGGGAGTGTCTTTCACGAAGAACTCGCCATAAGGACCTGAAATGGTGATCTTATCACCCGGTTTGAGAGAATAGATGTATGAAGAGCAGATACCGGGGTTGACATTCTTGAATGTTCCTGCCGCACGGTCCCAAGGCGGAGTCGCTATACGGATGTTGAGCATGATGATGTTGCCCTCCGCAGGATGGTTCGCCATAGAGTAAGCACGGAATGTGGGTTCGGGGTTCTTGGTAACAAGATTCCACATGTTCATCTTGTCCCAATCCTCACGGAACTCGGGATTGATGTCGAAATCAGAGAATTTGATTTCGTCATACTTGGGAACGTCAATCTGAATGTAACCGCCCGAACGGAATTTAAGGTGTTCGCCTTCGGGAAGTTTAACCACAAATTCTTTGATGAAAGTTGCGACGTTGTTGTTTGAAACCACCTCGCACTCCCATTTCTTCACGCCGAGTACAGCTTCGGGAACTTTTATCTTGAGGTTCTCCTTGACTTTCACCTGGCAACCGAGACGCCATTTCTCTTTCTGCTGCTTGCGGGTGAAGAAGTTGACCTCAGTGGGGAGGATGTCTCCGCCGCCTTCGAGCACCTGGCATTTGCACATACCGCAAGAGCCGCCTCCACCGCAGGCAGAGGGAAGGAAGATGTTGTTGTTGGCGAGGGTCGAGAGCAGTGAACCGCCCGGCTCACATGTCAGCTCCTTTTCGCCGTCGTTTATCGAGATCGTAACATTACCCGAGGGCATCAGCTTCTTTTTGGCGAAAAGAAGAAGAGCCACGAGCACCAATATCACAATTAGAAAGGCTACGACCGAAATTATTATTGAACTATAGTCCATTTCTTTTTAATGTTATCGGTTTAACTTTTAGAGCTGAATACCCATGAAAGACATGAACGCCAGACCCATAAGACCTGTCAGAATAAAGGTAATACCTACGCCTCTCAAAGGAGCGGGCACCTGCGAATAGGTGATTTTCTCACGGATTGCAGCCATTGCCACAATCGCGAGCCACCAACCGATACCCGAACCGAAAGCGAAAGCCGTAGCCTCACCGATGTTGGCGTAGTTACGCTCCTGCATGAAGAGCGAACCACCGAGGATGGCGCAGTTAACGGCAATCAAAGGCAGGAAGATACCGAGCTGACTATAAAGCGTGGGAGCGAATTTTTCCACAATCATCTCCACAATCTGCACGATTGACGCCACAACGGCGATGAAGACGATAAGGCTCAAAAAGCTCAGGTCCACGTTCGCGTACTGCTCGCCGAGCCATGAGAGAGCTCCCGCCGACAGGACATACTTATTGAGGATGTAGTTCACGGGAACCGTCACGAGCATCACGAAAGTAACGGCCAAACCGAGACCCATTGCCGTCTTTACCTGCTTCGAAACGGCGATGTAAGAACACATGCCGAAGAAGAAGGCGAAGACCATGTTGTCGATGAATATCGACCTTACAAATATGCTAAGTATATTTTCCATATCTTATTCTCCTTATTATTCGCAAAGGCTTCTGTTACGTGAACGATGTATCCATATAATTATACCCACGCAGATAAGAGCCATCGGAGGCAGAAGCATGAGGCTGTTGTTGGCATAACCGTGCGCGTAGAAACTTTCGGGAATCACTCTGTAACCCCAAACGGTTCCCGCACCGAGCAACTCACGGAAGAAACCGAGTATCACCAGAATCATGCCGTATCCCAGACCGTTGCCTATACCGTCGAGGAATGAGGGCCACGGTTTGTTACCGAGCGCGAAAGCTTCGATACGACCCATCACGATACAGTTTGTAATGATAAGGCCTACAAACACAGAGAGCTGTTTGCTGACGTCATAAACAAAGGCTTTCAATATCTGGTCAACGAGAATCACCAACGCGGCAACCACCACCAGCTGAACGATGATACGGATACGCGAGGGAATCGTCTTACGCAACATTGAGAGTATCAGATTGGAAAAAGCGGTAACGACAGTCACCGAGAGCGCCATCACGAAAGCGGGCTGCAGTTTGGCAGTCACAGCCAACGCGGAACAGATACCGAGTATCTGAACCGTAATGGGGTTGCTCGAGCCCAGCGGACCTGTGAGCAACTTCATATTTTTAGCCGAGAAAATCGGCTCTTTCTCTTTATTACTCATGGTTTTAACGTTTTACTACTTTACACCGTATTTAGCGAGGAACGGCTCATAGTCGCCCACGCATGTTTTAATCATAGACTCTACGGCACGAGAAGTAATCGTACCACCTGAAATCGCGTCAACCGCATGAGAGTTGCCGGCAGAAGAACCGACACCTTTGGTCACGCTGATGCCCACGAAAGCGCCGTTGCTGAAGAGCGTCTTGCCGACAAACTGTTTCTGGAACGCGGGAGTGGCAATCTCCGCACCGAGACCCGGAGTTTCACCCTTGTGACCGAAAACGCTGCCGTTGATGGTATCGAGGTTCTGTTCCAAAGAGATATAACCCCAAATGGGACCCCAAAGACCTGCGCCGTAAACGGGAAGAATGTAGTTTATTCTGCCTTCGTCGTTTTTGCTGACAAAAACGGGAAGTTTACGTTCACTCGCGTCTTTAGCGAATTCCGCTTTAAGGTTGTTCAATGTGGCGAAAGCCTCTTTTTCAGAATTGGGGATTTTGTTACCCTCGCTGTCAACAAGGAAGCTCTCGACGATGTATTTTGCATACTCTGATTTCACATAATCGTTCTTGTTGGGAGCCTTGGCAGCCTCTTCGGCGTTGTAGAGTCCCACTGAACCGAGAATGTCGCTCATCTTTTCGACTTCGACGTTGCTCTGCTGACGAGAGCTCAACGAAAGTGTCACCAATGAGAGAACCACAGCCACGACTACAACAAGAACAATCGAATAGCCGATTATATATGTATTACTCTGTCTGTTCATTATATTATCCTCCCTATTTGGTTGCTTTTTTGAGACGACGGTTTCTACGACGGATGTTCGCCTCTACTACATAGTGGTCGATAATGGGCGCCATCGCGTTCATAAACAGAATCGAGAGCATCATGCCTTCGGGGTAACCGGGGTTAACCACACGAATCAGCACGGCGAACGCACCGATGAGGAAACCGTATATGAATTTACCTGTGTTTGTCTGAGCCGAGGTAACGGGGTCGGTAGCCATAAAGACCGCACCGAAAGCGAAACCACCGAGAAGAAGGTGATAGTAAGCGGGCATCTCCATCACGATGTTCAGACCGAGCATATTGAAGAACAAGCCCATGAGATAACCACCCGCAAACACAGAGAGCATGATTCTCCATGAAGCGATACCGGTGAAAAGGAGAATTATCGCGCCTATCATTATGGCGATGAACGATGTCTCACCGATAGAACCGGGAATGGTACCTATAATCCAGTCGCTGACCGTGCTGCTAATATTAAGGCTCGCTGCTTTCTCCGAAAGAGAGTTCGCAATCTCCGTAAGGGGAGTCGCGCCTGAATAACCGTCGAGAGTCTGACCCGCATTCATACCTGCCACCCATACTTTCTCACCTGAGATATAGGGAGTGTAGGCAAAGAACATGAACGCGCGGGCGAGCAACGCGGGGTTAAAGACGTTCATACCCGTACCGCCGAACACCTCTTTACCGATAATAACGGCGAAAGCGGTAGAGACGGCAACCATCCAGAGGGGTGCGTCAACGGGCATAACCATCGGTATGAGAAGACCAGACACGAGGAAACCCTCGTTCACCTCATGTCCGCGAACCTGCGCGAAGATGAACTCAATGCCCAGACCCACAACATAAGACACGATGATTATGGGAAGAACTTTCAGAAAACCGAACCAGAAACATTCCATAACCGTGCTGTCGAGGATACCCATCGCGCGGAAGTGCTGCAAGCCGACATTGTACATGCCGAACAAGAGGGCGGGGATAAGCGCCACAACAACGGTGAACATGGTACGTTTAAGCTCGATGGCGTCACGGATGTGACTACCCGACTTTGTCACAGTATTGGGAACATAGAGGAATGTCTCGAAAGCGTCGAATGTCGAATGGAGCTTTTCGAAGCGACCTCCTTTCTCAAACTGCGGCTTAATCTTATCGATATATTTTCGTAACATTATCAAAAAATCTATTAATGGATTAATTAAGCTCTTTTATCATTTGAGTGATACCGTCTCTGACGATTTTCTGAACTTCTGTTTTAGAGGTGCAGACAAATTCGCACAGAGCGAGGTCTTCCTCGATTACCTCGTAGATACCGAGATTTTCCATCTTGTCGATGTCACCCGCAAGGATGGCTTTTACAAGATAGACGGGATAGATGTCCATCGGGAGCACCTTTTCATACTCACCCGACATAACCAGCGCACGACGTCCGCCGTTCAGGTTGGTATCGAGATTGTAGCTCTTCTTGGGAGTGAGCCAGCTGAAATAGGTACGTGACATTGAGAACTTGCCAAGACGCGGAGCAATCCAGCCGAGCATCTCGTAATGGTCACCTTCGGGAATGACGGTCACCATGTTGGCATAGTTGGTGATGAAACCTGTCTCCTTATCTATTTTTTTACCTGTCAGAACGTTACCGCTGATTACACGGACAGATTGTCCCTCTTTAAGCGGTTTTATGGCGTTTTCGAGGATAGAATCGACGCGCGCACCTGAGATTATGCGATAGTAACGCGGTTTTTCCACGCAAGAACCTGCCAAAGCAATCACTTTTGACATGTCGAGCTTGCCTGTTCTGAGCAGACGGCCAAGGAAGATGAGAGAATAGACATCCATTGTCCAAACAACCTCACCTTTATTAATAGGAGCGATGTGATGAATCTGAACACCTACGTTACCGGCGGGATGAGGACCTGTGAATGTGTTTTCTTCAACAACGCCTTCGAGTTTTGAGAAAACTTTAGAGTGAGACTCATCGCTCAAGCCCAAATAAACCTTACCGGTAGTAAGCTTTTTAATCGCCTCTATACCTATGGCAAAATCATCGCCTGTGTTCTGGAGTATGAAATCGAAATCGGCAGCCAAAGGCGCTGAATCGAATCCCGACACGAAAATATCACGGGGAGTGTCTTTCGGGTCTGCGATTATACCATAAGGACGCTGAATGACAAAAGGCCAAAGACCTGATTTGAGCATCAGCTCTTTGAGTGACTCGGCGGTCAGCTCTTCAGGCTTTGACGGATTGAACTCTTCATATTCGCGTTCCTCGCTCGGACGAATCACGATGTTGAGAATCTTACGCTTCTCTCCTCGATTGATTGCCGTAACCACGCCGCTTATGGGCGAAGTAAAAAGCACTTCGGGGTGCTTTTTGTCGAAGAACAGCGGTGTTCCCGCTTTAACTGCGTCATCAACTTTCACAAGAAGTTTGGGTATCACACCGATATAATCGTCAGGTGTGAGAGCATACTCCTGTGCCAAGGGAGCTGCGGTCAAAATCTTTTCCGCAACGCCTTGCAGGTTGATGTCGAGCCCTTTTTTCAAATGGATTACTTTCGACATACTGAAAATCTGATTATTGTTTATCTTTGGTAAAATATCAAAAATGATTTGCAAATTTAACTTTTGTTTGCCGAATAACAAATTTAATTTTCGTTTTTTTACACTCTCTGTCGGGAGATTTTTCGCAACCACTTTTCAATAAAGCCGATTATCGGGTCAGGGTTAGGCTGTTTACGGACGTACAATAAAAAAGAGAGCGTGATTACCGATAACAATCACACTCTCTTTACCGTACCCGAAGCGGGACTTGAACCCGCACGACCGAAAGGGTCACAGGATTTTAAGTCCGGCGTGTCTACCAATTCCACCATTCGGGCATCCTGTTGCGGTGCAAAGGTAATATTTATTTGGTAAGATTACAACACAAAACACATCTTTTATAAAATAAGGTCAAAACACGAGTGCGGCACATACAGCCGACCTCCGTATCTAATGCGGTCTGTCAGGAACGTTTAGACCAGTTCTGGTTATTTTATGCGGGCAGTGTATTCCGTAATTTCATATTTGTCGCTTCCGAAAATATCACCCTGCTCTCCGTTTTCAACGATACAGAAACGATTTCCTTCAACCGAAACCACAACGACATCATTCATTACAGAAAAATCGACTATTTTACCGCCTACACTGAAATATATGCTCTCGCGCACTCCCAGCGACTCGGGTTTTGCCCGTTGCAGGACATCGTCGTAACGAGTTGAATAGACGTAATGTTCATTATGGGGATAATAGTTGTCGCACGGGAAATAAAGTTCGTTGAAATAATAAAAATCCGACGACACCAGTTCTCCGAGAGTGTTCCATTTATAGTAACGTCCGTTTCCGACCAAGGTTGCATCGCCCTCCACAAAAGCTTCCGTTATGTTCCAATGTCCGCCGAGGTCGAGTTCGGGAGAATCTATCTGCCAGCTCCATGTCTCTCCGTTTTTGACAAGTCTGTGAACATAAAGCCCTGAAGCGGTATTTATTATAGCCATGAAATCGCCGTCAGGAGCAACTACAATCGCAGGTGTTCCTATAAAAGAATCCGACTGCCCTGCCACACGCTCAATCTGTCGCACCACTCCATCAACAAGAATTTCATTTTCGTTAAGCAATACATTATTCCCGCTGACACACCATCTTATGGGGCTGTATTTGTCGGCGACAGCCACAGTTGTCGAGCCGTCAAATACTCTGGTCACCTTTACGCCGAGACGGGCAAGTTCGAGATAACCGTCTTCATTGAGACCTTCCGTTAAACTGTTGTCCAACAAAGCCCTGTCAATATCAAAGCGATATATGGGAACGCCTGCGACGCCATCGGGCGACTCTTTTGACGGCATGAAGAAAAAGGTATTCTCGCTCTCGCATCTGAATTGGACCGCATGTTCGTCCTCACCGAATATGTCTCCTGCCGA
This sequence comes from uncultured Alistipes sp., assembly GCA_949285535.1. GTDB lineage: Bacteria > Bacteroidota > Bacteroidia > Bacteroidales > Rikenellaceae > CASDZP01. The sequence continues at coordinate 108,577 of CASDZP010000002.1, forward strand.
TTCGTTAAGAGGAATCAGAAAACCGTCAGACGAACGCACCAATACGGGATAGGCGTCTTTCACCAACTGCTGGTGAGCCACAAAACCGTCAGAACGGGAATATATAGTATCGATTCTGGTGGCATAGTGCAACCATGCGAACGAATAATAAGCAGATATAGTTTTGAAGGCACGCAAAGTGGCTGTCGGCAACTCTTCATGACCGCCATCGGTACATTTCAGTGAGTCGAGTCCTGTTCCTTTAGTCAACTTCATTCCGAAAGACTCCTCTCTACCCTTTTGTGAATCAAACGCCTCCACCAGCAACACGGCGTCATCCAAATCGGCGAAATGGGGACGACCCGCCCTCAAATTTTCAGAAGCAACCATTTCAAAAACGGTTACTGTTCCAAGATTAAAAGTCGTATCGGCTGCCGAATTACCGCGTCTGCCCGTGAGAGTAAATGAATAATCCCCTCTGTAATCTTCAGGTACCGATATATATATATTAGACTTTCCGTTTTGCGAAGTCGACTCATCCACAGACAAAGACATCTGCGTACCGTCAAACCTCACAATCGGATTTTCAATTACTTCGGATACACTCAAAAAAAACGGTTCCCCGGCAATAATCTCTTTGTCGTAAATAAATACTGGGTCATCAGACGGTTTGATACCACCATCACCGTCTGCATAATGTTTTGTGCATGACAAAAATCCGAACAGCGAACAAAAAAGGACAAGAACCGTAAAAATATTCGTTTTCTTCATAAAAAAACATTTAGACCCGCATATAAAACCGTACCTTTACCTATATCACGAGAATATCTACGCACATAAATAAAAGTAGCACATAAATTGCAGGCTAATTTTCAAGTGTACAAAAATAACAAATAATACTCTCTTTGCTCGAAATAATTTATTGTTTTACACAACAAAAAGGATAACGCCACAAAACGTGATTTTTAGACATAAATGCAACACACTATAAAACAACCACTTCCATAAAAAATCGCTAAAATTTTCATTTTTTTGTCATTTTTATTTGGATAAGCTGTTTTTTTGTCATATTTTTGCACTCGCAAAGAAAAAGATGATTCAGTAGCTCAGCTGGTAGAGCACGACACTCTTAATGTTGGGGTCCTGGGTTCGAGCCCCAGCTGAATCACTTCTCCGCGATGTACGGGCGGAAGAATAAATTCCGTACAACGATTCAGTAGCTCAGCAGGTAGAGCACAACACTTTTAATGTTGGGGTCCTGGGTTCGAGCCCCAGCTGGATCACTACTCCGCAATGTACGGGCGGAAGAACAAATTCCGTACAACGATTCAGTAGCTCAGCAGGTAGAGCACAACACTTTTAATGTTGGGGTCCTGGGTTCGAGCCCCAGCTGGATCACAAAAAGGAAACATCCGCAAAATAATTTTTGCGGATGTTTTTTGTTTTTATGCCTGTACACAATAATCACGTGCAATATTCCGTAATAAAATCGTATTGCCGGACAGGCAATAAAAAAACAACGATGACCATTGTGTCACAAAAGTCATCGTTGTTTCATTATTTGGTTGTCGTGACGCAATGCGTCTGACAAAATATCCCAAAAACACGGGAGAGGGCTATGTCGAACGAAGAACGATACGGGGCGGTATGATAACAATGAGAAAAAACTCCGTCTGCAGCGCCACTCTCCCGTTTTATTTTTACATAACAGCTTACAAGTCCGATAATCTACCCGTTTTCAGTCGCGTCATACCGCACCACGACTATTCGACATAGCGAAACGGGTGATTGTTGTCGGAAGTGTCTCCGCTATTTTTCCTGTCCGCCGCCTAATGCCTGGTAGAGTGTCACAACACTCTGTATCTCGGCAAAACGGTTTGCCGTTCTTGACAATTCGGCAGACAGAAGCGTCTGTCGTGCGGTCAACACCTCGAGATAGGTGCGGTTACCGTACTCCATTAACAATGTAGTGCTTTTAAGAGCCTTCTGCAACGAGGTAACCTGCTTGTCATAAAGTTCGGTTTTGTTGCGTGCGGTCTGATAGGATGTCAGAGCGTCGTTCACCTCCACTCCTGCGTTGAGCAGCGTCTGTTCAAAAGCCAGACGTGCCTCTTCCTGCTGTGCTTTGGTTATCTTGAGGTTGGCGATGTTCTGACCTCTGTTAAAGAGGGGAAGCGTCAGCGAACCTATCGCCGAAGCGACAAATTTGGCAGGATTTACAATCATGGAACCCACTTCGTTAACCCAACCTGCACTGCCGCTCAACACTATCGACGGATAGAAGTTTGAGCGAGCCTGATTGGTGGCATAGAAAGCGGCTTCGAGAGCGTGTTCAGCAGAACGCACATCGGGACGAGCCGAGAGCATGCGGATTGGTATGCCGACAGATAAATCTTCGGGCATGGTCTGTTCCGCGAGCGTTCCCCGCTCATATGTTCTCGGAGTCTCGGCAAGAAGCAACGACAATGTGTTTTGTGTAGTGATAATCTGCTCCTGAAGGTCGAGAACAGAAGTCTGTACGCTGTAATAAGTAGCTTCCATCTGTGATACGGCAGCCTCGTCGTACTGTCCAGCATCCATAAGGGCACGTGCGGACGCTATTGTCTCTTTCCATGCCTCTTCAGTCTGTTTTGAGATTTCGAGCTGCTCGTCCAACATCAAAAGCGTATAGTATGTGTTGGCAATGTTTGCTATCAACTGCGTACGCACCGCCTGTTTATAGTCGAGACTCTGGGCATAGAGTGCCTGAGACTGTTTTTTGGCGTTACGCATACGTCCGAATATGTCAAGCTCCCAACTTGCCGTGACAGGCAGCTGATAGGTCCATGTAGCCTTGTCACCGCCCGACATTCCGCTAACACCACCCTGAGGGGCGATTGCAAAAGAGGGCAAAAACGCAAGCTTTGACGAAAGGAGAGTTGCCTGCGCCTCCTCTACCCTCAACTGTGCGGACGCGTAATCGGTATTGTTCTCCAATCCGCGTTCTATGAGGGTCTGAAGATAAGGGTCGGTGAAAATCTCGTGCCAGTCCGTATCGCCTATGCTGACAGTATCGACACTCATCTCGACACTGTCTCCGTACAGATTGTCGGGAACACTATCCACCGGTGTATATCGGCTGTATATGCCGCACCCTCCCAAAAGAAGGGTGGCGGCCATAGGTATTATCATTTTTTTCATCACACAATCGTTCTTTCGTTATTTTATGTCTTTGTCATCGAGAGCCACTCTTTCAGACTCGTTTCTTGCCATCTCTACCTGCACCTGCATATCGGCATCGACATGCATCGGACCGCGAAGTTTCTCCTGCAAATACTCGAAGACAATATAGAATATCGGAACCACGAAGAGAAGCGCGAGTGTACCGATTATCATACCGCCGATAACGCCCGTACCGAGAGAGCTGTTACCGTTGGCACCCGCACCTGTCGAGAACATCAGGGGCAACAGACCGAAAATCATTGTGAGGACGGTCATAAGAATGGGTCGCAGACGAGCCTGTGCCGCAGAGTAAGCGGAAGCAACGATACCCATGCCCTTACGTCTTCTCTCAACGGCGAATTCCGTAATAAGGATGGCAGTCTTTGCCAAAAGACCGATCAACATAATCATACCTGTCTGGAGGTAGATGTTGTTTTCGAGTCCGAACGCCTTGGCGAAGAGGAATGAACCCATCAGACCGAAGGGAACTGAGAGAATGACAGCCAACGGTATGATGAAACTTTCATAGAGGCAGACAAGAATAAGATAGATGAGAACCACGCAGATGACATATATGAAGACTGTCTCCGCACCGCCTCTCTGTGCCTCTTCTCGCGCCATACCGCCGAATTCGTAGCCGTAACCTGTGGGCAACACCTGTGAGGCAACCTCTTTTATCGCCTGCTGTGCCTGACCTGAAGAGTAGCCTTCGGCTGCGCTGACATTGACAGATATTGAACTGTAAAGGTTGAAACGGTTTGCCACTTCGGCGCCGAGCGTGTTCTTCAGAGTGACGAACTGACTTATCGGAGCCATCTCCGTACCGTTGCGGACAAACATGTTGTCGAGCGAATGTTTGTCCAGACGGAAGTCGGGAGAGGCCTGGAGCATCACTCGATACACCTTACCGAACTGGTTGTAGTTAGAGACATAAGAACCGCCGCAATATGCGCCGAGCACATCCAATATGTCGGTTGCGGCAATTCCGGCACGTTTACATTTAGCCGCATCCACTTCAACGGCTATCTGAGGATAGCTCATAGAATAGGTGGTGTATGCCATCGCTATCTCGGGACGCTGGTTAAGAGCGCCGACAAACTGCATCACGTTGTTATAGAAGACGCTCTTTTCGCCACCCGTCTTATCCTGCATGTTAAGCTCTATCGCGTTACCCATACCGTAACCGGGAATCATGGCGGGCTGGAAACAGAAGACGCTCGCCTCCTTAATCTGACCGAGCAGACCGTTCAGACGCGCCATGACGGCTGCGGCGGTGTGTTCCTCTCCTTTTCGTTCGTCCCAATGTTTCAGTTTAATGATTGACATACCGTAAGAGGTACCCTGTCCTGAAATCAAACCGTAACCTGACACACAGCTGAAGTGGTCAATCTCGGGCTGAGCCTCAAGTATCGCCGTCACCTTATCCAACACTTTGTTTGTCTCGCTCAAAGTGCTACCGGGAGAGGTCGCGATGTTGACCATGATTGTACCCTGGTCTTCCTGCGGTACAAGACCCGTTTTCGTGGTCTTCATCAAAAAGACAAGAAGCACTGCGGTCACAGCAAGCGACAACCACACCATCCAACGGTGGTGAATGGCAAACATCACACCTCTTTTATATTTACCCAATATGGCATTGTAAGAGGCGTTATATGCTGCACGCACCCTGCCGTTAAAGCTTTTTGCGCTCTTCGTTCCGTCAGCAGGACGCATGATGAGAGCACAGAGTGCGGGACAGAGAGTAAGTGCCGAGATGAGTGATATACCCACAGAGGTAGCCATGGTGATACCGAACTGTGTATAGAATACGCCCGAAGTACCGCCCATGAAGGTCACGGGGATAAACACCGCCATAAAGACGATAGAACAGGTTATGACCGCCATTGTCACATCACGCATACCGTCGCGAGTAGCGTTTATCGGCGACTTGTAGCCTATATCGAATTTAGACTGGACAGCCTCCACAACGATGATGGCGTCGTCCACCACTATACCGATTGCAAGCACAAGGGCGAAAAGCGTCAATATGTTGATACTGAAATCGGCAGCCACAAGGCAGGCGAAAGTACCTATCAACGAAACAATGATAGATATAGAGGGGATGAGCGTACTCTTGAAGTCCTGCAAGAAGAAGTAAACCACAAGAATGACGAGGATTATCGCCACGATAAGCGTTTCAACGACGTTGTGTATCGAAGCGAAAAGGAAGTCGTTGGTGCTCATCATCTGAACGAACTCAAGACCTTCGGGAAGGTTCTCAGACATCTGGTCTATCATTTTGCTTATGGACTCGTTCACCTCGGTCGCGTTACTTCCCGCCACCTGGAAGACGAGGAATGTGACACCGGGAGCGCCGTCAACCTCACCACGGAAACTGTACGACTCGCGTCCAAGTTCTACTTCGGCAATATCCTTGAGACGGAGCACCGAACCGTCCGCGTTTGAACGAACCACAATGTCGTTAAATTCAGACATATCTTTGAGTCGTCCGCGATATTTCATCGTGTACTGGAACACATTATCCGAACTTTCACCCAAAGAACCCGTGGGGGATTCAAGGTTCTGTTCGTTCAGCACGGCTGTCACGTCCGAAGGCTGAAGACCGTACTGTGCCATGCGTTCGGGATTGAGCCATATACGCATACTGTACGTATCACCCAATTCCATGACGTCACCTACACCCTGAATACGTTTTATCTCGGGGATAACGTTGATGTCGAGATAGTTGGCGATAAACGACTCGTCATATCGTCCATCAGGGCTGGTGAGAGCGCAAATCTGAAGGAAGCTGCTCTGACGCTTCATTGTGGTCACACCGATTTTTGTAACCTCGGTAGGCAACAGCCCCTGCGCCATAGAGACACGGTTCTGCACGTTGACCGCCGCCATGTCGGGGTCGGTACCCTGATTGAAATAGACCGTTATGCTGGCTGAGCCCGCGTTGGTTGCGGTAGAACTGATATACATCATGTTCTCCACACCGTTTATGCTCTCCTCGAGAGGCATGATGACACTGTTCATCACCGCATCGGCGTCGGCACCCGTATATGTGGCTGAAACCTGAACCGTAGGCGGCGCGATGTCGGGATACTGCTCCACAGGCAGACTGAAGAGCGATATGAAACCGATTATCAGTATCAGAATGGAGATGGCCAATGCGGCCATCGGCCGTTTTATGAATACGTTTTCTTTCATAATGTCATTCTCCTCCGTCATTTAATCTGCATGCCTTCACGCAACAGACCTGCGCCTTTAGAGACGATTTCATCTCCTACTTCAAGGCCTTTGGTGACAATGTACTGGCGTCCGTCGTTAATCTCTTCCACTTCTATGAGTGCAGATACAGCCTTACCGTCAACCACTTTATATACGATGACTTTATCCTGGAGACGGACAGTTGCCTCCTGAGGTATCACGATGCAGTTTTTATATGTACTCGGCATTAGAACGGCACCTGAAGCACCGCTGTGCAACAGACGGGCGTCGTTGGGGAATACCGCACGAACGCTGACGGTACCTGTCTGACGGTCTATCACACCACTGATTGATTCGACACGTCCTTTCTGCTCGTAGATTGAACCGTCGTTGAGCTGGAGTTCGATTTCAGGCATCTGCTCGAGCGCCTTGTCGAGTGTACCGTAACTGCGAATCAATGAGAGGAGAGCATTCTCGGTCATTGAAAAATATACATACATCACAGAGTTGTCGGAAACGGTGGTCAACGGCTGAGCCATGTTTGAGCTGACCAAAGTACCCACACGATAGGGCAATGTTCCGACAACGCCGTCGCTCGGACTTTTCACAACCGTGTAAGAGAGGTTGTTTCTGGCATTGACCTCCTGAGCCTCCGCCTGCGCCAACTGTGCTTTGGCTGTGAGGTAAGAGTTCTCTGCCGTTCTGAGCGTATAGTCTGAAACGACTTTCTCCTCAAAAAGTTTTTTGTTACTTTCGTATGTCAGTTTTGATGTCGCCAATCCTGCCTTTGCCGACTGAACATTCGCCAACGCCGTGTTCAACGCGGCTCTGTACGGAACCTGGTCTATTATAAAGAGCGTCTGTCCTTTTTTGACCTTATCGCCTTCGGAAACACGCAACGCCTGAATCGTTCCCGACACCTGCGGATAGATGTCGATATCCTGACGTCCGCGTATCGTGGCGGAATAGAGAGTGTTTATCTCCTGATCACTCGTAGAAACATTCATTGTCGAATAATTCGCCGCAGCCTGCTGCATCTGAGGTGCCTGCTTGCAAGCAACAACAAAAGCGACACAACAAATCATCCCGATTCGCTGCATCCATCTTCTTTCTCTTTTTTTCATTTTCACTGTTATCTAAACCGTTTTTATTTTAATCGTACTGTATCGTTTCCATTATCGGAATGTCGCAAAAAACACACGCGACAGAATGACAAGACAAGTCTCAAACGATGCTTTTATCAAAAGAACAGCCTATTCGGCAACATTAAGGGTTGCCCGCTAAAAACAGAGCAAAGGTAGGTCAAAATACGCGACAGAAAATTTCTTTTCGTAACCTCTTTTTTTCAAAATAGGAATAAACGCATTATCTTTGACGACAAAAAAGAGACATGAACATATTTCATTTGACAAATAACGAATCATTTTCGGTGGGTATAAACGTACCGGCAGACTTTCCCGCAAACCATTTTGAAAAGACGGAAAATTTCATCATTTTTCTGATTAACGAGGGAAGCGCGTCGATAGAGATAGATTTTTGTCAATACGAGCTTCAGAAAAACCGATTCATAATAATAGGAAAGGATCTGTTTTTCAAATGTACGGATATAAGCGACGACTTCAGGGTGTCGCACATAACGTTCAGCGTGGATATATGGCTCGAAATAACGGACCAGTTTGACTATAAGTTTTTCTCATTCCTGAAAAAATATCCCTACTCTCCGACCATGTCAGAAGAGCAGGTGGTAAAATTCAACCACATGATACACGCAATAAACGGAGTGTATCAGGAACATGAAAACATTTTCAGACAGAAAATGTTCAAAAACTTCCTGCAAAATTTCCTGTTGAACCTCTACGACAAGACAAAAGCGCGTTTTCTGAATCACGACGCCAACAACACATGCCGTCAGGAAGAGTTGTTTGAAAAATTTATAGCGCTGGTGTTCAAACACAGTAGCACCAACCGTGACGTAAAGTTTTACGCTGACAAAATGTGCATATCGACGCGTTATCTCTCATCTCTTGTCCAAAACATGACGGGACAGACTCCAAAAGTGATTATATCTCACCGATGTATCCAGGAGATAAAAAGGATGTTGCGCACCACAAACGATTCCATTCAGGAGATTGCCTTTCAGCTGCATTTCCCCGACCAGTCGTTCTTTTCACGATATTTCAAAAAGCATACGGGAATGTCACCGATGGATTATCGCAACAAACAAGAGTAATAAGCGACTCTCACGAAAAGTAGAAACATCATACTTTTCAGACGACATGACACACTCGCCCGGCAAGAGTGTAAACGAGTGAAACAATGTAGTCGGAGACCAAAAAATCGCCATACGATTTTTTTCTTCCCGAAATAACGCTACATTTGCAAAATGTTTTCGAGTAAAAATCAATGTTTATGAACAAAACCTCCGAATATGAGCTTACAATCGTTGTACCGCTCTACAACGAGGAAGAGAACATGGAACGATTGGGAAGCGAACTTTCGAAATATATCTCGAAAAGCTCTCTCAAAAGCTGCGTTCTTTTTGTCAACGACGGGTCGAAAGACGGCTCGCTCAAACATGTAAAAGAGCTTTGCGAAAAAGAGCCTCACTTCTATTATATCTCTTTTGAACAGAACAGAGGTCTGTCGGCGGCGATAAAAGGTGGTATCGACGTAACAGAAAGCCCCTATCTCGGCTATATAGACGCCGACTTGCAGACGACACCCGAAGATTTTGAACTGCTCATACCTTATATTAAGGAGTATGAACTTGTCATGGGCATAAGGGCGGGTCGCAAAGACGGCTTCGTAAAACGCATGTCGAGCAAGATAGCCAACAACTTCCGCCGCTCGATGACTGGCGACACGGCGATAGATACAGGTTGCCCGCTGAAGATAATACACACCGACGTGGCAAAACGCCTCCCCTTCTTTACGGGAATGCACCGTTTCTTCCCCGCGCTCATACTTCTTGAAGAGGGTCGGATGAAACAGTTGCCCGTGCGCCATTTTCCGAGAATTGCGGGCGTTGCGAAATACAATCTGCGCAACAGGCTGATTTCTCCGCTGATGGACTGTTTCGGCTATCGCTGGATGAAAAAAAGATACATAAGATATAAGGTAGGAGAAAGCAAATTATAGCAAATGTCTGACTGGTTGATTTACGGTATCGGCATGCTCGCCCAAATTTTCTTCTCCGGGCGAATGATTCTGCAATGGATTTTGTCGGAGAAGGCGAAGAAGGTCGTTTCACCTTCCATTTTCTGGATTTTGAGCATATTGGCGTCCTATTTGCTGTTTATATACGGATGGATAAGAGACGACTTCGCAATCATACTCGGACAGATAATCTCCTATTATGTCTATTTCTGGAATCTCGGTATCAAAGGAATACTGAAAAAGATACCGACGATAATAAAAGTTTTGTTGCTGATAACTCCCGTTCTGGCGATAGGTTACATGATGCTCGACTGGAGCTATCACTTCGAACGACTCTTCAGAAACGACGACATACCATTGTGGGTGGTGATATACGGCTCCGCAGGACAGATTATTTTCACGCTGAGATTCATATACCAGTGGCTCTACTCACAAAAACGCGGAGAATCGGTACTGCCTCGCGGTTTCTGGATTATAAGCCTCGCAGGCTCGCTGATAATCATATCGTACGCCATATACAGAAAAGACCCCGTGTTGATACTCGGTCAGAGTACGGGCGCGTTCGTCTATACCCGCAACCTCTTCCTGCTTCGTAACGAGAGAAAGAGAGCGGCGGAGGAGAAATCGAAAATCATAACCGAAGAATGAAAAAATATTGGTACGTATATCTGTTGCCGATGCTGATGCTGTTGCCCGTGTTCGTACTGCGCGACTACACGGTAGATAACGAGCTGAGGTATTTGAGCATCGTGGACGAGGCGTTACGCAACGGCTCGTTTTTTGCATTTTATAATCACGGGATGCCATACGCCGACAAACCGCCCCTCTATTTCTGGTTCATGATGTTGGCAAAATGGCTCACGGGCGAGCATATAATGTGGCTTATAGGTCTGTTGACAATCATTCCTGCGCTCGTGATAATGTATGTGATGAACAAATGGGCATTCGGCAAGAAAGGCGATGTGACACGGATCGCGCCTCCGATGCTGGCGTTGCTTTGCAGCGTGATGTTCGTCGGGGCAACGGTGGTGATAAGAATGGATATGATGATGGTCATGTTCATCGTCCTGTCATTATACAGCTTTTGGAAGCTATATAATGACATTGACGCCAAAAGGGAGCGTTTCCTGCTGCCCGTATGGATATTCTTCGCCATATTCAGCAAAGGAGCCGTCGGGATACTGATGCCCGTGGCGGTTATTCTCGTTTTCCTCGCCGTGGAACGCAAATTCAAGAGCGCAGGACGCTATCTCGGCTGGAGAACATGGTCGATACTGCTCGCACTCTGCGCCGTATGGTTCTCATGCGTATATATCGAAGGGGGAACAACCTACCTTGACAACCTGCTGTTCAAACAGACTGTCGGACGCGGAGTCAACTCGTTCCACCACAAAGAACCTGTGTGGTATTATCTCAAAACCATCTGGTACTCGGCGGCACCGTGGTCGCTTTTTGTGGCTGTGATGTTTTTCAAAGCGTTCAGAGAGAAGCTTGTCAAGAGTGACCCGCTGATACGCTTCTTTACGGTGACAACATTGACAACTTTCGTCGTCATGTCACTCGTAAGCTCAAAGATAGACATCTATCTGTTGCCAATCTATCCTTTCTTCATATACACGGCTTTTCTAGTACTCGACAAAAGCCGTCCAGACACGCTTACGAAAATATCCGTACTTATACCGTCGGTCGTTTTCGCGCTCGTCTTCCCCGCTCTATTCTTCTGTGAAAGCCTACTGCCCGTCATACCCGACAACAAGGTATTGATATACATAGGCGGCGGCGTATTGTCACTCATGGCAATAGGCGGAATAGTGGCGGCGGCGCGCGGTGAGATAAAAACGGCTATTGTGGCTGTATCGGCAGGCATGTTGCTATGCGTATTCTCATGCTCGTTCACCATTCCGTCATTCAATCCCTATATAGGGGTGTCGCAACTTGCCGCCACAGGCGTTGAGAAAGCCGAACATGACGGTATAAACCACTTCGCATACTACAAGTTCAGAGGCGACAACATGGATGTATTCCTCGGAGGCGAACCGACAGGTTTATTCGACTTTGAAGAGCTCAAATCGCTAGCCGATTCGGGTAAACCGACGATTCTGTTTGTAAGGGAACGTGAACTGAACCGCGAAAAAGAGCTGTCTGAGTTCCTCGGAACGGAATACACAGCTGTCGGACAATACAGGATATACACGCTAAACGTGCAATAAGCATAAGCAAACCTACAACCCGACGTCTGTCGGGTTTAAAACATTAAAACCATGAGAATTTTACTCACAGGAGCGGCAGGATTCATCGGCATGCACACAGCCGAGAAACTTGCAGAAAAGGGACATGAGGTTGTCGGCATCGACAATGTGAACGACTATTACGACACATGGCTCAAGCGCGACCGACTCAAACATCTTGGTCTCAAAGAGGGTGCGGCGGATGACGACGGCTATTCAATAAGCAGTAAATATCCCAATCTCTCTTTCAAGAAGATGGATATATCAGACAAACAGGCGCTCGAATCGCTCACGGACAGAGGTCGCTTCGATGTCGTCTGCAACATGGCGGCGCAGGCGGGTGTCAGATACAGCATCGAGAATCCCGAAAGCTACATAAACTCGAATATCGTCGGTTTCTTCAACATACTTGAGTTTTGCCGTCATCACGATGTCTCTCACCTCGTTTACGCCAGTTCATCGAGTGTATATGGCGCCAACGACAAAGTACCCTACTCTACCGACGACAAGACAGACTCGCCCGTAAGTCTTTACGCTGCCACCAAAAAGAGCAACGAGCTTATGGCGTACGCCTACTCAAAACTATACGGTTTCAAAGCTACGGGATTGCGTTTCTTCACCGTTTACGGTCCGTGGGGACGTCCTGACATGGCGCCGTTTCTCTTTACAGACGCGATAAGTGACGGCAGAGAGATAAAGGTGTTCAACAACGGCGACATGATGCGTGACTTTACATATATAGACGACATCGTGAAAGGTCTGTGCGCCGTGATAGAGAGCGTGCCCTCACATGACGAAGCCCTGCATAACGTCTATAACATAGGTAACAACACCCCCGTAAAACTGCTCGACTTCATTGCCGAGATAGAAGAGGCGGTCGGACGAAAAGCACGCAAGATATTCCTCCCGATGCAACAGGGTGACGTACAGAAGACATGGGCTGACATCGAACCTATGCGACAGAAATTCGGCTACTCGCCCGACTTCTCGTTGAAAGAGGGAATCATCAAATTTGTCGAGTGGTACAGAAGCTATTACGGCAGATAGTATTGCCGAAGACAAAAAATATCTACTTCAAACTGCTCAAAAAAAACACTCAAACATACGGAACACGATGGAGGTGCGACAGACATTCCGTCACCCTGTAAACCGTGCTCCATAAAACAATAAATGGATTAGAAAGAAAGTAGAAATGGAATCTGTTTTCAAACCCAAACTTTTCACTCTGCTCAAAGAGGGCATCTCCAAAGAGCAGCTTGGGAAAGACGTGATGGCGGGTATCGTCGTCGGCATTGTAGCCCTTCCTCTCGCCATAGCATTCGGTGTGGCGTCAGGCGTGTCACCCGAAAAAGGTCTGATAACCGCTATTGTGGCGGGCTTTATCATATCGTTGCTCGGCGGTAGCCGTGTGCAGATAGGCGGTCCGACAGGCGCGTTCATCATCATCGTCTATGGCATCATCAAAAACAACGGCTATGAAGGTTTGCTGATAGCCACCGTGTTGGCGGGTATATTCCTTGTCATCTTCGGTCTGCTCAAGCTCGGGGCGTTGCTCAAATACATCCCGCAACCTCTGATTATCGGCTTTACTTCCGCTATCGCGCTGACAATCTTCACCACGCAGATAAAAGACGCTCTCGGTCTGACTATCGAGAACATGCCCGACACCTTTATCGGCAAGTGGGGCGCATATTTCACCAACCTCCACACCGTAAATCCGTGGGCGGTAGGCATAATGATAGCGACCCTGCTGATAGGTATCTTCACACCCAAAGTGATAAAACGCATCCCCGGTTCGTTTGTGGCAATCGTCCTCATGACAACGGTAGTAGCTGTCTTCAAGCTCCCCGTAGTTACCATTGAGTCGCTCTACGGCGAGATACCCAGCACCATATCATTCTCCGCTCTCTCGTTCGACCTCGGCAACATAGGCGATTACATACAGCCCGCCATTACGATAGCGCTCCTCGGGGCAATCGAGAGTCTCCTCTCCGCAGTAGTCGCCGACGGTATGATCAGCGGTCACCACCGCTCCAACACCGAGCTGATAGCGCAAGGTATCGCCAACATCGCGACCCCGTTCTTCGGCGGCATACCCGCCACAGGTGCGATAGCCCGTACCGCTACCAACATAAAGAACGGCGGACGCACCCCTATTGCGGGTCTCGTGCATGCCGTAGTGTTGCTGTTGATTGTCCTCTTCTTCGGTCAATACGCAAAACTTATCCCCATGAGCGTCCTTGCGGGCATACTTATCCTCGTGGCTTACAACATGAGTGAATGGAGGCTTTTCCGCTCCGTAGTGACTCATTCGAGCACTTTCGACCGTATCATACTCCTTGTCACCTTCTTCCTTACTGTTCTTGTTGACCTTACGGTGGCGATAGAGGTAGGTATCGTTCTTGCCGCCCTAATGTTCATGAAGCGAATGGCAGACCTCGGCACCAATATCGAAGAGAGCAAGGACATGGAGTACATCACCAACTATGGCGACCTTCCGCAGGGTATCGGTGTATATGAGATTTCAGGTCCCTTCTTCTTCGGTTCTGCAAAACACTATTGCAACGTCATGCGTGAACTCGGTCTCAAATATAAGGTCATGATTATCCGTATGAGACATGTTCCCTTCATTGACGCGACCGCAATAACCAACCTCTCCGCCATGGTCACCGACCTCGAAAAAGGCAACACGAAGGTTGTACTTTCCGGCGTACGTCCCGAAGTCCGCAATGTTCTTGAAAAAAGCGACGACAAGGCTATCGGTTCGGTAACCATAACCGACGATTTCACTATCGCCGTATCGACAGCAAAAGAGCTTCTGTAAGCGAAATAAGGATTACAAGCGAGAATTCAATTACAACGTATAAAAAAATTAAAGGTGTCGCTCCGCTTGGAGCGACACCTTTAATTTTATATGTTATCCCGTAAAAACGGTTAGTCAGTCAGAACTATTATTAAGCCAGACAGTTAGTCAGTCAAAACAAGTTATTTCATCAGAACCATTATTTTATTCCATCAGAACAATTATTCCATAAGGAACAAACCTGTTAGTTTCGGAACAAGTGTCAGAAATCGATAAACGAATCTGAATAGACCGACTCAGGCAGAGGACGCAGGTTGTAGTTTGACGCCATTGCCTGACCGTATGCTCCCGCAGAACGTATCGCAAGATAATCGCCACGTTTCGTTATAGGAAGTTCTATGTCACGGGCAAATATGTCACTCGACTCGCATACACCGCCCGCTATACTGTAAACCTCATTGCCATGTTTGTTGGAAAGATTTTCGATACGGTGATAGGCGTCATAGAGAGCGGGACGTATAAGCTCGGTCATAGAGGCATCTATGAGAACAAAGTTTTTACCCGAAGCGGTCTTTTTGTTGTATAAGACTTTACTTATCAACGTACCGCACTGACAAACTATTGAACGCCCAAGTTCAAAATGGAGTGTCTGACCCTCTTTCAGAGGAAGGTTGTCATGGAATACCTTGAAATAGGTATCAAAATCGGGAATGGGATTGGTTTCGGGAGCGATGTAGTCAACACCGAGACCGCCACCGACATTGATGTACGATATCTCTATACCATGTTCGGAGAACCAGGACATTATGGACACCACTCGTGAACAGAGGTTCTTGAATACGTCAAGGTTGAGTATCTGCGAACCGATATGGAAATGGAGACCCACTATCGAAATGTTGGGCAGAGCGTCAATCTTCGCCATTGCCTCCTCTATCTCGGTGTAGGCGATACCGAATTTGCTGTCGGCGTGCCCCGTCGATATGTTTTTGTGCGTCTGGGGATCGACGTCGGGATTGATACGGAGGGCTACGGTGGCATGGGTATGCATCCTGCCCGCTATCTCGTTTATCACTTCAAGCTCTTCGAGCGACTCGCAGTTGAAGGCGAATATTCCTTTTTCAAGAGCGTAAATTATTTCGTCGTCACGCTTACCCACACCTGCGAAAACAATCTTTTTGGGGTCAAACCCAGCCTCTACCGAGGCTCTGACCTCTCCGCCGCTGACACAGTCGGCTCCAAGACCGAAATTCTTGATCTCTTCCAAGATACGCTTGTCGAAGTTGGCTTTGAGAGCGTAGTGAATGTGATAGCCGTACCGAGAGGCATTCTTGCAGACCGTCTCAAGGGTACGACGCAAAAGATTTATGTCGTAATAATAGAACGGAGTGGCGTGTTTCTCTATGTTTTTAATGCTTATCATCATTTTCCGTGTCGTTTCGTTATAAGATGTTTTCGGTTAAAAGAGGCTTACAATAGAACTTAACTACCGCTGTTTTATTGTTTGTCGGCGGTAGTAAAAAGTTTGGCGTTCAGGCTTCGGAGCGCATCGATTTTATACTCCGAGTCTATCAGCAGAGCGACGCTTCTGTTGCTGGCACCGTAAGAGACCATCTTGACGGGAATATTGTCTATCGAGCCGAGAATGTCGGACACGAGTCCGGGATGTTCTGCGGCAAGGTCGCCTACCACGCAAATGATTGAGTTACCGCTCTGATAAGAGACGTTACCGAATGACGAAAGCTCCTCTATTATGCTTTTTACATGAGTGTCGTCGTCTATCGTGAGAGATACCGCCACCTGCGATGTGGTAATCATGTCTATCGGGGTACGGTATTTCTCGAACACCTCGAACACACGGCGAAGGAAACCGTATGCCATAAGCATGTTTGCGGAACATATCCTCACCACCGTGATGTTGTCTTTTGCCGCCACGGCGAGATACTTGCGCGAGTCGTCGCTGTGTGATGTTATGGTCGTACCCTCCGCATGAGGTTCGAGGGTATTTTTCAGTTTAACGGGTATGTCAAGCTCTTTACACGGCTGTATGGTTGACGGGTGAAGAATCTTGGCGCCGAAATATGCCAACTCGGCGGCGTCAGTGAAGCTCATGCGGCGAATGGGATATGTACCCTCCACATATCGGGGGTCATTGTTGTGCATACCGTCTATGTCGGTCCATATCTGCACCTCCGACGCGCCTGTGGCGGCACCTATGAGTGCGGCTGAATAGTCGCTGCCGCCTCTGCCCAGATTACTTAGCTCACCGTTGTGGTCACGGCAGATGAAACCCTGCGTAACGAAAAATACGTCGTCACCGTAACCTGCGGTAACCTTTTTAAGAGCTTCGGCGAGATGTGCCGTATCGACTTTTCCACTCTCGGTGGTGCGCATCGCCTCTGTTATGTCAACCAAAACCACCTGCTTGCCGCACTGACGTACATACATCGAAAATATGGCAGAGGTAAGAAGTTCGCCCTGCGCCACTATCGCTTTCTGCGTCGATACGCCCGAATAAGAGGCGGCGAGGTCACGTATGAGGGCGAAGCATTTTTCCGCTCGTTCGAGCGCCTCGCTCTTGTCGTCAAGCAAAGAGTTGATGCAGTTATTGTATTTCTCTTCGAGCATCTCTATCTTGTCGGCGAGGAGTCCTTTTCCTTCAGCCAGAGCGTTGTTTATGGCAACCAGCGCATCCGTTGTGCCCGACATTGCCGAAAGTACGGTGAATCTTGCGCCCTGTTCGAATATTATGGACGCCACTTTCTTCATGTTCTCGGCAGAGCCTACCGAGGTTCCACCGAATTTCAATACCTTGTTCACGATTTCGATGTTAAATTTTTATCAAAAGAGAGAGGGTAAAGTTTAAAATCTCTCCATTTTGTTGTATTTTATTATTTTTTTTTGTTTTTTTGTAACATGAGACAGAGTGGAGACAACCTCTCCAATCCTGTTTCGTGTGCAAAAGTACATAAAAGAAGTTAATGCCGGAATAAATTGCACTAATTTGTTCAATTTTACAACATTTTGTTAAATTTCAAACAATATGGCGGTAACAACCATTCCCGCAGCCGTTGAGCTCGTAATAAAAAACAAGCCTTTTTTGGAGAGCGCGCTAATTGAAGGTATCGTTAACCTGTCGGCGCTTTCACGCAAGATAAAAGGCGAGATTGAAGCAGAGTTGGGCAGAGAGGTTAACGACGGTGCCATTATAATGGCGCTCAACAGGCTTGTGCCCCGACTTGAGCTCATTTCCAAAATGAAATTGCAGAAAGTGGTCGAGAACATCGGCGACATCGTGGTGCGCTCCGACCTTGCCGACTATTCATACATAAACTCCAAATCGCTCTTCACAAAACAGATGCAACTGCTTGAAAAGGTGAGTGAAATGGGAGGCGATGTATTCTGCACATTCTCACAGGGGGTCAGCGAAACGACTATCGTGGTCAACACCGCTCTCTGCGAAATGGTTGAAGAGATTTTCGCGAGCGAACTGATGGTTGCCAAGACGGTAGATTTGTCGTCAATAACGGTCAAGCTGCCCGCCGAGAACAGCATATATCCCGGTGTATATTACTATATATTCAAGGAATTGGCGTGGGATAACATCAACATCACGGAGATTATCAGTACTACAAACGAGTTTACGGTGCTGGTCGCTTCGCAGGACATACACCAGGCCTTTTCAATATTGATGGAGTCGAAAAAGAAATTTTCAAACCAATAATAAAAACATTCTTTTGTGCGATAAATGCGGCACAAAAGAGAATCGCTATTGCACAATAGTAATAAAATCGTAACTTTGCGAATAAATATCATACTTTAAACTATGGCAAGTATAAGAAGAACAAAAAAAGAGATTGACGCACTGGTTGGTGAAGTAATCTCAGACGCCTACACATGCTTGGTAAGCAACGACAACGAGAAAAGCGACGAGATATTCGACATAATCGAGACTGCGATAGAATTGCGCAACAATCTTTTCGACCGTGTCAACAATCCCGCCGAAAAACATAATGCGAAACTGGTAAAAAAACACTACACCGCAATCAGAAGCGAGATGTTCACTTCGATAGACAAACTTTTCTCTCGTCTCTCTGCGGCGTTGAAAGCCTAAGTGACACATTAGGGAATAAAAAATATCCGTCCAAGGTATTTGCCTGACGGATATTTTTTTACGTTACGCCCCAAAGGGTCTCGAAAAGCTACAAACTCAACAAAACAAACAATATGAAAAACGTAAAATTCATTGCACTTGCCGCACTCGGTATCTTTGTTGCGGCAACGTTCACCGGATGCGGTTCTTCATCGAACGACAAGTCGGTGAAAGTAATCGAACTGCCCGTTCCCGAACGTCCCGCAGGACAGACTGACGTGGTAGGTCTCGCGCTTCCTCCCATGGACACTGTACGTGTGGGCTTCATCGGCCTTGGCATGCGTGGTCCGGGCGCGGTAGAGCGTTTCACTCATCTCGACGGTGTGAAAATCGTGGCTCTCTGCGACATACGCCCCGACCGTGTCGAATATTCGACCAAGATTGTGACAGACGCGGGTCTTCCCGCTCCCGTAGGTTACAGCGGTGACTCAACCGTATGGAAACAGCTCTGCGAAAGAGACGACATCGACCTCGTGTATGTCTGCACCGACTGGAAAAATCATGTTCCGATGGCTGTCTATGCCATGGAACACGGCAAAAACGTTGCGATAGAGGTGCCCGCCACCACTTCGCTCGACGAATGCTGGCAGATGGTCAACACTGCGGAGAAAACACGCAAACACTGCATGATGCTCGAAAACTGCTGCTATGACTTCTTCGAAATGGCTACCCTCAACATGGCACAGCATGGCCTTCTCGGAGAGATTGTACACGCAGAGGGCGCATACATCCACGACCTCCGCTTCCTCAACTTCGACGAGACACCCGGCGGATACTATGACATGTGGCGTCTCAAACACAACACCGTACACAACGGTAACCCCTACCCCACTCATGGTCTCGGCCCCGTTGCTCAGGCGCTCAACATCAACCGCGGTGACAAATTCGACTATATAGTCTCTATGTCTTCAGACCAGTACGGTATGACCGAATACGCGAAGAACAAAAAAGGCGCTGACTCTCCCGAAGCCAAGACCGATTACGCTCTCGGCGACATGAACGTGACAATGATTCGCACCGACAACGGTAAGACAATCATGATACAGCACGACGTGACAAGCCCCCGTCCCTATGACCGCAAACACGCTCTCTCTGGAACAAAAGGCTTTGTTCAGAAATACCCTGTCGAAGGTATCGCACTCGAACCCAACGCGCACAGCTTCCTCAAAAAGGAACAGCACGACTCTATCATGGCTCTCTACGCTCACCCGATTGTAAAAGAGGTCGGCGAGAAAGCCAAACAGGTCGGCGGCCACGGCGGTATGGACTTCATCATGGACTACCGTCTCATCTACTGCCTGCGCAACGGTCTGCCCCTCGACATGAACGTATATGACGCGGCAGCTTGGTCAGCGATAGCTCCCCTTTCAGAAATATCTGTTGAAAACAACAGCGCACCCGTGAAAGTTCCCGACTTCACACGCGGCGCATGGAAGAAAGAAAACGGCTTCAAACACGCCATGGCAAAATAAGTCTTGCCGAGCATGACAATAAAAAAGGAGGTTCGATTACCGAGCCTCCTTTTTTATGTCCTTTTTTATGTCCGTTACGCCGTCCAATACTTTATGTATTCGATTACCTTGTCGCTCTCTCGTGGCGAGAAATGTTGATATTCGGGTGTGCGCCTGAACCATGTCATCTGCCGTTTGGCATATCTGCGGCTGTTACGCTTTATCAGCTCTATCGCCGTTTCAAGGTCTTGTTTGCCGTCGAAATAGTCGAACAGTTCTCGGTAACCCACCGTTTTGAGAGCGTTGAGATAGGCGTACTGATGAAGCGCCCTCGCCTCCTCCACCAATCCTTCAGCCACCATGACGTCAACTCTTCTGTCAATACGCTCATACAGCTCGGCGCGCGGCAGTTCAAGCAATATTCGTATCACGTCAAAGTTGAGTTTCCTGCTTTGTCCCGTGAGGAAAGATGAATATGGACGCTGTGCGGTTATGCACACCTCAAGCGCACGGGTGACACGCTGGCGGTTGCCTCTGTCACATCGCTCATAATATTGCGGGTCAAGTTTTTCGAGCATCTCCAGAAGAGCCTCCATACCGCCACTCTCATACAGAGCGTTAAGTTCCTCTCTGACACCCTCGCCAGCTTTGGGTATGTCGTCGAAACCGTCGGTCACGGCGTCTATATAGAGACCCGAACCGCCTGTCAGTATGACATATTCATGCGTCTGAAACAGTTTTTCGATGATTGCGAGAGCCTCTTCACGATAGTCACCGCAGCTGTAACTGTCGAATATCGACTTGTTGCGTACCATGTAATGTTCCGCCTCGGCGAGCTGTTCGTCGGTGGGGGCGGCTGTACCTATACGCATCTGGCTGTATATCTGACGCGAGTCGCACGACACTATGGGCGCGTCAAAAGCCTTCGATACGGCGATTGCCGTATCGGTCTTGCCCACACCTGTGGCTCCCGCTATCACTATCAGCCTCTTATTCATCATCCGAGTAATAGTCGTCACCCTCGAAATAGTTATAGTCGCCCATAGCCTCGTCAAAGATTGAGTTGCTGTGTCCGCCAGCCTCCTCGTCATACTGGTCGGGAGCGTCACCGTTGGCAAGCTGAACACGCGGATAGTCGAAACCGCCTTTGGCTTTGTATATATCCATAACCTCGAAGAACAACGAACGGTCGCCGAGCTGGTCGAAAGTATATATAAGCCTGTCGCCCTGCTCTTTGGCTATCTGCATCAACATGACGTTATCCATGGTCATCGGACCGTGCGCACCCTCGACATCGTCATCATCGAAACCCATGTCTATCGAGGTGAACTCATAATGTTTCTCCCACTTGTCATCAGAAGTGAAAAACGAGCTCAACTCGTGCGGGTCATATCCCAAATCCTCGCACACAAAGTCGTGCAGACGTTTGAGCGAGATATCGCTGTTGACCTCGTAGTCACGCAGAAAATTATCGTCTTCGTCGCTCAGCACCCTGAGCTTCATCACTATATCCATACTTTTACGTTTTTATCATGCAGGTGTCATTCACCTCTCAAAAATTCCATTATGTCTCTCCCGTCGGGATACTCCCACGGGTACGGTCTCTGCGCCCTTCCGAAACTGACGCACGGAACGCCGCAATCGGTCGTCATGCCGTCACCGTTCCTGCGCACAAGACATTGAAGTCTGTCGGCGTCCATTTCGAGCTGTCGTCCGAGACTTTCGGGCGTGTCATATAAAGAGTATGTCAGCTCTCCCGTCTCCGATGAATCGAATCCCTCGGTTAGCAGGAAGAAACCGCCGTCACAGAAAGGAAGCCCCTCCATTCCTTTAACAGCCTTCAGCTGTCGGTAGTTATTGACAAAAGGCGTATGCGTCACCGCCTCCATGCTCTCGCCCGCTTTTCGGGCAAACGATGCCGCATCGACCGTAACGGGCAGGTATAAATGCGTAACGTTACGACAACCGAGCGTGAAGTGCGTGAATATATCCTCACAAAGCGATGACATCTCGTCTCTGCTCTCATCACCCGTTATTACGGCGGCGGAGATACGGTGTCCCCGCAGAAGCAACCGTTTGTCGCCGTACCGTTCTCTGAACAGAGCCGCCGCGGCATCACCTCCCGAGGCTATCACCGCGTCAGGTTGTCCGCTATCCGTGAGACTGTCTATATCGACATCAAAAGTCGTCCTTATCGTCTCCTCAATCCATGACATCAAAGCGTCATCCTTTCTCGAACGTTTGACAAGCGTCCTGCCTCCGACTATGGCACAACACAACAGGTCAAAAAAACCCGCCATAGGTATATTGCCCGCCATTATGACAGCCGTACACCCGCTATTGGTGAAATCGTCATATCCCGTCAGCCACCGACGAACTATATCAGGGTCGAGCATGTAGCATACGATTGCGTCGAGCGCATAATCCACACCCCGCCTCGTAAACCACACGTTCTCCACGCATGCCCGTTTCATTACATCATCGGGCACACCTTTTGAGAGTATCTCCCTTAACCGTTCTACTCTCCCGCCTATTCTGTCATAGAGCGTACCGACCATTACTTACCGAAAAGGTCTTTATATTCCCGAAGCACAAACGCCAAATCTTCAGGCGTATCGATAGCGTGCGACTGGCAGTCGGTTACAGCTGTTCTTATGCGGTAACCGTTCTCAAGCCAGCGCAGTTGTTCAAGCGACTCCGCCTGTTCAAGCTCACCCGCAGGCAGTGCGCAGATACGCGGAAGCACATCACGTCTGTAACCGTAAAGGCCTATATGTTTATAGAACGTCCTGCTCTTCTGCCACTCTCCCTTATCCTTACCACGCAGGAAAGGAACGACACTTCTGCTGAAATAGAGCGCGTCACCGTTAACCGCCCTTACGACCTTCGGTGTATTCTCGTTAAAAATATCCTCGTTATCGGCAAACGGTTTCACCAGCGTCGCAAGCATCGTCTCTGAATCATCAAAACAGCTTTTGATAAGCTCCAACTGCGACGTATGCACGAAAGGCTCATCACCCTGCACGTTGATAACCACATCGAACTTCATGCCGTAAAGCTTCTCCGCCTTATCGCATGCCTCATTGGCTCTCTCCGTACCGCTTCTGTGCTTATCGGACGTCATAATGACATCGGCACCGAAACCGACACCCGCAGCCTCTATTCTCGAATCATCCGTAGCTATCACACAATGCTCAAAACAACTCGAAGCCCTTTCCCACACGTGTCTTATCATCGGCTTACCGAATATATCCGCCAACGGCTTACCCTCAAACCGACTCGACCCATACCTCGCCGGTATAACTGCCAGAAACTTATTCATCACTGTTATTTTATTTATGTTATGCAAAAATACTTTTTTCTTTTTAAAGATATAATTATAGGGGATGATTTTATCGGAAAATCATCCCCTATAATCATATCTTTTAACGAAAAATATTTTCACACAACATAATAAAATACATGAAAATAATGTCTCCCGACAGGCTCTCCGAGGGGGTTCCGACGGGGCTCCGACGGCGCCTTCCGCGGGAGTTACTTTGTCCCTCGACAAAGTAACCAAAACGAGGGGGCACAGCCCCTTTTGTCCATGTCATATTCATTTGGCTCATTATCTTCCACGAAGTCAGCATCATAAATTCGTATCGCCTCCGAAAAATAAAAATGGAGAAAAGAATGTAACGGGGTACGCTAATCAACTTGTCGGAAATGATAAAAAAGTACAAAATTAGGGTCAGTTTTTGAACGAATTTGATGAATAAATTAAGACAATTTTGTAAAAAGTCGGGGGTATTTATTTTTTATTCTTTTTCATATTTTTGCCAATGTCTCTTAATAAGAGAATAAGGATTGACAGGTTGGCAAGCGTACCCCGTCGTTTCCTTTTTTACTATGCGAGGCGAGTGCTGTGAAGATGCTGACTTCGTGGAAGATAATGAGCCAACTGGGTGTGACATGGTGGGAAGGGGCTGTGCCCCCTCGTTTTGGTTACTTTGTCGAGGGACAAAGTAACGCCGTCGGCAGACATATATTGATAACAGACTCCCCAAAGGAACGGTAATGATAGAATTTGAATAACCAACATTACACACAAATACGAAGAGAGGTGGAAAATAGTCTGATTTTCCACCTCTCTTCGTATTTGTGTGTAATGTTGGTTATTCAAATTCTATCATTACCGTTCCTTTGGGGAGTCTGTCGCCTGTGTTGATGTTTACAGCTTTGACTACGCCGTCAACGTCCGACTTAATCATGCTGTCCATCTTCATGGCTTTGAACAACACCAAATCGTCGCCTTCTGACACGGTGTCGCCGACCTTAACCTTTACGTCAACGATTGTGCCGGGAATGAAGTTCACGACCTGTTTGGGGTTTGCGGGCTCCCACGGTTTACGTCTGCGGTACGTTTCGGTGAATCTCATCGTCTTGAAATCACCGTGCATCGTACCAATAACCTCATATGCGGGGGTCGCAGTCTCTTCCGTTTTGGTTTTAGCCATAATTCAGTTTTTTATTAAAAAATTAGGTTAAAAAGCGTGGCGGGCAACAAATACCCTCACGCCCTGCAAAGCCGTCCTCCTGACGACATGCCGCTAAAACGGAGGAATACCGTGTTTCTTCTGGGGACGGAGAACTGTTTTGTTCTTAGACACCTTGAGCGCGTGAGCGACAAAACGGCGTGTCTCGTCGGGTGCGATAACCGAGTCGATGTAACCTTTAGCCGCTGCCACATAGGGATTCGCGAACTTATCCTTGTACTCCTGAATCTTAATCTTACGCATCTCTTCGGGGTTCTCTGACTCCATAATCTCTTTCTTGAAGATGATGTTGGCAGCGCCGTCGGGACCCATAACCGCGATTTCAGCCTGAGGCCATGCGAACACGAAGTCTGCACGGAGGTGACGAGAACCCATTGCGATGTAACCGCCACCGTATGCCTTACGCATTATGACGGTAATTTTGGGAACTGTCGCTTCGCTGTAAGCATAAAGCAGTTTCGCGCCGTGACGGATGACACCCGCATGCTCCTGGTCGATACCGGGAAGATAACCGGGAAGGTCTTCGAGAGTCACGATAGGAATATTGAAGGCGTCGCAGTAGCGGATGAAACGAGCCGCCTTGTCAGAAGAGTCGCAGTCGAGCACACCTGCCATGACAGCGGGCTGGTTGGCAACGAAACCTACGGTCTCGCCCTCAACACGACCGAAACCTACCACGATGTTGGCAGCGAAGAGCTCCATAACTTCGAAGAAGTCGCTGTCATCGGCGATAGAGCGAATCACGTCGCGCACATCATAAGGAATTGTCGGGTCGAGAGGAACAATCTTGTCTATCTTGAAACGTCTCTTCGGTTCGAGTGTCTCTTCGGGAGTAGCTTTCACGCTGTTGTTGGCGGGAATCATCGAGATAAGTTTTCTTATCTGATGGAAGCACTCCTCTTCGCTTTCTGCGAAGAAGTGGGCGTTACCTGCCACTTCGCTGTGAACACGTGCGCCGCCGAGGTCTTCTTTTGAGATTTCCTCACCGAGAACGGTCTTGATAACTTCGGGACCTGTGATGAACATATTCGATATTTTGTCCACCACGAATACGAAGTCGGTCAGCGCGGGAGAATAAACGGCACCGCCGGCGCAGGGACCGAGGATAACCGAAATCTGGGGGATGACACCGCTGGCGAGGGTGTTACGGAAGAATATCTCACCGTAGCCTGCCAGAGCGTTGACACCTTCCTGAATACGGGCACCGCCTGAGTCGTTGATACCAATCAAGGGGATACGCATGTTCTGCGCGTAGTCCATGATTTTGGTTATCTTTCTGGCGTGCATGTGACCGAGTGAACCGCCAGCCACGGTGAAGTCCTGTGCGAACACGGCTATCGGGTTGCCGCAGATGCGACCGGTACCGATGATTACACCGTCACCGGGAAGCTCTTTGTTCTGCATGCCGAAATCGTGAGAGTCATGCTCTACGAAGATGTCATACTCGTGGAAAGAGTCTTCGTCCAGAAGAGCTATGATTCGCTCGCGCGCGGTGAGCTTACCCATCGCTTTCTGTTTCTCGATGGCTTTGAGACCGCCACCGAAGAAGATTTTCTCTTTCTTCTGCTCTAATTCTGTAACTTTCGATTTTGTCATCTTTATTTACCGTTTGGTAGTGAATAAGTCGAAACCGTTACCTGTTCCGACACCATAATTTATCGCAATATTAATAATTTATTACCGTCATTCCAAATATAAGCTCCAAAAAGCGCCTTGCGAAAAGCACTTTTGGACTACGCGTCGGCTCTCGGAACGACATTTTCGGCACCTATTCAAAAACAGAGCCATGCACAAACATGCCCTCAAACAAGCCGTCCGTCACAAGAGGCGTTCGGCTCAAAGCGAAGATTGCGCTTCCCGAACCTGACATCGACACATAGAGGGCACCTCTCTGATATAGAGACTCCTTTATCTGTGCCAACAGCGGCAAACGGTCGAATACGCTCGCCTCGAAATCGTTTGCGAGCATATCGCGCCACTTTTCTACTGGTTGTGACAGAATACCGACCAGAGATTCACGGCTGTCGCAAGGGGTCACGCCCGCATACGCCTCCGCCGTGGAGACGCCCTCGTTTGGCTTGACTATTGTCAGGCACAGCCCCGAAAGTTTCTCTTTCAGGGTCGGCACGGGTGTCATAACCTCGCCACGTCCCGTGCATAGCATCGGTTCGTCACAGGCGAAGAAAGGTATATCGCTACCTATTGTCGCCCCTATCGCCGCCATCTCCTCGCATGAGAGCGAAAGCGAATAGCATACCGACAGAGCGCGTATCACCGCCATGGCGTCAGAAGAGCCTCCGCCGAGCCCCGCGCCGAACGGCACCACCTTATGCAGGTGTATTCGTGCGCCTCCTATTGTCGGATAATGTTTCTTAACCGCGTTGTATGCCTTCACAACCAGGTTTTTCTCTGGCGGAGAATCGACCGTGAGGCCTCCCGTGGTCAACTCCACCACACCTTCGGGGCGCGGAACAAGCTCAACGGCATCACACAGCGACGGAACGGCGACCATGACTGTTTCGATGTCATGATAACCGTCGGGGCGACGTCTCAATATGTTCAAACCGAGGTTTATCTTACACGGAGCCGCGTATATCATCGCTATGAGTCTGTTTTGAAGGTTCGATTAAAATTATTCGGCTTTGACTACGGGCACAGCCTCGAATATGGCTATCACCTTGCCATCGTTCTGAAGCATGAGGTTGTCACCGTCGAGGGTGTAAGAGTCTGCCTGATTGATAATCTGCATGAACTTATCCTCATCCTGCTGATTGGGGCACATCATCCGTGTAGACCCCATGCCTGAGAACTCGAGACGGCGTGTTTCGACCTCCTTATACTGACCGAAGTAGCGGTTGCAGTCGCCACGACCGAAAACACGACCTTCCGTGGCGTCGAATGTTATTGTGTAAGAGTCGTCTTCCGAAGCGGTCAGTTTCTCTCCGTTGTTCAATTCCACGAGTTTCCATGTGTCAGAAACGAGTGAGTGATTGAGGCTCTTGCCTTTACCGCATCCGCAGCATGATCCGAGCATGAGAAGAAACGCTGCCGCTCCTGCCGCTACAATACCTTTTTTCATGATTGACTTACATTTTTAGTTTCAACAAACGGTTTACGGACAAAGCGTGTCCGCAAACAATCGGCGAATATATCCGATGAACACTCCGACACTTTCAAAAATCATGCCTTCGGGTTCAACAAAATTCGCGTTGTCAAATGCAAATATACTATTTTAAACAATACGCCGCACATTTCGTACAAACAAAGCCGCCTCTTCGCTTCGGTCACTCCGAGTTTAAATACGTTTTGTGCCGACAGGTCAAAGAGCATGTCACTACCCTTTCGTGCTGTTTTTGTTTTTTTTCACGCTCTAATTTATTACCTTTGCTACAATCTAAAACATAAAAACAATGAAAAAAGTAATCAGCTCACCGAACGCGCCCAAGGCGGTCGGTCCTTACAGCCAGGCCATCGAGTCAAACGGAACTCTCTATATTTCAGGCCAGCTTCCCATCAACCCCGAAACAGGAAAGATGCCCGAAACGATTGAAGAGCAGACAGCGCAGTCTCTCAAAAATCTCGGCGCAATTCTTGAGGAGGCAGGCTACTCGTTCGCCGACGTTGCCAAGACGACCGTTCTTCTCGACAACATAGCGGATTTCGCCGCAATGAACGGTGTCTATGCGCAGACATTCACCGAGAAGATGCCCGCACGCGCATGCTTTGAGGTAGCGAAACTCCCGATGGGCGCGCTTGTGGAGATTGAGGCGATAGCGGTAAAATAACCGATACTCTCGCACATGACAGACGGGGTAACACGGAAAGCGGAGACTTTTCGCGTTACCCTTGTTTGATTATCGGCGCACCTACCGGTGAGACCGAACAAGACCAACCTCCAACCGCAAAAGAAAAATGAAGATACTGCTTGTCACCCCGCCGTTCATTCAGCTCAACACACCATACCCCGCAACCACTGAGCTGAAAGCATACCTCGTGAGCAAAGGACACGAGGTCAGACAGTGCGACCTGTCGATAGAGCTGGCGGAGAGAATTTTTTGTCGGGATTTTCTGAAAGATATATTCGCTGAGGCTTTCGAGCGTGACACGCTGTCGCTTGAGGCGCAGAGCGTGGCGGCACAGAAAGGACGTTACCTCTCTACCGTGGAGGCTGTGTGGGGTTTTCTGCGTGGCGATGATGATACTCTCGCTCCGCTTATCGCGTCGAGCGACTATCTGCCATGCTCCGAGAGAGCAAAGAGAGACGAAGAGGCGCTTGAATGGGCTTTCGGAAGTTGCGGTGTCATCGACAGAGCCAGATACATGGCGACTCTATATATAAAAGAGCTCACCGACTTCGTGGCGGAGATTGTCTCTGCGGATTTCTCGCTGATAAGGTACGGCGAACAACTTGCCGTAGCCGCCGCAACATTCGACAAACTGCGAGAGAGGGTCGAGGGTGAGCGCAACGCGATAGACCGCCTCATGACGGAGCTGTTTGACAGTAAGCTGAAAGAGACACAGCCCGAAATGGTGGGATTCTGCGTTCCTTTCCCCGGAACATTGCCCGCCGCGCTCATATTGTCGAAACATACGGCGGAGAAGATGCCCGAAACGGTAAGGGTAATGGGCGGGGGATACGTAAACACAGAATTGCGGTCGATGTCGGACGGCGCGATATTCGACTATGTAGATTATCTTGTTTTTGACGACGGACAGCTGCCTCTTGAGACATTATGCCGTTTTCTTGGCGGAGAAGCCTCCGCAGACGAGCTTGTAAGAACGGTTTACAGACGTGAGAACGGGGAGCTGGCGCCAATGCTCAACACTTACCGTAACATACGTTTCGACGAATTGCCCGTTCCCGACTTCAGCGACTTCGACAGGTCGAAATATGTCTCTTTAGTCGATTTCACCAACCCCATGCACAAGCTGTGGAGCGACGGCAGGTGGAACAAAATGACCGTGACGCACGGCTGTTATCACAAAAGGTGCGCTTTCTGCGACACATCGCTCGACTATATAGGACGATATGACGCCCCTTCGCCCGAAACTGTGGTGCGAAAAATCGAGGGTATCATAAAACAGACGGGCATAAGGGGTTTTCACTTCACGGACGAGGCTCTGCCGCCCGCGCTGTTGGTAAAGGTATGCAGACTGCTTGTCGAACGGGGCATAACAATCAGTTTCTGGGGTAACATACGCTTTGAGAAGGCATATACGCCCGAAGTGTGCGCACTCATGCGTCAGGCGGGGTGTATAGCCGTGTCGGGAGGCATGGAGGTGGCGCACGAGAGGGTGCTCGCGCTCATGGGTAAGGGCATAACGGTTGAGGACGCACGACGATGCGCCGCAAACTTCGCCGACGCTGGAATCATGGTGCATACCTACCTCATGTACGGTTTTCCGACGCAGACACTCGAAGAGTGCGCACAATCGCTCGAAACGGTACGTGACATGTTCGCGCAGGGTATAGTGCAATCGGCGTTCTGGCATCGCTTCGCACTGACCGTACACAGCCCCGTGGGCATAAACCCCGAAAAATACGGGTGTCGTCTCGCATGCGACAAGCCTAACCCGTTTGCGAACAACGGCATAGACTACACGTGTGACAACAGCGACCTCGACTGGAACGAGGCGGGCGACGGATTGGCGAAAGCCACATATAATTACATGCTCGGACTCGGATATGACCTGCCGGTCGAGAAATGGTTGCCGATATTGAGACGTAGCAGGCACGACACAAGAGATGACAAAAGAAACGACAAAAGAGATAACAAAAAAGATAACAAAAGACACGATGACAGAAATATGGCGAAAAACCGTAAAAAAGAGCACAGAAACGACAACCGCCGTAAAAGCGGCAAGAGATAGAGTTTGTTTACGGTTTAATAAAAATATTTACCCCTTACCGTCGCTCTTTTTTGATATTTTCGCATGATTTTTCTTATTTTTGAAAGTTTTTCACAACTTCACACACATACAACTCATACACGAGAATAATGGCCACTGAAAAGAAATATGTAGAGACCCCGCTGATGAAGCAGTACTACCAGATGAAGTCGAAACACCCCGACGCCATCCTGCTTTTCCGCGTGGGAGACTTTTATGAGACTTTCGGCGACGATGCGATAAAGACAAGCTCCATACTTGGGATAACGCTAACAAAACGCGCCAACGGAGCCGCCTCATACGTCGAGCTGGCGGGATTCCCCTACCATGCGCTCGACACCTACATGCCCAAACTCGTAATGGCGGGCGAACGAGTGGCTATATGTGAACAGCTCGAAGACCCGAAAAAGACGAAGACAATCGTAAAAAGGGGTATAATCGAGCTTGTGACACCGGGTGTGTCGTTCAACGACAATGTGATAAACAAAAAGGAGAACAACTATCTGGCTTGCGTCTTTTTCGGACAGAAGAAAGTAGGAGTGTCGTTCCTCGACATAACAACGGGTGAGTTCTACGCCGCCGAAGGGTCGAAAGAGTATGTCGAAAAACTGCTCGCCAACTTCGCGCCCAAAGAGGTGCTGTTTCAGCGCGGATGCAAAGAGCAGTTCGTTGAGGCGTTCGGCTCGAAATATCACCTGTACCACCTCGAACAGTGGATTTTCTCGCTCAAAAGCGCGACCGACAAACTGACATCGCAGTTAGGTGTGATGTCGCTCAAAGGCTTCGGTATCGAGAAGCAGGAGTCGGCGATAATAGCCGCTGGCGCAATACTCTACTACCTCGAATTTACCGAGCATCACGACACGAAACATATCTCGGCGATAACACGAATCGACGAGGACAAATATATGTGGCTCGACAAATATACGCTCCGCAATCTGGAGATATTCAACTCGACTACCACAGACGGATACTCGCTGATAGACATAATAGACAGGACGGTCACCCCTATGGGCGGACGATTGCTCCGACGCCAGCTCTCACTGCCGCTCAACAACAGACGACAGATAGAACAGCGTCTCGATGTGACAGAGGCTTTCGTAAAAGAGGCTGGCATCTGTGACTCCGTATCCTCGATACTCAAAGGCGTGGGCGACATCGAACGCCTCATATCGAAAGTGGCGGTCGGACGTGTATCGCCGCGCGAGTTAGTGGCTCTGAAAAACAGCTTTACAGCCATATCGGAGATAAAAGAGATACTTCTGACGTCGGACAACAAGGCTGTCAACTCGTGGAGCGGCAAGCTCGACGGGCTGCCCACCATGCGTGAGAAGATAGAGAAAACGATACTCGAAGAGCCCGCCGCCAATATCGCCAAAGGCGGAGTGATAGCGCACGGCGTATCGGTAGAGCTTGACTCGCTCAGGCAGATGTCGCACGGAGGCAAGACCTATCTGGCGCAGATGCAGGAGCGACTCTCCGAGCAGACGGGAATACCGTCGCTCAAAATCAGCTTTAACAATGTGTTCGGCTATTTTATCGAGGTGCGCAACACGCATAAGGATAAGGTACCCGAAGAGTGGATACGCAAACAGACGCTGTCGGGAGCGGAGAGATATATCACCGCAGAGCTGAAAGAGTATGAGGAAAAAATTCTCGGAGCGGAAGAACGCATATTGGCGTTGGAGGCGGAGATATTCGGAGCGTTAGTCATTGAGCTTGCCGCCGAGACATCGAAAGTGCAGGCGGACGCGGTACAGCTGGCACGTCTCGACCTTTTCTGCTCATTCTCGATAATGGCACGTGCGGCAAACTATTGCCGTCCCGCTCTCTGTGACGAACCGATTATCGACATAAAGGAGGGACGACATCCCGTAATCGAACGACTGATGCCTATCGGCGAGACATACATACCAAATGACATAAAACTCGACGACAAGAGCAACCAGATAATAATAATCACGGGTCCCAACATGGCTGGTAAGTCGGCGTTGTTGCGACAGTGCGGTCTGATAACGCTTTTGGCGCAGATAGGCTCGTTCGTACCCGCAAAAGAGGCGACAATAGGTGTCGTGGACAAGATTTTCACCCGTGTGGGAGCGTCAGACAACATATCGCAGGGCGAATCGACATTCATGGTCGAGATGCTCGAATCGGCGAACATCCTCAACAACGCCACATCGAAATCGCTGGTACTGCTCGACGAGATAGGTCGAGGAACAAGTACATACGACGGTATTTCGATAGCGTGGGCGATGGTGGAATACCTGCACTCGCTTGAGGGTAAGGGCGTGAGGACGCTGTTTGCCACACACTATCACGAGCTTAACGAGCTTGAGGAGATTTATCCGAGGATTAAGAACTATAATGTCGCCGTAAAGGAGATTAACGGCAGAATCATATTTTTGAGGAAGCTGGTCGAAGGCGGCACGGAACACTCGTTCGGTATTCATGTGGCACGATTGGCGGGTATGCCCAAAAGTGTCATCAGCAGAGCCAACGAGGTGCTTCACGCTCTCGAAAAGCGTCGTGACGGAGCCGAAGGCTCTACGGACTTCAATATTCCCGGATTCAAGGAGGTATCGGGTCAGGAAAACATGCAAATGGCGTTATTCCAGCTCGACGACCCATTGGTATCACAGATAAAAGAGGAAATCTCATCACTCGACCTAAACAACATAACCCCTATCGAAGCCCTCAACAAGTTGAGCGACATCAAGCGACTGCTTGGAGTGAAATAATCACCTTCTGATAAGCATAATTCTGATAAGAGATAAAATAAACATGGCTATCATTGTTTGTCAAATGATAGCCATATTTATTTTTATCTCTTATCAGAATTATGCTTGTCAGAAGGTGATTATTTCACTCCAAGCAGTCGCTTGATGTCGCTCCGCGGGGTCTGCCGACGGCGTTACTTTGTCCCTCGACAAAGTAACCAAAACGAGGGGGCACAGCCCCTTTTGTCCATGTCATATTCTGTTGGCTCATTGTCTTTTACGAAGTCAGCATCTGACCGTGCATAGCCTAAAAGAGGAAGTAGCCGACGACACCGCTCAAAGCAACGACCAAAAGAGGATTGACCTTAAACCATACGGCGGCAAGTGAAACGACAAAGACAATGACGCTTCGGTAGTCGATAAAGTTCTCTCCGTTCATCATGATGAGAGCAGCAGAGGCTATAAGTCCGATTATGACGGGACGCATCGACCTCATCACCTGTTTCAAATAGGGATTGCCGTTAAGACGCGCATAGAAGAAAGAGCCTATCAACATCAGCACAAGCGACGGAGTGCAGACACCCAAAGTGGCGAGCACCGAGCCGAGAACACTTCCGCCCGTAGCGGTATAGCCAATATATGTTGCGCAGTTTATCGAGATGGGTCCGGGGGTCATCTGCGATATGGCGACAATATCGGCGAACTCCGAGCTGCTTATCCACTCGTGAGCGACAACAACCTCACTCTGTATGAGAGACAACATGGCATAACCGCCGCCGAACCCGAAAAATCCGATTTTCAGAAAAGAAAGGAAAAGTTCAAAGTATATCATTTCAAGCCCTCCTCTCTTTTTCGTTTAGCCACATTAAGTTTATGACGGCAGTAGAATATGCCCCACACAATCGCCGCAACTATGAACACCACGGGCGAAAAACCGAAAAATATCGCCACCGCCACGGCAACGACAATCGGATATTCCTTGCGTGATATGTTTTTCGAGAAACTGAAAACGGGATAGAGAATCAACGCCACAACGGCGGGTCGCATACCCATAAAGACGCTTCTGACAGCGGGATAATCATAATATGACCTGAAGAAAATGGCTATCGTCAGCAGTATGAAGAACGACGGAAGCACCGAACCGAGAAAACCCGCTATCGCGCCTTTCACACCCTTTCGGTCATAGCCTATAAGAATAGCTGTATTAACAACCATAGGACCCGGAGAGGCCTGCGCCAACGAGAGGTAGTTCAAAAACTCCTCGTCCGTCAACCACTTATGCTCTTTTATCTCTTTCTGTATGAGCAGAATCATGCTGTATCCGCCTCCGAAGGTGAAACAGCCTATTTTAAAGAAACTGATGAATATATTGAGACAATCTCTCATCCGTTGTCGGTCTGTTAATGTTACTTTTTATCTGTTTTATGCGCACATATCGCCCTCTTTCCCGATAACGTCGCCGATTTCATTACAGCGAGCCCTCAAAAAACGCCCACAAGGAGTCATGCGGAAGCGGAGCCGTCACCGTAACGCTCTCTTTGGTCACGGGATGCGTAAATTCCACCGAACGGGCGTGCAACGATATGCTTCCATCAGGATTGGAACGGTCGGCGCCATATTTAAGGTCTCCCTTTATCGGAGCGAGCGATTTTGAAAGTTGCGCCCTTATCTGATGATGACGTCCCGTTATCAAATCTATGTCTATCAGGAAATAGCGGTCGGAAGCAGATGCCACCCTGTATTTCAAACGCGCCTCTTTTGCGTTGGGACGGGGTTTGTCGTATGCGAACGACTTGTTTTTCGAGCTGTTACGCTCGATATAGTGGCACAATGTACCCTCCTCACGGATGTCGCATTTGGGTATTATGGCAAGATAACGTTTCTTTATCTCCCTGTCTCTCACCGCCTGATTCATCCTCGTCAACGCCTTCGATGTCTTGGCGAAAAGCACTACCCCGCTGACTGGACGGTCTATGCGGTGAATCACCCCCAAAAAGACCGCGCCCGGTTTGCTGTCACGCTTTTTGATGAAATCTTTTATCATATCCTCGAGAGCGGCATCACCCGAAAGGTCTGCCTGAACGGGTATGCCCGCAGGCTTGTTTACCGCAAGTATATGATTGTCTTCGTACAGAATATCGGTGGAGCTGAACATGTTTTTGTGATTTTACCGCAAAGATAATATTTTTTGCGCACCGCTAATATATATCCCCATACAGACCCGCAAGTTTATACCCACAACAGACACATATCATTCAAAACCGTATTAGATACGGTTTATATACATTTAACACTCTGACAACAGACTAAATAAAATACGCAGGTGTACTTTTAACATTCTGACTGCAAGCTAATAAAATATGACAGACGTACTTTTAAAAGTCTGACGACAAACTAAATAAAATACGGCAGATGCACTTTTAACATTCTGACTACAAACTAATAAAAATACGGCAGACGTAATTTTAACATTATGAAGATTAGCGCATGACACTACTCCATTGAGCCGAAACGCAATACCTCCCATGTGCCGTCATGATGCTCGACAAGAGCCGAAAGCGACTCAATCCAGTCACCAGAATTGAGATAGAGAATATCCTCGATATATCGTTTATCGGGCTGGTGTATATGACCACATATCACAGCGTTACAGTTATTACGGCGGGCTATCGAAACGATATTGTTATCGAAATTGCTCGCTTTAGAAACAATCTCCTTGACCTTTTGTTTCATAAACTTGGATATGGAGAAATAACTTTTGCCGTGACGTTTGCGGTAGTCATTATAGAGGCGGTTAAGCTGCAACATCATCGAATAGAGCTTGTCTCCGAACTTCGAAACCCACCTGAAACGACTCGTGACATTGTCGAACATATCACCATGGAAAACATATATCCTCTTGTCTCCGCTCTCATAGATGTAGTTGTCGAGAATAGAGAAATTACGGTAGTTGAACGGAGCCACGTTGTCGAGGAAGTCATCATGATTTCCCCTTATGTATATCACTTTGGTTGTCTCTATCGTCTGCAAGAGCAGCTGCAGGAATTTGTTGTAATCGTGTTTCCAACGTTTTCGATTGCGGCCGAGATGCCATCCGTCGATAATGTCTCCGCCGAGTATGAGCATATCGCAGTCATTGCGACCGAGAAAATCTATCGCCGCCTGTGTGTGTGACCACTTCGAACCGATGTGTATATCCGAAACGACTATCGTTTTATATCTCTTTTTGCTTTCCATATCTCAAAGATACAAATTTTAGCACATTGTTTCATCATAAAACGAAACAAATAACGATTTATTGACAATCGTCGCTCTTACCGCAGCAAAAATACTTGAATGCAGTATATGTTACGACAATGCTTTTAACTGACAATATTATTAACGGCATAAAACAGATAAAACCGTTTTATGCCGTTATTCTCTACTCTGCCGAACCGCGTTTCAATGTCAGTACCGTAAGTTCGGGCCATGCACCTACTCTTATCGGAACAATATACCCTATTCCCTCCGACACATAAAGCGCGCGTCCGTTATGTTTATATAGACCGCTCCATTCGGGATAACGTGATGAGGCGGGCGATAGATTGCCTATCTTGAACTGCATCGCGTGCGTATGTCCCGAAAGTGTCAAATCGACAAACAGCGGCGAATCACGCACCTCATCGTGCCAATATCTCGGATTGTGCGACAGGAATATGACAAACTTCGAGGTATCCGCTCCGCGTATCGCTTTTTTAAAATCGCCGTACTTCGGAAATGGATATTCTCCCCAGTTCTCGACACCTACAACGGTAACGGTATCGTTTCCGCGCACAATAATGTCGTTCTCATTTTCCATCAACCTCCACCCGACCGAGTCGATAAGCTTACGAAGACGCAAAAGGTCGTTATCTCTCAAAGAGTCGTTGGCGTAGCGTTGATAGGTACAATAGTCATGGTTACCCAAGACGGCGAATGTTCCGTCCTTTCCCTTCATACGTTCCAAAAAACTCTCGAAACCTTTTGTCTCACTGAATGTACGGTTAATCAGGTCACCCGTGAACATCACCACATCGGGGTTTTGCGCCTCTACCAGCTCCGCCACGCGTTCCACCTCTTCGGGCGAACTTCGCCAACTGCCTAAATGCAAGTCAGACACCTGCACTATTCTATAACCGTCGAAAGCGGCGGGAATCCTGTCGGAAACAATCTCCACATTCTTGACCGTAAAGCGTGACAACCCCCACACATAACCGTATATGCCGACGGACGCCGTCACTATGGACAAAGCGATACCGAGTATCGTGAGCGGTCTGTGGTCGGAGTGCGTAAGCCATTGCATCAGCTTGTTGAGCAACGAGAATACCGCGAAAACGAATTTCGAGACAAAGCATATCAACAGAAATATAACCAGATGATCCTCAAAATCTACAATCGTCCCGAAAAGCTGTCTGAAATTGATTTTGAGATACAACCCCGCCACAAAGAACATCGATATCAAAAGCGGCAGGAACCACAACATCTTGTATATGGGTCTCATCCTGACGGGCTTGACGTAATATTGATAGATATACAAATCCACGAGCAGCGTGGCGAGCGTCAGCATGAGAGACATGAATTTGAACATAGGCGAAAAGTTTAAAAAAAGCCCAATGTCGTGAACATTGAGCTTTTTCGTTATGATAATCGTTTCGTTTAGCAGTTCATACCGCCGCAGACATTGATTACCTGTCCCGTCACATAAGACGAAAGGTCTGAAGCGAGGAAGAGCGCCACTTTGGCGATATCTTCGGGCTGACCGCCTCTGCGGAGGGGGATTTTTTTAGCCCACTCTTCACGTACGTTTTCGGGAAGAGCGCCTGTCATCTCGGTGATGATGAAACCGGGAGCGATTGCGTTAGAACGGATACCGCGAGAACCGAGTTCCTGTGCTATCGACTTGGTGAAACCGATGATACCGGCTTTTGAAGCCGAGTAGTTGCTCTGACCCGCGTTACCTGACACACCGACAACAGAGCTCATGTTGATGATTGAACCGCCTGTTTTGAGCATGTATTTCTGAACGGCTTTGGTGAGGTTGAAGACAGATTTGAGGTTCACCTTCAAAACCAAATCCCACTGCTCTTCGCTCATGCGGAGAAGAAGAGAGTCACGTGTGATACCCGCGTTGTTTACAAGAACGTCGATATGACCGAACTCTTTGGCAACGGTGTCGATGAATTCGACTGACTGCGCGAAGTCGCTCGCGTCAGAAACGTAACCTTTGGCTCTCACGCCATAAGCCTGAAGCTCTTTTTCGGTATTTTTGAAGTTTTCGTCTTCTTTGAGGTCTGTGAACACCACGTCGGCGCCTTCGCTTGCGAAGCAGAGAGAGATTGCTTTACCGATACCGCGAGCACCGCCTGTTATGATGGCAACTTTGCCTTCGAGTAGTTTCATGATTTACTTTATGAATTTGATTAATTGCCCAAATATAAGCAAAATTATTTAGATACAAAATGTTTTTGCGCTTTCAGCAGGTTTCTCGACTGGAGAATCATCGTCTTGGTCTCGCTTATGATGTCGAGATAGAGCATGCTGGTTCGTGTCGATGTATCGCCCGTTTTGATTCGTGCAATCTGTCGTTTTATCACCTGCGCGAACTCTTCGAAGAGAGAGTCTCTCAAATGGAGGGTCTGGTCTATCTTGGTGTAATCGTTATCCTTGAGCATGTGTATTATCATGCCGTAGATGATTGATACCTTATCCTCTATCTCTTTAAGGTCGCTGATTTGTTCTTCGCTGAAACCGGTGTGGTTGTTGTCGATATGGTTGAAGCTCGGACGGGTGATGTGTACCAGCGCCTTTGTAACCTCGTTAACGTAATCGACAACCTGCACATAATAGTGACCCGTGCTTATATAGTTCTCGCTCAACGCGGAGAGGGTGTTGTAAACGGCATATTTACGTTTGTGCGCCTCCTCATAAAGCGCCTCCGACTCTTTAACCATATTTTTGAGCAGTCGGCGGTCTTCGGTGAAGATACCGGTCAGGGTCTGGTCGTAAACCGACATGACCTTCTGCATGGTCTGTGTAATCTCATTACCGCATGCGTTGATTATGTCTTTGTCTAGAAGCACATCCGAATCGGCAGTTGTCTCGCTCTCTTTGCTGCGACGTTTGTGGATAACGTTGCTCTGGAAGAGCAGGAAGATGCAGACGAGCGTCATGGCGGCTATGGCTATCTTACCGCCGAACACCAATATGGTGGCTACGATGAAAGCGACCGTAAAGGCGATGAACGCAGTAAGGAACCAACCCGAAATAACGGTCAGCACACCCGTGATTCGATATACAGCAGACTCGCGTCCCCATGCTCTGTCGGCGAGCGACGAACCCATGGCGACCATGAATGTCACGTATGTGGTTGAGAGGGGGAGTTTGAATGATGTAGCTGTCGAGATGAGCAGAGATGCTACGGTCAGATTGACGGTGGCACGTATAAGGTCGAATGAAGCGCCGTTTTCATATTCGCCCTCGATAGGCTCAAAACGTTTAGAGATATAGTTTCTCACACGGGCGGGAGTGATACGGTCGAGTTTCTTGTTGAAATCGACGGCGGCTCTCACGATGCTTCGAGAAACCAATGACGAACCGAAACGTTCAGATCCGCCCGACTCCTGACGGGCAAGGTTCACCTCTGTCTCGGTAACGCTCTGCGCCTTTTTAGAGAACCAGAGTGTGAGTGTCATCACGATACCCGCAATCATCAGAATCAGCATATTGGCGTGTACGGGTTTGGTCAGGTCACCCATCAACATGTTCACATCGCCTGTCGCCGAAGCTATCTTATAAGAGTCGAAGCCCGCCATGAACACGCCGATGAAGTTCACAAGGTCGTTACCCGCAAATGCCAGCGCGAGAGAGAATGTACCCGCAAGAACGGTTATCTTGAGGATATTGACTTTGAAAAGATGCTGTACGATAGCCATAATTACCGTCCATGCGACAATCATTACCGCTACAACGGCTCCGATATTGTCCGAGATAGCGCTCATAGTCTCGGCTGAGATTATGGTCGTGCCTTTCAGACCTTTGAATATGGCGAAATAAGTGATTGCCGTAAGACCGAGACCGCACCAAAGAGCACCTATATAACGGAATGTCTTGTGATAGCGGAACGAGAATATCACTCGTGTTATGTACATTATCACGCTACCGAACACAAACGCCACCACCACGGAGATAAGGATACCCGAGATTATACCGAGGGCGTTTGTTGCGTTGATGTAGTTGGACAATCTTTCCGTTCCGTCACCCGTCCAAATCTTCATGGCTGCGACAGCAACGGCAGAACCGAGCAATTCAAAGACCAGAGAGACAGTTGTAGAGGTGGGGAGACCGAATGTGTTGAACAGGTCGAGAAGAATCACATCGGTAAGCATCACGGCCAGGAAGAGCAGCATCACATCGCTGAAGGTGAACATGCTCGGGAAGAAGACCCCGCTTCGCGCAACCTCCATCATACCGCTTGAAAAGAGCGAACCGAGGATGATGCCGACCGAAGCGACTATCATGATGACATAACGCGGTGCCACCTTGGAGCCTATGGCCGAGTTAAGGAAATTGGTTGCGTCGTTCGAGACACCGACAATCAGGTCAGAGACCGCCAAAGCAGCGAGAACGACGAGAATTACCGTAAAAACAGGATCCATATAGTATTTTGTTTGGTTTCTGTAATCACAAAACAGCTTTCGCAAATTTAGTACAAATGCATAAAAAAACATTGTCCGACAACCATTGTTAACATTAATTTAACAATCGATTATCGGACAATCGCTCACAATCGTTTGAGAGCCAGCCTTATCATATCCTCCACTTTAACATGGGGCGACTCGGACGCAATCTGCTTTATAACCTTCTCGGCGGCTGTCTTGTTGAATCCGAGCATGACAAGAGCCTTGAGCGCCTCGCTGACGGTCTGCATGTCTTCAGGAGTCGGCAGTGACTCGACCAACGCCGCATCCTCTTTGGCTCCGAACGAGAGGGTCTTGTCACGAAGCTCAACGATTATCTTCTCTGCCGTCTTCGTGCCGAGCCCCTTCACCTTTTTCAGCATGGCGACATTGCCACTCGATATTATTCCGCCGAGTTCAGCGGTCGTATATGTCGAGAGAACCATGCGTGCGGTACCTCCGCCGACACCCGAAACTCCTACCAAAAGTCGGAAAAGCTCACGTTCTTTCTTGGTCGTGAAACCATAAAAGACGGGAAGTTCGTCTCTGACCATATATTGATGGACATACATTCGGACACTCTCCTTGTTTTCGAGTTCCTCATAGCTTTGCAGAGAGATATTGAAAATATACCCCACTCCTCCGCAATCGACAACCACGGTGGCGGGGGTCAGCTCCGCTATCTTTCCGTCGATATATTCGTACATAAAAACAGATTTACCGTAAACACAAAACAGACCGCAGAATCTTTCACCGCAACAAACGACAAAAAGCAGCGGGTCAATATCGAAGCAAAGATAGTCAAAAAAGAATCACAATAAAAAACAACGGCGCCATGAAATAACGTCACGCTACAAAACAGCCGTCTGCGAGTAAAAATAAACGAAAAGTTTTCGTCATTAAACAAATAATTTAATACCTTTGTCGTCGTTGAGTCTCTTTTCGAACAAATCGTTACCAAAACAGAGCGTAAACATTCACAAAGAGACATTGTCGCCATACCAAGCGACACCATATGTTTAGAATAATACGAACGAAAAAATAAAATTTTACAGACACATGAAACTTAAATTTATTCTTCCCTTGTTTTTTGCTTCGGCAATTGCCTTTTCATGCAAAAACGAACCCGCTGCAACAACCGTTTCAAAAAACGACTCAACAGCTGTAAAAGCTGCATTGAGCGGTAAAATCGCTTTCGTAAACAACGACACCCTTATAAACAACTACAAACTTTTCAAAGAGCTGTCGGCAAAACTCGAAAGCAAGAGCGACAAGGTAAGTCAGGAGCTTGAAAGCAAGAGCCGTTCGCTCCAGAGCCGTGCCAACCAGTTCCAGGAAAAGATAAACAAAGGTCTCGTTACACGCGCACAGGCGGAAGAACAGGGCATGAAACTCCAGAACGAGCAGCAGTATCTTCTCGACTACCGCAACAAAGTTCTCGGCGAATTGGAAGAGGAACAGGCGGTAATGTACAACAACATCTGGAACAACATCATCGAATACCTCAACGAATACAACAAAACGCACAAATATGATTTGATTCTCAATCAGAACAGCGCTACAAACACCGTGTTGGTAGGAAATCCCGCAATGGACATCACCGCCGACATCGTTGAAGCCCTTAACAAAAAATTCGACGAGGACAAAGCCGCAGGTAAGCTCAACGACCTTCTCGGCATCGACGATAAAGCAAAAGCAAAAAAATAAAGATATAAACAGCTCACCACTCAACTCAACAAGTAGAGTCGGCACGAGAAACAAAAAATCCACGGCATCTGATATGTTGTGGATTTTTTATTTGTCCGCATGCGAAAAACGTTATTCCCCGCATGAAAAGGCAGATGTACGAACATTCCGACAAAGTCCGAAAAGTCCTCCGTAAATATCGTGCGACAGCCAAATAAAGGATTACGGCTGTTTGCCGATAAGAAAAAAAATGTATATTTGCAATCTAAAGCTTTCGGCTCGAAGAATGGCTGTCACGCTTTTTATACAAATAAATGAGGGGAAATATTAAATGTATTGTATTTTTTTGGATAAAGCGCAAAGTGTAGAATTGTGCGGTGTCGATAACGATGCGTTTTCGCTGCTGGTTGACGGCACCTACTTTTATGTGACATCGGAAGATGTAATCTATCTGAGAAACTGTAATTTCGGTGAATTGATAAACAAAACATTATCCCACTATAACGGTTACGACAAACGAAACGTAGTCGTAAGCTAACATCGAAAACAAAGCAACTTATAATACAAAAGGTGGTTGAAGTCTTTTCAACCACCTTTTGTTTATGACAGACATATCCAATACATCACAATCAGTCCTGTTTTACTTTAAGAAGCAGAGATGTGTCGTACCCCCTCTTCTGCAAACGTGAAACAAGCTCGTTATATGTCTCTTCGGGCATCGTCGGTGTGCGGCTCATTATCCAAAGATATTTGTCACTGCTACTGCCTATTACCACATAGCGATATTCGGGGTCGAGTTCCATTATGTAATAGTCGGCATAAAACCACAGGAAGAACGACACTTCAAGTTTGCCCGGGTCGGACGGATTCGGTTGTCTCCCCTTCCCTTCCGCCTGTTTCAGTTCCCCGTTTTTAATACCTTCGT
Organism: uncultured Alistipes sp.; assembly: GCA_949285535.1. GTDB lineage: Bacteria > Bacteroidota > Bacteroidia > Bacteroidales > Rikenellaceae > CASDZP01. Next base: position 152,192 of record CASDZP010000002.1, read on the forward strand.
TCAGAACGCTTATCTTACCGTCGGGCTTAAGCGTATATGTGGCGGTAACGTTGGTCATCCCTTTTTCAAAAGAGGTCTCATAACGCGCTATCTCATACCATCGACCCATATATCGGGCAACATCAAGTGAATCGACAGTCGAATTGTCTATTGTCGATTCGGCTCCGGCAGCGCAGCCGTAAAGCCCGAAAGAACACAACAAAAGCAATAATTTCTTCATGACGATGATGTTTTTATTGACTAAAACAAAACGCATGTCCGCAAAACCATTGCGCGGCATACATGCAAATATAACAAATAAGCCTGTTTTCGGCAAGGTATGGAAAGGATAAAATATTCTTTTTCGACAGACGACGCACACAGAGATTAAGGCAAACGACAAACAACTGTAAAATCAAAAATATTATTACCGCACGACAGACTAAAAAACAAAATACAAACGTTATAATGATAACTTTACGAACTCTTTGAGACAACGGGTGAGACATGTCGTTTCCGCGTAAAACAGCGAATATCCGAATCAAAAATCAGATTATTTTTTTGAAAACGACAATTATTTTTTAACTTTGCCCGCATCGAAGGCGGGCTTCCGTTTCGCCTTATGTTTCCGACTGTCCGTATCGGACATTTGCCACCAAGATTTATATTGTCACAACAACCCATATGCAAGATTCTGCAACATTGAAAAAAAAGACTCTCGTAGAATTGCGTTCCATTGCCAAATCATTCGGCATGAAACGTGTCGAGAGCTTCAGAAAAGACGAACTCATCGGTAAAATCATTGAATTTTCTTCGGCGATAGCCGAGAACCAAAACGACGAGGAGAGCGTAAAAAACAACAACGAAACATCTGCCGCAACCGTCGGAAAAGAGAACGCAGCCGTTTCTGAAAATACGCCCGAGACGGAAGTTCAGCCTCAGCGACGTCGCAGAGGCAGAATCCAACAGTCCCGAGTCTATTCGGCACAGCCAGAAGGCACCGCCACCTCTCACGAGAAGAGCAAAGGACGTAAGGAAAATGTTTCTGTCGCTGAAGAAAACACCGCTACCGAAGAGAAACGCACCAATGTGCCGAATCCCCCCGCCATAGACATCGAGATAACGAAAAAACGTCGTTTCGAACGTCAGCAACAGCAACAGCAGCAGAAAGAGCCTAAAGAGAGGACACAGCAGAAACAGACATATCGTAACAATAACGACAGCGCGTCAACCGAACAGTCGGCACAGTCTGCCGAGCAGGAGACGGAAAGACGTCAACCGACACGCGAAGAGTATCTCGGCGTAGTCAAAAGCGAAGGAGTACTTGAAATATTGCAGGACGGATACGGATTTTTGCGTTCGTCCGACTACAACTATCTGAACTCTCCCGATGACATATATGTCTCTCCCTCGCAGATACGCACTTACGGTCTGAAACAGGGTGACACCGTGGCGGGCGAGATAAGACCTCCCAAAGAGGGCGAAAAATACTTCCCTCTCGTAAAGGTCGAAAGAGTAAACGGACTGCATCCCGAAGAGTTGCGTGACAGAGTGATGTTCGAATATCTCACTCCGCTATTCCCGCAGGAGAAGTTCGACATAACGAGCAACGGACACAACAACCTGTCAAACCGTGTAATCGACATGTTCGCGCCCATAGGCAAGGGACAGCGTGCGCTTGTGGTGGCACAGCCCAAAACGGGTAAGACAATGTTGTTGAAGTCGATAGCCAACGCGATAGCGGACAATCACCCCGAGGTATATATGATAATGTTGCTCATAGACGAGCGTCCCGAGGAGGTGACCGACATGCAGCGTTCGGTAAAAGCGGAGGTTGTGGCGTCCACATTCGACGAACAGGCTGCTCGTCACGTGAAAGTGGCTGAAATGGTGCTTGAAAAGGCGAAAAGATTGGTCGAGTGCGGTCACGACGTAGTCATATTCCTCGACTCGATAACACGTCTGGCACGTGCCTACAATACGGTACAGCCCGCATCGGGTAAAGTTTTGTCAGGCGGTGTCGATGCCAACGCGCTTCATAAACCCAAACGTTTCTTCGGTGCCGCACGAAACACGGAAGAAAAAGGTTCGCTTACCATAATAGGTTCGGCTCTTGTGGATACAGGTTCAAAAATGGACGAGGTGATATTCGAGGAGTTCAAGGGTACGGGTAACATGGAGTTGCAGCTCGACAGAAAATTATCCAACAAGCGTATATATCCCGCCGTTGACATTACGGCTTCCTCTACCCGTCGAGACGACCTGCTCATGAGCAAGGAGACTCTTCAGAAAACATGGATTATCCGCCGTCACCTTACCGACATGAATTCGGTCGAGGCAATGGAGCTGATAAAGAAGAAAATGGAAGAGACGGAAAGCAACGAGGAGCTTTTGCTCAAAATGAACCAATAACGGTAACGCAACAATTAATATACAAAAAGACATCGGAAAAGATAATCCGATGTCTTTTTTATTCTCATGTTACTTATTGTATCTTATCTTTAAGATGCTACCAACAATTTTAACAAATAAATTTTACAAACATATTATTTTATTGCGGAATAAAGACACCCCTGATAAATATCCCGTTCTTCAAGACGTTTTTCAAGCATGGTTATGAGCGTATTGTTGCGAATCATGCCCCAAGAGGGTCCTATATGGAAACGTGGCGGCGCCTCTCCCGCAAAACGTTCCACAACGATGTCGGGACGAAGACGGGCGAGAATGTCACAGAAAAAGTCGATGTATTCGTCACACTCGAAAAAGTGATAATTTTCGGGGTGCGCCAAATAGTCACGCTCCATTGTCGTGCCTCTGAACACCTGAAGCTGGTGGAATTTCACCGTATCGAGCGGCAAGGTGTTGATGACATCGACAGAATCGAGCATCTGCACCCTACTCTCTCCCGGAAGTCCGAAAATGAAATGCGCCCCTACATGAATGCCGCGTGATGCTGTCTGCTCAACGGCTTTTGCCGCACAGGCGAAATCGTGTCCCCGGTTTATAAGCCTCAACGTGGTGTCATAAACAGACTCGATACCGTACTCTATGACGATATAGTATTTTTCGGCAAGAGTAGCTATATAGTCGAGTTTGGCTTCATCGACACAGTCGGGACGAGTACCGATAACCAATCCCTTAATCCCCTCGACCGACAACGCCTCCTCATAAAGGGCTTTCAATTCGTCAAGCGGCTTGTATGTATTTGAATATGCCTGAAAATATGCCAGAAATCCGCCCGCACGACGATAACGCCCGCCATGAAACTCTATTCCCTCCGCAATCTGTTCCGACACGCTTTTTAAAGAGGTGCAATAAGAGGGGTTGAACGCATCGTTATTGCAATATGTACAACCGCCGACAGAGATTGTGCCGTCTCTGTTCGGACAGGTGAAACCCGCGTCTATTGTCACCTTCTGCATCCTCGACCCGAAAAGGCGTTTGAAGTATGACGCGTAACTGTTGTATCGGCGGGAATCTCCCCACGGATATATTTTATTCTCTTTTGAGTTCATGACAAGCAAAAGTAGTCATTTTTTTTGTAACTTTACATCATAATTTTGTAACCGCGACAATGATAAAAGCGACCATTCTCGGTAGCGGGACCTCCCAGGGTGTCCCTATAATAGGCTGTAAATGCCGCACATGTGTCTCGACCGACAAACGGGACAAACGGTTGCGTTCGTCTGTTCTGATTACCGACCGAAACGCCACGGTAGTGATAGACGCGGGTCCCGATTTCAGATACCAGATGCTGAGGGAACAGGTGGGTTCGATAGACGCCATTCTGTTTACACACGGACACAAGGACCATACGGGTGGTCTCGATGACGTAAGGGCGTTCAACTACATAAACAAACGAAGCGTGGATATATATGCCAACGAGCAGACAATGGGCATAATAAAGAAAGACTATGACTACGCTTTCGAAGAAAAACCGTATCCGGGTGTACCCGAACTGACACCGCACATAATCGACGGTAAGGAGGATATAGTGATAAAGGGCATGAGAATAACTCCCATAGAGGGCATGCACTATAAGATGAAAGTTCTCGGATACCGCATAGGCAAACTCGGATACATCACCGACATGAACGCGATTGCGGACGACCAGATAGAACGGTTGAGAGGTATAGATACATTAATCATAAACGCGTTAAGACGTGAGAAACACCTCTCGCACTTCTCTCTGCCCGAAGCATTGGCGGTAATAGAGAAAGTTGCGCCGAGACAGGCTTTTCTTACTCACATATCACATCAGATGGGACTATACTCCGAACTCGAAAAAGAACTGCCGCAAGGGGTAAGAGCCGCTTATGACAGATTAACAATAGAGATAGAGTAAAAGAAACTTCAAGCAATAAACAAACAGCGACAACTACATAAACAACACAAGTCCGTCCGACAACGTTTAAACAGGAAACATTCGTCGGATAAGGCGATAAAGAGACAATTATGAATTTCGAGAACAAGACAGTATTGATAACGGGAGCCTCTTCGGGTATAGGAATGGCTCTCGCACGCGAGTTCGCTTCGCATAAATCCAATATAGTAATGGGCGCACGCAGCGAGGAAAAGCTCGAAGAACTGGCGGCTGAACTGGAAGCGCAGGGAGTAAAGACGGCATACATCAAAACCGATGTCAGCATAGAGGGCGACTGTAAAGCGCTCGTCGATTTGGCTGTCGAGAAATTCGGCGGCATAGACGTATGTATCTGTAATGCGGGTATCTCGATGAGAGCCCTCTATGACGATGTAGATATGGATGTGATACGCCGACTTATGGATGTAAACTTTTGGGGCACGGCATATACGGTTAAATACGCTCTCCCTTACATACAGAAAAGTCACGGTTCGATTGTTGGCGTGTCGAGTGTGGCAGGCTTCCACGGTCTGCCAGGAAGAACGGGGTATTCGGCATCGAAATACGCCATACACGGACTACTTGAAACGATACGTATCGAAAACCTCAAGAAAGGCGTTCACGTGATGATTGCGGCTCCCGGATTCACGGCGTCAAACGTACGCTTCTCCGCTCTTACCGCCGACGGCTCGCCGCAGGGCAAATCTCCCAGACAGGAGGGCAAGATGATGACCGCCGAGGAGGTGGCGCACAGAATCGTAAGGGGTGTGGCGTTGAGAAAGCGCGAACTGCTTATGGACTTCGACGGCAAAGCCACAAAACTGCTTAAAAAGATATGGCCCTCTCTGTTGGACAGACTGTTCTACAATCACATGGCAAAAGAGCCGGACTCTCCTTTGAAATAACATAAATCCGAAAAGCGATGGAAAAGAGATATAATGTAGGTATTATAGGTGCGGGCAACATAGCCGTAAAAATGGCGAGGACTCTCAATGCGATGCCACAGACGGTCGCTTACGCGATAGCTTCAAGAGACATTGCCAAAGCTGAAAAATTCGCAAAAGAACACGGAGTCGAGAAATATTACGGCTCTTACGCTGAACTGGCGGAAGACCCTGCCGTTGACCTGATATATATAGCCACTCCGCACGCCATGCACTTCGCCGACGCGCGCATGTGCCTTGAAAAAGGCAAACCCGTATTGTGCGAAAAGGCTTTCACCGCGACAGCGTCACAGGCGGAAGAGCTGGTGAAAATATCGCATAATCTCAATGTATTCATTACGGAGGCGATATGGACACGCTATCTGCCATTGTCATTGAAAATCATTAAACTTGCAAAGAGCGGCATAATCGGAGAACCGCACTTTATCGAGGCAAACATAGGCTATGCCGTAAAGGACAAAGAGAGAATGATTAAACCCGAGCTCGCCGGTGGCGCGTTGCTCGACCTTGGTGTATATCCGCTCAACTTCGCCGCCATGATTTTCGGTGGTGAAGTCGAAAAATGCGTTTCTGCTTGCGCTCTTACCGATACGGGTGTAGATGCTCAAGACACGATAACACTGTTCTATCCCAACGACAAAATAGCCGTTTTGAGCTGCACCATGCTATGCCCGACGGACAAGCGAGGCATAATCGCGGGTGAAAAGGGATATATAGTTGTAGATGACATAAACAATCCTCAATATGTCGTTGTTAAGAACCTCAAAGGCGAAATCATCGAAGAGCACAGAGCTCCCGAACAGATCAGCGGTTTTGAGTATCAGGTGGCGGCATCCATTGAGGCTATCGAAAAAGGCGAGATTGAAACGCCGTATATGCCTCACGCCGAAACTGTCAGAATAATGGAACAAATGGATGCTCTTCGCAGGGAATGGGGCGTATGTTTCCCGTTCGAATCGCCCGCAAATCAGGAGTGTGGAGGCGACATAGTCGAAGAGTGATATTCGAAGACAAAAAACTACAATAATAATACATCGGGCATCGCAAAAGCATCCGAAAAACTTTTGCGATGCCGATTTTTTCACTGACCCAACCGCCGCCTGACAGGTGACGGTTATCTAAAAAATTAACGACATGTGCGGAATAGCTGCTATTTTCGGGATAAAGGAACAGACACCCGAATTGAGAGCCAAGGCTCTTGAGATGTCAAAAAAGATAAGGCACAGAGGACCCAACTGGAGTGGTATATATTGTGGCGGAAGCGCCATTCTTGCACATGAAAGGCTCTCCATTGTCGATCCGCAAAGCGGACGACAGCCGCTCTTCTCTCCCGACGGTGCACAGGTGTTGGCGGTAAACGGCGAGATATACAACCACCGTGAGATAAGAGCGAGATACAAGGGCAAGTATGAGTTTCAGACAGGAAGCGACTGCGAGGTTATTCTGGCATTATATCGGGATAAGGGCATAAATTTTTTAGAAGAGCTGAACGGAATATTTGCTTTTGCGTTATACGACAGCCTGAAGGACGAATTTTTAATAGCCAGAGATCCTATCGGCGTGATACCTTTATACATAGGTTACAACAACGACGGAAAGGTATATTGCGCAAGTGAACTGAAAGCACTCGAAGGATTCTGCGACAGATATGAGCCGTTCCTTCCGGGACACTACTACTCAAGTCGCGAGGGTACTATGAAAAGGTGGTATAACAGAGAGTGGAGCGACTACGAGAATGTAAAAGACAACAAAACGTCCATTAAAGCGCTCAAACAATCTTTAGAGGATGCCGTAAGGCGACAGCTCATGTGCGACGTACCATACGGGGTGTTGCTTTCGGGAGGTCTCGACAGCTCAATAATTGCGGCGATAGCGAGAAAATACGCCTCACGAAGAATCGAGACCGACGGACGCAACGAGGCTTGGTGGCCGCAGCTGCACTCTTTCGCGATAGGCTTGGAGGGCGCTCCCGACCTTGCGAAAGCCAAGGATGTAGCCGATTTTATCGGAACGGTACATCACCAGATAACATACACGCTTCAGGAGGGACTCGACGCTATATCCGACGTGATATACCACATCGAGACATACGACGTAACGACGGTCAGAGCGTCAACACCAATGTACCTGCTTGCCAGAGTGATAAAAAGCATGGGTATAAAAATGGTTCTCAGCGGCGAGGGTGCGGACGAGATATTCGGAGGTTATCTCTATTTCCATAAAGCGCCGAACGCACAAGAGTTTCACAACGAGACCGTCCGTAAAATATCGAAACTTCACCTCTATGACTGTCTGCGTGCCAACAAGGCTCTCAGCGCATGGGGCGTGGAGGGACGAGTGCCGTTCCTCGACAAAGAGTTTCTGGATGTGGCTATGAACATCAACCCCGCCGACAAGATGTGCCCCGGTAAGTCTATGGAAAAGAGAGTTTTGAGAGAGGCTTTTGCCGAAATGCTGCCCGAAAATGTAGCATGGAGACAAAAAGAACAGTTCAGCGACGGTGTGGGATACGGATGGATCGACACATTGAAGAGATACACCTCGGAGGCTGTAAGCGACGAGCAGATGGCACACGCTGCGGAAAGGTTCCCGATAAATCCGCCCATGAACAAAGAGGAGTACTATTACAGAAGCATATTTGAGAAACACTTCCCGAGCCAAAGCGCGGCACAAAGCGTACCGAGCGTGCCGAGTGTGGCGTGCTCTACTCGCGAGGCTCTCTCATGGGACGAGTCGTTCATGAAAAAGAACGACCCGAGCGGAAGAGCCGTCAGCGACATTCATTTGGAAGGTTATTCAAAATAGGCGAAACAAATAAAAAAGAGGTTTATTTATTGTTAAAATCGAAAAATATCGTATCTTTACCAGCCGAAGTGACGATTTGGAGAGTATGTCGAAAAACGACTCAAAACCGCTGAATCGGGCTAAAATCAAACAAAATATTACTGAATATAAATAAAAATGTCTGACGGAAGAATCATTAAAGTCAACATCGAGGAGCAGATGAAAAGCGCATATATCGACTATTCAATGTCGGTAATCGTTTCTCGTGCGCTCCCCGACGTAAGAGACGGTCTCAAACCTATTCATCGACGCATATTGTTCGGTATGAGCAACGAGCTGTCGCTCTACTCCGACAAACCGCATAAGAAATCGGCGAGAATCGTCGGTGAGGTGATGGGTAAGTTCCACCCTCACGGCGACTCTTCAATATACGAGGCGATGGTGCGAATGGCACAGCCCTGGTCTCTGCGTTATCCGCTCGTGGACGGTCACGGTAACTTCGGTTCGGTTGACGGCGACGGAGCTGCGGCTATGCGTTACACAGAAGCGAGAATGACGAAAATCACCGATGAGGTGATGTCCGACATCGACAAGGAGACTGTCGATTACGTATATAACTTCGACGACTCACTCAAAGAACCCGTCGTATTGCCCACCCGTCTGCCCATGTTGCTCTGCAACGGCACTTCGGGTATCGCTGTCGGTATGGCGACAAACATGCCGCCCCACAACCTAGGCGAGGTGGTTGACGCGATATGCGCGTACATCGACGACAGAGACATCGACACCGCGGGTCTGATGAAGTACATCAAGGCTCCCGACTTCCCCACAGGCGGTATCATATACGGCATGGAGGGTGTCCGTGAAGCGTACGAGACAGGCAGGGGTCGCGTGGTGATTCGTTCAAAGACTGAAATAGAACACACACACTCGGGTCGTGAGTGTATCATCGTGACCGAGATTCCCTATATGGTCAACAAGTCGGAGATGATTAAGAAAATCGCCGAACTGATAAACGAGAAGAAGATTGAGGGAATTTCGTATATCAACGACGAGAGCGACCGAAACGGTATGCGCATCGTGATTATCCTCAAACAGGACGCGGTGGCGAGTGTCGTGCTCAACAACCTTTACAAATACACACAGCTTCAGTCGTCGTTCGCCGTAAACAGCATCGCGCTTGTCAACGGACGTCCCATGACGCTGAACCTCAAAGACCAGATTCACTATTTCGTCGAACACAGACACGACGTTGTCGTACGCCGTTCGCGTTTCGAGCTTCGCAAGGCGGAAGAGAGAGCACATATCCTCGAAGGCTTGCTCATAGCGCAGGACAACATCGACGAGGTGGTTCACATCATCCGCTCTTCGGAGACTACGGAGATTGCCAAGACTCGACTCATCGAACGTTTCGCACTGAGCGACAAACAGGCTACCGCAATCATCGACATGCGTCTGCGCTCGCTGATAGGACTCGAAAGAGAAAAGCTCCAGAAAGAGTATGACGAGAAGATGAAGACAATCGAACATCTCAAAGAGATACTCGCCGACGAAAATCTGCAGTTGCAGGTTGTCAAGGAAGAGATGATTGAGATGAAAGAGAAATACGGCGACCCGCGTCGTTCAGATATTGTTCTGACAGCTTCGGAATTCAACCCCGAAGACTTCTATGCCGACGAAGACGTGGTAATAACCATATCTCATCTTGGTTACATCAAGCGTACACCTCTTACCGAATACCGTACTCAGGCTCGCGGCGGTGTGGGCATGAAGGGGTCGGCTACACGTGACGAGGATTTCATAGAACATCTCTATGTGACCTCTATGCACAACACGATGCTCTTCTTCACAGAGAAGGGTCGATGCTTCTGGCTCAAGGTTTACGAGATACCCGAAGGCTCTCGGGCATCGAAAGGTCGTGCAATTCAGAATGTAATACAGATAGAGCCCGACGACAAGGTAAGAGCATATATCAATGTGCGTAAACTCACCGACAAGGAGTACGTTGACTCGAATTATATATTGATGTGTACCAAACAGGGTATCGTCAAGAAGACCAAGCTGGCGGAATACTCTCGTCCCCGTCAGAGCGGCGTTGTGGCAATCGTCATCAAAGAGGGCGACCAGCTTCTCGAAGCCAAACTGACCACGGGTGAAAGCGACGTATTGCTCGCGGCACGTGGCGGTAAAGCCATCCGTTTCAACGAAAACGACGTGCGTTCGGTAGGTCGAAGCAGTATGGGTGTACGCGGTATGACTCTCGACGAGGGAGACGAACTTATCGGTATGGTATCGCATGAACGCGATCAGAAAGCGGAGATACTCGTGCTGTCTGAAAACGGATACGGAAAACGTACCGACATCGACGAATACCGTACGATAAGCCGTGGCGGTAAAGGTGTCAAGACCATTCAGGTTACAGAGAAGACAGGCTCGCTCATTTCGATACAGAATGTCACCGACGACAACGACATCATGATTATAACCAAATCGGGTCTGACTATCAGAACCCCGGCTTCGGACATACGTCTGACAGGACGTGCCACACAGGGTGTGAGGATAATAAACCTCCGCGCCACCGACGCGATAGCATCGGTTGTCGTGGCTCCCAAGACCGAAGACGATGATGACAACGCAAATGTCGCTGCTGCAGAATCGACAAGCGAACAGACAACTGATAACGAAAATCAATCAAACGAATAAACTTTAACATTAGAAAAGATTGTTATGAAGAAAGTGATCCTTACATTGGCTGCAGTCGCTTTCATGGCGACATCCGCAATGGCACAGAAAGTCAATGCAGACGCAATCAGAGACAAAATCGAGAAAGGCGTGGCTGCGACTCAGGATGCAAAAAAATCGACCAAGTCCGCTACTTGGATATCTCTCGGTAAGGCATACTACGAAGCAGGTACCGCCAACACTGCGGCTCTCTTCCCCGGCATGACCTATGACATGCTTGTCCTCTCTATCGGTAAAGCGTCAAACGAGGCTGAACCCGAAGTGAGAACAATCGGTGGTAAAGATTACGCAGGTCTCAAATATGACGCCATCATCGTATATCTCGATCCGTCTAACAACACCGTTCACACTTGGGAAGAGACAAAACCCATCATCTCTGAAAACCCGTTCGAAAAATCAATCGAGGCTTACAAAAAGGCGTATGAAATCGACCCCAAATCAGCTTCTAAAGTCATCGACGGTTACAACAGCGTAATCACAGCGTTGACAAACGACGGTCAGGGTTTCTATGAGTTCGGCGAGTTCACCAAAGCGGCCAACAACTTCGCTGCGGCGGCTACTTACGCTCTTGAAATACCCAACGGTCCCGCTGAAAACGCACAGCAGCTCCTCTTCTTCGCAGGTGTTGCATCTGTTCAGGCAGAGCTCTACGAACAGGCTGAAAAGATGGTTACAAAACTCCTCGAAAGCGGATACGAACAGAACGGCGACTGCTACATATACCTCGCAACGGCTCAGGACAAACTCGGTAAAAAAGCCGAAGCAAAAGAGACTTATCTCGCTGGTATCAAAAAATATGTCAACAACACCGCTCTTCTCTCTCAGTTCATTTCATTCGCAATCATGAACGGTGAAGACCCCGCAATCATCCTTCCCTACGTGCTCACAGCACAGGAAGCAGATCCCCAGAACACTGGTCTGATGCTTGCCGAAGGTATCGTTTACGACAAGATGAAAGATTATGACAAAGCCGTTGCCGCTTACGACAAGGCTCTTAAAATCAACCCCGAATTCTTCGGCGCGCTTTACAACAAAGGTTTCGCTTACTACACAAAAGCAGGTGAAATCAACAAAGAAATCGGCAAGACCGACTACACAAACAAAGCTCGCATCGAAGAACTCAGAAAAGAGTTTGTTGAGACCATGAAAGCGGCTATCGAACCGTTCGAAAAAGCTCACGAACTCAATCCCAAAGACCCGAGCGTCGTTGAACTCCTCCGCTCTTCTTACTTCTCACTCCGTGAAGAAGGCGATGACATGTTGGAGAAATACAAACACTTCGACAGCTTGTCTAAATCAATGAAATAATCAGCGGTAGAAACCGTTTTTGAAGCGTGGCGTCAAAAATGCCACGCTTTTTTTATTTTTGTTTTGCAATCTGCGGTAAATGTTGTATTTTTGTGGACTGCAACAGTTGTCAGCTTAATTTTGACACAATTTCAATAAACACAATAATTTTTAAAATTTTTATTCCATGTCAGACGTAAAACGTGTCTACTCCTTTGGTAACAAAAAAGCCGAAGGCAATGGTAAGATGAAAGAGCTGCTCGGTGGTAAAGGTGCCAACCTTGCAGAGATGAACCTCATCGGCATCCCCGTGCCTCCCGGTTTCACAATCACAACGGATGTTTGTACCGAATACTACAAACTCGGCAAACAGCAGGTTATCAACTTGTGCAAACCCGACGTAGAGAAAGCCATAAAAGAGATTGAGAACATCATGGGCTCTCAGTTCGGCAGCACTACAAACCCCCTGCTCGTTTCAGTTCGTTCAGGTGCGCGCGTTTCTATGCCGGGTATGATGGACACCATCCTCAACCTCGGTCTTAATGACGAGGCTGTCGAAGGTATCGCTTCTCGTACAGGCAATCCCCGTTTCGCTTGGGACTCTTACCGCCGTTTCGTTCAGATGTACGGCGACGTGGTTATGGGTATGAAGCCTCAGAGCAAAGAAGACCATGACCCCTTCGAAGAGATCATCGACCAGATGAAAGAAGCTCGTGGCGTGAAAAACGACACAGAACTCTCTACCGAAGACCTCAAAGAACTTGTTGTTAAGTTCAAGGCAGCCGTTAAGGAAAAAACCGGCTACGAATTCCCCACTAACCCCTGGGATCAGCTTTGGGGTGCAATCTGCGCAGTGTTCGACAGCTGGATGAACGACCGTGCGATACTCTATCGTCAGATGAACAAATATCCCTCAGAATGGGGTACTGCAGTTAACGTTCAGGCGATGGTGTTCGGTAACATGGGTAACAACTCTGCAACAGGTGTGGCTTTCACTCGTGACGCCGCTACCGGTGAAAACATCTTCAACGGTGAATATCTCGTGAATGCACAGGGTGAAGACGTCGTTGCAGGTATCCGCACTCCGCAGGAAATCACTATCGAAGGTTCTCGTCGTTGGGCTCTCCTTCAGGGTATCTCTGAAGAGGAACGTAAAACCAAATACCCCTCACTCGAAGAGGTTATGCCCGCCGCTTACAAAGAACTCTTCGAAATCCAGAACCACCTGGAAACTTACTTCAAAGACATGCAGGACATCGAGTTCACCATCCAGGACGGTAAACTTTGGATGCTCCAGACCCGTAACGGTAAACGTACCGGCGGCGCGCAGGTTCGTATGGCAATGGAGATGCTCGAAGAGGGCATGATTGACGAAAAGACCGCAATCCTCCGTGTTGAGCCCGCTAAACTCGATGAGCTTCTCCACCCCGTATTCGACGCTTCTGCAGTTAAGAACGCGAAAGTTATAACAAAAGGTCTTCCCGCTTCTCCGGGTGCCGCAACAGGTCAGGTTGTATTCTTCGCTGACGACGCTGAGGCTTGGGCAAGAGACGGTAAGAAAACAATCCTCGTTCGTATCGAGACTTCTCCCGAAGACCTTAAAGGTATGGTTGAATCTGAAGGTATCCTCACAGCTCGTGGCGGTATGACCTCTCACGCTGCCGTGGTGGCTCGTGGTATGGGTAAATGCTGCGTGTCAGGTGCAGGTGCTCTCCAGATTGACTACAAGGCTCGCACTATCACCGTTGACGGTACAGTAATCAAAGAAGGTGACTGGATCTCATTGAACGGTAGCACAGGTGAAGTTTACCTCGGTCAGGTGGCTACAAAAGCTCCCGAACTCTCTGGTAACTTCGGTAAACTCATGGAGTTGGCTAACAAATACGCTCACCTCAAAGTGCGCGCTAACGCCGACACTCCCCGTGACGCTAAACAGGCGTTCGACTTCGGCGCTCAGGGTATCGGTCTCTGCCGTACAGAACACATGTTCTTCGAAGGCGACCGTATCAAAGCCGTACGTGAGATGATTCTCGCTGATGACGAAGCAGGTCGTCGCAAAGCCCTCGACAAACTTCTCCCCATGCAGCGTGGTGACTTCGAAAGCCTCTTCGAAGTGATGAAAGGAATGGCAGTGACCGTTCGTCTCCTCGACCCGCCCTTGCATGAGTTCGTTCCCCACTTCGAAAAAGAGCAGAGAGAGCTTGCCGCTGAACTCGGTATCTCTTACGAGGCTATCAAGTCTAAGATTGAGGCTCTCGCCGAAGTGAACCCCATGCTCGGTCACCGTGGTTGCCGTCTCGGTAACACCTATCCCGAAATCACTGAAATGCAGACTCGCGCTATCATCGAAGCAGCTATGAACGTGAAAGCAAAAGGCTTGTCTGTTGAGGTTGAAATCATGGTTCCCCTCGTTGGTAACCACAAAGAGCTCAAATATCAGAAGAACATCATCGACAGCACTGCCGCAAAAGTGTTCGCTGAACGCAACGATCAGATTCCCTACAAGATAGGTACTATGATTGAGGTTCCCCGTGCTGCGGTTACCGCTAATGAAATTGCGGAAGTTGCTGAGTTCTTCTCATTCGGTACTAACGACCTTACCCAGATGACATTGGGCTTCTCTCGTGACGACATTTCTAAATTCCTTCCCGAATATCTCCGTCGCGGTATCCTCAAACAGGACCCCTTCCAGGTTCTCGACGTCAAAGGTGTTGGTCAGCTCGTACGTGAGGCTGTGTTCAAAGGCCGTAGCGTTCGTGAAAACCTCAAATGCGGTATTTGCGGTGAACACGGTGGTGAGCCCTCTTCAGTTAAGTTCTGCCACTACGCAGGTCTCAACTACGTATCATGCTCTCCCTTCCGTGTGCCCATCGCCCGCCTTGCGGCAGCTCACGCGGCTATCGAATAATGACTTTAACGTTATTATCTATAAAAAAAGAGGTTGTGCCAAACGGTACAACCTCTTTTCTTATAGATAATACGTCAAAGTCATTATTCGATAGCCGCATAAACTGCCGCAAGGCGGGCGATAGGCACACGGAAGGTCTGCCGACAGCCGCTCCCGCGGGGGCTCTCCGAGGGGTCTGCCGACGGCGTTACTTTGTCACTCGACAAAGTAACCAAAACGAGGGGGCACAGCCCCTTTTGACCATGTCATATTCAATTGGCTCATTATCTTTTACGAAGTCAGCATCTTATCGTGCATTTGCTCTGTAATAGTCAAGTAACTTAACAGACAAACAATAATTCTAGATTTTGTAAACCATATCATAATTAAACCATATCATAATAATGTAATAAGGGTAAAGATACAAAGATTGGAATATTTAGAATTAAGTTCGAGGACGAAGATGACGGGCAAAACGGGTATAATACTCGAAATCAAAGCCCACGATAGAAAATTCGTCGGTTCCGAGTTTATCTACCGTCATTCTTATACGATAATAACGCCACGAAGAGGCGGTATGACGCAATCGCATAGATTTGGAAAGGTTACCGATACGGGTCCATGTCGTCAGGTTGTTGGATGCTTCAATTACTACTGAAAAAGAGGCGTCCGATGCTGCTGTCATATAGCCGACAAAAACATCTATATGCTTGTAATCGTCTGAACCGAGCATGAAAGGACGGGTAAGAAAGGAGGGTAACAGACGTTCACCGAGAGACTCGCTCTCCCGCCCGTTTATCGAAAAGATTCCTCCGTCGGTAAGGAAATCGAAGCCGCCGACAGGTTTACATGGAAAATCCCTTGTACTCCACCCTTCGCCGAGTTTATATACGTAAGCCTTCGTATATGACGGATTGAACAATAAGACTTCGTCATACGCCGTCGCAAGAAAAAGGCGTGCGGCAGACAGATATTTGTCGTCGAGCAGATGCTCGATAGGCTCGGAAATCTTATCCACGTTCCTTCCCCGAAGCGTCATCACACCACGAACGGTGATGAAGAAGACAATCCCGTGCACCGACAATGTATCGCAACTGCCCGTTATCATGTCGGTGGATACCTTGACGGTACGGGAATAGAGGACGTCTCCACTACCCTGCTCCATGGCAAATATTCCCTGCGTAGTGAATAGCAATAACGGATAGTCTCCGAATCGTGTCTGTGACAGCTCGTCCGCCGCCATTTCCGCTTTCTGTATGACGAATGAACTGCCCGAACCTATTAGATAGGTGTGCTTGGGGTTTGAAAATAGCGGATTGGTTATCTCGGAAACAATCATTTTGCCATATTCTCTCAATACACCGTCGGTTACAGGAATAGGCTCGTTGTAAGTGAATTTGGTCGGGTCGCCTATGTTTATGACATGTATGTGATGCAACAGGTTCTCTTCGAGAGAACACCAGTATGCGGCGTTATTCTCATAGTTAGCCTTGAGTTTGTATGTCGCAAGACGGCGCGCGCCTTTTCCGTTGGATAGAATAAAGGATATGGAAACAGCTCTCGAATCGGGATAGGCAAGCATGTTGGGAAAAACCAGATAACGGTCGGTAACAGCTCCGGGAGCTATCGCATCGTTGGAAAAGTAGAGGACGGCTTGTTGCTCATGAATAACGGTGTGTTGCGAGTCATCGCAATCAATGGCCACCGCTGTCAGCAATTTGATTCCTGACGGCTCATATCGGTTGTATGTGACACCTCTTATCTGCATTGAACGAGCAGTGCATAAAAGTGTGTTTCCGCAATACAAACGTGTTTGGAGGTTGTATCGGTGGAGTCTGTTGTTATACTCGTATTTACCCACGGAGACGGTTTGATGTACCGAAAATGTGGGAGAATAAAGCTCGTTATGAACTATATTTTTGAAATCGTCATAAGAAAGCGTAAACTCACATGTTCCCGACACAAAATCGGAAAGCTCAATCTCTTTGAGAAGATAAAACGGTCGTTCCACCGTTTGTGACGCGAAGTCCGACAACATAATGGTACGTCGTGCGTAATAGTAGTTGGCGTCACTGCCGTCACCTTTCCTTGAGGCGGCGTCGAACTTCTCGCATGTAAGGTTGGCGGGGTCATATGCGGGCGTGTCGTCTGTCGAGTATATGACTACGGAACGGATAAGGGGATTTGAGGATACCCCGTCGGGAAGTGTCAGCTTGACGTTCGGTTTCATTCCGTTCATTGTCATCGAGAAGGTTCTGACGTTTCCGCTTTTGGACATACGCAATCCGCCCGCATAGACATCCATGTCGTTATACTCCACGGGAAGCGCCTTTATGGACGAGGCGACGGCTACCGTACCGTCAACCGTTCGGTATGCCGCCAATATGTATGCGGACCCTGTGATGTATCCGCGGTCGTTTATTTTTGCGTAATGCTCCGATATCGACACGTCGTTTACCACACTGCCGTCATCGAGTTCCGTTATCGTCCCCACACCGACATATATACTGCCGTTATCCTCAAGCTGATAACGCTCCGCCGTGTCGCACTCTATTAAAGGCGGTTCGAGCGAATCCATATCTATCGTCTCATACAGGTTGTCACGCATAAGGTAATGTTTCTCGACGATTCGGTCACCTTCCGTCCATGTAATGAAAAGTATGTTGCCTGACGAGGTGACATCGGGAACAGTTCCTGACGGGACGGTACAAAGCGCGCCCCGATGAATCATCTGTCCTCCCGTTATACGGCAATAGGAGATATTGTTGTTTTTAAGCAGGATATAACCGCCTGAATCGCTAAATACGTCGTGTTTGTAAATTATCTCGTATCCGTCCGTTGAGCCGAGAGGTGTCGAAATCTCGAACTCCGACACAGGACGCCATTCGCCTCTCTCTTTGCGCATGTTGGTCAAAATCTCGCATGCGGCTTTGTCGGCGGATACGGGTACGCTCTCCGAGCTTAGATGCGCCAACTCGACGCTACTGAACATTCTCTTCTTCATTCTCTTCTTTTTTTGAAATAATACTTCGACGGCCGAGCCTTTCAAGAAAATCGAGACCGTCGTCACCATTCGTCTCTTCGGCGCAGTCGTATTCTCTGACTACTCTGTCAACCTCTTTGATTACCGTCGCAATCTCTTTTAGGCTTTTCAAATCTATCTGCTGGTCGGAGACTATTTGCATCATCTTTTCGGCAAGAACGTCACGCACCGACGCGACCGATTCCACAAATTGTCTGTCATTTTTATTCTTCATTGATACGTATTTTTCATTATCAAAAATCGTCGCGAATATAGTACCGACAGCCAATTACACGGTCTTTCTTTTTATGGCCGCATATTCATTTATTGTAACAAAAAGTACAAAATTTGTATTCTTATACTACTCTTTATACATACCTTTACCTGTGACAAAAAACAATTTCCCCACCCAAAAGTATTATTTAGTTATGTTAGGATTAGCAATCGGAGCCGGGGTACAGACTCTCGGTTCGTTAGTCGGCGGGCTGTTGACCATGGGCAGACAGAAAAAGTATCAACAGAGTCTCGACGAGGAACAGAACACGCTCGACAAATGGTATCGGCAGACGCAAAGTCGTGATTACAGCCAGAACGAAAACGCCAAAGCTACTTTGGCTACACTTCACCGAAACAACAAGAGAGTTACCGAACAGAGTAACAATACGCTGATAAGAAACGGCGCCACGGCGGAGTCGCGTGTGGCTACCGCCGCCGCTCTAAACGAGGGATACGCCGACGCCATATCCAATCTCTCCGTCATGAACAGACAGCAACAGGAGGCGGAACAGGACAGATATATAAACTTGAGACAGAACATCATGCAACGCAGAGGCAATTACGTGACCGCACCGGGAGACTATATATCGACGGCTACACAAAGTATCGGCGGCACAATTTCAAATCTGTGGGGCAACGACGCCTTTAAACTACCGAGAAGAGCAAACAAGCAACAGAATTAATTAATCGAAACGGCAAGACAAAAAAACGAGACAAGAAAGAAAATTAAACAAAACGACATGCCGAGATGAAACAGGTAAAAGAAAACACGAAAGAGAAATCGACGATAAAAAATAAAACCGCAAAAAAGGCAAATGATAAGGATAACGCACGTTTGACGGATAGCCTCAACTCTTTGACATCGAAAGCGGCGGAGAGAGCCGAACGCTCCGACAGTGTATATAAAGAGGCTCTGAAAAACATCTCTCCGAACAGTAATCCGCTGTTATCCGTTGCGGAGACGAGCTATCGACATGGCGGGAACGATGATACCGACATCGCCTATCTCGAACAACAGAGAAGGAAACTCTCACAAGCGGCGACGATAAACGCTCTCGGTGAACTCGCCTCCGTGATAGGCGGAGGAATAGCGGCGGCATGGGGCGGTAATCCCGCTCTGCCCGACAAGGTCTCCGACAGGCTCGAAATAGAGCGCATAACCGCCACAGACGACAAAATCAGAGAGGCGTTCGACAGACAACGCAAAGAGAATCTCGCCGAGGCGATACGCCGACAAAAACAAAGTCGTGAAGACACGCAAAACTATCTCGACAGGCTTTATCAGATAAAACGGGACGACGCCAGGAGCTACGAGACGCTGATGAAAGAGACGCTAAAGGCGGAAACAAACCGTCGAAAGATAGAAGCCGACGCGGAGAAAAGCCAATTAAGGTATCGCACGCAGAGCAATAAGGGTAAAACTACTGAACGGGTAAAGGCTCCAGCTCCTATAACATACATATACGACTCAAAAAACAACAGGATACCCATATACAGGGAGGAGGCGACCCGTCTCTATGAGATTGCCGACCGTCTTGGCATGCTCGACGGTTACAGAGCTGCAAAAAGCAGTGACGAACGTGACGAGGAGTTCTATGCCGCGATAGCGAACGCCTATCGGAAAAGAGAAGAGATTGAGGCAAAAATAAGGGAGAAAGAGAAAGGTTCAAACAGAGAGTAAAATGATACGAAACATAGACAAAGAGAGGCTTAAATCAGCTACACCGTCAAATCATGGAGGTTGTCCCGTTCATGGCTGTTCGGAAGAGAGACCAGATGTCGGCAGCGACCCGAAGAGACTGCTCGATGAGGCGTTCGCCTGCTGGCTGTCGCTCGAACCGTTACGAGAGGAACGAAAACGCAACATAAGATACCGAAACGGCGACCAATGGAGCGACTATGTGGAAGACCCCGAAAGACCGGGACAGATGATAAAGGAAGAACGGCTTATTTCACGTGGCGGCAAGATACCCCTGAAACACAATTTCATTCAGCAATATGTACGTAACATAAGCGGTCAGATGCTCTCCGAGCCTCAACAGCCTATCGTCGTCGCCCGTAGCGACGAGGGTACGGCGTTGGGCGAGATGCTGACCGACGCGCTCCAGTCATGTCACCACGCCAACAGGGTTAACACCGTCAACATGACACTCACGGAGGAGATGTTACTGTCGGGTATGGCGGCTCTAAAGATAAGATACTGCTATTGGGACAGTCGAGGCATATCGGACGGGCGCATGGAGAATATAAATCCCGAAAGGCTATTTTTCAATACCGACATCGATGACCCTCGTCTGGACGGTATCAGAATCATAGGACAGATACACGACTATTCTCGTGAAGAGCTGATTGCATCGTTCGCGAAGTCACCGGAGGACGAAAAGAGACTCGACAAAATATACGGCGCAAAGAACAAATACCATGAAACAGCTCTTGAAAGCGCAAAAGAGAGACTTGATTTCTTCCAATCGAGCGATGAGACAAAATATCGTCTGTTCGAGATATGGCATAAAGACGGCGTATGGGTCGATTACATCCACGACTATGCCGACGGAAGCGAGGAGACGGGATTCAATCTCTCTGCAGTGGCGGAGAGGGAAAACGAACACCGCAGAAAGACAGCCGCCGAAGCTGGTCTCGATATTGAGACGATACCGCTTGTCGCCCACCACAAAAGATATGAACATCGCTGGAGTGTCTCTTTCATAACGCCTACGGGAGAGCTTCTCGCGGAACGTCCGACCCCCTACTCTCACGGGGAGCACCCTTACGTTCTGGCGACCATGCCTATGGTTGACGGCAGATTCAGGGGACTCGTCTCCGAGATTATCGACATGCAGCGATATATCAACCGACTGATAGTTATGCTCGACTCAATCATCGGCAGCAGCGCCAAAGGTGTACTTATGGTTCCCGAAACAGCCATACCCGACGGCTATTCGGTCGAAGATTTTGCGGCGGAATACGTAAAGGCGAACGGCGTTATCGTCTATCGCCCCAACGGCATGAAGGATGTACCGTTCCAGATACACAAGAACAGCACCTCGGTAGGAGCGTGGGAAATGCTGTCAACACAGATACAACTCATAGAGCAGGTATCGGGAGTGTCGGGAGCCATTCAGGGGCGCACAGCAAGTTCGGGTACTCCATCGAGTCTCTATATGCAGCAGGCGGGAAACTCGCAACTCAATCTCGCCACTCTATTCGAGACCCTTACCGATATGTTCAGGAGAAGAGACGAGAAACTGTTAAAGGTACTCGTTCAATTCTATCGTGAGCCTAGATACCTGATTTCGGGAGGTGAAAAAGCGGGCGAAACGGCGGCTTTCTACGACCCTGAACTGGCGGCGGGCATGCTCGATTTCAATCTGGTTGTGACAAGGGCTACCAACACCCCCGTCTATCGTCAGATTTTCGACGACCTTCTGATGCGTATGCTTGAAAGCGGTCATATATCGTTCGAGGAGTATCTCGAAAACTGCTCGTTGCCGTTCGCCAAGAGACTGCTCGCACAACGGCACGAAACGGGGAACGAGACAGAAACAGCCTCTAATGAAGAGATATAATCGTGACAAGGAGACGGCTCGGCATACAAATCTGCATACCAAACCGCAATCCGTAAACTCTATCAATATTCATAGTCATACATCATGAATATGCAACCCAAAATTAACATCCCTATATCATGAAAACGACAAATCCGACACGAAAAACGATATACAAGCGGAGAAGAAACACATTCAGCGCAATAAACTACTCGTTTCCCTCCGAACAGCTCCGAGGCACGATGTTCGACTGTCGTGCGGAGACCATACTAAAATACGCGAAGCTGTACAACGACTACACGCAACTGAACGAGGAGATACAGTCCAAATACCCTGAAGTGGCGGACCACATAACCCGAAAATTCTACTACAAGATTATATCTTCCCGCAACAACCTGTCATATAATTATGTGGTTACAATCATATCCATGGTTTCCGCCAACCGTGACCTTCTCCCCAAAGCCGTCGATGAGGCAATGGTATATATAGCGCATAAAAAGCTCGACCTTTTATGAGACGTGACGCGGAAGAGATAATCGCCATCAACGACAGACGCCTCGACGCTCTCGCCGCCCGATATGACCCCGTCACCGCGGAGGGCTCGCCGATAGCCCGCAGGAGACTTCGCATCGACGGAGAAAGCTATATGATGCTTCCCGAAAAGATGTTTTCAGAAAACATGATGAGACAGACCGACGGGTACGCCTCTCTTGAAGAGTACGCAAAGGACAACGAGATGACTCTCGGCGAGGCGATAGCGGCAGTAACGCTTTTGCGCATGAGATACGATTTCGAGTTTTGGTGCGCAACATGTGTAAAGGTTCAGGACAAGCAGACCAAACGCATGGTTCCGTTCATACTTCGCCCCTCACAGCTCAAACTGTTCAATGCCATGGCGGAAGAGCTTTTTGCGGAGAGACCCATAAGGATAATACTGCTGAAAGCGAGACAATGGGGCGGTTCGACACTCGTACAGATATTCATGGCATGGATACAGCTGTTCCACCGCCGAGGCTGGCACTCGGTAATCGTGGCGGACGTCGAGGACCAGTCACGCAACATAAAGGCGATGTACAGCCGTCTGGCCGCCAATCACCCGAAAGAGGTCGCCTCCGTCACATTCGCAAGTTTCGAAGGGTCATCGAAGAACAAGAGGATAGTGGAGCGTGACTGCGTTATCTATCTCGGCTCCATGCAGAAGCCCGACGCCCTGCGCTCGGCAGACGTGATGATGGCGCACCTTTCCGAGGTCGGATTATGGAAACAGACGGACGGAAAACGTCCCGAAGATGTGGTTCAGTCAATCGCGGGTACCGTACCGCTTGAGCCCTATTCGGTGATAGTCATGGAATCGACGGCAAAGGGTGTGGGGAACTATTTTCACCGCCAATGGATAAAGGCGGTGAACGGCGAAAGCGGCTATAAGCCGATATTCGTACCGTGGTATGAGATTGAGCTCTACTCTATCCCGTTCGACACTCCCGAAGAGCGTCTCTCCTTTATCAAAAGCCTCACGGAGAGCGAATATGCCGTTTTCGAAATGGGCGCAACACTCGAAGCGCTAAAATGGTATCGCAACAAACGCCATACCGACGCATACGACGACTGGCGCATGGGGTGTGAGTTTCCCACAACCCCCTCGGAGGCGTTTCAATCGACAGGACGGCGGGCACACAATCCCGAATATGTCAACGCCATGCGCAAATACACCCGTGAACCGCTTGTCCGCGGCGAGTTGTGCGCCGACATGACGCACGGGAAGCGTGCGATAGACTCATCGCTACGCTTCGCCCCCTCTCCGTCAGGCGATTTATGGATATGGGCATATCCCGACACCTCGAAAAAAATTGCCAGACGCTATATCGTAAGCATGGATATAGGCGGACGTACCCCTACGGCGGACTGGTCAGTGATATCGGTTATCGACCGCGCCCCGCTGCTCAACGGAGGCGTCGAGGAGTGCATCGCCACATACCGTTTTCACCTCGACCAGGATTTGACTGTATGGAAAGCGGTACAGACGGCACGCTACTACTGCGACGCACTGCTGGTTGTTGAGGCCAACTCGCTCGACGACAAAGGAAGCGAAGGCGACCATACGCTGACCATACTCGACGAGATAAAAGGATTTTACGCGAACATCTATTCCCGTACCGACCCGCAGAAAATCATCGAGGGTGCGCCAGAAAGGTACGGCTTCTTCACCTCGGCGGCATCAAAGAGCGACCTTGTCACCCAGATGAACAAACGCATGCGTGAGGAGGGTTACATCGAGCGTGACGCCCGTGCGTTGGACGAGGCGGACATATACGAGATTAAGGACAACGGCTCTTTCGGAGCCGTGGAGGGCGGACATGACGACATATACATGAGCCGCGCCATAGCTCTGAAAGCCTCACAGATTACACCCGCTCCTTTCGAGGCTGCCCAGCCGAAACAGCGCAAAAGCGGAGCCGCCATATTGACGGAAGCGGCATTTTAACACTTACGCACCCGTAAAATCAGAGGGGTGAGACTGACCTACGGTCAATCTCACCCCTCTAAATGTATAATTCAATCTATCGTTAACCGATGAAATGGAAGTGTGAACCGAATCTTTCGAAAGCGGCTCTGTCGAGAGCCTCTCTGTGGTCGGGATGAGCAACGCTGATGATTGCTTTCGCACGTTCCTGAAGCGTTTTGCCGTAAAGATCTACAGCACCGTATTCGGTAACGAAATAGTGCATGTGGGCACGTGTAGTCACAACGCCTGCACCCGGATCGAGTACGGGAGCGATTTTGCTGATACCCTTATTGGTAACTGAAGGCATAGCGATAATCGCTTTACCGCCCTTACTACGAGACGCGCCGTAGATGAAGTCAATCTGACCGCCTACACCAGAATAGAATTTTGTTCCGAGTGAGTCGGCGCAAACCTGACCTGTCAAATCGACCTGAAGAGCCGAGTTTATAGCGGTCATTTTGGGGTTCTTGGCGATGATTTCGGGGTCGTTGGTGTAGCCTACGTCCATCATGAGAACACCAGGGTTATCGTCGATGAAGTCATAAACTTTCTGCGAACCCATAAGGAATGTAGAAACCATCTTACCTGTATCGGTAACTTTGTTGCGACCGTTGATAACGCCTTTCTCAACGAGAGGAAGCACACCGTCAGCAAACATCTCGGTGTGGATACCGAGGTCTTTGTGGTTTGTCAGTTTTGCCAACACGGCGTTGGGAATAGAACCGATACCCATCTGCAAGCATGCACCGTCTTCGATAAGTTCTGCGCAGTATGCACCGATTTTCTGCTCTATCTCGTTGGGTTCAGAGAAGTGAGCCTCCTGCAGGGGAGTATCGTCCTGGCAGAAATAGTCTATTTTAGAAGTGTGGATGAACGCGTCACCGAAAGAACGGGGAACATTGGGGTTGATTACGGCGATTACCGTTTTTGCGCACTCTATCGCGGCGAGAGTCGCATCGACAGATGTACCGAGTGACACATAACCGTGTTTGTCCACGCTTGAAACCTGAACCATAGCCACATCGCAAGGCAACACGCCTGAACGATAAAGACGCTGTGTTTCACTCAGGAAAATGGGTATGTAATCCGCGTAACCGCTCTGTGTAACCTTACGCACGTTAGAGCCGACAAAGAAAGAGTCGAGCTGGAATACACCTTCGAGTTCGGGATCCGCATAGGGAGCGGGACCCTCGGTGTGAAGGTGATGAACGTGAACGTTCTTGAACTCTTTGTTACGGCCGCGCTCAACCATCGCGTCGATGAGGATTTTGGGTGCGCTGGCAACGCTGCTCAAATGAACATGGTCGCCTGTTTTGATGCACTTAACGGCCTCCTGCGGCGACACGAATTTGATGTTTGTCATAATGATTATATTTTAACGATTCTAAACACAATCTTTTTATAAGTTCCTGCGAAGATACGATAAATATCCTCAATCACAAAGTTACTTTATGATTTCGAACTGTTTTTGGGTAGTAATCTTTTCGCAATATTTGCATCTGAGCGTGATGTCGGTCTTGTCTATCACGTCGAATTTCGGTGTCACGGGCTCATGGTTGGTCACGCACATCGGATTGGCGCACTTGACACCTCCCTCTATGGTATCGGGAACGACAAGTTTTATTTTCTCGACCACCTCGAAGTTTTTAATGTACGAGAGACGTGCCTCGGGAGCGAATATGGCTATTCTGCTCAGATAGTTTCTGTCAACCTCCATGTCGGCAACCTTAATGATTGCCTTTGTCTTGATACGTTTGCTCTCAAGGTTTGTACCGAAAGTTATTCGGTTCTTTATCTTGTCGAGCGACAATATGTTGATTATCGTAAACAGGCGGTCTGCGGGAATATGGTCTATCACAGTTCCGTTTTCGAGCGCGCTGACCTCCAAAACTGTCTTGTTGTCTGTCATGATTGAAATTATTTAAAGCCCGACAATTATTTTACACCCAACAGATACGATATTATGGCTTGTCTTGTGAAGACGCCGTTTCTCGCCTGTTCAAAATAGTATGCCTTGGGATTCTCGTCCACATCGGTCGCGATTTCCGTTATTCTGGGCAGCGGATGCAAAATCTTGAGGTTCTCTTTGGTGTCAGCCAGCATGCTGTTTTTCAACACATAGGCACTCTTGACACGCTCATACTCCATCAAATCGGAGAATCTCTCACGCTGCACACGTGTCATATAGAGGATGTCTGCGTCTTTTATCGCCTCTCCCATATCGTCCGTCTCGGTGAACTCCATTCCGTGCAGACGGAGGAAAAGTTTATACTCGTCGGGCAGTTTCAACTCGTCGGGAGAGACAAAAGTGAATCTCGCGCCGAAGTGAGAGAGCGCCTGAAGCAGAGAGTGTACGGTACGACCGTATTTCAGGTCTCCGACCATTACCACATGGATATTATCGAGCGTTCCCTGTGTTTTTTTGATTGAATAGAGGTCGAGAAGCGTCTGCGACGGGTGCTGATTGGAACCGTCACCCGCGTTGACAACAGGCACGGACGCCACCTCACTGGCATATCGCGCGGCACCCTCGATGTAGTGTCTCATCACGATAAGGTCGCTGTAATTGGATACCATTTTGATTGTGTCGTGGAGGGTCTCACCCTTTGAGACACTTGTGTTACCCGCCTCCGAGAAGCCGATTACCCTGCCTCCGAGTCTGTTGATTGCACTCTCAAAGCTCAGACGCGTGCGTGTCGAGGGTTCAAAAAAGAGCGTGGCCAATACACGCCCGTGCAGCAGCTGTTCGCCGGGATTCTTCTCGAAATGGGCTGCAAGCTCCATTATTTTCAGTATCTCCTCTTTGTTGAAGTCACTGATTGAGACAAGACTTTTACTCATCAGGCAATATGCTTTTTATTGTTATATTACTGTTTTTGACCTCATTGTAGTTCTCGAACTGGGCAATGAACGAGTCGGCGAGCGCCTCTCTTATCTCGACGGTCATTGAACATTCGTTGTCGAAATTCTGCTCCACCACGTCGGGCGAATAGTTTTTGACAATCTTCATCACGTCATTCATCTGCTCATACGAAAAACCGATTGTCACCTGTCTGGTCTTTATCTTTTCCACTATCTCGGCGGCTTCTATGACCGACGCAGCCGACTCCTTATAGGCGGCTATCAGTCCGGGCACACCGAGTTTGGTGCCGCCGAAATAGCGCACCACCACAATCAATATGTTTGTAAGGTTTGCGGACAGAATCTGTCCGAGAATGGGTCTTCCCGCCGTTGAGGAGGGTTCACCGTCGTCATATTGGCGTGCCAGCGTTCCGTCGGCACCGAGCCTCCACGCGAAACAATGGTGTGTGGCGTCATAATATTTTTTTCTCAACGCCGCTACTCTGGCATCCGCCTCTTCGGGAGAGGTAACGGGATATGCGAACGACAGAAACTTGCTCCCCCGTTCACGTCCTACAGCCTCAACAGGCTCTTTTATCGTAAGGTATGTGTCCTTATAGGATGTATCTATAATCATACGCTTTCATATCAGAACAAAATTAGCTCTTTTTGAGTCTATTTCAAAATATTTATATCATTTTTTTAGTTACCGCACGAAACATGGCTGCAACAGCATGTAAAGAATCGACAAAAGCATATAAAGAACACGCAAAACAAAGCAACGACAAACCTTCAATAATGAATTAAAAAACCACATTTTTGAACACACATCTACCGATACTTGGACACTTGTTTTTGAACACGTGAACACTTGAATACTTAACTTGTCATTTTGATGTATGTGCAAAAAGAAAACGGGTCGAAACGAAATGTCTCGACCCGTTCATTTTCGACAAATGTATTTACGATTATTTTGTCACGATAACCAATACTCGTGAATTTTTCCAGAAACCGTCCACATCGTTGATTTTTATCTCTTCGACATAGTTTCTTTCTGTTCCTGCGACAAGTTCGTATGTTCCTGCGGGGAAGCTGCCGATTATTTCGGGGTTGCGTCCTTTAATCTGAATAGTAGAAACTTCTCGTATGTCTATGAGCGAGAGTTCGCTTTTGTCGAGTTCGGGATTGAGCGCGATTGTCTTGCTACCCATTCCTTTTTTGATTATGATACCCTTGTCGGTCAAATCTTTCACTGTTCCGACAGCCACATAAGCCTTGTTCAGTTCGATATCCTGCTCTGAAACGACACCCGAAAGTATCTCGCTCTCACGGTTCGCGTCTGAAAGGTCAGAGTTCAGTTTCACAATCTGATTGTTGAGGTCGTCGATGTTCTCAAGCATCGCCTTGATTGTCGTGTCACGCTCTTCAATCTGCAAACGGAGCTCTTTTATGAGTTTTTCGAGACCCGAAATGTTTATGTTCGCCTGTTTGAGCAGTTCCGTATTTTTATTAAGTCTGGCGATTGCCTTGCGCTGCTGGGAAAGTCTCTCCGAAAGCAGTTCGAGGTCCTCTTTTATCTGTGCCTCGTCGCTTTTGCCGAGTTCGGACTGACTAACCACTATCGACTCCTGACGTTTGATGTCGGAGAGGGTCGATGATATGTCGGAAAGAGCGAACAGAGCCTCGTTGAGAATAGAGTCACGTGCGGCCAAAACGACCTGCAATGAATCGTTGCTTGTTGTCAAAGTGGCAATCTGCTGTTTTTTGTCGTTTCCGCATGAGGCGAACAACGCCGTAACCATGAGTGCCAAAACAATTTTTTTCATTATTCCAAAATTTTAGTTGTTATCAAGCGATATTGACAGTTGCAAATTTAAATCTTTTCCGCCAAGATACAACAAACACGGCGTTTTTAGATAAAATTTATTATTGACGCCATTATCCGTATCGGTAGTACTATGTGTTTCGGAACTTCCCAAAACACGTCTGTTCCAAAAACAAAACTTTGAGAACACGAAGACGGAAATCGAATCATAAATATAACGTAATTTTTATATAAATATATATATCCGACAAAAGAACAAAAAGAGAGCAAACAAGTGCAAAAAAAGAAGTCCAAATGAAAAATGTTTTTATACAAAAGCAGAACCAAATAACACACAATACACTATATAACAAATACTTACACATAAAACAACCAATTTACCGACACACTTTGCGGTGACATTTAATAATTTTATTACATGGTTTTACTTATATTTTTATATATTTGCTCGTATTTGTTCGACAAATCTGGTTTGTTTTGATGTCAAACCGATACCGAATCGATAAAAACATATTTCGATACGGTGTCGGTTGAATATTTATATGAACACCAAAGACAACTTTTCTGTTCTCTCAAAACATTTCCGCCCGTCAGCAAGTTTCAGAAGAATCCGACACAACGACTTAAATAAGTGCAAACAATAGATAATAAAAACAGATACGTTATGAAATTAAAAATCAACACCCTTTGCTGCATAGGCATCGCATCGGCGGCAATGCCGATACTGAACTCTTGCAAGGAGTCTCAACCTGTGGCACAAAAGAGGCCTGATTTTCCAGCGACGGTGGTAACAAGAGGCAACACCGTCATAACCAATGAATTTTCAGCGGAGATAGAGAGCCGCAAAGTCATAGAGATACGTTCTCGCGCGACAGGCTATATCTCTAAAATGCTTGTCAAAGAAGGCTCGGAAGTAAAGAAAGGACAGACAATAGCGCAGATTGACCCCGAAGAGTATCAGCAGGCTGTCAACATGGCGTCGGCGGCTGTGTTGTCGGCTGAGGCGAGTCTGCAAAACGCGAAACTCGAAGTCGAAAAACTCACCCCGCTGGTTGAAAAGAATATCGTAAGCAAATTCCAGCTCGAAACGGCGCAGAGCAATCTTTTGGCTTCACAAGCGGCGTTAAAACAGGCTAAAGCCAACCTCAGGGACGCACGCATAAATCTCTCTTACACCACCATAAAAAGCCCCGTCAGCGGTGTGATAGGCCGTCTGGACATATTCCCCGGAAGCCTTTTGCAGGCGGGCGGACTCGTAACCGAAGTATCAGAAAAGGGTGACGCTTTCGCCTATTTCTCAATGGATGAAAAGAAGTTCATCGATATGACAAAAGGCATCGAGGGCGCCGATATAAACGAAAGAGTGGCTAAACTTCCCGCCATTGAGTTCGTAATGGTTGACGGAACGGTATATCCCGAAAAGGGACACCTTGAAGTTGCCAGCGGTATCATCAACAAAAATACAGGTTCGGTACAGCTCAAAGGTGTATTCCCCAACCCGCAGGCGAAACTCAGATCGGGAAGTTCGGGAAAGATACGCATCCCGCTCGAATATAACGACGTTCTGATTATCCCCAAGAAATCGACATTCGAGCTTCAGGACAAAAAAATGGTATATAAGGTTGTCGGCGACAGCGTTGTGCGAAGCAAGGCGATAGATGTCATCGGCGAGACCGAGTTCGATTACACCGTAGGCGGCGGTATCGCCCAGGGTGACACCATTGTGCTCGACGGTCTTCGCAGAATCAAAGAGGGCGACATAATCGAGCCAGTAATAACAACGTCAGTTACCGACACAACGACAAACGAATAGTCGTGCAAACAGAGTTCCAACGATTCGAAGAATAAAGGATTTCAGAGAATGATACAGAAATTTATACAAAGGCCCGTGTTATCGACGGTCATATCAATAATAATATGTCTCGCCGGTCTCATTGGTCTCATATCGCTGCCCGTGTCGCAGTATCCCGACATCGCGCCTCCGATGGTTCGAGTGAGCGCGTCCTACCCGGGAGCCAACGCCGATGTTGTTCTAAAGAGTGTGATTGCTCCGCTTGAAGAGCAGATAAACGGTGTGGAGAACATGACCTATATCAACTCTACGGCGGACAACAACGGTAACGCCACCATAGAGGTCTATTTCAATCAGGGTACCGACCCCGACATGGCGTCCGTCAACGTTCAGAACCGTGTGTCGGCGGCATCGAGCAAGCTTCCCTCTGACGTGACACAGAACGGTGTGACGACGGAGAAGATGCAGAACAACATGTTGCTCACAATATCGCTTTACAGCACCAACCCCGACTACGACGAGACATTCTTGCAGAACTACGGTCGTATCAACATCTACCCCGAACTTCAGCGTGTGACGGGTGTCGGTCGCGTCAACATATTCGGTTCGCGCGACTACTCGATGCGTATATGGCTCGACCCCGTCAAAATGGCGGCATATAAGCTCAACCCGACGGATGTAATGGCGGCGGTAAAGGAGCAGAACGTCGAGGCGGCACCGGGTAAGTTCGGCGAGAACAGCGACCAGCCGTTCCAATATACGATTAAATATAAAGGCAAGTTTACCGACCCTGCCGAATATGAGAATATCGTGATAAAGGCGGAGGATAACGGCAACATACTCAAGCTCAAGGATGTGGCGAAAGTAGAGCTCGGAGCCTTCGATTACAGCACATCGAACATAACGCAGGCGCACCCCGCCTTCGGTATGGCTGTCTATCAAATGGCTGGCTCAAACGCCAACGATGTCGTAAAGGCGCTCAAAGCCAAAATGGAAGAGCTGAAAAAGTCGTTCCCCGAGGGTATGGATTATGTGATTCCCTACGACACCAACAAATTCCTCGAAGCGTCAATAGCGAAAGTGATAAGGACTTTCTTCGAGGCGTTCATTCTCGTGACGCTCGTGGTTTACGTCTTCCTTCAGGACTTCCGCTCCACAATCATACCGATTATCTCGTCACTGGTGGCAATCATCGGTACGTTCTTCATGTTGCTGGTGTTTGACTTCTCAATCAACCTGCTCACCCTCTTCGCCCTGATTCTGGCGATAGGTATGGTGGTGGACGACGCCATAGTGGTCGTCGAGGCGGTTCACGCCAAGATGGAGCACGACCCCTCAAAGAGCGTACTGCAATCGACCTCGGAGGCGATGCACGAGATTACGGGCGCGATTATCTCAATCACCTTCGTGATGTCGGCGGTGTTCTTCCCCGTCAGCTTCATGACCGGTCCATCGGGTGTCTTCTACCGACAGTTCGCCCTCACGCTCGCATCGGCGATGATTATCTCTGCTGTCAACGCTTTGACGCTCAGCCCCGTGCTATGTACATTCTTTGTAAAACCGAAACACACAGAGAAAGCGTCGTTCATGACACGCCTGCACCACAATTTCAACGCGGCGTTCGACTCGATGCTCAACCGTTATAAAAAATCGCTCAAACTGTTCGTTCACCACCGCTGGATTCCCGTTGGAATCATAGCGGCGTTCGGCGGATTGGCTTTCTGGCTAATGTCAACCACTCCGACGGGCTTTATCCCCAACGAAGACCAGGGTATCCTGATGATTGACGTCACCATGCCCGCGGGCTCGGCTCTCAACAGAACGATTGATGCCAACAAAACGGTTGACTCGCTGTTGCAGACGACACCCGAAGTAGAGTCACGAATGCTTGTCAACGGCTTCAGCCTTCTGAGCGGTGCGGCAGGCGGCTCTTACGGTTTCGGTATCGTCGGCATGAAGGACTGGGACGAGAGAGAGAAGACCGTAGCTCAGATACAGCGTGAGATGATGGGCAAGATGAACACATACGTCAAGGGTGGTACCACCACGGCTTTCGTACCTCCCGCCGTACCTGGTTTCGGTATCTCAAACGGTTTCGAGATACAGCTTCAGGACCGTTCCGGACATGACGACATCAACCTGTTCTATCAGGTATGCAACGAGTTCATGGCGGAACTGTACAAACAGCCCGAAATAAAATATGCCCGCACCGCTTTCGACGTAGGTTTCCCGCAGTATCAGTTCGACATAGATGTCGATAAATGCAAACTGCTCGGCGTGAATGTCTCTGACGTTTTCACAACTCTCCAGGGCTATTTCGGAAGTATGCTTGTCTCTGACTTCAACCGCTTCTCGAAATATTACCGTGTCATGATGCAGGCGTTGCCCGAGGACAGGACTACCCTCGCCTCTCTTGACAAGGTAATGGTTCGCAACAGCTCTGGCGAAATGGTCCCCGTCAGCTCATTGGTCGATTTCCGACGAGTATATGGTCCCGAGTCAATCTCACGTTACAACCTCTTCACCTCGGCGGTGATAACGGGCGAGGCAAACGAGGGATATAGTACTGGTGAGGCTATCGAGGCGGTACGACGTGCCGCCGAAAATCTCCCGACAGGCTACGCATTCGAGTTCTCGGGTATGACACGCGAGGAGGTGAACGCGGGAAGTCAGCAGATATACATCTTCATGCTCTGTTTCATTTTCGTATATCTGATTCTCTGCGCGCAGTACGAAAGTTATATCCTGCCGCTCTCGGTGATGATACCTCTCGTGATAGGTATCTGCGGTGTGTTCATCTTCATTCGTCTGTTCGGCATCGACAACAACATCTATGTTCAGGTGGCGCTGATTATGCTTATCGGTCTGTTGGCGAAGAACGGTATCTTGATTGTCGAGTTCGCCCGACAGAGGCGTGAGCACGGCATGACAATCGTTCAGGCGGCGATACAGGGTGCTGTGGCTCGTCTGCGACCCATTCTGATGACCTCGTTCGCCTTCATCTTCGGTATGATACCCTTGATGATAGCCACGGGAGCGGGTTCGATAGGTAACCGCTCGATAGGTACGGCTGCGGCGGGCGGTATGCTCATAGGTACGGTATTCGGAGTGTTCGTGATACCGACGATGTATGTTATTTTCGAGATTATGGACGAGAAGTTGCGTGCAAAAAAACGTGCCCGCATCGCTTCCGAAGCGCTCCACTACTCGCAAGGTTCGACAGATGACAGAGTGGGTAACTAAAAGAATTGACGAAAGATGATTAAAACCAAATTTATATTGATGGCGTTGTTGCTGACCGCGACAGTCAGCTGTGTCACGCCCGGATACAAATCGCCGAGCGAAGAGTCTCTCCCTCTGGAAGGGCTCTACCGCACCGACGAGAGCGACACCACCTGCATGGCTCGCATATCGTGGCGCGAATATTATTCCGACCCCAAATTGCAGGCGCTCATAAGCGAGGCTCTCGACTCAAACCTGAACCTGCGCATCACTCTCAAGAGAATCGAGGAGGCACGCGCCTACTGGCGCAGCAGCAAGGCGTCATACGCGCCAACATTCTCTGCATCGGCTCAGGCGCAGTTCTCGTCACCATCCGACAACGGTCCTTCGTCCGTTGCAGGTACGGGTATCAAAAAACCTGTGCAGGACTACAATCTCGGAGTGACGGCGTCGTGGGAGATAGACATCTGGGGCAAACTGCGTAGCGCGAAACGTGCGGCTTACGCCCAGATGCTCTCGCAGGAGGCGACAAAGAATGCCGTTGTCACCCAGCTGGTGGCGGACATCGCCGACAACTACTACCGTCTGCTGATGCTCGACGAACAGCTTCGCATAACGGAACGCACCATTGAGAACTACACGAGCTATCTTGAAACGGTAAAAAGCCTGAAAGAGTCGGCGCAGACCAATGAGGTGGCTGTACAGCAGGCGTATGCGCAGTTATATGGCGCAAAGGCTTATGTTCCTGAATTGAAAGCCTCTATTCAGAGCGTGGAGACCTATATCGGATTCCTTTTGGGCAAACCTGGCTATGAGGTCGAACGTGCCGACAGCTTTGACATAAACGCCGTAAGACTCGACATGGCGATAGGCGTTCCCGCGCAGTTGCTCCGTTATCGTCCAGACGTTATGGCGGCGGAACAGAATCTCGTGGCGTCGCACTATCAGTTTAATGTAGCCAAGGCGTCGATGTACCCCTCACTCACTCTCGGAGGCTCTGTCGGCATAGAGTCGATGAAGATTGAGGAGTGGTTTGACCCCAAGTCGCTCTTTTGGAATGCGGTCGGCGGTCTGGTTAGTCCCATATTCAACGGTCGTGCGTTAAGAACGCAGAAAGAGGTTGCCAAACTTCAGAACGAGGAGAGTCTGTTATCGTTCAAGTCGTCTATACTCAATGCGGGCATGGAGGTATCGAACGCGTTAGCCATGTGCAAGAGCACCACGGAGCAGGCATCGGAGCAGACAAAGCAGTGTGACGCTTTGTCAAAAGCGTATGAATACTCGCAGATGCTCTTTGTCAGAGGATACGCCACCTATCTCGACGTATTGGTCGCACAGACAGGACTTTTCAATAGTCAGATAACCCTCAACACGACATATTACAACGCTATCTCGCAAAGAATCGAGCTTTATCGTGCGTTGGGAGGCGGTTGGGAGTAACCCACACAAGCCTGAAAACAGAGACAGACGCCAATACATAATCGTATT
>CASDZP010000003.1 GCA_949285535.1 uncultured Alistipes sp.
TAGTAAAAAACGGCTCGTAAACGTCTCTCTTTCTTACTAATAGACATTGACAAAGATAATGAAAAAAGCATAAAAAACAAATACCCCTTAATTTTCATAGAATTGATCCTTATTTTTCGTTTTTATGTTTCCCAAATTTCTATTTTATCCTCGACAGGTTGACAAGCGTACCCCTTTTCCTATTTCCTTTTATCACTTCTTCTTTCCATTTCATCTTTCCTTTTTTCTCTTTTTTCCGACTTTGACATGTTGATTAGTTTAGCACATCGCATTCTTCGCTTAACAGGTTTGTTCCTGTCCCTTGTTATTTTTTATGGTCTTATCGCTGTGTCGTGGTTTTCGTTTTCTGCCCATATTTAGGTGATAGAAGTACGTGAAGTTATGGGCAAGGAAGAGGTTTGATGGGTGATATGTGGTTAAGCTCTTGTTTTTTACGGAAAGGGTATATTGGTTGGCTTTGATTATCATACTACGGGTATGGTTTTATCGCTGTGTCGTGGTTTTCGTTTTCTGCCCATATTTAGGTGATAGAAGCATGTGAAGTTATGGGCAAGGAATAGGTTTGATGAGTGATACCATGTTAAGCGATATATTTTTTGTGAAAAAGGGATGTGTGTGAGGCTATAAACGAAAAGATGTAGACTTCTTAAATGATAATGAGCCGAATGGATATGACATGGTCAAAATGGGCTACGCCCCTAACTTCATAGAAAGATACCAGTAGGGTAGTATTATTGGGAATTTTTGTCATTTATCTTTTCTGTTTTGTTTTTTAATTCGGATAATGGCTATTGTTTTTTATTTCTCCTTATATATTAAGGTAAAATAAAATCAATCGTCATTATCTGAATTGAAAAACATATTGAACAAAACAGAAATGATAAATGACGGGTACTATTTCAGATTCATTGTAAAAATTTCTATATTTGCAGGAGGCATTTTAGACTTGTCCGAGAGGGTAGGGGAAGATGCTTTTTAACAATAGTTCAAATATGAAGAAATTTTTATTAATCATTGTTTTTATGACAGCCACAGCTGTGGCAGCTAATGCGCAGGTAGGTTTCGGATGGGGTCCGAAAGTTGGTTTCAACGCTTCTAAGATAACTAAGTCGGGAGCCGATTCAAAACTTGGTATGACCGGCGGTCTCTTTTTCGGTTATAATTTCACTCGTTCGTTTGGTGTTGAGGTAGGCGCTCTTTATTCACAGCAGGGTGCATCCAAAGGCAATATGAAACTTACTGCCGGATACATGAACTTCCCCGTGGTTGCCAAAATACCTATTTTTGTCGGATTGCATGGTTTTGTCGGTCCTCAGTTTGCTGCCAATGTAAGCGGCAAGCTCAAATATGGCGACACCAAAGTGAAGATGAAAGGCTTGTTCAACAAATGGGATGTAGGCGGTATTGCCGGATTGGGTTATCAGTTCAACTTCGGTCTTAATATCGGTTTGAATTATAACTTCGGATTTGTTGACATGGTAAACAAGGATTTTGTTTACAAGAGTCCTGACAATATAGTAAACGTGAACGATGTCAACGCTTTGATTGACGACATAGACGGTAAGAACGGAACATGGCAGCTTACGTTCGGTTGGAGGTTCTAACCGCTCGAGCCTGTCGCAACGGAGAATTTCCGTTTTTATCTGAGCCGTCATTATCGGCGTGATGTTAAAATCATTTCTTCGCATGAAAGATTTTCTGCTCGGAGAATACTCGTTCCTTTCCAAAGAGGAGGAGAAGTTTCTCAAAGAACATATAAACGATAAAAAGGCGATAGAAGAACATGTGGCTGTTTTGGAGAGGCGTTATAACCTCTTCAAAACAGTTTATGCCATTAATACCACACTTATAAAGGTTGTCCCGATATTGATTTTGATTCTCTATCTTGTCACTCCTTCTTATCTGAAGGTGGCTTTGATTGCGGGAGTGGGCCTTATTGTAGTGTCGGAGTGTGTGCGCAGCTTTCTTTTTTCGGGTAAAAAATATGAAGCCATAAGCCGCAATATACTCATCTTGAAAGGTATGGGTAAATTGCCAGAGTGATAGCATTTAACTAAAAACCTAAAAATATGAATGTACCTGTTCTGTTTTGGATGGTACCCGTAGCCTCGCTTTTGGCGTTGGGCTTTGCGCGTTACTTCTTCGTCAAGATGAAGAAGGTCAGCGAGGGTACCGAACGCATGGCCGAGATTGCGAGCCATGTGCGTGTCGGCGCGATGAGTTATCTGCGTCAGCAATATAAAGTGGTGGGGTGGTTCTTCCTTGCGCTTTGCTTGCTGTTCATTCTTTTGGCTATGTTTAATCTCCAGAACAGCTGGGTTCCCGCTGCGTTCCTGACAGGCGGTTTCTTCTCGGGTCTGGCAGGTTATATCGGTATGCGTACAGCAACTTATGCTTCTGCCCGTACTGCAAATGCCGCTTCCGAGTCTCTCAACTCGGGTCTCAAAGTCGCTTTCCGAAGCGGTGCTGTCATGGGTCTGGTTGTTGTTGGTCTCGGTCTTCTCGATATTTCAATATGGTTCATCGTCCTCAACAGCTTTGTTGACGGTGTCAGCGAGGCTGAAAAAATGGTGACCATAACCACAACGATGCTTACTTTCGGTATGGGTGCATCTACACAGGCTTTGTTTGCGCGTGTGGGCGGCGGTATCTACACAAAAGCCGCCGACGTGGGTGCCGACCTTGTAGGTAAGGTTGAGGCGGGTATCCCCGAAGACGACCCGCGTAACCCTGCCACCATTGCCGACAATGTCGGTGACAACGTCGGTGACGTTGCAGGTATGGGTGCAGACCTTTATGAAAGCTATTGCGGTTCTATTCTTGCCACAGCCGCTCTCGGCGCGTCGGCTTTCATCCTTAATCCGGACATGCAGATGAAAGCGATATTGGCCCCGATGATTATTGCGTCGGTGGGTATCGCTCTCTCAATTATAGGTATCTTCCTTGTAAGGACGAAAGAGGGAGCGACCATGAAGATGTTGCTCGGTTCGCTCGGCTTGGGTGTGAATGTAAGTTCTGCGCTCATAGCGATAGTTACTTTCCTTGTGATGTATGCTCTCGGCATGGCAAACTGGGTAGGTGTCTCTTTCGCCGTCGTTACCGGTCTGATTGTAGGTATCGTGATAGGTCAGTCAACGGAGAGATATACCTCACAGTCGTATAAACCGACGCAGGAGATAGCGGAGAGTGCGCAGACAGGTCCCGCAACCGTCATAATAAAAGGTATGGGTACCGGTATGCTCTCGACAGCAATACCTGTGATTGCCGTTGTTGTCGGAATCACACTCTCTTATCTTTTTGCTTCGGGATTTGATGCTTCCAACATAGGTATGGGTCTTTACGGTATCGGTATTGCTGCCGTGGGTATGCTTTCGACACTCGGTATAACGCTTGCGACCGACGCATACGGTCCTATCGCCGACAATGCCGGTGGTAACGCGCAGATGGCGGGTCTCGACCCCATTGTACGTGAACGTACCGACGCCCTCGACGCTCTCGGTAACACCACGGCTGCGACAGGCAAGGGCTTCGCGATAGGTTCTGCGGCTCTTACGGCTTTGGCTCTTCTTGCATCGTACATAGAAGAGATAAAAATCGGTATGATAAGACTTATCGAGTCGGGCGGCAATATCGTTAAAATAAATAACGCTCCCGAGGGAGGTCTCACCACGCAGATTGTGCATGACGCCACGATAAGCGACTTTATGACATGGTTCGATGTCAACCTTATGAACTACAAGGTGCTTGTCGGCATGTTTATCGGTGCGATGATGGCGTTTGTGTTCTGCGGTCTCACCATGAACGCGGTGGGTCGTGCGGCAGGTAAGATGGTGGATGAAGTGAGACGCCAGTTCCGCGAGATAAAAGGCATCCTCCAGGGCGAGGCGACTCCCGATTATGCCCGTTGCGTGGAAATCTCTACCAAAGGCGCACAGCGTGAAATGATATTCCCCTCGGCGATAGCAATCGTCATCCCCATTCTCACAGGTCTCGTGTTCGGCGTTGCCGGCGTGATGGGTCTGTTGGTGGGCGGTCTCTCGTCAGGATTCGTCTTGGCGGTGTTCATGGCCAATGCGGGTGGCGCATGGGATAACGCGAAAAAATATATCGAAGAGGGTGCGTTCGGCGGCAAAGGCGGTGACGCTCACAAGGCCGCTGTGGTCGGCGATACTGTCGGTGACCCCTTCAAAGACACGTCAGGTCCCTCTCTGAACATACTCATAAAACTTATGAGCATGGTTTCGATAGTTGTTGCGGGTCTGACCGTCGCTTTCTCATTGTTGTAGAGGATTTGTCGGGACAACCCTCATGGCGCTGTCCTGATGTTTTTCATATTGTTTTGTGATGACACAGAAAGGAGAGATTAATTCGGAGCTGCTCAAGTTTATCCGTTCGATGAAGAAGGGCACGACCTTCACTACGCAGGAGTTTAATGCGGAGAGAGGGTATAATGCCTCTGAGCTGTCGCATATCCTTTCCGCCCTTGTCGAGCAGAGGATAATTTGCAAATTGTCGAAAGGTCTGTACATGAAGCCTACCGACGAGCAGAAAAAACGCCGTTGTCAGCTCTCACCCGAGGAGCTGTTTCATGATTTCCTTTGGGATGAGAAGAAAAATCC
Organism: uncultured Alistipes sp.; assembly: GCA_949285535.1. Lineage (GTDB taxonomy): Bacteria > Bacteroidota > Bacteroidia > Bacteroidales > Rikenellaceae > CASDZP01. Next base: position 4,620 of record CASDZP010000003.1, read on the forward strand.
GATAGGATATCTGACGGGCGATTGTTATCTGCGCTCAATCGGTGTGTTCGTGGAGAGCAATGAAAAGAAAATAACGATAGGTGTTCCAGTTAAGAGAGGAAACGTTACCCGAAACGGTGTCACCTGTCTGTTCGTGCATCAGAAAGAGCCGATAAACACGAAGACGATAGAGATGTTGCAGATACTCGATGTCTTGAAACGAATCAATGAGATGAGAAATCCCGTGTTGGCCTCTTCGGTGTACGAGAAGTTGCGCGGACTGGTGATGTTGATGCCTCCCGTGAAGGTTGACCGACTGGTCAAACTGTCGCTTGGGTATAATCGAATGACAAAGGCTCTTGTCGGTACGATTATAGAAAAGACTCACGGAATGCCGTTCGCCGCGCCGATATTGATATCCATGAACAGCTCGACACGTTCTTTCGTCAATATCTCTCCGAAGTGCATACCGAACGCTTCAGGTTGGAACATAATCTGTGCGGACGGATATGAGGTCAGAAACGACTGAGGTGTGAAGTCAATATGAAACATATATGCCGCCAAAGCAATCTTGAAAACGATTGTTCGGGCGGTTAGACAAAGATAAAAGTCCGATGTAATCATCGGACTTTTATTTTTTGTACGTCTTGCAGCGGACAGACGTAAACACTCTTTGTGGCGGCTTGACATTGCTGTCGGAAAAGATGTTTTCGACCGTTGGACATCGTATTAAAAAGGCAGTGTTGTTTGTCAAGTGATTTTTTTTGGCTAATTTTGAAAAGATTTACCCGTATTGCGGATTTTGACTGTGAGTATGCCGACTCTTTCCGTAGAGAGGCGGGCTTTGTCGGAGTCGGCGACACGGGGTGTGTGAGTTTTTGGAATAAACGAATATAAATACATAACGAAACTTATTTTGAGATGAAAGAGAATCTTGATTGGAGCAAACTCGGTTTCAATTATCGTAAAACCGCCTATAACGTCAGATGCAACTACCGCAACGGCGAGTGGGGCGAACTTGAGGTGCACAGCGAGGAGACCATACCCATGCACATGGCAGCCTCTTGTCTCCACTATGGTCAGGAGGCGTTCGAGGGGTTGAAGGCATACCGTTGCAAAGACGGTAAGATACGTCTTTTCAGGGTCGATGAGAACGCCAAACGAATGGCTTCATCGTCACGTTACCTCCAGATGGCGGTATTCCCCGAAGAGAGATTCATCGAGGCGATACACAAGGTTGTCGAGCTCAATGTCGATTTCATTCCTCCCTATGAGAGCGGTGCGTCGCTCTATATCAGACCGTTGCTTATAGGTACTGGCGCGCAGGTGGGTGTAAAACCGACCGACGAATATATGTTTGTGGTGTTCGTTACTCCCGTCGGACCCTATTTCAAAGGTGACGGCGAGATTACCATGTGCCTTGAACACAAATATGACCGTGCCGCACCTCACGGAACAGGTCACATCAAGGCGGGCGGTAACTATGGCGCCAGCCTTACGGCATACGTGGAGTCACATGAGAAAGGATATGACGGTGTGCTTTATCTCGACCCGAAAGAGAAAAAATATATAGACGAGGTCGGCGCCGCAAACTTCTTCGGTATCAAGGACGGTTGCTATGTCACTCCCGATTCGCCCTCTATTCTTCCCTCAATCACCAACAAGAGCCTCTGCACTTTGGCTGAGGATATGGGTCTGAAGGTTGAAAGACGTCATATCCCCGTTGAAGAGCTTAAAACTTTCGAGGAGGCGGGTGCCTGCGGAACTGCTGCCGTGATAACGCAGATAAACAACATATACGACCCCGAAAGCGGCGTAACTTACCGATTCAAGACCGGAGCGGACACATGGAGCGAGAAACTCTACCGCCGTCTTGTCGATATTCAGCACGGTGAGGCTGAAGATAAGTTCGGCTGGGTTACCGTTCTTCGCTAAAACGTTGCCGTCGCATGGAAACTCCGAAAGTCGGCGTGGTTATTGTCGCGGGAGGTCGCGGAGTGAGAATGGGACTCTCTGTGCCCAAGCAGTTCGTGGACCTCTCCGAGCGGCGATGTGTCCTTGAGGTGACGGTCGAGAAGTTTGCGCACGCGTTGCCCGATGCGCGGATAACCGTCGTGTTGCCGTCGGACTCGATTGGGCTGTGGCGCGAGATAAACCGACGTCACGAATTCGGTGTGCGGCATGCGGTGGTGGCGGGAGGCGACGACAGATGCGGGTCGGTAAGAAACGGCATAATGTCGCTTGAGGGTGTCGATGTGATAGCCGTGAGTGACGGGGTGCGTCCTTTTGTCTCCGAGGAGATGATAAGGCGAGCCGTAAATCATGCCGCGGAGCACGGAAGCGCTGTATGTTGCACCCCCGTGACCGACACCGTCAGGATGAAATGTGACGGCGGGTCGGTGCCCGTGGACAGGGAACTGCTCTTTGCCGTGCAGACCCCGCAAGTGTTCGACGCAGAACTGTTGAAAGCGGCATACGCCGAGACAGGTGACGGACGCGGTTTCACCGACGATGCCTCCGTGGTTGAGGCGTATGGCGGAAAGGTGGAGTACATACCCGGTGAACGCTCAAACATAAAACTTACAACTCCCGAGGATATCTCTCTGGCAAAGGCTCTTTATGCGCTCGAATCGCAGCGCCGATGAGCCTCGGAGACGACGTTAAAAATAAAATAATTAAAAAAAGTGTTACAATATATTGTAGTTCAAAGAAATATATTGTATCTTTGGCGTCGCTAAACATGAGAGATTAATCTTTTTAAAGTTCAATAACATATTATGACTAAAGCAGATATCGTAAACGAGATTTCAAAGGTTTCTGGCGTTGAGAAAGCTCAGGTTCAGCAGATCGTGGAGCTTTTCATGGAAAGCATCAAAGATTCTATGGTGAAAAAGAACAACGTCTATCTTCGCGGATTCGGTTCTTTCATTATTAAAAAACGCGCCAAGAAAGTCGCTCGTAACATCTCTAAGAACATCACAATCGAGATTCCCGAACACGACATTCCCGCATTCAAACCTTCAAAATCTTTCGCAACGAAAGTAAAAGAGACCAAATAACATTTTAATCAACCATAAAAACATAGAGCTATGCCAAGCGGAAAGAAAAGAAAAAGACATAAAATGGCTACTCACAAAAGAAAAAAACGTCTGAGAAAAGACAGACATAAAAAGAAAAAGTAGTCTTTGATTTTTAAAGAAACGAAGGAACCTAAAGGATTGCAGTATCATCTTTCTGCTCTCTTTAGGTTTCTTTTTTAAAAAGATAACCCGTACGGATTTTCATGAGACGCTTTTGCGTCCGTTTTTGACACAGACTGCCGTCGATTGAGTCGTCTGAGCGGTCGCGGAAAAATCCTTTACGGCTTTTTGAAAAGAATCAATCCGACAGCGTTATTGTTTCGTCCCCGTCGAGGCTGACGGTTGGAGTCAAGGTCGGGTATCAAGGGTCGCTTCGGCGACGTGTCCGCCGTGAAGGCGGGGGTTCGGCTCTGCCCGAAGAGAGCTTTCAATATACAACACATATAGATGGACACTATAAAAAGAGAACTCGTAATTCATTGCTGCGATGACATAATAAACATCGCGCTTCTGGAGGAGGGACAGCTCGTCGAACTCCATAAGGAGGAGAAGGAGAGCGGTTACGGTGTCGGAGACATATATCTGGGTAAGGTCCGCAAGACCATGTCGGGTCTTAATGCCGCCTTCGTCTCGATAGGGTCGGCAAGAGACGCTTTCATCCACTATCTCGACCTTGGCGCGGGTTTCCGCAGCTATGCCAAGATGATAGAGACGGTCACCAAAAAGAAGCCTTTCAGCATGGAGAGCTTCAAAAAACAGGAGGAGACATCGCGGGGAGGCAAGATAAACGATGTGCTCTCCGCAGGTCAGACCGTAATGGTGCAGGTCGTAAAGGAGGCAATCTCGACCAAGGGACCGCGCGTCAGTACCGAAATATCGCTCACGGGACGCCATGTGGTGCTGTTGCCCTTTGCAGGTAAGGTATCCGTTTCGCAGAAAATACGTTCGAACGAGGAGCGTAAACGTCTCCGCGGAATAGTGATGAACGCTCTGCCCAACAATTTCGGCGCTATTGTGAGAACCGCCGCCAACAAGAAGGAGGCGGAAGAGATAGAGGCTGACGTAAGGCAGCTTCTCGTCAAATGGGATATCATACTCAAGAAACTCGCAAACGCTCAGATTCCCTCGCAGCTCCTGTCGGAGGAGGCGCGCGTCAACACGATATTGCGCGACATGCTCAACGACAGTTTCAGCAGCATATATGTCGATGACCCGCAAATATGTACCCAGATTAAGGATTACATAAGGCAGATTGCTCCCGACAAGGAGAAAATAGTAAAACAGTACAAGGGTAGCGCCAGCATATACGACAACTTCGACATCACACGTCAGATAAAGGGGTTGTTTGGAAAACTCGTGCCGTTTAAGCGCAAGTCTTACATGATTATCGAGCACACCGAGGCGCTTCATGTGATTGACATAAACAGCGGTCCGAGGATGCGTAATGCCGACTCGCAGGATGAGATTGCGCTGGAGGTGAACCTTAACGCCATACCGCTGATAGCAAGGCAGCTCCGATTGCGCGACATGGGCGGAATCATCGTCATCGACTTCATCGACATGCGCAAGAACGAGAACAAGGAGAAGGTTTATCACGCCATGCGTGAGGCGATGGCTGGCGACAGGGCGCGTCATACCGTTCTGCCTCTTTCCAAGTTCGGTCTGATGCAGATAACGCGTCAGAGAGTTCGCCCCGAGACCAAGATTGACAACAAGGAGCAGTGTCCTACATGTCGCGGAACGGGTAAAATCGCTCCGTCGATACTGTTCGACACCGAGATAGAGAACCAGATAGCCTATTTCGTCGAGGAGATGAATACCCGCTATCTGAAAATATCGGTACATCCGTTTGTCGCCTCGTTCCTTACCAAGGGGCTCTTCAGCATGAGGTTGAAATGGATGCTCAAATACAAATGCGTGATTAAGATACATCCCGACGAGTCGGTCGGATATGTCGAGGCGTTCTATTACGACAGGGACGGCGTCAGACTGACGCAGGAGAACACGCTCTATGAGACGGTGGCTCTCGATGACAGCGAGAGCGAAGAGGAAGATTATTGATTCGATGCGCAAGAGCGATTTTATAGAGATATACAGAAAAGACTCTTTGAGCGCCCGTCTTAAAGAGACAGGCGAGGGTGTCACCGTGCTTTCGGGCGCGGCGGGCTCCTCGCTCTCTTTGTATGTGGCTGCCGCGGCTCTCGAAACGGGAGGTGTGCATGTGGTTGTTGCGGACGACAAGGACAGCGCGGGTTTCATATATTACGACCTGCTCAATTTCATAGATTCCGACAAGCTGTTTTTCTTCCCGACAAGTTATAAGCGTTCTTCGCTCTTCGGCACGGAGAGCAACTCCAACATAGTGCAGCGAACTGCTTTTCTCGGGGCGTTGTCGTCCATTGGTGACGGTGACACCGCCGTTGTCTGCACCTATCCTGAGGCTCTTGCCGAAAAGGTGGCTTCCGCCGTGGAGATGCAGAGGCAGAAGGTGACGCTCTCGAAAGGTGACAAAATAGCTCCCGCCGTATTGGTGGAACGGCTTGTCGAGATGGGTTTCGAGAGGGGTGATTTCGTGTGGAGTCCCGGGCAATATTCGTTGAGGGGAGGTATAGTCGATATTTTCTCTTATGGTGACACGCATCCCTATCGTGTCGATTTCTTCGGAGACGAGATAGATTCGATAAGGGTTTTCGACATAAACACCCAGCTCTCGGTGGAGAACCTCGACAGGGTCGATGTGATGGCGAACATGAGCATAGGAAGCGGACGCAGCGTCTCTTATGTGTCTCTTGCTGAGCTTCTGAAAGACAAAAGCAGCCGCCGTTACTGGGTGGTGACGCCGCGACTTGTGGAGGAGCGCATGAATCAGGTGTGTGCGCAGGCTCTCGCGCCGACGGACGACAAGGTGAACAGACCCTCCGACGCCGTATGTGACGGTCGTGCTTTTGTCGAGTCGCTCAAGGGCGAGAGGGTGGTGTCGATGCACGGCACATTCTCGTCGTTGGAGAAAAAGGAAGAGATAATCGCCGCGAAATCGCCGCAGCCCGCGATAGGCAAAAACTTCGAGCTTCTGAGAGACGACCTCGCGGCACGTAAGAATGACGGTTTCCGTACATTCATCGCCACCGAAAACAAGGCGCAGATTGAGCGTCTGTCGGGCATCATGGCGTCGATAGGCGGCGGAGAACGTCTTTTCGAGAGTGTGGATGTGACACTGAAAGAGGGCTTTGTCGATTCGGACAACAGAGTGGCTGTCTATACCGACCACCAGATATTCGAGCGAAACCACAGATACCGACTCATGCGAGAGCTCCCCAAGGCGGAGGGGCTGTCCGTGTCGGAGCTTCAGGAGATGTCTCCGGGAGACTATATCGTGCATATAGACCACGGTATAGGACGTTACGGCGGACTTACCCGTTCCATGGAGAACGGAAAGATGACCGAATCTGTGAAGATTGTCTATAAGGATGGCGATGTCCTTCTGGTCGGAGTTCACGCGCTTCACAAAATATCTAAATATAAGGATGGCGACACGGTAGTCGCTCCCAAACTGCATAAGCTCGGCGGCGGTGCATGGCAGCGTCAGAAAGCCGTGGCGAAGAGCCATGTCAAGGACATTGCCAAAGATTTGATTGCGCTTTACGCCAAACGTAAGGCGTCGGCGGGTTTCGCCTTCTCGCCCGACGGTTACATGCAGCAGGAGCTGGAGGCGTCGTTCCTCTATGAGGATACTCCCGACCAGCAGAAAGCGACAGAGGCGTTGAAACGTGATATGGAGTCGCCCGTGCCGATGGACAGGCTTGTCTGTGGTGATGTCGGTTTCGGTAAGACCGAGATAGCGATAAGGGCTGCGTTAAAGGCGGCGGCGGACGGTAAGCAGGTGGCGGTGCTCGTTCCCACCACGGTGTTGTCGTTGCAGCATTACCATACATTCACAAGACGCCTTGCCAATCTTCCCGTCACGGTGGAGAACCTGTCGAGAGCCAAGAGCGGCGCGCAGACGACCGACATACTCAAAAGACTCAAAGAGGGCAAGATAGATATAATAATAGGTACGCACAAACTGTTGGGCGGCAAGGTCGAGTTCAAGGATTTGGGGCTTCTCATAATCGACGAGGAACAGAAGTTCGGCGTTTCGAGCAAGGAGAAATTGCGTAAGATGCGTGAGAGCATCGACACGCTCACCCTTACGGCGACACCCATACCGAGAACGTTGCAGTTCTCGCTCATGGGCGCGCGCGACCTATCGATAATAGCCACTCCTCCCGCCAACCGTCAACCCGTATCGACAGAGGTGCACGAGTTTTCGAGAGAGCTTATCAAAGAGGCGATAGAGAGCGAGATTTCACGAGGCGGGCAGTGCTTTGTCGTCCATAACAAGATTGAGACGATAAGCCGCATAGCCTCGATGATACAGGAGGATTTGCCGAACGCGCGTATCGCGATAGGACACGGTCAGATGCCTCCCGCACAGCTCGAAAAGATAATGACCGACTTCATATACGGCGAGTACGACGTGCTTGTCGCCACCACCATAATAGAGTCGGGTATCGACATACAGAACGCCAACACCATTATAGTCAACGACGCCCAGAACTTCGGTCTCGGCGACCTGCACCAGCTCAGGGGCAGGGTAGGCCGCAACAACCGCAAGGCATACTGTCTGCTTCTTACGCCTCCCGTGGAGACAATCTCGGAGACGGCGCGACGCAGACTTCGTGCCATAGAGGAGTTTTCGGATCTCGGCTCGGGTTTCAACATAGCGATGCAGGACCTCGACATAAGGGGAGCGGGCAACATGCTCGGCGCGGAGCAGAGCGGCTTTATCGCCGACATCGGTTTCGAGACATACAAGAAGATTCTCGACGAGGCAATGATAGAGCTGAAGGCGGAGGGGTACGGTACGGAACTTCCCGCGGAGAACCTGCCCGAACGCAGTCTCTATGTGAGCGACTGTCAGATAGACATCGACGACGAGGCGTTCATCCCCGACGACTATGTGTCCAACACGGCGGAAAAGATAAAGCTCTATCGAACCATCGACTCGATAGAGACACAGGAGGAGGCGCGCAAGACGGCAGCCGAGCTTACCGACCGTTTCGGACCTATGCCGGAATCGGTAAAACGGTTGCTTGCCGTGGTAGCGTTACGTAAAAAGGCTATGTCACTCGGTTTCGAGAAGGCCATTGTGAAAAACGGCTTTTTCATACTTCATTTTGTCGGTAAACCGCAGTCTCCATATTTCAAGAGCGACCTTTTTGCCTCGATAATGGAGTTTGTGGCATCGTGCGGTGACGGTTTTAAAGTTAAGCATTCAACGGAGAGGCTTTTGCTCTCGATAAGGGGAGTAAACGGTATAGACGAGGCTCTCGGAATACTCGAACGCATGGAGCGATACGCGAACGACAAAAAAGAAGGTCACGGCAGCACGTACGGCAAAACGGACGGCGAAAAGAACGACGAAAAAAAGGCGGACGGCAAACCGAAAGCCGCCAAAGATGAGAAAAGAGCGATAAAGAAGAGTAAATGAACCTTATCATAGACATAGGCAACAGTACCGCCAAGGCGGCTTTGGTTAATGGCGACACCATTATCGACGCCGGACGTTACGAGCCGATGAGCGCCTCCGATGTGGAGCGACTTTTGGATGATAACAGAGAGGTTGAGGCAGCCATACTTTGCGCCGTGAGCGCATACGACCCCGAGATAGACGTTTTGCTGTCGTCGAGGTTGAAACGGTTTGTAAAGCTGGACAGAACGACCCCCGTGCCGATAGGAAACGCATACGGAACGCCCGAAACTCTCGGAATGGACAGACTGGCGGCGGCTGTCGGAGCGGTGCACCTTTACGGTGACGACAAGAAGCTGCTCGTGGTCGATTTGGGCAGCGCGATAACGGTCGATACCGTGATAGACGGGGTGTTTATGGGTGGCAATATCAGCCCGGGAGCGTCGCTTCGCTACAAGTCGCTCAGTGACTACACTTCGGCGCTTCCGCTCTGCTCTCTCCCGCAGGGTGAACAGCCTCTGGTGGGCAAGACGACCCGTGAGGCGATAGAGGCGGGTGTTGTCAGAAGCATCGTCGGTGAAATCGAGGGATACATCTATGAAAGTAGCGCCCTTTATGGAGAAATTTTAACGATTTTTACCGGAGGTGATGCCGATTATTTTGCAAAAAAACTAAAAAATACGATATTTGTAAATCCTGCATTGGTGACAATCGGGTTAAACGTTATTCTTGAAAAAACACGATGAGAATCAAAACAGTCCTGCGTATAATGCTCTTTCTTGTGCTCGCGTCGTTTTCATCGACGGCGATGGCGCAGCTGGACAACACTCAGAACATATTCACGCCTTATACATTCTACGGTGTCGGCAGTCTGAACTTTAGCGGTACCGCCGCCACCAAGACAATGGGGGGAATCGGTGCCGGACTCCGAAACGGAACTTCGTTCAACATTGTGAACCCCGCCTCTTACAGCGCCGCTTCACCGCAGACGATGCTTTTCTCTTTCGGAATGATGGGGCAGAACGACTATCTGAAATCAGGGTCGCTCAGAAGCAGCCATAACGCCTTCAACATAAACGATGTGACGTTGCAGTTCAGAATTGCCGAGGGTCTCGGTTTCGGTTTTGCCGTTACTCCATATTCGACAGTAGGTTACAGCCTCTCGTTTGTTGACAATTCGCCTGAGTTTACAAATATCGGGACTGTCAGATACTCTTATCACGGCAGCGGCGGTATCGCACAGATGAAGGCGGGTCTCGGATGGTCTCCCGTGAAAAATCTCTCGATAGGTGTGAACATGCTCTATTATCTGGGTACGCTCAGCCGTATATCGGAGACATCGGTGACGCCGATTCTTACATCGTCGTTGAGCTACCGTAGCGCCACAATCACGGATAAAGACCATGTCAATACCCTGAACGCGGAGTTCGGCCTTCAATATAACATTCCGTTGAGAGGAAACAGAGCCCTTACGCTCGGCGCGGTCTATGAACTTAAGCGCAAGGCGGATTTCAAGAGTACCAGAACGATAATAAGCAACGGCTCTTCTACCGATTCGGTAAGCAACATCTCATCGCATAAACATTTCGACATTCCCGGCAAGGTGATTGCGGGTTTCTCTTACCGAACCACAAAACTGACTGTCGGAGTCGATTATGAGCTTCAGCAGTGGAAAGGTGCTCTCGACGACCTTCCCATAAACGGTACCACCTCTTTCAAAGCGGTGGACAGCCATAATTTCAGGGCAGGTTTCGAATATACCCCCAACCGCTATGACATCCGTAAGATGATGAAGCGATGGACATACAGGGGCGGTCTCCGTTACGGCAACTCATATTTCACCGTCGGCGACAAGACGATAGACGAGTATGCCGTTTCGATAGGTTTCGGCGCTCCCTTGCAGCGAAACAGCTTTACGGCAGTCAATTTCGGTGCCGAGTTCGGACAGACGGGCGCTTTCTCGAAGGGTATGATGAAAGACTCGTTCTTTAAAGTATATCTCGGTTTCAACATATTCGCCACAAACGAGTGGTTCATCCGTCACAAGTTCAAATAGGATTGGTGAAATATATAATAAAAACAGCGGGTTATCGTTATAAATTAAACGAATAATCCGCTGTTTTCGCTTTCAGTGTAAAAAAAACGCTTAATTGTTCGCGTTTTTTTAAAAAATATTTATCTTTGTCAAATGTTTGGCTTCCGTAGCGAAGAAACCGCGGAAACCTTGTCTGTATAACGAAACGTTTAAAGTAAAAAATAACAGTAATGAAAGTCAAATTATTTACATTGGTGGCAGCCTTCATGGCAGTTGCAGGAATGGCTTCCGCTCAGGACTACAACAGCCCCGAATTTGCTAATTACGGAGCTACGGCGGAAGAGCGAGAAGCTAACGTTCTTAAATACAATTATCTGAACGACGCATATCGTCAGAAAGACTGGGCGCACGCATCTTTCTATCTGAAAGATCTTTTGCAGAATGCGCCCGCAATCGGTCAGAATCTTTATATCATCGGCGGTACGGTTTACAGAAATAAAATCGCGCTTGCCCGCACTCCCGAAGACCGTAACAGATGTATCGACAGCTTGTTGATTATCTTCGACAAACGTGCGGAGCAGTTCGGTGACCACCCCACAAGAGGTAAAGGTTATATCTTGTCTGAAAAAGCAAAAGTGTTTATCAACTATTGCCCCACCAGAATCTCAGATATCATTCTTCACTCACAGGCAGCGATAGACGCGTCAGGAGACAATGTTGACCTCGACTTGGCTCAGGCTTATTTCAATACTCTCGTACAGGGTTACAAGGATGACGAGGTTGAAACAGAGGTTCTCCTCAACGAATATGACAAACTCTCTGCCGCTGTCGCAAAAAGCGGTGAAGCTGCAAAAGACGATGTCGCTAACGTGATTGACCAGCTCTTCGTTCAGAGCGGTGCTGCCACTTGCGAAAACCTCGAGATGATTTTCAAACCCCAGTTCGAGGCTAATCCCGACGATTTGGAACTTGCCAAAAAAATCTCTCGTTACCTCAGCAGAAACAACTGCAGCAGCACATTTGCAGCTCAGGTTGGTGAAAAGATTTACTCAATGGAGCCCACAGCCGAGTCTGCAGTCATGATTGCAGGCAGCTATGCCGACACCAAAGATTACGAAAAAGCGTTCAAATACTATGATGAGGCTCTCGAACTCGAACAGGATGCCGTAACCAAAGCAAACTACGCTGTCCGTGCTTCAGGTATCGCCCTTATCGCACAGAACGGTAGAAAAGCGGCTGACTATGCTCGCAAAGCTATCGCAAACGACGAATCTAACGGTCTCGGTTACTTCCTCCTCGCACAGGCTTATGCCATGGGTACTTCACAGTGCTCTGGTTTCGAGCGTCAGATGGCATACTGCCTCGTTTACGACCAGATGCTCCGCGCACGCGACCACGTGACCGATCCCTCTCAGCTTGAGTCTATAAATAAAGCGCTCTCTACTTATCCCGCTTACTTCCCCTCAAGCGAAGAGGTGTTCTTCCGTACATTGAGCAAAGGTGACAGCTACACCGTATCTTGCGGCTGGCTCTCAGGTACAACCGTGATTCGTACAAGAAACTAAAAAGGGATTACAGCATAATAAATGCCTAACCTGTTACATAAAACATCGGTAGCACTCCTTTTCGGGAGTGCTATCTTTCTTTCGGGGTGCGACTCCTCGAAAGTCTCTGCCGACGTGGTCATAACGGACTCAAAAAACATAGCCTCGCTGCTCAGCGACTCGCTTGTGATAACATACTACGAGGACGGTAAGATGGGCTATAAGTTTTCAACTCCCCACATGGAGCGTTACGAGTTCGGTGACGAGCCTTACATGGAGTTCAAAGAGGGTATCCACATCATAACGTTCGACGAGAACGGTAAGGAGAGGTCCGATTTGGTTGCCGACTATGCCAAATATATCGAAAGCAAAGGGTTATGGGAGGCAAAAGGCAATGTCAGAGGACGTGACAACGAGGGTAAGGAGCTATATACGGAACAGCTTTTCTGGGACGAGAACAGCGACAAGATTTACTCCAACGTTGACACCAAAGTCGTAAACGGCGATGAGGTAACTCTCGGCAGCGGTTTCGAGTCCGACGGCCAACTCAACAATGTCCGTTTCCTAAACACAAAAGGCAGACTGCTTGTCGATACTACCAGACAGGCGCAGCCGACAGTACAGAACCAATGAGCACAACACTGAGCGACATAATAGTGATAGTGGCAGCGCTGATATTTTCGGCTTTTTGTTCGGGTATGGAGATTGCATATCTCTCGTCGAACAAACTGTTGCTGGAGATAGACAAAAAGCAAAACAGGCTTTTTGACAAGATTGCTGGCTTTTTCTCAAAGATGCCCGGCGATTACATCTCCACGATTATCATCGGCAACAATATCGCGCTTGTCATATTCTCGATAACGATGAGCAGCCTTATAGGCGGTTTGTTTGCCGACAAACTCGGTTTCGAGGGTAACGCCATTATCTATGAGACAATCATATCGACGGTTGTGATTATCTTTACGGGAGAGTTTATCCCGAAGACGATATTCAAGACGAATCCCAACTTCTATTATCGTACCTTCGCTCCCGTAGTCTATTTTTTGTGGTTCATTTTCTGGCCTATATCTCGTTTTACGACATTCCTCTCTCACGGGCTGATGCGTCTTTTCGGTTTTAAGGTGAAACATGAAAAAGAGAGCTCTCCGTTCAAAAAAATAGACCTTGTCGATTTGGTCGAGGACATATCCGCCGAGTCGGGACACAACACCGAGTCGGAGATGAAGATTTTTCAGAAGGCTCTCGATTTTTCGGACCTGCTTGTCAGGGACTGTATGTTGCGAAGGGTAGAGATTGAGGCTGTCGATATAGAGGAGGATGTGGCATACGCCAAGTCGAAATTCGTGGAGACCAGTTTTTCGCGACTTCCCGTCTATAAGGAGAGTATCGACAACATAATAGGTTACATCAACATAAAAGACCTGCTTAAATCGCCCGCAACCATAAAAGAGATGCTCCGTCCCGTCACTTTCGTTCCCGAGACGATGACGGCTCAAAAGCTAATGGGTATCCTCACGAAGAACAAACGGGCTATGGCAATCGTTCTGGATGAGTATGGTGGCACTGCGGGTATGGTCACGCTCGAGGATATTCTAGAAGAGATATTCGGAGAGATAGAGGATGAACACGATAATCGTGAACTTGTCGAGAAGGTTACCGATGGCGGATATATCCTTTCGGGACGTCTTGAAGTCGATTATCTGAACGACAAGTATAATCTCGGAATCCCTGTCGATGACCAGTATGACACCCTTGCCGGATATGTGATATTCCATAATGAGGGTATTCCCAAAGAGGGGCAGGAGATATATATTCCTCCATTGTGTTTTACCATGTTGAGGGTATCGGCAAGTAGAATCGATTTGATAAAGGTTACCAAAATTTCATAAACGGAAAAGGTTTCCCGGAAGACGGGGAACCTTTTTTAATAACAGCTCAATAGTCACGGAATCTTTGTTTCGTGGTCGGTTGTCAGTTTTTTGAAGTGTATTGGTGTTCCTATGGTATTACTATAAAATGTTGACAGTGTTACAAAAAGACGATAAATTTCGTAATTTTGTGATACACCCTGAAAATATTGTCGAAGATGTCTTTTTGTAGAATGGAAATAGGGCGTATGGATATTGCGATGGCGCGATTCTTTGACGGCGGATTTATATCAGTATTTGCAAGATTGTCGCTGTCGTTTCTTTTCCTGTTATCTTCGTTTTCGGTAGCTTATGCCCAAGATACGGAACGGCGCGGTGATACCGCTTCTGTATCGTCTGTTTATAACATCGACGAGGTTGTGGTGACCGGGAGTCGCAATGAGACGGACGTGCGGCATCTCTCACAGACGGTTACCGTTCTGAACAGAACCGAGATAGAGAGCACGGGGCGGCCTTCTCTGCTCTCGATGCTCGGAGAACAGGTCCCAGGACTTTTTATAACGTCTCGAGGCATGATGGGATACGGTGTGTCGAACGGCGCGGCGGGTAACATATCGTTGAGAGGATTAGGTGGCGGTGCTGCACGCATGATGGTCATGATAGACGGTCATCCGCAATATGCCGGAATCTTCGGTCATCCCATATCGGACTCCTATCAGTCGTTCATGGCGGAGCGTGTAGAGGTGTTGCGGGGACCTGCTTCGGTGCTGTACGGTTCCAATGCGATGGGCGGCGTGATTAACATCGTCACGCGCAAGATGGATAAAGACGGGGTATCCACTAATCTGCATGCGGGTTACGGTTCTTATAATACGGTGGAGACGGAGTTGACCAATCGTTTGAGGAAAAAAGGTTTTTCGAGTGTCATCTCTGGCTCTTACAACAGAACGGACGGACATCGTCCCGATATGGGCTTTGAGCAGTACGGCGGATATGCGAAACTTGGATATGACTTCTCGGAGAGGTGGAATTTGCAGGGAGATGTGAATCTCACTCACTTCAACGCCTCTTATCCCGGACCTGTTACGGCTCCTCTTGTTGACGGCGACCAGCGAATCACGCGAGGCATGGCTTCCGTATCCTTGGAGAACGATTATGAGAGGACTTCGGGAGGTGCGAGTATCTTTTATAACTGGGGCAAGCATCACATCAACGACGGTTACACTCCGAGCAAGGGAGAGACCCCTTCCGATGACCGTTTCCTTTCGCATGACGACATGATGGGAATCTCGTTGTATCAGAGCGCGCGTCTTTTCAAAGGCAGTCGCATAACCGTAGGTTTCGACTGGTTTCGCTACGGAGGCAGGGCGTGGAACGAGTATGTGAGCGGAGAAGATGTCGGAAAGAGTAAGGAGCTTGTTGATGAACATGACGACGAGGTGGCGGGGTACCTCGATGTAAGACAGAATATAGGTCGATATGTCACTCTGAACGGAGGCTTGCGCATAGACCACCACTCTCGTGTCGGTACGGAGTGGGTTCCGCAGGCGGGAGTGGCGGTACATTTGCCCTACTCCATGGAACTGAAACTCTCTGCGTCAAAAGGATTCCGTTATCCGATATTGCGAGAGATGTATATGTTTCCGCCGCAGAATCCCGATTTGAAACCCGAGTCGATGTGGTGTTACGAGCTTGCCTTCTCGCAGAGAGTGATGCAGGGACGATTGTCGTACGGGGTCAATATCTTTCGCATAAACGCCAAAAACCTCATACTTACGCTTCCCAACCCCAATGGCAGCGGAATGTTGAATCAGAACTCGGGAGAGGCTGACAACTGCGGTGTGGAGCTTCAGGCGGCGTGGCGTATAGGAGCTTCGTGGTCGGTGGATGCCAATTACAGCTTTCTGCACATGAAAAATCCCGTTGTAGCCGCTCCAGAACATAAACTTTACGGCGGCGCGCTTTTTATGAAGGGGCGTTGGAACGTATCGACGGGTGTGCAGTACATAAAAGGTCTGTACACGGAGACGGACCCCGTCACTAAAGAGGATTTTGTCCTTTGGAACATGCGTGTGTCTCTCAATGCCGCCCGATGGCTCGATTTCTGGGTGAGGGGTGAGAATCTGCTGGCTCAGAGATATGAGATAAACGCCGGATATCCGATGCCTCGTGCCACCGTAATGGCGGGATTCGATATAAAACTTGGAATATAACTTTAATGGTATAAGTCATGAAAAAAAGTGTCATCGCTCTGTTACTGTTGGCGACATCGTTTGCCGCGGCAGGTTATGCGTATGCCTTCAATCAGCGAGAGAAGTCCGTGGCGACCGATTCCGAACTTCCGAAGGTGTATATGTTCAAAGAGATAAACTCGGAGAACCTGGTTAAGATCTACGAGGCTCTCGGTCGTGAGGCGAAAGGCAAGGTGGCTGTTAAGATATCGACGGGAGAGCCCGGCGGTCACAATTTTTTACAGCCCGCGTTGATAAAGGATTTGGTGCAAAAGGTTGACGGAACCATTGTGGAGTGTAACACCGCTTACGGAGGTGGCCGCTCCAATACGGAGAGTCATCGCAAGGCAGCAGAGGAACACGGTTTCACTGCCATAGCCCCCGTTGACATAATGGATGCGGACGGTGAGACGGAATTGCCTGTCGAAGGAGGAAAACATCTCACCCGTGACATTGTCGGAAAGAATTTTCTCAACTATGATTTCACAATTGTTCTTTCGCACTTCAAAGGTCATGCGATGGGCGGATTCGGTGGAGCGATAAAGAACATGTCGATAGGCATAGCGTCGTCTAACGGCAAACGTCTGATTCACTCTGCGGGTGCGAGCACCGAAAATTGGGGTAATCCCTCGCAGGATGATTTTCTTGAGTCTATGGCTGAGGCGGCAAAAGCGGTGGCTGACCATTGCGGCGACAATATATTGTATATAAGCGTGGCCAATAACCTTTCCGTCGATTGCGACTGCGACTCTTCTCCCGAAGACCCGAAAATGGGCGATATAGGCATACTTGCTTCTCTCGACCCCGTCGCTCTCGACCGTGCATGCACCGACCTGGTACGCTCGTCGGACGACCATGGGAAAATACACCTCATAGAACGCATAGATTCACGTCACGGTATGCATACGCTCGAACATGCCGAGGCTATCGGTTTGGGCAGTCAGAAATATACTCTTGTAAAGCTCGACTGACGGTCGAATCGTAAATAAAACGACAGGAGTTCCGCGCACGATGCAATACGCGGAACTCCTGTCATTTTTGTCGGCTGATGTAGAATGCCGATATGATTTATCTCCTTTTGGTGGACAGTATCACCAATGTTACGGCAGCTATAATCATTACTATTCCCGATACCGACAATGCGGTCATTGCCTCTCCAAAGACAAATACGCCGATAAGTACGGCGGTCAGCGGTTCGAGTGCGCCCAATACAGCCGTGGCGGTGGAACCGATTCTCTGTATCGCCAGAACGAGTGTCAGGTCAGAGACGAGAGTAGGTATAAGGGCCAATAATGCGAGGTTTATCATGTCGCTTTTTGTTTCGGGAAGGTCAATCCATGCCTCTGAATGGAGAGTGGTGATACCGAATATGAATGCTCCGAACAGCAGGACATAAAAAGTCACTACATGTCCGTCGAGCGAGGCGGCGCATGTGCGTCCCGTTCCTACAATATAGAGCGCGTATGTCACCGTCGTGGAGAGAGCGAGCGTAAGACCAGTTATGCTGAGATTGCCGAACCCTCCGACGCTGCACAACATCACTACACCAGACACCGCCATTATTATGCCGGCAAAGAGTCTGAATGATGACGGTTCCTTGAAAAATATAGTCATCACCAGCGCAACCACCACGGGATAGAGAAAATGGATGGTTGTCGCCATTCCGCTGCTCAGATATTCATAAGAATGTATCAGCATGGCAGCCGTCGCCGCATAACAGAGTCCCAGAAACACGAGTGTCACAAACTCACGGAATGAGAGTTTAAGACTCTTCTTCTGTAATTTTGACACCGCAAGCATCAAAACAGCCGATATGGCAAATCTGAAAAAGAGTATCGACTGCATGTCCATTCCCGATTCGATGAGAGGAAGCGTGAATAGCGGAATCAGTCCGAATGTCGCCGATGACAATATGCCGTACAGTAATCCCAATGATTGTCGCATGGTCGTTTCTTTTTATAGTTAAGAGCCGCAAAAATAGTAAAACGGCTCAATATGCCAAAATGTGCGTCGATTTTGATTCGTGTAATTATTATATGAATCTTGACATGGTTAAATATCAGAGTGTTGAGGCGTTGTGTCGGGATGCCCGAATACGGTAAAACTTTGGGATGAAGTTAATCAATAGCGGAGACATGACTCTACAATAAAACTTTTTATTTATGCGAAAAGAGAATCGACAGACTTTTTCGGTCTGTCGATTCTCTTTTATAATTGCGTTTTGTCGCTTTTTACGTTTTTTATAATAACAGATAAATTGCCGCGCCGCATATATATCCCGCAAGTGCCAGAGGAGTGAATTTTTTGAGATAGTAGCCGAAAGTCAGCTTCTCCATACCCATTACCGATACTCCTGTCGCAGAGCCTATTATCAATATGCTACCGCCGGTAACGCAGCAGTAGGCGAGGAATGTCCAGAAGGCACCGTCCGTGGCGAACTGGAGTGCGTATGCTCCCGCCGCGGGGTCGGTAACGATGCTGTACATGCCCATCGTACCTGCCACGAGCGCCACGTTGTCGAGGAATGACGATGCCAGTCCGAGTATGAACGATATGAGCAGCGGGCTGTGCAGGTGTTCGTCGAGCCAGCCTGATGTCTGTGCCAGCTGTCCGGCAGTGTCGAGTGCCGCCACCGACATGAGGATGCCGAAGAAGAACATTATCGTTGACATGTCGAGACGGTGGAACACGTTGGCAATAGAGAGTCTGTCTTTATCTTCGATTGAGTCTATTCTGCTGTACATGATGTCGGTGTACATCCACAGCACGGCCAGGCCGCACATCACACCCATGAAGGGAGGCAGACCCGTGAGCTCGTTGAATACTGGTACGAATGCCAGCGAGAGAACTCCTATCACCAATATGATGATGCGTGAGCGTTTGTCTATCTGTGGGAGAGCGTCGTTCTCTACGTGTACCTGACGATGCTTGTTCCAGCGGTCCGTCTGCTTGAACATGGTGAAATAGACTATCGTCAGGGGTATCAGCATGCAGACCAAAGCGGGCAGGAAGAGTTTGCCTATCTGATGTGCGGGTGTGAGGTTACCGCCGCTCCAGAGCAATATCGTGGTGACATCGCCGATTGGTGACCATGAACCACCGGCATTGGCGGCGATGACGACCATAGAACAGAATATCCACATGTCATGCTTGTCGTCGATGAATTTTCTCAGTATGGCAATCATGACGATGGCTGTGGCGAGGTTGTCGAGCAACGCCGAGAGGAAGAATGTGAGCAGTGAGATTATAACCAACAGTCTGCGTTTGCTGCGTGTGTGTATTCTGTTGGTTATGACACGGAAACCACCGTGAGAGTCCACAATCTCAACTATAATCATCGAACCGATGACAAAAAAGAGGGTCGTTGCCACATCTCCCAGGTGCTCGATGATGGCAAAGTTGCTCAGGAACGAGAAATACTGTTCATGGAGAGGCAGTTCGGATATTGAAGGAACAGCTTTTTTGAAGTCAGAAAAGGCTGTGCTCTCTCCAAGCGACAGTATTTCGTCAGCACCGACAAAAAGCATTCCCCACAGCAATATAGCCGAAAAGACGGCAATCGCTGCCTTGTTGATTTTGATTTTGTCTTCAAAGGCGATGCAGAGTATCGCCACGATGAAGACAACAGGCATTAACGAATATATCATATTTAAAAAATTGGGTTATGTCGTAACTTTGTCGGCGGGTCGGGAGAGGTTTCCTTTTTTCGCCGAATAAACTCTTTTAAAGCGAAGCGAGCAGCGTCTCAAGCACTTCGGCGAATTTCACCGTGCTTTCGATGTCGAGTCGTTCGCTCGGTGAGTGGACGTTTTTGATGTCGGGACCGATTGAGACCATGTCGAGTTCGGGTTTGACCGCGAGGAAAAGTCCGCATTCCAGACCCGCATGTATCGCCTTGACCTGCGGCAATCTTCCGTAAACCTTACGGTACGCCTCGACTGTCTTTTCGACTATGGGTGAGTCGGTGACGGGCGCCCATCCGGGATAGCCGTCACTCTGCCATACGGTCGCTCCGAAACTCTCGAAGTGGGTCTTGAGCATATCTGAAAGCCACTCTTTCTTGCTGTCTATCGAGCTGCGCTGTGAGGTGGAAATGACAATTTCGTCTCCTTTGATTTTTATGGAGGCGAGATTGGTGCTTGTCTCCACAAAACCCTCTATGTCCTGGCTGAAAGCGGTGACCCCGTTGACGGCGGTGAATATGGAGTCGATAAGACGACCCGACAACTCTGCGCAAAGTACCTTGCCGCTTATTTCGCCGCCTTTTTCTGCCGTTATCTTGAGAGACGTTTCCGTACGGTGATATTCCGCTTTTGCCGCCTTTTCGATTTTTTTCACCGTCGATTCGATGAATGGAATCTGTGACGGTTCGACAGCCAGTGTCACGGTTGCCTCTCTCGGAATCGCATTGCGAAGATTGCCTCCGTCAATGTCGGCTATAAACAGCGGAATCTCTTTTTTCAGTTCATGGCATACACGTGCGAGCAACAGATTGGCGTTGGCAAGACCCGAGTTTATGTTGTCTCCCGAGTGACCGCCGCACAGCCCTCCTACACTTATTTTTACCGCAACAGCTCCTTTTGGAGTCTCTTGTCTCTCCGCATGGAACGAGGCTACCGTGTCTATGCCGCCCGCGCAACCGATAAACACCTGTTCTTCGTCCTCCGAGTCGAGGTTGATGAGTCTTTTGCCCGTAAGCATGTCGGCTTCGAGCGAGAAAGCTCCCGTCAGTCCTGTCTCCTCATCGACCGTGAAAAGAGCTTCAATCGGCGGGTGCGACAGCTCTTTCGAGTCGAGGACATACAGCGCGGACGCCATGCCTATGCCGCAGTCGGCTCCGAGAGTGGTGCCGTGCGCCTTTATGAAGTTGCCGTCGATGTACGCCTCTATCGGGTCGTTGAGAAAGTCTATTTTTACGTCTGAATCTTTCTCGCAGACCATGTCAACGTGGCTTTGCAGTATTACGGTCTCTGTGGATGAGCTGTTTTGTGCGGGTTTCCTTATCACGATGTTACCCGCTGCATCCTGTCTGTACTCCAAACCGCTCTCTTGAGCGAACGAACGCAGCCACGCCAGGACTTTTTCTTCGTGTTTGGATGGACGCGGAATGCGAGTTATGTTTTCGAAAAAGCTCCAGAGAGCGGTCGGTTTGAGTTCGGATATTTTCATCTGACGTTATATTATCGGGTTGTATGTGGTTTTATGCGTTATGCTCTTCGGCAAGCTTTTTCTTGAAAACCGTCTTATTGGCAAAAAGCATCATTTTATAGCAAAGCCAACCGAAAAACAGTCCTGTAATTGTTCCGAAAAATATGTCGGCGGGGTAGTGGACGCCGAGGTATATGCGGCTGTAACATATCGCCACGCAAAGCAGCATCACCACAACGGTGTACCATCTTTTTTGTACTGCCAGAGAGGTGAACATCGCCACACCGAAACTGTTTGCCGCATGTGACGATACCGTTCCGTACAGTCCGCCCACATAGCCGTTGACCGTGTGCACAAGCCCTTCCAGCAGAGGTTCGTGTGTCGGTCTGAATTTTGGAAGCAGGTATTTGAATGTTGTCGATACGCGGTCGGCGAACAGTACCACCAACGCGATGAAGACGATTGCCGAGACAAACTCCCTTTTGTCGTCGAATTTTCTCCACATCATCCACAATGCAACGACACCTATCGGCACAAGTGCGAATTTACTCGACAGCGCATACATTATATTGTCCATGACAGCTCCGCCGTCTCCGTTGAGCGAGAGAAACAGCTCTCTATCGAGCTCTAAAAAACGTTCCGCGAAACTCATTGCGCATCCTCCTTCATCCAGCTCTGCGGCGTAAAGGCTCTCTCCGCCACCGTCCTGTAATATTGCTGTATGTATGCTTCAAAATATTTCACCTTTTCGGGGTCTGCCTCGTTTTTGATGTTTTTCTTCTTTTCGGGGTCGGTGCGCATGTTGAACATCGCTTCCAGACCTCTCTCTGAGAAGCGGTAGAGCAGGTCACCCTCCTTTATCCCATATACGCCGTCGAAATATCCCGCCGCAAAGTGTGATGCCTGCGGGTCGAACATATCGTTGCCGAAAGAGACGAACGGTGTATTGCTTCCGAGCATCGGCAGCAGAGTGGGCATGATGTCGAGTTGTGAGACTGTTCTGTCGCAACGTCCCTTCAATCCTGCAGACGGCATATAGAAGAATATGGGTATCGAGTGGTTGTGCGGCGAGACAAGCAGTCGTTCGTCTTCCGCTCCTGAACCGTGGTCTGCCACTATTATGAACAGCGTGTTCTTGAACCACGGTTTTGTCGAGGCTTTGGCGAAAAACTCTTTTAGAGCATAGTCGCTGTATCTTATAACCTTATGTATGGGCAGTCGTCCTTCGGGGAATTGTCCTTCGAGGTGTGGCGGCACTTTGAACGGCTCGTGAGACGAGAGCGTGAAAATTGTTGTCATGAATGGTTGCGGCAGTTCGTCTATCTTGTCGAGCGCGAACGGCAGGAAACGGTCGTCCCAAACACCCCATTTGCCGTCGAAGTCAACGGGACCGTGAATCTTCTCGTAATCTTCGCGTGAGACGAAGTGTTCGATTCCCGCCATTTTCCCGAAAGCCACAAAGCTCATGGAGCCGCGAGAGGCGCCGTGCATGAAAGCGGTCGTATATCCCATTGAGTCGAGAATCGCGGGCATGGCAAGATATTCCGACTGTGACTGGGGGAGACGAAGGAAATTTTTATTGAATGACGGTATGGATGCCCATATCGCGGGCATGGCGTCGATGCTCTTCATGCCGCCCTGATAGGCGTCTGTGAATAACAGACCCTCCTCAAACAGCGAATCGAGGAACGGGGTGTAGCTCGGCGCGGAGGCGGGGAATAGCGGATTCAGCGATTTGATGTGCGGTTTGCCAAAGCTTTCGAGCACAAGAATCATTATGTTGCTGCCTTTGGGTAACAGCGGGCGTCCCTGAATCAGAGTGTCTGTCAGGGGCAGGTTGCATACCGAGTCGGGAGCCGATGTGAGATATATGGGTTTATATGTCTCGTCGAGCTCTTTAGTGCTCAGGTATCTGACACCGTCGAGTTTGTTACCCCATGTCCTTATGACGCAGAACGGGTTGCTCAAAGCCAACTGTGACAGTTCGGGACACACAAACATGGGTGCGTCGCTTACATTTATCGGGAATGTGTCTCTGCCTATTCTCCAGCCTCTGATTCCGATAACCGCGACGGTGGTGAATATCGCGAGCCAGAATGTGCGGACGATATAGCGCACGGGGAGTTGAACAAGCAGGTTTTCGCCTCCGTGGTAGCGTATCAGGCGGAAACAACCGAAATATATTGCTGCGGTAAGGGCAATCCACAGCAGCGTTCCGGGCCAATAGTCGATGAACAGAGCCCCGAAGAGTGTGCCGCCCGTAGGTTCCGATATGTAGTGTATGTCGTCGGAAGCTATCCTTGCGAGTTTATATTGGAAATAGAATATGTCGGCGATGTTTATTAGAAGGGCGAGCGAGTTGAACGCCACAAAGAGTATCATTATCACACGCTGCACCGATTTGCGCTCCACGAAGTCGAAAGGCAGCAGCCATAAAACGATGAACAGTATGTTTACGTAGAAGATGGACGCCGAGTCGAAGATTAAAGATGCTTTTATCAACGCTCCCATTTCGTCCGGAGCGGGTGTCCCTACAAGGTCGCTGTTACACAGATAGAAAATGAATCTGCATGCGGCGTATATCAGAAACAACAACAATATGCGTGCAATGATGATGGGCACACGTGTGTTAAGCAACTTTTTTAAAAACCACATAGTTCGCTTTGGTTATACTATATATATTGCAATACCCTTTTTATAATCACCTTTTATAATCACCGTGAACGTCTTACAACTCTTCGTGGACGGTCGTCGTTCAACCGCAATTTTTCGTCGGTTCTATCCCTTTTTCGGAGTGCTCTCTTTTGAAGTGAATATATGTTCATTCTCTTCTTCTATTTATCGGCTCCATGTGTGAATCCTCAAAGATAAGGGATAATGACAAAGATAACAAATTTTTTAAAAAGAGGTCGGTTTCGGACAATGTTAGTTAAATTTTTAACAACTTATGAATCGGAGTCTGTTTTTATTGTTTTTTTATTGATGCTCTTTTTTATGTTTCATGCTTTGTTTTAAATTGTAAGTAAAATAGCCCTTTTTGATTAAAGGTCCTTTGTTTTGCCCTGTTTTTTGTAAAAAATGGCTGAAAACGGCTGTTTTTATGAGGTGCGAAAAAATTTTTTCTCATTTGGATAATTTTTTTGAAAGTTACTATTACAAACTGAAAGCACTCTGAGTGCTTTCAGTCTGTAACTCTTCGTGTCGGCAAAAGCCCGACATGAAGAGTTACAAATAAAAAACACTTACACTCCATTTTTTGTATTACATTGAAAGTCAGAGCGATGATTTGGTTCTTTTTAGATAAATACTTATCATGCAAATCGAATGAAAAAACCTGCAAAAATCTGTTGTATTTTTAACATTTGGTGGGGTCGGTTTGAAAAACATCTTTTTTCGTCACTCTTTTCATTTGGTTTAAATATTTGTTTTTCAGGTTGTTTTATTGCGAAAATTCGACTATTTTTTAATAATAAACACACAAAAAGCATGAGAAATTTTACTTCGATGTTGGTGTTGACACTGCTTTTGTCGGTGAACCAAGCGTTCGCTCAGACAAGAGACATTGTCGGCGCCGTTGTTGACGCAGCGACGGATTCGCCCGTTATCGGTGCGACGGTCATCCTTGAGGGAACAAGCAAAGGTGACGTCACTGACGCTAACGGTGAGTTTCGTATTTCCGGTGTTTCAGATGTGGCTACGCTGGAAGTGACATTCCTCGGTTATAAGACCGAGATGGTGGATGTCGCCGCCACACAGACGCACGTAATCGTGAAGTTGTACGAAGACGCGTTGAGTATCGACGAACTTGTCGTTACCGGTCTTGGTGTCACTCGCGAGAAAAAGGCTCTCGGTTACGCCGTTCAGGAAGTGGGTAGCGAGGAGATTACAAAAGCGCGTACTTCCAATGTGGTGAACTCGCTTTCGGGTCGTGTCGCAGGTGTTCAGATTACCAGCTCGTCGGGTCAGATCGGCGGTGGTGCGAAGATTAACATACGTGGTAACAGCTCACTTACAGGTAACAACCAGCCTCTCTTCGTTGTGGACGGTGTGCCCATCAGCTCAACCGACTACTCTGAGGGTGCCGCAGGTAGCGGTGGTTATGACCTCGGTGGCGGTGCGGGTGACATCAACCCCGACGATATAGAGAGTATATCTGTCCTCAAAGGTGCGGGTGCGACCGCTATATACGGTTCTCGCGGTGCCAACGGCGTGGTGCTCATAACCACAAAGAAGGCGAAAGAGTCTAACACCAAAACATTCGGTGTCTCTGTTAACTCGCAGGTGACAATCGACACTCCGGGTATCATGCCCGTATATCAGAAACTCTATGGTGGTGGTTCGAGCTCTGACCCCGACAAGTCTTTCTCTAACATAACCATAAACGGCAAGTCTTACAGAGTGACCAGCTTTGTGGACGAGAGCTGGGGTCCCGCATACGATCCCAACCTTAAGGTGCTCGGCTGGAACTCGTTCGATGCGTGGGACACAGCAAACTACCTCGTTGAAAAACCGTGGGTATATCCCGAAAACGACTACACCACATTCTATCAGAACGGTGTGGGTACAACCAACAACATTCAGATTTCGGGTGCAAATCAGGGTTACACCTATCGTCTCTCTTACACAAACCTTTCACAGACGGGTATAATCCCCGGCAGCAAACTGCTCCGCCACACCGTATCTTTCAACGGTACGGCAGACATCAATAAGAACATCGACACCTGGGTTGCCGTGAACTATGTTGAGAACAAAGGTCAGGGTCGTCCCGAGACAGGTTATGCTGACCGTAACGTGTCGCAGAAGATGTGGCAGTGGACTCAGACACAGCTCGACTACAAAGAGTTGCAGTCATACATCAATCCCGACGGCACACAGCGTCCGTGGAACCGTACCTCATGGGATAACGGTGCCCCCATGTATAACGACAACCCCTACTGGTCTCTTTATGAGAACTACCAGAATGACCGTCGTGACCGTGTATATGGTAACGCGGGTGTGAACCTCAAGTTCTTCGATGACAAACTCAAGATTACGGGTCGTGCGGGTATGGACATGTTCCGTTTCCGTATAGAGGAGCGTATGGCTGTCGGTTCTGTTGCGGAATCACATTACCGTCTCATCGACCGTTTCAGCATCGAGACGAACTTCGATCTTTTCGGCACCTACAACGACCGTTATGCTAATGAAAAAGTAGGTCTTACAGTGATGATCGGTACATCGAGCAACGACCGTAAGTACAACCTCTCGGGCGGTGTGACCAACGGTGGTCTCGTGGTTCCCGGTATCTATAACCTCTCGAACTCTGTGAACCTTGCCAAGACTTATGACAGCAAGGACCATAAACGTATAAACTCTGTTTACGGTAACGCCACAATCGACTACAATCAGTTGATTTACCTCGATGTGACTGCCCGTAACGACTGGTCGAGCACCCTTCCCGCAGGTAACCGCTCTTATTTCTATCCCTCATTCAACCTGAGTGTGATATTGAGCCAGCTCCCCGGTCTTCGCGACCTCACATGGCTCGACTTCGCCAAAATTCGTGGCGGTTGGTCACAGGTCGGTAACGACTCTGACCCCTACACTTTGGCGCGCTACTATTATGCTCTCGGTAACTTGAGCGGTGACCCCTTGTTCAGTAACAACCAGACATTGGCGGGTCTTTCAGAACTCAACAACGCACACCTCAAACCCGAGCGTACAAACTCTTGGGAGGTGGGTCTCGAGGCTACTTTCCTCAACCGTCGTTTGAGCTTCGACGTGGCTTACTTCGACAAAGAGGCGTTCGACCAGATTGTCCCCATGTCGGTATCTGCCGCAACAGGTTACAGAACCATATACATGAACTCGGGTAGAATGTCGAACAAAGGTGTCGAATTGACAATCAACGCGACACCCATTGAGACAAAGAGCGGTTTCAGATGGGATTTGAGCTTCAATATGGCGACGCTTAAAAACCGTGTCAACTCTCTTACCGAAGGTGTCGATTATCTCAGCTTCTCGACAAACGGTTTCAACATCGAGTCGGGTGCATACGTGGGAACATCTTATCCCATTATATACGGTACAGACTACCAGACGGATGAGTATGGCAACCGCCTTATCTCTACAACAGGTCAGTATGAGAAGACAGAGATAACCAACATCGGTAACGCGACTCCCAACTTCACCGCAGGTTTGAGCTCTACATTCACATTCAAGGGCTTCGATTTGAGTATCCTATTCGACATGCAGCTCGGCGGTCACATGTACTACATCTCTAATGCGTTCGGTGTTTACTCGGGTATTCTTGAGGAATCGGCGCAGCAGACATTCGTGAACGGCAAGTGGGGCAACATTCGTGAACACGGTATCGTACTCGACGGTGTTTACGGTTACAAAGGCTCTGACGGTAAGATTCACTACACCGATGCAAACGGTAACCCCAGCGACACTCCCGTTAAGAACACCACCGCTTTGGATGCCCGTACATACGCAATGGACTATTTCTATGGCGTTGACGCACAGAGCGTGTTCAAGACAGACTATATCAAACTTCGCGAGATACGTCTGGGTTACACCTTCCCCCGCAAGCTGACAGGCCCCATTAAAGACATCCGTCTGTCGTTCTTCGGTCGAAACCTCGCTACATTCATGAGAGACAGCCAGCACTTCGATCCCGAATACACACAGGCGGCAGGCTCTAACATTCAGGGTCTTGAAGGCGGTTACATCCCCTCTACACGTACATACGGCGTAGGTTTGAGCTTTAACTTCTAATAAAATTAAAGAGATATAGTCAATGAAAAACATATTCAAAATAGCAGCTGTCGGTTGTGTTTCGCTCATCTCGTTGGCAGGTTGTCAGACCAACTTCGATGACATAAACACAAACCCCAACTCACCCGAGACTGTCCCCACACCCTATCTTCTCACAACTGTGGAGCGTAATATCGCCTACTATTTTTATGATCAGTGGAGCGGGGTACGTATCTCAGGCGTAACTGCGCAGCACTGGGCGCAGCGTAACTATACCGATGAGGACCGTTATCAGTATCGTACCAACACCACGAACACATGTTTCGAGGATATGTACGTGATGTTGAACGACGCGCAGTCAATCATCGACATGTGTCGTGAGAACCCCGACGGTATGTCGGCATACGGTGACCCCGATCTTCAGATAGCTTCTGCAATGCTTATCAAGGCGTTCGGACTTCAGATGCTCTCAGAGATGTTCGGCGGCATACCTTATTCTGAGGCGTTAAAATATAACAGCTTCGAAGCTCCCGGTATTCTCACTCCCAAGTATGACACCCAGCAGGAGGTGTTCGCAAATCTCGAAAGCGACATACGCGAAGCGCAGTCTCTTCTCAAAGGTGTTCTCGACAGAGGCGGTAAAGGCTGGACAAGCCCCATCAGCGGCAGCGGTACTGCCGACAAGCTCCTTGGCGGCGACCCTGAAAACTGGTATCGTTTCGCCAACACCATGTTGCTCCGTCTGGCTGTGCGTCAGTCTAACGTGAA
Source organism: uncultured Alistipes sp. (assembly GCA_949285535.1). Taxonomy (GTDB): domain Bacteria; phylum Bacteroidota; class Bacteroidia; order Bacteroidales; family Rikenellaceae; genus CASDZP01. The sequence goes on from CASDZP010000003.1 coordinate 33,520, forward strand.
AGCCGATTGGAAGACGATGGCAATGGAGGCTATAAACGCGGGTATCATCGAGGACAACAGCGGCAACGCTTCTTTCAAATTCATAGGTGGTGGTGCCCCCGGTGACGCTCCTATTTATAACATGTTCATAACGAGCGGACGTAACGACTTCACCATGTCATATGCTTTCGCTTCGTTCCTCAAAGGTGAAACCAACCCCAAACAGGGTTATACTTCTCCTCTTGCCGGCTTCCGTGACCCCCGTTTCAATGCGATGATTGGCGAAGCTAACCTTGCGGCAGGTAATGTGGACGGTCTTCCCTATGGTTTGGTTACTAACGACAACCAGATTTATGTGGAGAACAATCTGGCTACGCTTATAAACTTCTACCGTCAGTCAGGCGCTCCTGTGGTGTCACAGGCAACATTCTGGACTACATTCATCGACTGCGCCAACGCCCAGCTTCTCAAAGCTGAAGTTACAGGCGATGTGGCTGACTTCAGAAAAGGTGTTGAGGCATCTATGGCACAGTGGGGTGTTTCTGACGCCGCTTATGTTCAGAAAGTGTGTGACATGTTCACCGCTGCCGATGATGAGGGCAAACGTGAGCTTTGCGTAACACAGAAATACATTCACAACTTTGCGCACAACTCAATGGAGGCATGGAGCGAATATCGTCGTACAGGCTATCCCTCGTTCCTTATTAAACCGGGTGATGTTACTGCCGTGATTAACGGTCAGAATTACATATTCACTCCCATCGACGCCTCTATCACCGAGATTACCGCCCGTATGACCTTTGCCACAAGCGAGTACACCAGAAACCGCAAAAACCTTCAGGTGGCTATCGACAACCTCGGCGGTCCCGACGCATACTCTACAAAACTTTTCTGGGCTAAAAAATAAGCTCTTCGGATATAACAATAAAAGGACAGAAGTAGTTTGCTTCTGTCCTTTTTTGTTATATCCGAAGAGCTTGTTTCTTAGCCCAGAAAAGTTTTGTAGAGTATGCGTCGTCGCTCCCGCGGGGCTCTCCGAGGGGTCTGCCGACGGCGTTACTTTGTCCCTCGACAAAGTAACCAAAACGAGGGGGCACAGCCCCTTCTGACCATGTCATGTTCAGTCGGCTCATTGCCTTTTACGAAGTCGGCATCGTAGGTTGAGTGTCGGCTTCGGGAAAGGGAATATGTCGGTGTATGTGAATCGATTTGCGCGCGTATGATTGAAATGGACAATGTTCGATTGATAACGATAAATTTAATTTGTATATTTGTAAGTGTTTTAATGGATTGTTTATGAAGAAAATATTGTTTTTTATACTCGTTTCGGGTGCGATGACTCTCTCCTCTTGCAAGGAGGAGCCTTTTGACGGTTCAGCCATAGAGGGAAAATGGAAACTCGAACGCGTGGAGCAGAAAGATGACAAGGATAAGTGGGTGGAGGCTCAGGATGTGGCGAAACCTCAATACTGGCTCTTTAATGACGGAAAATTGACAATATTGTCGGGAAATATCGACTCGGTACCTGATACGGCAATACCCATTGATTATGAAATGGTCGATTCGACAAAATTCCTGAAACTTATGGGGGTGACTACATCGTCGATAGAAAAACTTACATCAAAAGAGATGATTCTTACAACCGACGGAGTGCCCGAACCGCAGGACGGAAAAACTTTTGTACCCGTGCGTATAGAGTTTGTCAGACTTTGATTTCGTGTAATATGTCGTTAATAAAAAAGGATGGTCTTGTCAAAAAGGCCATCCTTTTTTATGTTTTCCTCTTTGCTGATTGTGGCAAGGTGTGGATATGATACATTAATATATTAATTCATACCCGTCAAAAACAGATAACCGTATTCTCGAAAGTAAACCAATCGAAAATACGGTTGCCTGAAATAAAAACTTTCTATCATATAACCCTACCCTCGGATCTCTCCGATTTTCCCGAATTTTAGTTCGGATAATTTGATACTTTTATTGAATAAATTTCCCCAAGCAAATTAATATTTATATAGATATGCTTATCTCCAATTTCAGAAGAATGATTCCGTATAAAACCACCCGTCCTTAATTGGTACCACACAAATGTATCTCTTTTTTTGTTATAATCGTTAGTCTGAATTTTGTAATGTCTGTCTTGTGGAACAAAAGTTTCTGTGTTTTTTGTTGTTTAAAATTTTGTAACACCTTATATTGTTTTAAATCAATTTGTTATAATTGTAATTTCATTTGTGACAATGGTGAAAAACTATGTGACAAATCGGAAAAATAATTTCGAGACACTCCTTTTTTACCACTTTTAGCCGTTTTTTTAACTGATAAAAAGAGCTGTTTTTATAGTTGTTTCGGTTTTGAAAACGATGTTTTTTACATATATTTGTTTATATGTTCGCGAGAAAAAATAGAACGGATTGTTACGACGGTTTTCGTTTTGAAACCGTCGCTTCAATATTGATTTCCGTGTCGGTGGCTGTCACGGTGTCGGCGGTTGTCGAAACTTTCGGCGTACGTGGCGTTGATTCCTGGTTGCGTGATGTGCGTGCGGTTTGTGGTGTGGCGATATTGGCGTTGTCGCTTGCATCGTTGGCTTTCTGTCACGGAAAAAAAGTGTTTGTAGGACGATACGGATATCTGTGTGAAGCGGGATGGCTCGCCTTGCTGTCGTTGTCGGTCTCTCATTGGTTGCAGGGAGGCACTCTTTTGGCTCAATCGGTGTCTTTGTTGCCGTTTTTGCTTTTGTCGGGCGTCTGCGCGTTGGGCGGAAGGTATGAAAACAGAAAAAGAGTATGTGAATCGAACGCTTGTTTTACTGAAAAGCCTGAACAGCCTGTTGAAAAAGGTGTGTCCGAGCCTGTGGCTTGTGAAGATAATGTTAGGCAAAAAGACGGTATCGGAGATGTTCTGAATGTCCTTTCGGGCAGGGGAAAGGTTGGGCTGACAATGAATGCGGATGACCTTCTTTTTGTTGGCGCTGACGGGAATTATTTGAAAGTGTGTTATATGGACGGCGGTTCTCCTGTCGTTTCATCATTGAGGGCATCTCTCAAAAGTGCCGAGAGCATACTCGGACGCAGCGGAGTGGTAAGGATTAGCAGAGGGGTGCTTGTGAATGTTTCGAGAGTGGAAAAGGTTGAAAAAGAGGCGGGGGTAACCTATGTCTGCCTGAAAGATTGTGAGGAACGTTTGAAACTGTCTCCGCAATATTCCGAATATTTCTTTAAAATTCTTGGTAAAACTGCCGCATCTGCTAAAAGACGTTCTGTCGCATCTAAAAAATGAGCCTGAGGGTAGTTGTTTTCACGATATAATTTAATATCTTTGATGTCGTATGCGTTTGGTGTGCCGAACGCATGGATTCTTTGCACCTTAAAATTTATGGGAGGGTTGTCAATGGAAAGGTTGAGAAATCGTTTTTCCGTAATCGTCTTTTCTCTGGTCGTTCTGTTAGGACTGAACGGTTGTGACGGTGTCGGGTCGGGAGCGGCTGTTTTGCCGTTTAATCCCAATGTGGCTGCGTTCACCTCGGGGACAATTTCACGTTTTGCGGATGTGAAATTGTTTTTTGAGAATGCCATTCCCGAGAGTAAGCGGGATGTCAAGTTTATTAACGATGTGATGGGCATCAAACCTCATGTTGACGGCTCTTGGAGCATAGAGGGCGACAGGTGTGTGGTTTTCAAGCCTCGCGAATCGTTTGACCGCTCTACAAAATATACTGTTTCGGCAAAGCTCGACAAGATTTTTGACGATTGCAAAGGTGAGAAACCTTTCCGTTTCGGCGTGGAGACGATGCCTTTGAGCTTCGATGCCGATGTCTCTTCTTTGGATTGTGCCGAGGATGCCGATGTCTATGACGTAACCGTATCGATAAAGACACCTGACAAGGAGGACGCCTCTTTGGTTGAGTCGCTTATAACGTCATCGGAGGATGTGGAGACGCAATGGAGTCATGACCCGAACGGTACCGACCATACGCTTGTCCTCAAAAATGTCAAGAGTGACAGCAAGGCGCGGAATGTGGCTCTCAATGTGGCGTCTAACGGCGAGGGCGCGCCGAGCGGCGAGCTGATGAACGTGGAGATACCTGCGGAGAACGATTTTTCCGTATATGACATATCTTATGTTGAAGGTAAAAGCGGCGCTGTTGAGATAACGTTTACAAAACAGCTCGATAAGAGCCTCGACTATGAAGGTTTGGCTGCCATTATGGACGGTGATGCCGTTATGGAGGTGAATGGCAACAAGATAAGACTTTTCCCTGACGACAATTCCGTAGATAAGGTGACAGTAAGGCTCGATGCGGCAATCAAATCTGTCGGCGGAGAGCGTCTCGGCGAGAATCTGACTTTTGAAGTGGATGTCAGACCTCTGAAACCGAGTGTGTCGTTTGTGGACGACGGCGTTATAGTGCCGCAGTCGGAGAAAACTCTGATACCCTTTACTGCCGCATATTTGAGAGGTGTGCAGGTGAGGGTGATAAAGATATATGGGGATAACATGGGGCAGTTCCTCCAGAGTGGAGACCTCGACAGCGAGAGCGAGATTATGCGTGTGGGCCGTCTCATGGCGATAAAGACCGTGATGCTCGGTGAACCCGACGACCCCGAATTGAAAAAGAGAAAGGTTTATGCGCTCGACCTGACCGAGATGATAAAACCTGAGACAGGTGCGGTTTATCGTGTGATACTCTGTTTCGACAGAGATCTGTCGGTTTATGACCGTTGTACAGAAAACCGTGAATATCGTACGGCAGAGCAGATAGAGGCGGATGATAAAGCGTTGTTCCTCAAGGAGTCGTCACGATTCGATGCTAACGGCTCTTACTATTATACGTATCGTGACTGGAGCCGTTACAGATATTCAGAAAGTGAAGACCCGTGCAGCGACAGTTATTATATGGATTACGGAGCTGGTGTCGGAAAGAATGTTTTTGTAACCGACATAGCTTTGACGGCAAAGGCCGACTATGACAACAGGCTGCATGTAATGGCTCGTCGCATAACCGACACCAATCCTATTAACGGGCTTGAAGTGACGGCTTTCGACTATCAGAGACGAAACGTGGGTGAGGGTGTTACGGACGATAAAGGTAACGTAGTGATTTCATGCTCTCGAAAACCGTTCTATCTTGTGGCTGAAGAAGGCAAGATGCGTGCCTATGTGAGGGTGGATGAGGCTTCTTCGCTCTCTCTCAGCTCGTTCGATGTGTCGGGACAGAGTCTTGCTGACGGAATGAAAGGTTTTATATACGGTGAACGTGGTGTGTGGAGACCTGGTGACACTCTTCATGTAGGCTTCATGCTGAATGACCGTGAGAAAAAGATTCCGCAGGGTATGCCCGTGACAGCGGAACTTTATATGCCTCAGGGACAGTTGTTCGCCAAAGAGACGGCGTCTAACGACAAGTTCGGTATGACGGCTTTCGATTTCCCGTTGGGTGTGGATGTGCCTACGGGTAGCTGGAATGTGAAAGTTAATGTCGGTGGTGCTGTCTTTGAGAAACGCATGCGTGTGGAGACGGTGAAACCGAACAGGTTGAAGATAAAACTGGCGTCATACGGAAATACAATATCGGCGGACTCTCTGATTACCATAAGCTCCGAGTGGATGCACGGCGCAAAGGCTGACGGACTCGGTTATCGTGTCGAATGTCTGCTCGGAATGTTCGACAAACCGTTTAAAGGGTATGAAGCCTATTCTTTCTCGGATGTGACTAAAAAGGTTTCGCAGGGACGATATAAAGTTGCCGAGGGAACGCTCGACGCGCAGGGTGTCGCACGTTTCCGCTTCGGTGTCAATATTGTCGCGAGCGACGCGCCGGGTATGATGAAAGCGGCTTTCACGAGTCGCGTTTATGAGAAATCGGGTGATTTCAGTACGGCTGTCGATGTGATGACCTATTCTCCTTTCGACGGATATGTGGGTCTGAAAACACCTGGTGACGGTAATCTCGAAACGGGCAAACAACATCCTTTCTCTGTGGTGGCGTTATCGCCTGACGGACAACCGAGAAACGGCGCTGCGGTAAAGGTTAAGGTTTCACGACTTGAAGGATATTGGTGGTGGTATTCCGATGACGACTATTTCAGCCGTTATAAATCGGCGGAATACAGAAAACCGATTGAGACGAAAGATGTTACAGTAGGCGCGGACGGCAAGGCGGAGTTCTCGCTCGGCTATCCGTCAGGTCAGTGGGGATACTACCTGATAGAGGTTAAAGATGTTCACAGCGGACATGTGGCGTCGCGTGTGGTCTATTTCGGTGAGAGCTGGAGAGCTTCAGGCGAAGGTGAGTATGCCAATCTGTTGCAGATAAAGAGCGACAAGACGTTTTATGTATGCGGCGACTCGATAGCTGTCAGCTTCCCGTCGTCTGTCGGGGCGAGAGCGATAATCTCGATAGAGAACGGTAGCGGAGTGCTGTCGGTTTATGACCATAAGTGTACCTCTGACTATACCGAGATAAAGATAAAGGCTACCGAGCAGATGCAGCCGACCGTTTATGTGGGTGTCTCTCTGATTCAGCCTTACGGCGTCAGAAACGACCGACCCATAAGGATGTATGGAGTTGTTCCCGTTGAGGTGACCGACCCAGCGAGCAGACTTGAACCCGTGATAAAATCGGCTGACAAGATAAGACCCGAAAGTGACTTTACGGTGACTGTCGCCGAGAAGAAAGGCAGGGCTATGGGTTACACGATAGCTATTGTGGATGAGGGACTTCTCGACCTGACCAGATTCGCCACTCCCGACCCGTTCGCGGCTTTCAATGCCCGTGAGGCTCTCGGTGTGCGCACTTGGGATAACTATAATCACATAATCGGCGCGTACGGAGGCCGTATAGGTCGTATATTGAGTATCGGCGGTGACGACGCTCTGTTGGCGGGTAGCGGTTCCGAAATAAACAGATTCGCGCCTGTGGTAATCTTCGAGGGTCCGTTTGAACTGAAAGCGGGTGAGACGAAACGCCATACGTTTAAGATGCCTAACTATAACGGACGAGTGAAAGTTATGGTGGTGGCGAGTGACGGTAAGGCGTTCGGTAATGCGGACAAGAGTGTCCTTGTGCGTAAGCCCGTCATGTTGCTTGGAACAATGCCGCGTGTGATTGGAGTGGGTGACCGTATGGCTGTACCCGCTACGGTGTTCGTGACGGAGAAGGGTTTCGGAACGGTGAATCTGAAGATTGAATGTTCCGATAATCTTGAGGTTGTCGGTTCTAACAGCAGTACCGTTACATTCTCAGGTACGGGAGAAAAGGTTGTGCCTTTCACCGTGAAAGCCAGAAATACGGAAGGAGAGGGACGTGTCAGGATTACTGCCGTTTCCGGCGCAGAAAAGGCCGTTTATGAGGCTACAATAAACATAAGAGCTGTAAAAACAGAGCAGACGGCTGTCTCATCGCTGATGATAGAGGCGGGTAAGAGTGCCGAACTCAACGTGAACGTTCCGGGTGAGAGCGGCAAGGGAACGTTGACACTTGAACTTTCGAGTGTCGAGCCGCTGGATTTGTCGGGCAGAATGCGCTACCTGATAGGTTATCCGCACGGTTGTATCGAACAGACCGTTTCAAAGGCTTTCCCGCAGATATATCTGCCGAAAGTGACGGAAATGTCGTCTAAACAGGCACAAGAGTGTCAGTATAATGTTGAGGCGGCAATCGGAAGGTTGAGGTCTTACTCTCTGCGTGACGGTTCGTTCAGCTATTGGCCCGGAGGTCTCTATGGAGACGAATGGGGTACGGCTTATGCTCTCCACTTCCTGACCGAGGCTAAAAAAGCGGGGTATGATGTTCCAGACTTCCTGTTCAATAATGCTCTCAAAAATGTGGCGAGAGTATCTTCTGACTGGACGACGACCAAGAATACAACTCGCAGTTCTCTGCGTACGCAGGCATACAGACTCTATCTGCTCGCGCTGAATAACAAAGCGGACAAGGGTGCCATGAACCGACTGAGAGAGTGCGGCATGATGACTCCTTCAGTACAGAATCTTTTGGCGGCGGCGTATGTGGCGATAGGTCGTAAAGATGTGGCGTCACAATTGATGGAACGTACGGCTGACATCTCGGAAAACTATTATGACGACACGACATACGGCAGTCCGTTGCGAGACCGTGCAATCGCGCTCATTGCGGCGACAGCGGTAGGAAACATTCAGAACGGCATGGTGTTGTCGAAAGAAATATCCGAAGAGCTGTCCTCTTCACGTGTTCTAAGTACGCAGGAGGTGGCTTATGCGCTCATGGCGTTGTCCGGTTATCAGCTTGGCGCTGGTAAAGATAGTGCCGGAATAGAGGCGTCGTACTCTTGTCAGAGTGTAAAAGGCAATGTATCGACGACTAAATATTCGTGGTATTCGGTTTTGAGCGACAAGGCTCCGTCGAAGAGTGTGGTGTCTGTTGTAAATAAAGGTAAGTCTCCGTTATATGCACGCCTTGTCGGAACAGGTGTCTTATATAATGAAAAGGTTGGCGCTTCGTCGAACGGCTTGCGTCTCAATGTGGTTTATAAGGATGCGGACGGTAATGAGATAGATGTTACCCGTCTCAACTCAGGTGTTGACTTCTATTGTCATGCCATAATCGAGAATGTATCGGGACGTTCGGTGCGCAATATCGCTCTTACGCAGATATTCCCCGCAGGATGGGAGATTTTGAATCAGCGTTACGTGGAAGGCGGTGATGAGTCGTCAGACGGTGTCTCTTATCGCGATATTCGTGACGACAGAGTTTCAAGTTATATCGACAATCTTCCCGACAGGCGTAGTGTAACAGTCGTTACGCGCCTTAGTGCCGCATACGCCGGTTGTTATTATCTGCCTACAGCTACCTGCGAGGCGATGTATGACAATACTCTGCGAGCCAATACCAAGAGCGGAGAGATAGAGGTGTTATAAAGCATTTATCACAATAAAGAGGGCTTTTGATTTTGTTATCAAAAACCCTCTTTATTGTTGTAAATGCCTTATAGTACCTCTATCTCTCCGCTCTTGGTATTGGCTCGCAGAGTATTGTCATACATTATTGTCTCCGACGGCTCTCCGAGGGGTCTGCCGACGGCGTTACTTTGTCCCTCGACAAAGTAACCAAAACGAGGGGCACAGCCCCTTTTGACCATGTCATATTCAGTTGGTTCATTGTCTTTTACGAAGTCGGCATCATATCGTGTGTATTCTTAAAAATGATAATTGGCTGAACCGGATTATGTTTTGTCGGGATGTCGGTCTGGAAAATTAATTTTGATGTGCGGATTTTTGATTTTTGAAACGGTATTTTGATATTCATTATAATAATAGTATTTTTGCAGTCAAAATAAACATAAAAAAGTGACCTTTGGTCGCTTTGAAGAAACAAGATGATTTATGGGAAGAGCATTTGAATACCGAAAAGCGCGTAAATTGAAACGTTGGGGTAACATGGCCCGTACGTTTACCAAACTTGGTAAAGAGATAGAGATAGCCGTTAAGGCAGGTGGTCCCGACCCCGCCGGTAACACTCGTCTGCGTGTCCTGATTCAGAACGCCAAGGCTGCCAACATGCCCAAAGAGAATGTCGAAAGAGCCATTAAACGAGCGATAAGCAAGGATACCGCCGATTATAAAGAGATGATATATGAGGGTTACGGACCTCACGGTATCGCCGTATTGGTTGAAACAGCGACTGACAACACCACGCGTACGGTAGCCAATGTTCGCAGCTGTTTTAATAAAATGGGCGGTACACTCGGTACGTCAGGTTCTGTTTCGTTCATGTTCGAACACAGATGTACCTTTAAAATCGCTAACAGCGACGCAATAGATTTGGAAGAACTTGAGCTCGAACTTATCGACTGCGGCGTGGATGAAGTTTTTGCCGATGAGGGCGAAATCATAATCTCAGGCGGATTCGAATCTTATGGAGCAATACAGAAATACCTTGAAGATCACTCTATCGAGATCATAAGCGGTGAATTTGAACGCGTTCCCACCGACTATAAAGATCTCGACGAAGAGGGTAGAGCTTCGATTGACAAGCTGGTTGAACGTCTTGAAGAAGATGACGACGTGACGGCTGTTTACACCAATCTTCGTCCCGCGGAGGATGAGGAATAACGTGTCTGTTGTAAAAATGTAAAATTAAAATTTGCAGAATCAAGAAATTAGTTTTACATTTGCACTCCGAAAGCCACGAAAATATAGGTTTTAGAATTAAAATAACAAAGAGATAAAACGATGAAAAGAACATTCCAGCCCTCTGTTCGCAAAAGAAGAAACAAACACGGTTTCAGAGCGAGAATGGCAACAGCCAACGGTCGTCGCGTTCTTGCGGCTCGTCGTGCAAAAGGACGTAAAAAACTTACTGTTTCAGACGAAGTACGTCACCGTTAATTGTTTTCTGTGAAACAATAAAACAGGCTGCCGATTATATCGGCAGCCTGTTTTTTCGTCTTTCGTCCATATTGACGAAATTGTCATTTAAGCATAAAATGTGTATCTTTGTAAAAATAGCGTCCTTATATGGTGTGTTATTTGTGTAAGTTGTTTATAATTAAATATTTGTATTATATATGGAGGTTCAGAACGAGCATAAACGTGAGGAAATGGAGTCAGTGGATTTGTTGGCTCTTTTTCAGGAGGTAAAGAAACATCGTAAGCTTATTATCAAAGTCGGAATAATAAGTTTTGTTGTCGGAATAGTGATTGCGTTCTCGCTTCCGAAAAAATATGTATCGACCATATCTTTCGCTCCTGAAAGTAAAAATGAAAAAGTGAGTGGTTCTGCCAGTGCTTTGGTGTCGATGATGGGGATGGGGAGTAATACTAATTATGGAGTAAATGAAGAGGTTTATCCCGAAATATTAAAAAGTACTCCCTTTGTGATGACATTGGCGGATATTCCGGTCGTTTACGACGGTAAAGAGATGTCATTTAGTGATTATGTGCTTAAAGAACAAAGATATCCGTGGTGGTTGTTTTGGAAAAATAAAAGTGACAAAGAGAAACAAAAAGAGATGAATGTGCATGATTCGTCCGGTTTTGCCGCCGCATACGTAGGTATGTTTTCTCGAATGGTTTCTCTGGAGTCGGAGAAAAAGACAGGACTTTATACCCTTAGAGTAACATTTCAAGATCCCAATATAGCTAAACAGTTAGCTGATTCGGTCTTGTCTAATCTTCAGACGTATATAACAAATTATCGAACCACAAAAACAAGACATGATGTTGTGGTAAATAAGAAAATGCTTGCGGATGCAAGAAAAGAGTATATTATAGCTGATAGTCTGTATGGTAGTATTGTTGATAAGAATGCCAATCTTGTGACCAAGTCGTCTCAGGTTGTAATAGAGCGCTTTAAAAACGAACGAGACTTGAAATATAATATTTATCAGCAGTATGCTTCTCAGCTTGCGTTGAGTATAATAAAACTTCAAGAAGAGACCCCTATCGCTACGGTGATAGAGCCAGCAAGGGTACCTCATTTCCCATCCTCGCCAAATGTTAAATTAGTGATTGTGGCGGTTACTTTGCTGGGTATATTTTTAGTGACTGCAAAAATAGTTGTTAAAAAGTTATTATTTGGAGAAGGATCGGAACAGTAGTTAATAATCTATATCATAGCTATGTCGTTGCGCAAAAATGCGATATACAATATAATACTGAATATTAGTAATGTATTGTTTCCGTTTATTACAACCCCTTATGTATCGCGAATATTGGGGGTTGAGAATATCGGTGTCGTTAATTTTGCGATAGCTTATGCAGCGTATTTCGTGCTGTTTGCCATGTTAGGTATTCCTACCTATGGAATGCGTGTGGTAGCAAAATGTGGTGAATCCAAAGAAGAACGAAGTAAAGTTTTCTTTGAGCTATTTTCGATAGTAACGATATGTTCTTTGATTGTTTCGATTATTTATGTCATTTCTGTATTTGTTGTTCCGACATTATATGAAGAACGAGTTTTCCTGCTGATTGCCGGGATGACGGTTTTTCTTGCCCCATTGAATATAGAATGGTATTTCGGTGGGCGAGAGAGATTCGGGATGATAACCATGCGCTCTTTGGTCGTTAAAGGAGTGATGCTTGCCGGATTGTTCCTTTTTGTGAGAGACAGGGGTGACGTAATGCCTTACATGTGGTTACAAACAGCCTCTTTATTGCTAAGTCATATTTGGAACTGGGGCTATCTTGTGAAAAATGAGATAAAGAAATGTAGTATCAAGTCATTGAATATAAGGCTTCATGTTAAGCCGATGTTATTGCTGTTTTCCTCTTCTATCGCAATAAGTATCTATACGATGTTGGATACATTGATGTTGGGCTTTTTGTCTAACTACACAGAGGTCGGATATTATACTTCGGCAATGAAAATAAGCAGGCTTATTATGCCGATTGTAGTAGCAATGTCTCCTGTCGTTTTCGTTAGGGTTGCTGCATTGAAAGAACAGGGTGATTTTGATGCGATAAAGGAGGTCTTAAAAGGATCTTTTTCCTATATGTATACTATTGCTGTTCCTGTAACATTCGGAATCATAGTAATTGCCCCGCGATTTGTGCCTTTGTTTTTTGGAGAAGAGTTCATACCGTCAACATTGTCTTTGCAGATATTGTCGTTATTAATATTAATAATCGGAACGAACAATGTCTATGGTCCGCAGTTGATTCAAGGAATGGGGTATGATAAACTGTTTCTAAAAGGGGTATTAGTCGGAACAGTTTTGAATTTTACGCTTAATATGATATTGATAAAGCCGTTCGGTTCTGTTGGCGCATCGGTAGCATCGGTGCTTTCAGAGACGGTGGTAGCAATAGTCATGTATCTGTTCTCTTTAAGAATATTAAAATTACACTATGACAAAAAAACAATGATAGCCCCGTGGGTGGCGATTATTCCGATGTTTGTCGTTTCAATGCTGGTAAATAATTTTATGAAAGTGCATGATGTGACATATCTGTTAATCGTTATATCATCATCAGTATTTTTTTATGTGGCTATAATGTATTTTGTGTTTAAAAATCAAGTAATAGTGTCTGTAATAGATGGCGTTTTGTCAAAATTTAGAATAATAAAAAAATGAAAAAACTTATAAAAAGAATAATAAAAACATTATTGCCGAGACGTATTTTTGTCTCTTTGAGTCGATCTCGTTCTCAGGGAGGTTCGGATATATTTTCTTCAAAACCATTTTTGAAAAGGTTTGTCTATTCATTTTTGCATGATATTTTTATTTACAGAGAAGATAAGTTATCGGAACAAAAAAATGCCGGCTGTCAAATTCTGGATGTCGTAAAAAAAATAAAAGTAACTGACGTTTGTAAATATCCGTATTTTTATCCTTATAATCCGAGGATAGTTAAGATATTAGGCAAAGCGACGTGGCCACTTGTTAGTATTACATTGGACTATGCAAATGTCTTGGAGACGGATTTGGTCTCTCTGTCAGAAAAAATATCTAAGAATGATGATGATTTTAGTCATTCGGTTGTAGATGCTATTTCTGCAATAGACTTGTTGAGGAGTAAAGCGATTGCGTTCTATTCCACAAAAAAAGATGCTCGTTCGGAGAAGATAGTTTCCTATTTGGATCGCATGATGTCTAATCGACCTGAATCGTTGGATGAAGCGTTGCAGAAAATATTGTTTGTTAATGCTTTGCAATGGGATTATGGACACAGACATATAGGTCTTGGACGTCTTGATGTTATTTTGGAACCATATTACCGTTCAGATATAGAGACTGGTGTTTTGAGTCGTGACGGTGCGTTTAAGATGATAACCGATTTTGTCAAGATACTTGGTGCGGATACATTCTTTAAAAGCGGTGGTTTGATTGGCGATACAGGTCAGGTTATATTGCTTTCAGGAACGGATAGAAACGGAAATTATGTAGAGAACGAGCTTACGCATATATTTCTTGAGGTGATAACTGAGCTTAATGTTCCCGATCCGAAGTTGATATTGCGAGTCTGTGATAAAACAAGCGATGAGTTGTGGCGTAAATCAGTCGCATCAATCTCAAAGGGTAACGGTTCTCCGTTGATGATGAACGAACCTAAGGTGATGAGGTTGATGACGGATTTTGGTTATGAAGCGTCCGATGTTGTTGATTTCGGTACTTCGGCATGTTGGGAACCGTTGATAATCGGAAAATCGTTTGATCAGAATAACTCTGTCGAAAATATTAATGTTTTAAGTCCGCTGAATAAAATAATTCAGGAGACAGAGTATTCAGATTATTTCTCTTTTGAGAAGGCGGCGTTGTCGAGCATATCATCAGAGGTAGAACGTATAACAAATAATAGTAAGGAGATTAATTTTGACAAGTCTCCACTTATGTCTATATGGACGGACGGTTGTATAGAGACGCTTACCGACTTTGCCGCGGGAGGTGCTAAATATAACTATCACGGTTTCTTGTGTTCAGGAATGCCTAATACTGTTAATTCGTTGTTGAATATAAAAAGGTATGTGTTCGATGAGAAGAAGATATCTTATGACGAGTTAAAGAAGGCATTGGCGGATAATTATGTCGGTTATGAATATGTACGGGATTTGTTTTTGTCCAATGAGTTTAAGTTCGGACTTTCTGCACTCGATGTAATGGCGATAACAACGAAAATTATGAATTGCCTTTCTGATGTGGTTGCTCGTACAACAATAAACGGTCATAAGGCAAAATTAGGATTCAGTTCTCCTGCTTATTTATCCATGGGAAAACATACTGGCGCATCTGCCGACGGACGTCACGGAGGGGATCCGTTTTCAACGCATATCTCACCTGTTTCAAAAGAGGTGGGTTTTGCTGAAATAATAGACTTCGCATCAGAATTGGACTATTCGGGAAATAAAATAAACGGAAATGTCGTCGATTTTGTTCTTTCCAAACAATTCGTAAAAAATGTCGATAAATTTATTCAGATATTGAAAACGGCTTTCCGTAAAGGTGTCTTTGAGATGCAACTTAATGTATTGAATTACGAGCAGCTTGTTGCAGCCAAAAAAGATCCTACGTTATATCCGAATCTGGTTGTCCGTATATGGGGTTTTAGTGCATATTTTAATGATTTGCCCGATTCGTATAAAGATATGCTTATTCAAAGAGCCTTGAATTCAAATGAATAGTTTTAATGTAACCTCTGTTCAGCGACTCTGTGTCAATGACGGTCCGGGAGTTAGGACAACGGTGTTTTTCAAAGGATGTACATTGCATTGTCCGTGGTGTTGTAATCCTGAGACGAGATATTCGTCGCCGTCATATTATGACAACAATCGTAATGAGCCTGTTTGTGTCAGGATGAGTGAAGATGAGATATTTGATTTGCTTATTCGGGACAAAGATTATTATGCCGATACGGGTGGGGTCACATTCTCAGGAGGAGAACCGTTGCTTCAGGCCTTTAAGCTCGCGCCGCTTCTTGAACGACTAAAACGACATGGGGTCTCAATTTGTTTTGAGACCTCTTTGTATGTTCCGTTGGAGTTCATAAAAATGGTCGATTCGTTTGTCGATTGCTATATTGTCGATGTCAAGGTGATTGACCGTCCTTTCCTTTTTAAGGAAAATATTGATTTTGTCAATTCTATTGATTTTGAAGCAAATTTGACATATCTTTGTAAAAAGATATACTTTCTGCGGATGGTGTTGATTGACACCGTTACCGATACGAAAGAAAATATCGAAAAATTTAAGAAACTTGCGGAGACTCATCCTGATTTACAGGTTGAGTTTCTGCAATATCACTCTTTAGGGTTGACCAAAGCGAAACGACTTGGTGTCGAGCAGCCGTTGTTCAGTCCTACTAAAGAGGATAGGCTTGCCGAGATACTCGGGCAATTTAAAAACGCACGTTATGAAAAAGTATGATTATCTGATTGTCGGAGCAGGTCTTTATGGCGCAACCTTTGCGCATCTGGCTTCGAAAAAGGGAAAACGCTGTCTTGTCATTGATAAACGTAATCATGTCGGTGGAAATCTTTTCTGTGAAAATATCGACGGAATCAATGTGCATAAATATGGCGCTCACATATTTCATACCTCTGACAAGAAAATTTGGGAGTATGTCAATTCGCTTGTAGAGTTCAACAGATATACAAATTCGCCTGTGGCAAATTATAAAGGTCATCTTTATAATCTGCCGTTTAATATGAATACTTTCTATCAGCTTTGGGGTGTAAAAACACCTGCCGAGGCTGCCGCAGAGATAGAGAAACAGCGTAAAAAGATGGAAGGTAAAGAACCTTCAAATCTTGAGGAACAGGCAATATCGCTTGTTGGACGAGATATATATGAGAAATTGATAAAAGGTTATACGGAGAAGCAGTGGGGACGAAGCTGTACCGACCTGCCTGCCTTTATAATAAAGCGTTTACCCGTCAGATTTACATTCGATAACAATTATTTCAACGATAAATATCAGGGAATTCCTATAGGTGGGTATAATGTGTTGATTGACAAGATGCTTGCCGATGCGGATGTGAAACTAGGCGTAGATTATTTTTCGGATAAAGAGTCTTTCGACTCTATGGCGGAGAAAATCGTCTTTACGGGAATGATAGACGAATATTTCGGATATTGTTTCGGAAAACTTGAGTACAGAACTCTTCGTTTTGAGCAGGAACGCCTCGAAATTCCGAATTATCAAGGTAACGCCGTGGTGAATTATACCGAACGAGAAGTTCCTTTTACCCGAATAATAGAACACAAGCATTTTGAGTTCGGAGAACAGCCGCATACCGTCATAACACGAGAATATTCGAGTGAATGGAGTGACGGTGCGGAGCCTTATTACCCTGTGAACGATAATAAAAACAATACCCTTTACGAGAAATATGCAGAATTAGCCAAAGGGTGTGAAAATGTGATATTCGGCGGACGTCTTGCCGCATACAAATATTACGACATGCATCATGTGATAGGTCAGGTGCTGCAAATAGAGGACAAAATATAATTTTCAATTTTCAGGAGCGATGATAAAGGTATATTCAAATACAAAAGTTTTTGTTCATTGTCCCGCCGGAGCGGTTACAGGTGGTGCTGAATTGTTGCATCAGCTGGTAGATGTATTGAGACGCAATTCGATTGACGCATATATTGTCTATTACGGAGAAAAAGAGCACGTTGTCCCTTCGGAGTATCATTGTTATGATATAAATGTTTCGGAGACGGTTGAAGATAAGGAAGAGAATATCGAAGTTATTTACGAAGGTGTTTTCAATTTTATACGAAACAATAAAAAGATACAGAAGTTCTTGTGGTGGTTGAGCGTTGATAATTTTTATTATTGTTCGGCTTCTTATCTTTCTTTATGTAATTTGTTCGCATGGGATAAGAAAATGTGGGCATACGAAGTGTTAAGGAGAGGATATGATCTACTGTTTAGAGGCGGTAAACGGAGTTATTTTAATACATTGTCATTGAAAGATCTTCGTGAATCGGGAGCGATGAACGGTTATCAGTCGGAGTATGCCCAGAACTTTCTTCAGAACAACGGGTTCGGAGAGATGGTATCGCTTAAGGATTTTATAAATACCGACCATATAGCGCCTTTCTCAACGCAGGGACGTGAAGACATAGTCCTTTATAACCCCAAGAAAGGTATGGAATTTACCAAGAAACTTATCGACAAGGCACCTGACTTGAAATGGGTCGCCGTTCAGAATATGACCAGAGCACAGCTCGTTGAGCTTATGCGCAAGGCAAAAGTTTATATCGATTTCGGTTATCATCCGGGTAAAGACAGGCTTCCGAGAGAGTGCGCAATGAACGGATGTTGCATAATAACGGGTAAACGAGGTTCTGCCGCATTCTTTGAAGATGTGGCAATTCCCGACAAATATAAATTTGACGAGAAAAAAGCCTCTATATCTTTAATAATAGATAGAGTTAGAAATACTTTGGCTGATTATGAGATAGCGATAGGTGATTTTGACTTCTATAGAGCCGCAATATCACGTGAAAAACAGGAGTTTGAAGAGGATGCTGAAAATCTGTTCGTGAAACGAAATAGTGTAAAGTAATGGCGAAAAAGAGGCTCTCATATCTTTTCTACTTTAATGATAATATAGCGGGCAAGGATATGTTTCTTGTCCCGATGTATCTTGCCGAACAGATAGGTGCAGAGGCTGAGATTGTCTTTCCTAAATGGGAAGACAATAAACATCTTACCGGATATTATAGAGGGGTTAAACTTACACCGATAAAATCCGATAGTCGTTTCCACTCGACATTTTGGTCTGAGAGAGCCATGACATGGTGGCTTATAAAGAACGCACGTAAAACCGACGTCTTATTCCTATTTTGGATAAACAAACGTAATATTTTGTACAGTTTGCTTTATAAAATGCTTAATCCTAAAGGAATTAGCTATATAAAGGCAGACGGAGCTCCTTTTGTCGTAAGTAAAGAAACATTAGTGAAACGTATTAAATGTAAAATTCTGGATTTTTTATATAGATACGTAGATATTGTTTCTGTTGAAACAGAGAGTCTGTTTGATAATGCTCAAAAAGGATGTTATGGAAACTTACTTAAGGAAAAAACCTTATTGGTTTCTAATGCCTTTGATTATAAGATGTTTGATGAATTGAATATTACGAAGAAGAATTTTGGTGAAAAAGAAAATATCATAATTACTGTAGGGCGTATCGGGGATTACTATAAAAATAGTGAATTCATGTTGGAAGTCTTGGATGGTTTGAGTCTTGGTGATTGGGAATTCCATTTTATAGGTCCGGTTGAACAAGATTTTATTCCAAAATATGAAGCCTTTTGTAAACGTAATCCTGATAGTGCATCAAAAGTCAAGTTGATTGGCGGAATATATGACAGGCGTAAATTGTGGGAGCAATATAACAAAGCAAAAGTGTTTGTTTTAACATCAAGAAAAGAGGGAATGGCGTGTGTTTACTCTGAAGCTTTGGCTTTTGGTGATTATATTGTTACAACAGATGTTTCGAGTGCGGAAGACATAACTGATCATCAGAGAGTCGGAACGATAATAGCTCAAGGTGACGCAGAATCTTTTAGACGGAGATTGAGTTATATTATGGATAACCAAGATATACTTGAGAATAATGTTCCTGAGGCAATGGGACTATCCGAGAAAAAGTATAATTGGAGTGTTCAGGTAAAAAAAGTCGCAGACAGGATAAAAGAGATTTGGGGTAATGCGTGAATTGTTAAGGGTTATATCTCGTTTCGTGGCATTGTTTTATAATGAGTTTATTGTATCGAAATTTAATTCGGCAATGGATGTCATATATACAGAAATAGCCTGTAATAAATTTAAGTCAGTGGGAAATAATCCGTTTATACAGCGTAGTATAGATGTATTAGGCGGAGAGAATATAACTATCGGTGACGATTTTTACTGTTTTAAAGGATTAAGGATTGAGGCATATTCCGAGCATAATGGTGAAACATTTTCACCTACTATAAAGATAGGAAACAATGTCAGTTTTAATCCATATTGCCATATTGGGGCGATAGATGAAATCGTCATAGAGGATAATGTGCTTTTTGCCAGCAGGGTATTCGTGACCGATCATTTTCACGGTACTATAACGTCGGATCAGTTGGATAAGGCACCAAATAAACGTATTCTTTTCTCAAAAGGACCTATCAGGATTAAGCGAAACGCGTGGATTGGTGAGGGAGTCGCAATCATGCCCGGAGTAACTATAGGAGAAAATGCTATCGTAGGTGCAAATTCGGTGGTAACAAAGGATGTGCCCGACAATACAGTTGTTGGTGGTATTCCCGCCAAAGTCATAAAGATGTTGTAATAAGGAAGGTATTTCGATATGGTTAATTGTGCGTTTACGATTGTTGCGAAAAATTATGTGGGACTTGCTTCCATATTGGAACAATCGATAAAGAAATATTTTACGGATTTTGACTTTTATATCGTTGTTGCAGACGATGTCGATGAAGATTTGAAGTCGTTGTTGCCGTCGAATGTAATTGTTGCGCATGAAAATCTGACAATTAAGGAAGAACTTTGGCGTGATATGTCGTTTAAATATGACATAACCGAGTTTTGTACATCAATAAAACCTGCATCATTCAAATACTTTTTTAGTAAAGGTTATGATAAGTGCATATATTTAGACCCAGACATATGTTTTTTTAGTTCGATAGGTATAATATATGACATGTTGGATGAAAAATCCATTGTTCTCACACCTCATTTGACCAGACTAGAAAATGTTTTCGGTGGAGATTTTACTGAAAAAGGAGTTATGCAAACGGGAGTCTTTAATCTCGGATTTTGCGGATTGAGACGAAATAACATTACAGAAGAGTTGGTAAACTGGTGGTACAGTCGCCTAACTACAATGTGCTTTAATGATGTGTCAAAAGGATTATTTACCGATCAAAAGTGGATGGATCTGATTCCATGTTATTTTGGTGAAAATGTAGCTATATCTAGAAACTTGGGCTTGAATGTGGCACCATGGAATTTTCATGAGCGAGAAATATTCGTAGATAGTGGTGAATATAAAGTCCGATACAGAGGTGATGTCGGAAGTAAGGTATATCCGCTTGTTTTTGTACATTATTCAGGGTTTGACTATAAACGGTTGCAAAGCGGAGATATTAGTCGCCTTACAATGGAAAATGCAAAGCGTTATAGAGATATAGATGATATAATGAATGTTTACGCACGAGAGTTGCAGGCAAAGTCAGATACTTTCGATAGATTCATATCTCAAAAATATAGTTATAATTATTATCAAAACGGGGAGCCGATTATGATGTTTCATCGAAAACTATATGTTGGGTTGACTTCCCATGGAGAGAATATCGACAATCCGTTTTCAACCGAGGAGTACATGTTTTATCAGAAGTTGAAAAATAAAAAAATGATTATTGTTGATGGTCTCTCTAAAGAAAAAGTTACTAAAAAGAATATATCTGGGATAGGTGCGAAATTGACTGTCTTTAATAAAGTGTCAAGGTGTGTTTATAAAATATTAGGTTTGAACCGATATTTGCAACTTCTGCGCTTGATGTCAGTGTTTTCATATAAAGAGAATCAGATACATCTTCTTGATAAAAAATATGACACGTCGAATATATTGTGATGTGTTTTGTAAATGAAGGATTCATTATTATACATAGGCGAGTCAATTAAGAAAGCCTCTAATGGTGGTGATGTGGTGAACAACAGAAACATCGCCGCGTTAAAGGCTTGTTTCGGTAATGGGTTTTATCATTACGAACTGTTTAATAGGTCTCGGTTGATTACATTCTTGAGGCTTATTTTAGGGTTTGTCGGATTTGTAGGTTTATCTGATTTATTTAAAATAAGTTCTTTCATAAAGAAAAATAATATAGATATCATATTCCTATGGAGTTCTAAATTAGGTCGTGTCGCAAAATATATTAAACGAAGGCATCCCAATGTCCAAGTCGTTACTTTTTTCCATAATGTCGAAAAGCAATATTATGCAGAGGAATCTAAAGTGACAACGGGACTCAAACTGAAACTTATAAAACATGTAGTTTGTAAGAATGAATCTGATGCCGTAGAGTATAGCGACACACTAATAACTTTAAACGATAGAGATAGTAATTTACTTGATATTTTTTATGGTAAAAAGGCCTCGTTTAATTTACCTACTACTTTTGAGGATAAATATGATGAAAACAAGACTTTGTTTTATGCGTCCCAAAAAGATAAAACATTTGATCTGTTATTTGTAGGGTATAATTTTTATGCAAATGTAGAAGGCCTTAGATGGTTTATCGAAAATGTACTTCCTGAGTTGTCCAATGTGCGTCTTACCATTGTAGGAAAAGATATGGAACAGGCATTTCATTCCGAGAATAATATTCGGGTGCATGGATTTGTGAAAGATTTGTCGGAATATTATTATCGCACGGATATAGTGGTATTGCCGATATTTATCGGTGGCGGAATGAAAACTAAGACAGCAGAGGCTTTGATGTACGGAACTGCGATTGTGGGTACATCAGAAGCCTTTGAGGGGTATGATTTGGAATATGATAAAATAGGCGGCTTGGCTGATGATGCGGAAAAGATGATTGAACATATCAAAAGACTTCAGAAGAGTCACACATTTGTAGAAACTGCAAAATCCTATTCAAGGAGTGTCTTTTTAGAAAAATATTCATTATCTTCAACGATAGAAAAAGTCGCTAAAGAGTTGTGTCATGAATAGCAAACGTGTCATATTATTGCGGTCAATAGATATGTTGCCCGATCCAAGGGTTGAGAAGTATGTCGATTATTATAAAAAAAATAATGTCGGATATACTCTTGTCGGTTGGAATCGGTCAAATAAAGATCTGAAAAAAGACAATACTTTGTATTTTAATTGTCCGGCAGGATTCGGCGATGGCATGGGAAATGTAAAGAACATATTGAGGTTCAATAAATTCTTATTCAAAGTATTGACTAAGAAAAGAAAAGAGTATGATGTGATACATGCGTGTGACTTCGATACGGTGTTACCCGCCTTATTTGCCAAATTACTGTGGCGTAAACGTGTCGTGTTTGATATTTTTGACTGGTATACGGATTCACGAGACATAAGCAATTCATTTGTTTCCGGTTGCGTTAAGTTTTTGGAAAAAGTTGCGTTACGTTTATCGGATTATGTGATAATTTGCGACGAAGAGAGAAAAGCTCAGTTGCCGTTAACCCTTTCGGATGACAAATTGAAAGTCATGCCGAATATTCCGTCGTTTGACGCCTCTTATGCTCAGTGTAACGCGGTTAAATCTGATTCAACCTATATTGTAAAAGTCTCTTATGTAGGGATTCTTGGTGGCGGACGTGGGCTTGATAACATGCTTGAATTTTTCGCTGAAAACAAACAATATCGCCTCGATATAGCAGGATTCGGAGAACTATACGATTTGGTCGTTAAGTATGCCAACAGATGTGATAATATCGTCTATCACGGAAAAGTTTCTTATTCTGACTCCTTGAAGATAATGCATGATAGTGATCTGATTTTTGCAATGTATTATAAAATAAACAGAAATCATATTTTTGCCGCACCAAATAAATATTACGAGGGGTTGTTTTTGGGGAGACCTATTGTGACGACCGAGGGAACGAGTATTGGTAACAAAACGGAAAAGTATCATACAGGATTTGTCATTGGGGAAGATGTCGATTCAATTAAAAAATTGTTTTCTTCAATAGACAAAAAAATGATTGAAGAATACGGCATAAATGCCAAAACACTTTGGAATGCCAAATACATTGATTATATCAATGATTTTATGGCAAATGAATACACAAAAATGATATCATGAGAAAGAAGATATTATTGGTTTTCGGAACGAGACCTGAAGCCATAAAGATGGCTCCTCTTTATAAAAAACTTAAGCAGCAAGAGGCATCGTTTGATACTCGTGTGTGTGTTACCGCACAGCATAGGGAGATGTTGGATCAGGTGTTGGATTTTTTCTCCATAAAACCTGATTATGACTTGAACCTAATGAAGCCCAATCAGACATTAAACGGTATATGGGCTGATGTGTTGTTGGGGTTGAAGCCGATAGTTGACGAATGGAAACCAGACTGGGTTTTGGTCCATGGTGATACTGCGACCTCGACGGTCGCTGCGATAACATCATTTTTTTCAGGATGTAAAGTCGGTCATGTAGAGGCTGGTCTGAGAACTTACAATAAGTTGTCGCCTTTCCCGGAGGAGATGAACCGTCAGATAACAGGTAGAGTGGCAGACCTTCATTTTGCTCCCACAAGGACAAGTGCTGATAATCTGTTAAAAGAAAACATAGACGAGAAAACGATACATATAACCGGAAATACAGTGATTGACGCTCTTTTCGAGAGTGTTTCGATAGTTACATCCGATAAGTATACGAATGACGAAATTGAACATTTGAAAACTATTTTGGATTCGGATAAAAAACTTATACTGGTTACCGGTCACAGACGAGAAAACTTTGGTCAAGGTTTTGTCAATATATGTGAGGCGATAAGAGATGTGGCAAAAAGTCGTCCGGATGTGCAGGTATTATATCCGGTTCATTTGAATCCTAACGTACAGAGACCTGTAAATGAGATATTGAGCGGACTTGAGAATGTTAGATTGGTATCTCCGTTAAGTTATCCGAGCTTTGTATGGGTGATGAACCGAGCTGAAATTATAATAACAGACAGTGGCGGAGTTCAGGAAGAGGCTCCTTCTTTGGGTAAACCCGTGCTTGTTATGCGAGATACGACTGAACGACCTGAAGCAGTCGAACATGGAACTGTTTTATTGGTTGGAACTGACAAAAATAAGATAAAAGAGATGACATTTCGATTGTTAGATGATAATGAAATGTATCTTAAGATGAGCCAAATAGATAATCCTTATGGGGATGGTAAGGCGTGCGACAGAATTGTTTCTGTTTTAGCCAAGGCATAAAGCTGATATTAAATTATGACAATATATGTTTTGATATTGGCAATACTGTTTGTATTGTCTTTTATCGAGATCGTAACTCATGATAAAAAGTTCTCTAAAGCAGGGTTTCTTTTTGTCGTGTTTATGTTCTTTATATTGTCGTTTATAAGATGGGAAACCGGAACAGACTGGACATCTTATTATAAAATGTATGGTTGGATATCTGTCCCGTGGGAAAATTTTGACAACGGAATGGAGTCAGGATTTAACTTTGTGAATCATCTGGGAAAGATGTTGTTCGATAGTTATACCGGAGTCCTTTTTTTGTTTTCCGTAATATTGTATCTATCCACAATACGTTTTGTGTCAAAACTGTCGTATTATCCGATAGCAACCATGTTATGGTATTATTGTATCGCCTTTGCCGGTATGTTTTACGTTAGGCAGAATATAGCATTGGCGTTACTTTTGGTATCTTTGGTTTTTGTCGATAGAAAGAAGTTTTTCCCTTTCCTGTTTTTTGTGTTTTTAGCATCCCTTTTTCACAGAACGGCATGGATATTCTTGATTGTTTATCCAATCTATCATAGATATTATAAAACAAAGACATTGATTATTTTGACATTCTTGTTTGTTGTGGTGGGGCTCGGTTTGTCAAAATATCTATTGTCATTTATCGGTAGTTTGGGACTTGGCGTCGTTTCTAAAAAGTTGGAAAGCTATTTGGAAATGGGTTTGGACGAAGGTAGTACAACCATTTCTACAACATTGATTTTGGTAAAGGGATTTATAAATAAGGCATTTCTTTTGTTTGTCTATTTTGTGTTTCTTGATAAATATCGTAAAATAGATAATAGATTGAACGGTCTTATGAATGTATATATGTTGGGTGTAATGCTTTATTGCATTACTCTCCCTTTGAGCGTTTCATTGGCACGTATAGCTGTTTATATGGATATTGTGCAAATTTTCATATCTTCATATTTACTATATATCCAAAAAGGTTTAAAAAGTAGGATACTGTTGTTTATATTGTTGACAGTTTATTATTCTTTTAGACTTTATTCTTCAATAAATATGTTTAAGCCGGAATTTATCCCATTTGAGACAATTTTTGAATATTGATAGTATAATTCTGTTGCTGTTCTAAATGTTTAAGATGAACGGATTTATTAACGTTAAAATAGAGGACATGGAAATAAAAAAAATATTATTTTGTGATAATGATTTGTGGAGTTTGTTAAATTTCAGAGGTCATGTTTTTACACGCTTGTATCAGAACGGATATTCTGTTGCTTTGGTTGCGCCACGACCGAATAATGATATGGTATTATCTAAAATTCCAGATGGGGTAAAATATTATCCTATAGATATAGACAGATGTGGTAAAAGTGTTTATAATGATTTGAAATATATGCGTCAGTTATATCGTATATACAAGCAAGAACGACCTGACTATATCTTCCATTATACCATTAAGCCTAATATTTATGGAACTATTGCGGCAAAATCGCTTGGAATTCCTTGTACGAATATGGTTGCCGGATTAGGGTATGTTTTTAATGACGGAGGTATCTTGTCAAAACTGATTATCGCATTATATCGCTTTTCAATGAGGAAAGCAGATAAAGTAATGTGTTTGAATTCAGAGAATAGAGACACGCTTTTGAGAAAAGGATTTTGTAAATCAGAAAATATGATTTTATTGGAGGGGGGAGAAGGTGTTGACACTAGCTTATTCCATAGTGATGTGGTGCCTATTTCAGACTCTGGAGAGACTGTATTTTTATTTGTTGGGCGATTGCTCGTAGATAAAGGCGTTAGAATTCTTGTAGATGCGGTGCGGTTGTTGAAACAACAAAATACATATAATTTTAAATGTTGTGCAATAGGTCCTATTGATTTGTCGTATCCCGGACATGTCGGAGCCGAAGAAGTAAAAAGGTATGAAGAACAAGGGATAATGGAGTATTGGGGACAAACAGATTGTATTTCAAAAGTTTTAAATCAATCTAATATTGTAGTCGTTATTCCATCATATTATTTTGAAGGGATGAATAGATCTTTAATGGAGGCTTGTGCAATGGGTAAACCAATTATTACTACGGACATCGCCGGATGTAGGGAATTGGTTGATTCAGGGAAAAACGGTTTTACTGTTCCTCCTCGTGATCCTGAAGCGTTAGCGGATGCGATGAAAAAATACTTACAATTGACAACTGAACAAAAAAGAGAATTTTCTGTACATAGTCGAGAAAAAGCGGAGCGTGTTTTTGATATAAATAAAGTTTTTACAGTGTACGATAAAATATTGGAAGAAGCAAGTAAATAAAAAAGAGCCCAATCGGGCTCTTTTTTATTTACTCCTTTATTGTGAGTTAGCGGTTTTTGTACATTGATTCGTAGTATTTTTCGTACTCGCCGGAGGTGATGTTGTCCATCCATGCCTGGTTTTCGAGGTACCATTTGACCGTGAATTCGATGCCTTCCTCAAACTGGAGGCTCGGTTCCCAACCGAGTTCGTTTTTCAGTTTACGGGAATCTATCGCATAACGCAGGTCGTGACCCGCTCTATCCGTTACATAGGTGATAAGGTCAAGACTTGCGCCTTCGGGATTGCCCAAAAGTTTGTCAACCGTCTTGATTAAGACCTTTATCAGGTCGATGTTCTTCCATTCGTTGAAACCGCCGATGTTGTAGGTCTCGGCAATCTTGCCTTTATGGAAAATAAGGTCTATCGCATGGGCGTGATCGACTACATAAAGCCAGTCGCGTACGTTCTCGCCTTTGCCATATACCGGAAGAGGTCTTCTGTGGCGGATATTGTTGATGAACAGCGGTATCAGTTTTTCGGGGAACTGATAGGGTCCGTAGTTGTTCGAGCAGTTGGTGACTATGGTAGGTATGCCGTATGTGTCGTGGAACGCACGTACAAAATGGTCACTTGACGCCTTTGAGGCGGAATAGGGACTGTGAGGGTCATATTTGGTTGTCTCCGTGAAGAGAGTCCCGTCAAACTGCAACGCACCGTAAACTTCGTCGGTTGAGATATGATAGAAGAGTTTGTCATAGTAGTTGCCTTCCCATTTGACTTTTGCCGCTTGAAGTAATGAGAGTGTACCCATTACGTTGGTGCGGGCAAAGGTGAACGGGTCTTTGATTGAGCGGTCAACATGACTTTCCGCCGCAAGGTGAATTACGCCGTCAATTTCATGTTTGTCGAACAACTCGCACATCTTTTCATAGTCGCAGATGTCGGCTTTCTCGAACACATAGTTGGGTTTGTCTTCTATATCGACAAGGTTTGCCAAATTACCCGCGTATGTCAGCTTGTCGAGATTGACGATGCGGTAGTCGGGGTATTTGTTGACCATAAGACGGACAACGTGCGAACCGATGAATCCTGCGCCGCCTGTTATCAGTATGTTTCTTTTTGCCATGTGTCGTAATTTTTTGTCGTAGGTATGGGGGCTTCATTGTAAAATCTTACCGATTTGATGAATATATTTGTTCGGTAGCCATTTTTACAAAAGAGAGCTAACCCAATGCACTATTTGTCCTTTATATGTAGTGCGTTTTATGCTTCGTTTTTTGATGTTTTTATGCTGTTTTTATGTTGCCTTTTGTCCTGTTTTTATCCTGTTTTGTGCTGTTTATGTTGTTCCTAACGCTTTTTATGTTGTTTTGACTTCGGGTGATTTCAATATCGTTTTACATTATTTAAGAACACCCAATTCTGCGAGGCATTTTTTGAGAGAATCACGCCAATATGGAGGTATTATGCCGAATGTCTCTTTGAATTTGCGTTTGTCGAGAACGGAGTAGTGTGGGCGTTCGACCTTACTCGGAAATTCAGACGAACGGCAGGGTGATATGACGCATTTGTCGTTACCTGCGAGGGTTGCCGTTTCACGAGCCAGGTCGTACCAGGTGCATACTCCCTCATTGGTGTAGTGATATATGCCGTCATGACCTTCATACAGCGATTTTTCCACTATCTCGAATATGGCGTCTGCAAGGTCGCCAGCGTATGTGGGTGAACCTGTCTGGTCGAATACGACGTTGAGGCGTTCTTTTTCGCTTGTCAGTCGCAACATTGTTTTAACGAAATTGTTGCCGAATGCGGAGTATAGCCATGCGGTTCTTATTATGATGTGGTGACATCCGCTTGCCTCTACCGCCTTTTCGCCGTCGAGTTTGGTGCGGCCGTAAACGCCTAACGGTGAGGTTGCGTCAGATTCGCTTTTGGGTGTGTTGCCGTCACCGCCGAAGACGTAGTCTGTCGATACGTGTATGAGTGTCGCACCGCTTTTTGCGCACTCTTCGGCAAGATAAGAGACTGCCGTTTTGTTTATCAGTTCGGCACATTTGGCGTCATCCTCCGCTTTGTCCACATTGGTGTAGGCGGCGCAGTTGACTATTATGTCGGGTTTCTCGGTATCGAAAAATCGGCTTACCGCCTCTTTGTCCGTAAGGTCAAGTTCAGCGACGTCGGTGGCGAGCCATTTGTTCGCAGAGTTTTTCGACAACATGTCGAGATGAGTGCCGAGCTGTCCGTGGGCGCCCGTTATGACGATTTTTTTAACGCTCATAGTAGTTTGTGTTATAGTCGAAAAGCTCGTCAGCCTCTTTGAGTGTGGGGTGCGCGCTGTCTTTGGGTGAGAGAATTACCTTTTCGGCGGGAATTTTCCAGTCTATGCCTAATTCGGGGTCATCCCAAGCTATTGCGCCCTCACTCTGGGGCGCGTAGAAGTTGTCGCACTTGTATTGGAACACCACTTCGGGGCTGAGTACAGAGAAACCATGCGCGAAACCTCTGGGGATGAAGAGCTGGCGATGATTTTCGCCGCTCAATTCCACCGCCACGTGGCGGCCGAATGTGGGTGACCCGCGGCGTATGTCAACGGCGACGTCGAGTACGCGACCGCTTATCACTCTGACGAGTTTGCTCTGCGCAAAGGCTCCTTTTTGGAAGTGGAGACCTCGCAGAACGCCGTAAGATGATTTGGATTCGTTGTCCTGAACGAATCGTGTGCGGCATACTTTCTCTTCAAACTCACGTTCTGAGAAACTCTCGAAGAAGTAGCCTCTCGCATCGGTGAACAGGCGTGGTTCGATGATGACCACGCCCTCTATTTCGGTTTTTATTACGTCCATTACAAAATCTGTTTCTTTTTCTCCTCGATAACTTTGAGCAGATATTTGCCGTACTGGTTTTTTATCATCGGGGCGGCAAGCTCTTCCATTTTTTTGTCGTCAATCCACCCTTTTCGGTATGCTATTCCTTCGAGACACGCCAATTTGAGTCCCTGACGTTTTTCGAGCACCTCCACAAAGATTGAGGCTTCGCTGAGGGAGTCGTGCGTACCCGTGTCGAGCCATGCGAAACCGCGACCGAGTGTCTGTACCTTTAGTTCTCCGTCAGCGAGGAAATGTTGGTTTACCGATGTTATCTCAAGTTCGCCTCTTGCTGAGGGCTTTATCTGTTTTGCCACTTCGACAACCTTGTTGGGGTAGAAGTAGAGCCCCACAACGGCGTAGTTGGATTTGGGGTTTTGCGGTTTCTCCTCGATGGAGAGGCAGTTTCCGTTTTTGTCGAATTCCGCCACGCCATAGCGTTCGGGGTCGTCCATCCAGTAACCGAATACCGTCGCTTTTTTCTCCTCTTCGGCGGTACGTACGGCCTCTTTGAGCAGTCCTGAAAAACCTGCGCCGTGGAAGATATTGTCGCCGAGGATAAGGCACGCGCTGTCGTTACCTATGAATTTCTCGCCGATGATGAATGCCTGAGCCAGTCCGTCGGGGGAGGGCTGTTCTGCATATTCGAATCTGACGCCGAAATCGGAGCCGTCACCCAAAAGACGGCGGAAAGCGGGCAAATCGACGGGAGTCGATATAATAAGTATATCACGGATGCCGGCAAGCATCAGCACCGAGATAGGGTAGTATATCATCGGTTTGTCGTAGATAGGCAGCATCTGTTTGCTGACGCCTTTTGTTATGGGGTAGAGGCGGGTGCCGCTTCCGCCCGCCAGGACAATACCTTTCATGAGATTGGTGGTCGTTTGATTTCGATAAATGTCTCTTTTTTGAAGAGAAACGTTAACATTACAAATATAGTGATAAAAGATGAAACATAAAAAAATAGGTGCCCGTTGTCACTCTTTTCTCCATACAGGCGTGTTTGGCGTATGTTTTTGGTCCGTTTTGGAGTGATATTGGCGTACTGAATGAAAATATCGGCTTGCAGGAATTAAATAAAATTGTAACTTTATACTCTCTGCTGCGTTTAAGTAGAAAAAGATTATGATTCGATGACCGTAGCGGAATTCAATAAATGCGTTTCCGATTTGACGGACGGATTGTTTCGGTTTGTTGTCAAAAACACGAGAGACGTTCCGTCCGCCGAGGATATCGTTCAAGAGAGTTTCGTTCGGTTATGGGAGAATCGCGACAAGGTGGTTTTCGGCAGTTCGAAGAGTTATCTATATACTATTGCCTATCGTCTTTTGGTTGACAGGGGGCGCAGGCGTTCCGTTCACAACGAGGTGGACATGAGTGTGGCGGCAGGCATCCGTAATTCGGAGGAACATCATCCCGACCTCGACGGGATTATCGCGTCGGCATTGGGTAAGTTGCGTGATGATTGGCGCATGGTTGTACTGCTTCGTGACATGGAGGGGTACTCTTATGAGGAGATTGCCGAGATAACGGGGTGTACGCTGTCACAGGTGAAGGTAAATATCTTCAGGGGGCGTTCCCGACTGCGCGATTTGCTTGGTTCGTTGGATGATATAATTTGATTTTCGGATGAAAGAGGCTGAATACATGGAAGCGATTGTCGATTATTTCGACGGATGCCTCGATGAGGAGACTTGTCGGAGGCTGTTCGACGCCATGGAGAAGGACGACTCTTTGCGTCGGATGTTCACTACTTACGAGCAGGGACTTGGTGTCAAAATATCGGCGGAGAGTGTCGATACTGAGGCGTTGAAGCGAAGGATAGAAGCTCTTACTTCGGGCGGGGAGAAACGTCGTGCCAGAACTTGGCGTTTGTGGCTCGGCGGAGGAGCGGCTGTCGCCGCCGTTGTCATTGTGGCGATGATTCTATCTCTGGCGGGAGCGGGTAATGTTTCCGTCTCTTCATACAATAATGAAGAGATGCAGGCGTTGTTGCTGACTCATGCGGAGACGTCTGAAGAGGCTTTTGACGATGTGTTGCCGTCGGATGACATTGTAGCGGAAGAGACCGCTGTCGCGGAGAATAGCGGTATTGACGATTTGAGCGCGGTAGAAACGGCTCCAAAGGTCGTGACTGCCGTGAAAAGCATAAAGAAACAGATCGGTATGATCGGACGTCGTGAGGTGTTCATGTTGGCTGTTCCCAATGACATGATAGAGTTCAGCCATAACCCCGCGAACATGCTTTGCGGAGTGATTGAACTGCCAGGCTTGGATATGAGAGCCGATGTCGATAATACCGGGAAAAGAGTTCAAAGAGGCGTGGCGGGACTGTTCGGGTCGCGTCCGCAGAAAAATGATTTGCCATGAAACGATTGTTTTTATTATTCTCTTTAATGTCAGCCTCTGTCCCTGTATTGAGGGCGCAGAGTGTCGATACACTCGATTTGTCTGGTGACAATGTCACTCGGCGTCAGGAGATTGTCATAGATGACAATTCGTTTATGCGTGAAGGGATAAGAACGGATGCCCGTGTGCTCAGCGATACCGTGATTCACGGCGATTATAATACGTGGGAGGGTTCTTATTTTGCGGGAGACCCCGTGATAGAAGAGTATGGCGGCGGTTCGGACGTCGAGATGGAGTATGTCAAAAAAGATACCGACAAGAAGTTTTTTGTCGTGGGAACGCATTGGGCAGGCGTGTCATTCGGTTATACACGTATGGTCAGCTCGTTTTCAGACTGGAGTATTCCCGAACAGAGCGGATTCCCCATGCAGAGGGTCAATTCTGTGAACCTCAATATCAATATCGTCGGTATGGAGATTGTTTCGTTGCCCCATTTCGGTATAGGAACGGGTATCGGGCTTGAATTCGACAATTTCCGTTTCAACAACGGAGAACTGCCCGCAAACGGGCAGATTGTCACACCCGTTGGAGCGGAACCGATAAAGTCAAAACTGACGGCATGCTATCTGAATGTGCCTCTTATCATGGAGTTCAGATTCGCCACAGATGAGAATAACCGCGGACGTTCAGGCTATCTTTACGGCGGTGTTGTCGGAGGCTGGGGCTATAATATACACACTAAAGTAAAATACAGAGACTCGCACGGTGAGGTGGTGAAACAAAAAAGACACTCTCTCGATGTCAATAATTTGAGATATGGCTATATTGTCGGTGTCGGTTATCGCAACCTTGGTCTTTACATGCAATATTATCCCACTCCACTATTCAGCGAAGGGGCGAAACTGCGTCAGTTCAGTGTCGGGTTGAGCTTTAACTGGGGTCTCTCGGTATCGAAAAAAAGTATCAAGTGGTAACCGTTACGGAGACTATTCGTCGTCTTCGTCGGTCTCCGTTGCCTCTATTCTGCGCAACAGCCTTGTGAGACGTTCATTCAGCTCTCTCGACTCGCTCTCATCCTCTCCGAGGAACGCTCTGTCGGTCTGACGGACGATGTCGAAACCGAGGCGGAAGTAGCTTTCTCCGTCCTCGCTTAATCTCACGCTCTTGGCTCTGCTGTCCGATTTGTTCTCCTGACGGATTATCATGCCCTTTTCGGACAGACGTTTTATGGTAGTCGAAACAACCGACTTGTCGAGTTTGCTGAAATCGGTTATCATGACCTGCGTTACCTCGCCGAACTCCTCGTTGAGATTATGTGCGGCGGCGAGTACCACGTATTGTGAGTAGTTGAGACCTATTCTTGATAGAGCTTCTTCCATACGTTTGTCGTGAAGCTCGAAAAGGCGGTGCAATACGCTGCCTGAGAATATTTCGGTCGTGTTTTTTTCTGATTCGCTCATGGTGTCTGTCTTTTTATCGTGCGTGTTGTGTTTTTACCGCGACACGCGCGTTTGTTTTTTATAAACCGTTAGTCGGTTCGGTTTGTCTGATTCGGGAAATTGTTTTGGTCGAGAATGTTTTTTGTAAGATAGTTTTTAGTTGGACAATCTCGGTTCAAACAATCTTTCATCAGACAATCTTTGCTTAAACAATCTTTATGTAGATTTTCTTGTTAAATATTTTCTCTGCAAAGATAATGTTTGCAAAGAAAATATGCAACTAAACTAAAATATATCTTCTCTTTTATTTAACTATTAGTATGCGGATTTCTGATTTTCGGCTTTTATGGTTATCTTTGTTTTTGTGAAAATTGAGAAAATGCAGTCATGATAACAACGCTTCACATAGAGAATTACCTGCTTATCGAAAATCTTGACCTCTGCTTCGAGGAGGGTTTGAACATCATTACGGGTGAGACGGGTGCCGGAAAATCAATACTTCTCGGCGCAATCGGAATGTTACTTGGAGGCAGAAGCGACGGTGGAGTAGTGAAAAACGGCGCCGCCAACTGTGTGATAGAGGGAAGTTTCGAGATTGGAGACTACGGATTGCAACCGCTGTTCGAGCAATTTGACCTCGATTATGACGACACGATACGCATACGTCGCGTGATAAATGCGCAGGGTAAGAGCCGAAGTTATGTGAACGAACTGCCCGTCAATCTGTCGCAGTTAAAGGCGATTGGCGAGCGTTTGATTGACATCCATTCGCAACATCAGACTCTGTTGTTGGGTGACAGCGGGTTTCAAATGGATGTGCTTGACTGCGTGGCGGACAACGACTCTCTGCTCGCCGATTACAGAAACGTTTTGAGTAGTCTGAAAGAAGCGGAGACGGAGTATGCCAAGGCGCGTGAGGAGCTTGAAAAGGCTCGACGAGACGAGGAGTTCATGAGGTTTCAGTATGACCAGCTCGCCGAGGCTAACCTTGTCGAAGGAGAAAAAGAGGAGCTTGAAGAGCAGGTTTCCGTACTCTCGAACGCATCGGACATAAAAGATTCTTTATGCGGGTCACGTAATTTGCTCGACGGTGACGACGATTTTACCATTCTGTCGGCTCTGCGTGACATAGAGAAACGTCTTGAAGGTGTTTCGGAACATTCAGCCAAGATTGCGGCTTTGGCGGAGCGTGTCTCTACCGCATATTATGAGCTGAAGGATATAGATGAGGAGCTGGGGGCTCTCGATGACGAGATAGGCGTTGACCCCGCCGAACTCGAACGTGTCGAGGCGCGGTTGGACTGCATATATTCTCTCGAACAGAAACACCGCCTTGAAGGGGTGGTGGCTCTGATAGCTTTGAGAGACTCGCTCGCGTCGAAACTCGAAGTCATAGACAATGGCGACGCACATTTGGAAGAGTTGAAGGAGAGATGCGACAAATTGAGAGGCGAGGCGCTCGCTGTGGCGGGAAAACTGACCGCACGCAGGGTTTCCGTTACCGATAAGATAAGGAAAAACGTCTTGTCACAGCTTTCACAGCTCGGAATGGAGGGTGCGCGTCTCGAAATAGTACTCGAATCTGGTGACGAGCTGTTGTCGAACGGTGTCGATAGTGTCGATTATCTTTTCTCCGCCAACAAAGGCGGACGCCTCGAACGCATATCGAAAGTGGCGTCGGGCGGTGAGATGTCACGTCTTATGCTGGCATTGAAGTCGCTCACGGCGGAGCATCGTACGTTGCCCACCATTATTTTTGACGAGATAGATACGGGTGTGTCGGGTTCTGTCGCCGACAAAATGGGCGAGATAATGGAGAGTCTCGGTAAGGGCAAGCAGATTATCAATATAACGCACCTTCCGCAGGTGGCGGCAAAAGGCAAACATCACTTCTATGCCTATAAATCGGATAAGGAGGGCGTGACCGTAACATCCATACGTAAATTGAGTGACGGGGAGAGGGTGGACAAAATAGCCGAGATGTTGAGCGCGAGCCGAGTTACCGACGCCGCGCGAAAACAGGCGGAAGAGTTGCTCCGAAAAGCATAAATCCTTTTAATCTTTTAAACGGCACTTGGCTCCGCAGTCGAAAATGAAATCGACGATGTCGCCGAATAATTTTTCGACATCCGACGGAACCATTGTGTTGCTTGTGTCTCCGAATTTTTTGAACAGAATTGCGGGTAAGGCTTTTTTGTCTGTTTTCAGATGTCTGGACATTGTTTCTACATCGTCTTTATCCACAACGGCATACGATTCTCTGTCTCTGTCGTGTTCATCATAGTCGATGAACTCCTTTTTTACGACAAGATTGCCGAATGTGTCGAAACCGACGGTTATGGATGCCCAAATATTCAAATCGTCATTGGACTCCGTTATTACCTCCTCAAAATTCAGCTCCATTGATGTTTATTTTGTGGTTTTTATTGCAAAAGGGGTACAATAATCATATTGTCGGAAAGGTTACTGAAACATAGTATTGCAAACAGATATACCGAAGAGTTGTACGACAAGTTGGCAAGCGTACCCCGTCTCCTATTTTTTCTCCCTACCACTACTTTTACTTATACTTCTCCTTTCCAATTTAAGTTTTTATAATTATGAAAGGTGGTGTTACAATTTACGCTCTCTGTATAGTTGGTCTCGCAGTCGGGGAGTGAATCCTGCCGAGCGTATCGCCTCTATCATGCGTTCGGCGTCGATTGTGGTGCCGCTGACACCCGTCGATGAGACAACGTTTTCTTCTATCATTATTGACCCCATGTCGTTGGCGCCGCATCGGAGCGCTTTGAGACCCGTCTCCATGCCGACGGTAAGCCATGACGCCTGTATGTTGTCGATATTGTCGAGCATGATTCTCGAGAGAGCTATTACACGCAGGTAATCCTCTTGTGATGTGTGTGATACGACTCCTTCCTTTTCAAGAACGGTTCCGCCGCTGCAATAGGGCCATGCGATAAAGGCGATGAATCCGTAACTCTCTTTCGGTTTGGCGTCCTGAAGTTCCCTGATTTTTACGAGGTGAGCGACAAGCTGTTCAGTCGTCTCTTTGTGTCCGAACATCATGGTTGCGGAGGTGGGCAGGTTCTGGCGGTGAGCCTCCGCCATGACTTCGAGCCACTCTTCGGCGTTGCTCTTGCCCGGAGATATTTCGCGTCGCAGTCGGGTGTCCAGAATCTCCGCTCCCGCGCCAGGTAGAGAGTCGAGCCCAGCCTCACGTAACCTGCGCAGTGTGTCGCCGACAGACAGTTTGCTGATTCGGGCTATATGGAAAACTTCGGGAGGACCGAGTGCGTGAAGTTTTACGTTGGGGTGACGCTTTTTGAGCTCTCGGAACAGCGTCTCATAAAAAGTGATGTCGAGGCGAGGGTGCATCCCTCCCTGTAACAGAAGCTGGTCGCCGCCGAGTTCGAGCAGTCTCTCTATTTTTGCGTCATATTCTTCGAGAGTGGTTATATATCCGTCGGGATTTTTCGAGCCTTTCACATGAAAGTTACAAAACTTGCACCCGCTCACGCAGACGTTGGTTATATTGACGTTGCGGTCTATCTGCCACGTGACGATATCGCCGGGGTGTTTTCTCTTCCTTATATTGTCAGCTGTCGCGGACAATACATCCGTTGGGCAGTCGCGCATGAGCGTTACGCCCTCCTCAAGTGACACCCTGCCTCCCGACTCGACATCGGATATGATTTCTTGCCAATCTCTCATCGCTTACTTATTGTATAAGGTTACAAAAAAGGCGGGTGCCTTGTTGGACACCCGCCGAAATTTCCCGTAGCGGTGGATTAGAGTTTAATAGCACCAACGGGGCATACTTCCGAGCAAGTACCGCACTCTGTGCAGGCATCAGCGTCGATTGAGTAAACATCGCCCGCAGATATTGCGCTGACAGGGCATTCGTCAATGCAGGTACCGCAAGCGGTGCACATTGTTTCGTCAATAGTGTAAGCCATAAGTCAATATAATAATTAAAAAAATCTATCTGTTCACAAAGGTATAAAATTTATCTCGTCGCAACAAATAAAACTCTATTTTATTTGAAGGTTCGGTTCCAGTTTCAAACGCTGACCTGGTTTGATCTGATAGTCGAGAGGCATACCGTTCATCTTGGCGAGTTTCTCCATCTTGATACCGTATTTCTGTGATACATAGTGGAGTGTTTCGCCCTTGATTACCATGTGGGTGCGGTAGCCGTTGTTCACGCTCGTACCTTTGGGCGCGACATATACGATGCTGCCGGGCGTTATGCCTACGGGCTCGTTTCTCATCTCGTTGTATTCAGCCAGTTTTGACGGTTTGATACCCAAAGCCGCGCCTATCGACTGGAGTGTCTGTCCTTTGGACGCTATGACGCAAAGACGGTTGTTGTTGCGGTATAACGCGATTCCGTTTTTGTTTCCGACAGAGGGCATGCCGCTCGGGTCGAACTTGGGACCGTTATAGAATCCGTCGGGAGTGTCGGTCGGCGCGCCGTATGCTATCGTTCCTGAGGTACCGGGAGCTCTTACGGGTTCCGGCTCGGGAATCATCTCTATCTGTTTCTTGGGTTTGCGTTCTTCCACGGGTTCCGCGACAGGTTCGGTTACGGGCTCAACGACGGGTTCCGCCTTCTTTACGGGAGCAGTCGTAACATTGCTCTTGCTCTTGGCGGGAGCGAAATCGTCCGCCGTGTATTCGTAGATATCCGATTTTTGTGACGCGGGAGCGTTGGGAGCCGTTGTGGTATTGGTTGACGCGGTTATCTGTTTTGTCTGGATGGGTACGGGCGCAACCTGCTGTTGGTCTTTGCGTTTGGGCGCGCGTGTATTGCTGATGACACGGGGAGCGGGAATCACTATGGGACCGCTCGAAGTGGGACGCTCAACGGTACCTGGGCGTGTCTCCATTTTTACCACGCCTTCGGGGAGGTTGTCTTCATAGACCTTTACTGTCTGTGCGGGAGAGATGGCTCTCGCTGTGTCCTGTTTGGGTTTTGCCTCTTCCTCCTCTTTATTCGCAAACGCCGCGCTGTTGCTTACCACTTCAGTGTCGAGCTTGTCGAGACGGTATTGCTCGATGAGCTTGATAAGCATGTTGGAGTAGTTGGGATTGGTGGCATAGCCTGCGTAGCTCAAACCTCTCGCCCATCCCTTGTAGTCTGTCGGGTCGAGGTCGAAGAGAGAACGGTATCTCGGCGAGTTTGCTAAGAAGTCGGAGTGGTCTCTGTATGAGTCATAGACGTTTTTGTAGCTGCGGAAGCACTCTTCCTGCTCGTCGTCGTCCTTATAGGTGATGTTGCCGCTCCAGGTCGTCTTGCACTTTATGCCGAAGTGGTTGTTGGCGTTGATTGCAAGCGGGCTGTTACCGTTGTCGGATTCGATGAGCGCCTGCGCCAGCTTTATGCTGGCAGGTATGCCGTACTCCTGCATCGCGCTTACAGCCAGTCCTTTGTATGTTTCGATGTAATCTCTCGCCGACATCTTTTTCTGTTTCTCGGCGGCAAAACCGGGCATCAGCAAAGCCAAAGACAAAGAGAACATCAATATCTTTCTCATGAGACAATAAGTTTCTTTTTTATTATTCATAAACCAACCCTCATATAATTTTTTCTCCCTACGGGAAGCTATAATATAATGGGCAAATATAGTAAATATTTTTGATATTGAAATCAGTCCGATGTTAAATTAAACTCTTTGTCATTTTGCGACAGATTGTTTACAGCCGTTTTCGAGGGGGTGTGGACACTTCTTGTGATAACAAAAAAGGTCGTGACGCTTTTGTCGTCACGACCCGATGTCGTTGTTACCGCCACATTCAGGCGACTGACGTTGACATGCCGCCCTTCTTGTCGCAATATCTTCTGCACTGTTGGCAGATGTCATAACCGAGCAGTGCGCCGATTATGAAATCCTCCTCGGGCGACAGTTTGTTCAACGGTCTGCACACGATGTGTCTGACAGCCTCCAGACATTCCGCCTTTCCGAAAAAGAGGTTTATTTTGTTTTCGTCCACAACCTGTATCACGTATGGAATCTTTTGATCGCTCAGGCGTTTTGTGACGAACTCTTCGTGTCGTCTGTTCATAGTGTGCAGAATCATGCTTCTGACCCCTTTTTTGAATTCGTAAACATGATTCATGAAAACCTTGACCTCTGTCGGAACCGTCTGTCTCGTTGTCATCGTGTTGTCGTTTGAAGTGTCGAAATTTTATTGCTTATCCCTTTATCGAAGCGACCCATGCCGCTATGCGTCCGTCTGTCTTGTCGCTCTGGTTTACCTCGTCGAGCGGAAGTCCTACGAACCGTCCATCTTGTACTGCCGCCGAGGAGTCGAACGAATAGCCGTCGGTCGAAACGGAACCGACGAACGTACATCCGCTGTCACGGAGTTGGTCGTGGATGATGCCTATGGCGTCGCAGAAAGTGTCGGGATAGCATTCCGAGTCGCCGCATCCGAATATGGCTACTTTCTTGCCCGAAAGATTATAGCCTTTCAGCTTCTCTATGCCGTCGAACCAGTCGTCCTGAAGCTCGCCCGAACCCCATGTAGAGGTGCCGAGTACGAGAAGTTCCGCCGACTCTGTCGTCGTG
Source organism: uncultured Alistipes sp. (assembly GCA_949285535.1). Lineage (GTDB taxonomy): Bacteria > Bacteroidota > Bacteroidia > Bacteroidales > Rikenellaceae > CASDZP01. The sequence continues at coordinate 73,416 of CASDZP010000003.1, forward strand.
GCGTCGATTTCGGATATGTTGTGTATATCCGCCGCCGTTACGCCGAATGCGGCGGCGACTCTTGATGCCACCTCTTCCGTCACGCCGGTGGTGGATCCGTAGATGATTGCGATTTTACTCATTGTCAATACCTTTTTTTGTTCATTGCAAAGATAGTCCCGATGTCAACGCGTGTAAATCACCATTTTTCGGGATTATTTCCTCAGCTCTTCACCATTTGTTGTGATTTTATGTGTGTGACATGTGCAAAGCATACGTGTCGGCGTGTGACGGACGCCTGTTTCCGCTGATTGGGAGTGTCTTGGGAGGTGAGTGGCGAGAAAACGGGGCGCAAGTAAAATTTGTGCGATAGTTGTCAACTGTTGTTAAAATTATTACATTTGCACGATAATTGACATTACTACATAACCATGACATTTACCGAACTTTGCGGTGAGATATTTACCCGCTCGATAAACGACTATCATAAAACGGACGATGTTAACACTCCGATGACGAATCCTTACAAAGAGCGTTCGCTGGAGTATCTGCTCTATCACAAAAACTGGATAGACACCGTTCAGTGGCATTATGAAGATATAATCAGAGACCCTCAAATCGACCCTGTCGAAGCTTTGTCTCTCAAACGTCTCATCGACAGCTCTAATCAGCATCGTACCGACATGGTCGAGTATATAGACTCTTATTTCCTTGACAAATATTCGTCTGTAAAGCCTCTGCCCGACGCCAAAATCAATACGGAAAGTCCCGCATGGGCTGTTGACAGACTCTCTATCCTCTATCTGAAGATATATCACATGCGTATCGAGGCGGAGCGTGCCGACGGTGACGAAGCTCACAGAGAGGCGTGCGCCAGGAAACTTGCGGTTCTCACCGAGCAGCTTACTGACCTCAATACCGCGATAGAGGAACTTCTCGCAGACATCGAGGCGGGACGCAAATACATGAAGGTCTATCGTCAGATGAAGATGTATAACGACCCCGCGCTGAATCCCGTTCTTTATTCGGCTAAAAATTGAGACGGCTCTCCAATATACTGGTACCCAGATTCTCCGCAATGGGAGATGTGGCGATGGCGGCTGCCGTCGTTCGCATAGCCGCGCGTCAGAATCCGACCGTCAATTTCACTGTTCTCACCAGAAAAGGTTACGGCATATTCTTCCTTTTCGACAACAATTCGGATAATCTCGCCGTAAAGGAGATTGACCTTACTGACGAACGTTACAAGGGTGTGTCGGGAATGAGGCGTCTTGCGCGTGAGTGCATAAAAGAGTATTCGCCAGATGCTGTCGCCGACCTGCACTATTCCATAAGGACGCGTCTTATATCTCTGTTCGTGCGTCTATGCGGAGTGAAGGTGCGCCATATAGACAAGTTGAGGAAACGCCGCAAGGCTCTCACGGCGGAACAGAATAAGGTTAAGGAACAGCTGCCCGCTGTGGTGGAGTGTTATGCCGATGTGTTCCGTTCGTTGGGACTTGCCGTGGAGCTCGGCGAGAGAGTCTTGTCGGGTGTGTATGACTCTCCGTTTTTTACTTCCGAACATAAAAACTCCGCTTATGCCGTAGGCTTTGCGCCTTTTGCCGCGCATCAGGGTAAAACCTATCCCGAGGAGCTTTCGGAGAGGGTCGTCGAGATGCTCTCGAAACGTGGCGTCGAGCTGTTTATATTCGGCGGCGGCGATAAAGAGGCGGCAGTCGCGGAGAGGTGGGCGCAAAAATATGACGGCGTGGTCTCTGTGGTCGGCGTGCTCGACATGAAAGGGCAGATGTCGCTCATATCGAATCTTAATGCCGTTATAAGCATGGATTCGGCGACCCAACATATAGCCTCGCTTCTGTCTGTGCCTGTGGTGTCGATTTGGGGCGCGACGCATCCGTTCGCAGGATTCACGGGATATGGTCAACCGTCGGAAAATGCGTTGGGCGTGCCGATGGATTGCCGTCCCTGCTCCGTATTCGGTAACAAGCCGTGTTACAAAGGAACATACGAATGTCTGCGTCTTGTCACACCGGAGAGCGTCGTTGAAAAAGTCATTGGCGTCATCGAATCGTGAAAGCCGAATATCTTGAAATACTGAAAAAATATTGGGGCTACGACTCTTTTCGCTCCATACAGCCCGACATCATAGATAGTATAATGGCGGGTCGGGATACTCTTGCGCTCATGCCCACAGGCGGAGGCAAGAGTATTTCGTTTCAGGTGCCCGCGCTGGCAACAGAGGGGATAGCGATTGTCGTCACGCCGCTTATATCGCTGATGAAAGACCAGGTCGATAACCTGCGTTCAAAGCGCATAATGGCGCAATGCGTTCACGGCGGCATGTCTTTTTCGGAGATAGACCGAATACTCGACAATTGCGTTTACGGCGACTACAAGTTTCTTTATCTGTCGCCCGAACGTCTCGAAACGGATGTTTTCAAGGCACGTTTCGAACGAATGAATGTCTCGATGATAGTTGTCGATGAGGCTCACTGTATCTCTCAATGGGGATATGATTTCCGCCCATCCTATCTTAACATAGCCCGTTTGCGCGACCGTGTTCCCGATGTGCCGATACTCGCTCTCACGGCGACCGCCACCGAACAGGTGTGTCAGGACATCGAGCGCAATCTCCGTTTCGGTAAGGATGCGGTAAGACTTTCCATGAGCTTTGCACGACCCAATATAAGCTATGTGGTGAGACATACGGAGGACAAGACGGGCGAGCTGATACGTATCCTCGGGTCGGTAGAGGGGAGCGCAATCGTCTATTGCCGCACCCGCAAGACATGTGAGAATGTCGCGGCGGATTTGGCGGCGGCGGGTTTCTCGGCGGATTATTATCACGGCGGGCTCGATTACCGCATGCGTTCGTCGCGTCAGGAGTCGTGGCAGGAGGGATATACACGTGTAATGGTGGCGACAAACGCTTTCGGCATGGGTATAGACAAACCTGACGTCAGACTGGTGATACATCAGGAGATGGCGGATTCGCTCGAAGCCTATTATCAGGAGGCGGGACGCGCCGGTCGAGACGGTGAACGTTCCTATGCCGTCCTGCTCCGAAGCAAGAGCGACAAAAGTTCAGCCGATAAACGTATAGCCTCGGAGTTTCCGCCGATTGAGACGGTAAAGGAGATTTACGGTCAGTTGCATGACTACCTCGGAATAGCCGTGGGTGACGGCGCAATGACCACCCGCCAATTCGACATATTCGAGTTCTGCAAGCTTTTCAAACGCCATACGCTCACCGTTTACAGCTCACTGCGGCTGTTGCAGCTGTCTGGTTATCTTGTACTTACCGAAGAACTCGAAAATCCGACGAGAATCATGTTTATGGTCTCCCGTGACGAGCTTTACCGTGTGGAGCTGACAAACGGACAGCTTGAGAATCTGATAAGGGTAATACTGCGTCTATATACGGGTATCTTCTCGTCACCCGTGCCTGTGAGCGAGGAGTATATCGCCCATGCGTCGGGATATACCGTGCAGTTTGTCACCGAGGGGCTTCTTACGCTTTCGAGAATGAGGGTGATAAAGTATATTCCACGTAACCGCTCGCCTCTGATAACGCTTTGTGTGGAGAGATTGCCCGCAATGAATCTCTATATTCCTCATAATATCTATTACGGGCGCAAAAGTCAGATGATTGCCCGAATGAACGCCATGATTGAATACAGCGACCGTACCGATTGTTGCCGAAGTGTCATGTTGAGGCGTTATTTCGGCGAGAAAGAGCCTGAAGAGTGTGGTTGTTGCGATGTATGTATCGCAAAAAAGAGAGCGCATAATGACGAGTCTCTGATAAGGGATAAGATAATGAAGACCTTATCGTCGGGAACGTATGACCCTAAAACTCTGACCACCGCAGTCGGCGGTAATGAGGCGCGTTGTTCGGCTGTCCTGCGTGCCATGTTGGACGAGGAAATTGTTTCGCTTGGAGAGGACGGATTTCTGTCGCTCGTTAAGTAGTAAGTAGTAGGGGTACGTCAGTTTACAATAATACACATACGGCTCATTAACAGGCTTTTAATAAACCTTAATAAGGCTTATTTGATTTTAATCTGCTATATTATCAATCTGCCAAAACCGTATTGAGAATCTTGTCTATCGCCTCTTTTGAGGAGAAAATCTTGTCCAGATTTCCATAGTTGCCGTTAACCGCCCACGATATTGCCGTTCCCGATTCGGGGTGATAGAGCATTATCGCATAATAGCCTATGGCATCGCCGCTGTGTCCGTATATCGCTCCCTTGTCGGTGTCGTATCTGAATATTCCGAGTCCGTAGCCCATATTGTAATATTCGGGGTCTTGTGTTTTGGGGCTCATCCATGACAACATCTCATTCATTGTCTCCGTTTTGAGCAGCTTACCGTCGAAAAGGGCTTTCATGAACAGAGTGAGGTTATACGGATTGGAAATGAGTCCTCCGTCGGCGGTGTGGTAGTCCCAACCGCTGTACCATGTGCTTTCGAGCAGTTTCATGTTGCTGAAAAAGTCAACGTATCCACGCACCAAATCGTCGGGAACGGGATCTTCCTCGGCGAAAGCGGTCTCGTTCATACGTAACGGTATGAAGAAACGCTCTTCGAACTCCTTGTAGAAAGGTCGTCCGCATATCTTTTCTATCACCATTCCCAAGAGAATGTAACAGGTGTTGGAGTAGTAGCAGTCCTCGTCGGGAGCGAAATATGCCGACCTGCCTCTGGCGTATGAGAGAAGCTCGTCGGGGAACCACTCTTTGGTGAGGTCGTTCATCGACGCCGTCTGAAACCTCATGTCCTGAATGTAGTTGTAGATACCCGAACTGTGGCGTAGCATCTGCCTTATCGTAGCCTTGTCGGCGTTCTCTATGCCTTTCAGAACGTCGTGCGGAAGATAGTCGGACACACGCGCGTTGAGTGACAGCTTGCCTTCTTCGCACAACTGCAATATGGTTACGGCGGTGAATGTCTTTACGGTACTTCCTACACGTGTCCTGTTGTCGGGCAACATCTTGTCTTTGGTTTTCAGAGACGAATAGCCCGAACTGCCGAGCCATATATCCGTTCCGCCCCTGTTGACGCACATCATCACACCCGGAACACCCTGTTCGGTCATCTCTTTAAGTAATGAGAGATATTTCTCGTTATTTGGGTTTTCGGCGGATGTGTCCCAACCGTACGAGTAGTCGGTGTCCATAGGAACATATTTGTCTTTTTGGCAACCGACGGCGATTGCAAGAGTGAAAACCGCGGGTATAAGTCTCGTTAAAAGTATGTTATGGTGTCTTTTCATCTTGCCTCTATGTTTGACGGATGATTTTTCTTTATTCTGATAGGTATCTTTACGCCGAGATGTACGTTGGCTTGCGCCATTATCGGTATGAAATCGGCTGAAAACGGATATATCACACCCGCCTGATAAAGAAAGAATATTTCGGGACTGCCGTCTCTTTTCTTGTGTATTCTGTATCCTGCGCCGAGAGATAACGTGGCTTGCAGTTTCGACATGAAGCTGTTGTTTGTCGCCGTGTAGTTGCCGTTTTTGAACTCATATACCTCCTGTGTGTTCATAGTCATCATGTAACCTGCGCCGAGAAGAGCTTTAAGGTTGAGACCGAACGGGAAACGGTAGTCATATCCGAATTCAGTTGACAGCGTGACCGCCTGATACAGGTGTCTGTGGTAAAAATACGATACGTTCGCCGTCTGATAGATATAATGTTTTTGACTTTCGTTCCATTGGCGCGATACACCGACCTGAACGCCGGGATGTATCGGCGTCGGAATGAATCGGGTGAACGGTACCGCCGTTGACTCGTTGAACACGGAGACGGAAACAGGCAGCCACTCTTTACCCTGTGCGAAAAGCATGCAGGGCAAGAACATAAGCAATATGGCGATTAAATGGCTTCTTCTCATCGGGTTTATTTAGTAGGTATAAAATATACTGGCTTGCGGGTAAAGCGGTGCAAATATAACATTTTAAATCCATTGGTTACGGGAAAATGTATTTATTAGAACATGGCAGCCGTTTGTATTAGACCAAGTTCTAAATAAAGTCCGTCTTCTTTTTGTGTGTGATGTGTAATTAGATGTGTTTTAATGGTTTAAAATGATTTAATGTTATTTAAAGTGATTTTTTGTCCGTTTTTTATTGGGTAATTGATGGTTCTTTTATTCTCGCCTTTACATCTTTCACAAGCTAATATAAATAATCTTAGGGCAAAGCTCTGACAACTTCTCTCAATCTGATATCCTTGCTTGAAGCGCCTATCATGAATTCAAACTCACCCGCTTCGACAGTCCATTGCATATTGCGATCCAACAGCTGCAAATCTTTGGGAGTAATTTCAAATGTTATCTGTTTTGTTTCGCCGGGGTTTAAAGAGACACGTTCAAATCCTCGTAAAACAGAATCGTATGTTATGACACTGCTATACTTGTCGCGCACATAAAGCTGGACTATTTCGTCACCCTGACGTTTTCCCGTATTTGTGATATTGAACGTTACGGTATAGTTGCCTTGTGTTCTCTGCTCCAGAGGCGTTACCTTCATGTCGGAATATTCGAATGTTGTATAGCTCAAACCGTGACCGAAAGGATACAGCTCGCCAGACACACGTGTAGAGCCTGAACCGTTGGGGCCTGATTGCGGCTGAGTTCCGTGTGAACCGGGTTTGAAAGGGAAGTTAAGCTCTATCTGACCGACAGATTTAGGGAAAGTAACAGTCAGCTTTCCGCCAGGATTATAATCTCCGAACAGCGTTTCGGCTATTACCGTTCCTCCCTGACAACTTGGAAACCATGTTTCAAGAATTGAAGGTATATACTTGTCTGCCCAGTTAATGGTCAACGGCTGTCCGTTTATCAACACCAATACGACCGGCTTTCCTGTGGCATACAAGGCCTCAAGCAGCTCCTGCTGACGACCCGGAAGGTCAAGAGAGGTACGAGAACGGCTTTCACCTGTTCTGTATTCGTCTTCTCCCAATACGGCTATGATGACATCGCAGTTCACAGCCTTGTCAACAGCCGCCTGAATGTCGGATTTTTCCGCGTCTGAAAGAGGTTCGGGCAAAATCTCCGTATTGGGCCACCCCTCATTGATTATGTCGCATCCTTTTGCATAATCCACTTCCACGCTTCCTTGTAGATAGTTACGCAGACCTTGCAATACGGTTATTTTCTCCAGTCTGTTGGGACCGTAACGGCTTTCCATAAAATTACTCTCATCGGCAAGCGGACCTGTTACAAGTATTCTCTGTATCTTGCTTTTGTCGAGAGGCAAAAAATTTCCGTCATTTTTCAGAAGTACCAAAGACTGTCGTTGTATCTGTTTTACGAAATCCATGTTACGTTCTACTCCCCCCACCTTGTCGGATTCTTTTACATTCTCCACATAAGGTTGGTCAAAAAGTCCGAGACGGAATTTTACGCTCAAGACTTCAGCCACTCGCTTGTCTATTGTAGCCATGGAAATCTTCTTTTCATCAAGAAGACGACGGATAGGCATAATGAAATCAGAAGGAGGAGTGAAATGTGTTCTGACATTCAATCCCGCTTCCATAACCTGACGTACGGCATCATCGTATGTCTCCGCCACACGATGTTTCGTATGGACAAACTCCACCGCCTCGCTGTCGCTCACCACATATCCGTCGAAACCGTATTTCTCTCTCAGCAGTTCGGTAAGGAAATAATGACTGGCTGTTACAGGCACGCCGTCCCAGTCGTTGTAACTGCTCATCACTCCCATAGGATGCGCTTCCCTGATAACTTTTCTGAAAGGATATAAATGAATCTGGTGCATCTCTCTCGGCGTCACATGCGGGTCTGTTCTGCAATTACCGTCTCTGCCGCCTTTGGGGACACTATATACCGCAAAGTGTTTCATGGTTGAGGCGACACCCTGCGACTGTATTCCATTCACCATCTGTATTCCCAACGATGCTGTCAGATAAGGGTCCTCGCCATAGCACTCCAAAGTACGTCCCCATCTGGGGTCACGAACCACATCAAGGATAGGCGCATATACATTGGTATATCCAAGAGCTTTGGCCTCCTGCCCGACTATCTCTCCCGCCCTATATACAAGTTCCTTGTTCCATGTACTTCCTATCGAAATGGGAGCGGGTAGTGGTGTGGCTTTGGTGTGGTTGAGCCCGTGGATGCCCTCATTGCTGAAATCGACAGGAATACCGAGCCTTGTCTCCTCGACAAACCATTTCTGAACTTTGTTGACAGCCTCGGCATGGTTGCTGAACGGATAAAGCATCTGTTCTACCAGCCTTGACTTGCCTCCGACGCCATTCAGCATCTCATCTATATTGGCTATACCGTCTTTCCATATCTCATTTTTCCACTTTTCTGTCGGAAGAGAATCATTCAGTACCCGTCCGTATCCATAGAGTGTCGCCAGCTGACATGTCTTCTCGTTTACGGTCATCTGCTGCAACAGGTTTTCAACCCTCTTCTCAACAGGCTGTGACGGGTCTTCATAAATATCCTTTACACCGTTCTTGTTGAAGTCTATCCAACCTTTGTGATAGATATTTTTGTTTTGTGCTTCCGCGGGAAAAGCCAACAACAAACCACCTAATAATAGATTTACGAGTTTGTTCATAGATGTTTTATTAACTTTCGTTTCGATGCAAATATCGTAAATTTATATTAAAATGTTTATTTGATTTGTATGATTAATTGTATTTGATAATTTTAAATAACCGTTTATTCTCTTTTATGAGACGGTAGTTATACTATAAATACTCATTACTGTCCGTCCAAAGTCTTTGACGTTAACGAATATACATAAAATAAAGGAAGGGATTGAATGTCAAATTCAATCCCTTCCTTTGCTTTATATAAAATAACAACCTTTAATACTGTGCAGTATCTGTAAATCGTTTGATGGGTGCCATCATCGCAGGGAAGAACAAGTCGCTTGCACCATATTCAGATCCTTTTGTGTCATATAAAACGGATGATGTTTTCGATTTATTGTCGTCGAAAGAGAAGATTCCGTTGTATGCGCCGTCCGCACCGTAACCTTTTATCGCAGAGCAGAGGAGTTCTTCGCGGCCTGCATCATAGTAGAGAGATGTAGAGTAGAAGTAGCTGTAATTGTCGATGTCGCTTGTTGTAAGGAAATCGCTTGTGAATGTGCCAGTCTCGATGTCATATTTGGCAACTGAAGTGGCTGCGCTCCAAAGGTTTGAGGCGAAATAGAGCGCGTTTTCTTTGGTAGATGCCGCCCAGGCAGGCTGTTTCCATGGACTCATTGATGATTCGATTGTAACAGGTATGGTTACCTGGCTTACAGAGAGGTCGGCGGTGTTTATTTTGAGTAAGTGGCTGCCGTTTGAAGCCCATACGTTACCGTCCTTGCTCTGAACAAAGCCGAATTTCGCATCGCCGAGCTCAACGGGAGTGCTGTTCTCGCCAAAGCCTTTCATGCTGTATGCCAAAGCCTTGTTGTCTGAAATGATGAATACGTATCCGTCAGTCACAAAAACGCTTGACGCACCGTTAGTGGTACCTTTTATGGGTGTTGTGCCGATTGTAAAGTTACCTTCGTCGATAGTCACCACATAGGCGCCTTTCGCGCTTGTGAGCACACCCATTTCGGGAGTGAGACCGGCAAATGCTCGGAGGTTGCTCAATGTGTTGTCATTGTTTGAGTTGACGTCCTTAACGGCTTTTATGAGGTCACCGCTCTGCGCGTCGAATGATGAGAACGCCACGCCTTCAGAGTTGCCGTCCCATGATTTCACGTATGCAGAAACGACGTATATATAACCTGCCCAGTTTGCGATGAATTGGGGAGTAACGCCGAATGATTCGTAGTCGCCTTTGATAAAGTTGCTGACGCTTCCCGCGCTGTAAAGATATTTGTTTACGCCTCGTGTTTTGGCAACGCCCGAACCTTCATTGAGGATATAGACACCGTCAGTGGCGTAGATGTTGACAGCGGCGCCGCCGAACAACTCCATACCACTTACAGAGCAACCTGACGGTACGCTGTAACTTACGGTGTGGTTACCGAATTCGGTTGTGTAAACAAACTCAGAACCGCGACCTTTCTCCTGTCCGTCAACATACCATCTGATTCGTGATACGTCCATTTGTTCGGTCTCAACCTCGACGAAATAGCGTTTTGTCACACCGACGGGAGCTTCGGTATAGACGAGGTTGTCAGACACGATTTTCACTTTGTTCTCATCGGGGCATGTCTCACCATCTTTGGCGCAAGAGACAAAAAACAGACCTGCCGCCAGAAGCAATAGAAGTTTTTTCATTTCGATTTATTTTTGTTTAAGTGTTTCTAAAAAATCGCATGATTTTACATCGCTTCAGAATATCTATGTCTTTACGGATATGTCCGAAGAAATATTTTAAAGACCATCTCCCGTGGTCTGCAAAATCATGAACCGAAAGGCAGGTCTTCTGACTTGCTCCTGAATCGGCAGCCTTCCCGTCCGACTTGCGGACAGTGGCAAAGAGTTACCGATTCGACGAAACGACTATTCGTAACGGAGCTTACAGCAGCGGGAACTGTTGCCGACTTTCACGGCATTCCCTTTTAATTCCTTGACAGAGTAAAGCCTCTCTGCGGGAAACCTTTGCGCGACAAAGATATACATTTTATTAGAAACGGCAATTTCGAGTCGGATAAAATGTTCATAAAAAATCTTCCCCGACGAACGGTGATGTTTTGACCGTTTGTCGGGGAAGAGAAACTGTTCGTCAGTGGCGTGGCAGCCTTTGACTGTGGTATTGTGTTTAGTTTTCCTGATCGTCGCTTTTCGAGTCGCCATACTGGCTCATAAGTGTCTCTACCCTCTCGATTGACTCGTCGAGACGGCTTTCGGAAATCTTGCCCGAGCGAACCAGACGGCAGATGGCGTCGATTGCCTCTTTGGAAACGGGGTCGGTATGTCCGGGAATGTTGCTGCTCAATATAATAAGGTCTATGCCTGCGTTTATAGCCAGTTCGAGCGACTTTTCGAGCGTGTAGTTCTCGGATATCGCCTTCATGTGCATGTCGTCGGTAATGACAACACCGTTCCAGCCCAACTGGGTGCGGAGCAGTCCGTCGATTGTCTTTTTGGACAGAGTGGCGGGATAGACGGGGTCTATTTTTGAGTTGAAAAGGTGCCCCACCATGACCATGTCGCACATGCCGTTGTCAATCAGTTTCTTGAACGGGATAAGCTCGCGTTCGCTCCATGAGTTTGTCACGTCGGTGAATCCTTTGTGCGAATCGACCTGCGAACTGCCGTGTCCCGGGAAATGTTTGAGTGATGTGACAACGCCTTTTTTATGGTGTTCGCCGATTATTATCGAGGCGTGGCGGGCAACGGTCTCCTCGTTGTCGGAGTATGAACGTTCCACTTTGCCTATAACGGGACACAGAGGATTGACATCGACATCGACACAAGGAGTGAAATTGACGTTGAAACCTGCGTCAGATACCGCTCCCGCTATTACCGCGCCATATTTTCTCGTGGTGTCGGTGTTGTTTATCTTTCCTATACGTTCCGCCGAAATCATTGTCGGGAAGCCGTATTTTGTTTTCAGACGGTTTACACGTCCGCCCTCCTGATCGACCGACACGATGAACGAACTTCTGCCTGCGTAATCTCTCAAATCGCGGCACAGTCTGCCGAGACGTGCTTTAGAGTCGTTGCAGTCGGTAACTGGGCAGATGTTATGTTCAAAAAGAATGATACCCGCCACGCCTCTGTCGATGTCGGCTTTGACTGCGGCGTTTATCGTGTTGCCGCGCATACCCACTATAATCATGCGCGCCGCTTTCTGTTCGAGTGTCAGCGAGTCGCTCTGCCCGAAAGAGAGGGTAGGGAAGAGCCCTATTATTGCCATTATGGCAAGAAATTTTTTCATTGTTTATCTCTGTTTTTGGTTTTATCTCTCGATTATACGTTTTTAGGTCTCTTTGTTTATTGGTTTATCAGCGACACGGTCATGACGGCAGACAGAGCCGCTGTCTCCGTACGCAGGCGGCTTTCGCCGAGCGATACCGATTTGAATCCCGCCTTTTTTGCTTTGGCAACCTCTTCGTCCGAGAAATCGCCTTCTGGACCAATCAACACCACGCACGGACGTCCTTTCTCGACGACATCTTTAAGCAATCGTTTGTCTTCCGACGGGTCACAATGGGCTATCGCCTTAACGGCATCGCCGAAATTTCTCGTTATGAAATCATCGAAACCGCACATCGGTTCAACTTCGGTGAGAGTGAATTTGAGCGACTGTTTCATAGCTGAAACTGCAATCTTTTTCAGGCGCTCCTCTTTTATCACGCGTCTCTCGCTGTGGTCGCACAACAGCGGAACAATGCCTTTGCAACCCACCTCTACGCTCTTTTCCACAAACCACTCGAAACGGTCGATGTTTTTTGTCGGGGCGCACGCAACAATAAGGTCGGGGAACTCTCTTTCGACAATTTCTCTATTTACAATCTCCACAACGGTCGATTTACGGTCGATAGAGACGATTCGACCCTCGAAACGACCTCCTTTACCGTCTGTAAGGGTGAGTATGTCGCCCACTTTCGAACGGAGAACTTTTGAGCAGTGCGCCGACTCCTCTTCAGAGAGAGAATAGTGGTCCGCTGATATGTCAGGGGCATAAAAAAGTTGCATATCTTTATTTTTATTTCTATTTTTGTTAGATTTTAAAAGTTAATTAAACCTTTTTGTGCTGTTTTGAGAGATATAGGACTCTACGGACAGCGATTCAATCGCCTGACCGAGAGAGCCGCTATCGGGATATATTCCCGATGCGGCACAAAAGGTTTTTCGGCTTTTGTGGCGATGGCTTTAACAAGATTTAAAGAACTTCTTAATTTTCAAAAATAACAAAAATTTCAATAACGTGAAAAAACTTACACTGATGGCTCTGTCCGCCGCTACTTTGTTGTCCGTATCGTGCGGCAACGAGTCTGCCGACGTCAACAAGGAGAATCCCTTCTTTGTCGAGTGGTCAACACCTTTCGGTATGCCCCCCTTTGACAAAATCGAGAACAAACATTTCATTCCCGCCTTTGAGGAGGGTATAAAACGTCACAACGCCGAGATTGACGCTATCGTCAACAATCCTGACGCCCCGTCGTTCGAGAACACAATACTGCCGTTGAGCGAGGGTAACGAGTTCACCTCGCGCGTCAGCGGCGCGTACGGCGCTCTCACCTCTTCGATGATGACCGACGAGCTGAAGGATATTCAGAAACAGGTCTCTTCGATGATGACGCGCCACAGCAACGAGGTAAACCTTAATGACAAACTCTTCTCTCGCGTGAAGGATGTATATGAGAAACGTTCTACAATGGGACTCGACTCATTGCAGCTCCGTCTGGTCGAAAAGACCTACAAACGTTTCGTCCGTAACGGTGCGGCTCTGCCCCTGAACAAGAAAAACAAACTCAAAACAATAAACGAGCAGCTTTCAGACCTCTCGCTTCGTTTCGGCAACAACCTGCTCAAGGATATGAACACCTTTTATATAACCGTGACAGATACGGCTTCACTTGTCGGAATGCCCGCCACGGCTGTCGAGTCGGCAAAGAAAGCCGCTACCGACAGAGGTGTCGAAGGTTGGGTATTCACTCTCGACAAATCGAGCATGCTTCCCTTCCTTCAGTACTCTCCCGACGAGGCTAAAAGAAAAGAGCTCTACATGGGTTATCTCAACCGTTGCAACTACGGTAACGAGACTGACAACAAAGACATCATCGACTCTATGGTGAACCTTCGTCAGCAGCGTGCCGAACTTCTCGGATATAAGGATTACGCCTCTTATGTGCTCGAGGATAACATGGCGAAAAATTCGGAGAATGTCTATGCGCTTCTCAACAAGATATGGACTCCCGCCCTCAACCGTGCCAAAGACGAGCTTGCCAAGATGAAGAAAATCAAGGCGGACGAGGGTAAGGGCGACCAGTTCAACAGCTGGGACTGGTGGTATTACGCCGAAAAATTGCGTAAGGCTGAGTATGACCTCGACGAGAGCCTTATCCGTCCCTACTTCTCGATAGACAATGTCCGTGAGGGTATCTTCACCGTTGTCGGCAACCTTTACGGCATCACTTTCAAAGAGGTTGAGGGCGCGCCCGTTTACAGCGACGAATGCCGTGTGTTCGAGGTGTTCGACAATGACGGTACGCATCTTGGAGCCGTTGTCCTCGACATGTATCCCCGTAGCGGAAAACGTGTCGGTGCATGGTGCTCAAGCTATCGCTCACAGAGCTATAAGGACGGTTTGCGTGTCGCCCCCATCTCAACGGTTACATGCAACTTCACACGCCCCACTTCCGATACTCCCGCCCTTCTGTCGATAGACGAGGTGGAGACATTCTTCCACGAGTTCGGCCACGCTATTCACGGTCTTGTCTCTGATGTCCGCTATCAGGGTCTCAAAGGCACTCCGCGCGACTTCGTAGAGCTTCCCTCACAGATTATGGAGAACTGGGCTACACATCCGCAGGTGTTGAAACTCTACGCGAAACACTATCTCACCGGTGAGACCATTCCCGACGAGCTTATCGTCAAGATAAACAACAGCTCTCTTTTCAACAAAGGATTCATCACAACCGAGCTTATCGCCGCATCGCTTCTCGATATGGATTATCATACTCTCGGCAAGGTCGGTAACATCGATGTTCTCGAGTTCGAGAAAGAGTCCATGACAAAACGCGGACTTATTCCCGAGATAGAGCCCCGCTATCGCTCTACATATTTCCAGCACATATTCAACGGCGGTTATGCCGCGGGATATTACGGTTATACATGGTCACAGGTACTCGACGCCGACGCTTTCTCTGCGTTCGTCGAGACAGGCAATATCTTCGACCCCGCTACTGCGGCTCGTTTCCGTCAGCTTCTCGAAGTGGGCGGCAGCTATGACGAGGCTGAAACTTACGCCAAATTCCGTGGTCACGCTCCCGAAGAGACTGCGTTGATGAAACGTCTCGGTCTCGAATAAATATCTATACATAAAAAACATTCGCATGCGAGGTCGAAAATAGGCTTTGTATGCGAATGTTTTTTGTTGTTTGTTATTCTGGATGGTGCATCTGAGTTTGGTTACGGGTGTCGTGCGGCAGATAAATACTAACGTTGAAATGATTGTGTAATTGTTTTATGTGTTTGCGCCATTCTCGATTGAAATTTTTATGCCGAACAGCTTGATTTTGATTCGATATTTTTATATATTTACGCATGGCGTTTCTTTTGGAAAAAGCACTGCCGAAATTAAGAATGTCAATTGTGTAAATTTGCGCAAGGACGTTGTTTTTTAATTTTAAAACTTGAACTTATGAAGATGAAATCACTTGTGTTTGGACTGATTGCAACGGTTGCACTGACCGTGTCATGCAGCAACGGGCAAAAGATTGAGACGTGGGATCCCGTCCTGTTTGAGTATGTGGGTGCACCGTTTTTGACGCAACCGACAAAGTTTATTGAGTTCAGTGGTCCTTTTGCTGACGGGAAAAATAACGATGGAATAGTTTTTTTCTTTGAGACGGAGAATCATGACCAGAGCCGTAAGTATGTTGAAAAGTGTATCAAGGGGCTTGTGAAATATGCGGACAACGTATATGACTTGTCAGAATATTATCGTTCCGGTGGAAAACTGACATACGAAAGATTACAGAAAAACATCATTGATAAGGATGATGTACGTATTAGCGGTTCGCAATGGGGAGGAGCGTATCGTTGCAGTGTTGCATATTCTAAAGACGGTAAGTATTTCAAGTTTACAGGAGGATATCAGGTGTACAACAATCATAAAAGGGCAACTTGCACGATTGGAGTTGTTCCTCTGACATTTTGAGGCTTTATTGACGAACCGTATGGAATTTATATACGGAACATATTCGCATTTGTAATATTTGCAGACAAGGACATACGACCCATTACATAAGACAGGGTGCTTTATATGAAGCACCCTGTCTTATGTAATGGGTCGTATGTCTTTAGTGCATCTATCTGAAAATTCCGATAAATTTTAAATTTGAAACTGGTTAATCGTTACGTTTGACTACCTGCCAATATCCACCTTTGTCGGGACCGATTCGTTTTAACACTCCGTCGGCTTTCAATTTGGCTGTCTGTTTTTCTATTGCTTTGGGCGTTACCCCTATCAGTTCGGCGAGCATTGCTGTACTGAGTGTTCTGTCATGTGATAGCAATTCGATAATTTTCTCCCTACTTTTCGGTCTTTTCTCCCTACTTTTTGAGATTTTCTCCCTACTATTTCGGTCTCCCTTTTTATTTTCGGCATCAGTATTATTGGTGTCAGCATTATCGGTGTCGACATTATCGGTGTCGGCATTATCGGTATTAATATTATCGGTATCAATAGATTTTAAATAATTGTCGATGTCGAAAGAGAGGTTTTTAATCATGACAGAGGTCATGAATTTCCTAAATATGTTCAAATCGTCGTTCTCACGCGTCTCTACCAACGCTTTGATGTACTCCTCCTTGTCTTCCGTCAGTATTTTTACAGGAATCAGATTAAACTCGAATTGAAGCATATTCATGATAAGGCGTGCCATTCTACCGTTTCCGTCAGCCCACGGATGTATCGTTACTAAATGATAATGAGCGTCAAAGCTGAGTTCGTATAGTTGTGCTACGCTTTTGACAGCATGTTTTTTGCGTTCGCTGTTTATACGGATACAAAATTCCGCAAGTTTCGACGGAACTTTACTGTAATTCATATACGATTTACCCCCGACACCAGCCGTTACGTTCAAAAGTCTCAAGTCTCCTTGTGCTGACGAAAAACTTCCCAAAGCGGTGTTATACTCCTGTCCCGTGTTTTTCATTACAAGTGCGGAGAGTTTTTTGAGAAGGTCGACCGTGATGTCGGTGTGGGCATGAGCAAGTTTTACGGCTGTCTCATAAGCATTTCTAAGGTCGAGATTCATGTTTTGTTCCGTAATACTCTTGCCTTTAATACTGATGCCTTGGTCGAACATTATTTGATTTTCGAGTTCTGTAATTGTAGAACCCTCAATAGCCGTGGAGTGGGTAATAAGCGAGTACAAATAGAACTTGTCGTGGTCTATTTGCTTGTCTATCTCTAATTTACGATAGAGTGATACCAACTTCTCGAGTTCTGTTTGCATGTTTTTATCTTTTTATAAATATCGTTTTTTACTGCTTTAGTGGGCTTCTCCCTACTTTGGGGGCTTTCTCCCTACCTTTTGTTGAGGTGTATGTGGCTTTATGGCATAATTAAAAAGAGAAATTATGAGACGGTGTACGGAATAGAGTTATCTTACGCCGTTTTTCAAATATTTCCTTTTTCTCTATTTTCTACAAAGATATACTTTTCTCCCTGCTTTTTGAGATTTTCTCCCTACCTTTTATGGTTTTCTCCCTACTTTTTTGAATGTATATAGCTTTATGAGATGATAAAAAAGTAGAGATTATGAGACGGTGTACATAAATGGGGTTGTCGACGGAATAAGAAAATATGAAAAGTACGGAAAAACAACGGGCGTACGACAATCCCATTTATGTACTTCGGCTCATATTTTTCCTAAAACCGCTTTTGTCGGAGATTGTTACGCGAAATATTCATATCTTTGTCACGAAGTGACAGCGGATAATCTTTTAAAGATGATTATTCGGTTATGTGTGTCGGTCACTTGATTGTGTAACGGTTTCTAATCGGTCGGTATGATTGTAAAAAAAGCGGAGTTCGTTTGCAGCAGCGCAAAGATAGGGCAGTGCCCCAAAGGCGATATACCCGAGTTCGCCTTCATAGGTCGTTCGAATGTGGGTAAGTCATCGCTCATAAACATGCTTTGCGGTGTGAAAGGATTGGCGAAAGTGTCGGCTACACCGGGCAAGACGCAACTCATAAACCATTTTATTGTCAACGACTCGTGGTATCTGGTCGATTTGCCCGGATACGGATATGCCCGTGTATCCAAAAACACCCGCAGCGGATTCTCGAAACTGATAACAGACTATACAACCAAGCATGAAAACCTCTGCCTGCTTTTTATTCTCATAGACAGCCGTCTCGAACCGCAACGCATAGACCTTGAGTTTATCGACGCCATGGGACAGGCGGAGGTGCCTTTCGTACTTGTATTCACAAAAAGCGACAAGCTCTCTGCGACGGCTCTCAGACGAAATATCGAAAATTATAAAAAGACACTCGCCGAAAAATGGGCGGAATTGCCGCTCTTTTTTGTTACGTCATCCGAAAAACGTGTCGGTCGCGACGAAATTCTTGATTTTATCGAAAATACCTTAAAAGAGGTGTCGGAGTGAGTTTGCGCCGTGTCGGAAAGACCTGTTCTGCGGGCATCGGTGAGAAAAATGAGAAAAAAGATTCTTTATTTTCAATACAAAAGATTACCTTTGCGAAGATAATCGCACTTGTCCGTTCGGTTTGTCGTCGGGCATAGGGTGTCTTTGAAGACGCCGAAGAGAGTGTAATAATAAAACAGACCTTGTAAAATGCACACAATTAAGTTTTTCTCGGGACGCGCTTCGCGTTATCTCGCGGAGAATATCGCCAAGTCTTACGGTACCGAGCTTGGTAGCTCAACCGTTTTGGATTTCAGCGACGGAGAGTTTCAGCCCGCTTTCAACGAAAGTATCCGCGGTTGCACCGTATTCCTCATTCAGTCCACATTCCCTCCCGTGGACAATCTCTTCGAGCTTCTTCTGATGATAGACGCTGCCAAACGTGCGTCTGCTCATCGTGTGGTTGCCGTGATACCTTATTTCGGTTGGGCGCGCCAGGACCGCAAAGACCGTCCCCGTGTCTCTATCGGTGCCAAAATGGTCGCAAATATGCTTAAAGCTGCGGGTGTCGAGAGAATCATGACAATGGACCTGCACGCAGACCAGATACAGGGTTTCTTCGATATTCCCGTCGATCACCTCTACGCGAGCGGTATATTCGTTCCTTATATAAAAAGCCTCAATATCGAGGACTTGGCAATCGCCGCTCCCGATATGGGCGGTGCAAAGAGAGCCAACGCTTACAGCAAATATCTCGACGCACCCATGGTCGTATGCCACAAACAGCGTGAAAAGGCCAACGTTGTCGGTTCCATGACCGTGATTGGCGACGTGAAAGACAAAAACGTGATAATACTCGACGACATGATTGACACGGCGGGTACGATAACCAAAGCTGCCGACATCATGATGGACAAGGGTGCCAAGAGCGTACGCGCAGCCGTTACCCATCCCATCCTTTCGGGTCCCGCTTATGACCGTATCAACGCGTCGGCTCTCAAAGAGGTTATCGTGACTGACACAATACCCCTCAAACAGAGCGAAGACATCTCTAAATTCAAGGTGCTCTCTGTTGCCGACATCTTTGCCGACGTGATAAATCGTGTCTATAACTATAAAGAGATAAGCTCGAGATTCATATTCTGACGGCTCGGCTCTCTTAAGTATCAATGCCCCGTCCTCTTCAGACGGGGTATTTTTTCGGAAGATGGTTTCGACGCAGAGTGTCATCATAATGTGTCAATGTCGTTTCCGATGTTGCGTTTAAAATTTGTCGTTTGGGGTAAATAAACGTTAAAAAACGGTTTCTGAGTAGGAAAATTGTATAATTTTGCCGCTTTGAACAATAAAACAGCTGTTTTTTTAGTTTTAAAACCAAGCGAAATCACCCGAATTTAAAGATTTCTCGGATTTTACACCAAATCAAGATCAGTTCCTTATGAAGTTAAACAAAAAGGTTCTCATTCCGACGGCGGCGGTCATAGTTGCGGCGGTTGTGCTTTCCGTAATATTGTTGCGTCCCGAAAAAGAGGTTGTCACCCCTCCGACGGTGATGGTGGAGCCTGTTACCACGCAGGATGTTGAAATTTACGGTGAATATGTGGGGCGTATCAGAGCCCAGCAGTTCGTTGAGGTACGTGCCCGAGTGGAAGGATACCTTGAAAAAATGTTGTTTGACGAGGGAACATACGTCCCCAAGAACAGAATACTTTTCATCATAGACCCCCGAATCTATAAGGCGAAGGCGGATAAGGCAGCCGCACAGCTCAAAAAGGACGAGGCATTGGCGCTCAAGGCAAAACGAGACCTCGACCGAATACGTCCACTCTATGAGCAGAACGCCGCCAGCCAGCTCGACCTCGACAATGCCGTGGCGACATACGAGTCTGCCACCGCTGCCGTATCCATGAGCAAAGCCGACCTTATGCAGGCGGAGATGGAGCTAAGCTACACGACGGTGCGCTCTCCGATATCGGGACACGTGAGTGAGAGGCATGTCGATTTGGGTACCCTTGTGGGTCCCGGCGCGCAGTCTCTGTTGGCTACTGTCGTGAAGAGCGATACTGTGCTGGTCGATTTCAGCATGACCGCACTCGACTACCTGCGAAGCAAGGAGCGTAACGTAAACCTCGGTCACAAGGATACCACCCGTTCGTGGGATCCCTATATAACGGTCACTCTCGCCGATAACTCCGTATATCCCGAACGCGGTCTTGTCGATTTCGCAGAACCGCAGGTCGATCCCAAAACAGGTACATTCTCCGTTCGTGCCGAACTTCCCAACCCCGATCAAGTGTTGTTGCCGGGGCAGTTCACCAAAGTGAAACTTTTGCTCGACGTGAGAGAGGATGCTATCGTGGTGCCGAGAAAGGCAATCACCATAGATAACGGTAGCGCGTATGTCTATGTGGCGCTTCCCAACAATAAAACCGACGTGCGTCCCATCGAGCTCGGTCCCGAAATCGGCAACAATGTGGTTGTCGAGCGAGGCGTCGTGACAGGTGAACGCGTGATAGTGGAAGGTTTCCACAAACTTATGCCCGGCATGGAGGTTACCGTGGTAGATAAGGATGACCCCATGTTCAACAAGCCAGACTCGCTCGCCGAGACACCGCAGGTAGAATAAGAGAAGACAAAGACAACAGAACAGACTCAGATGAAATCGCATTTCTTCATAGATCGCCCCGTATTCTCAATGGTTTTGTCCATTGTGATTGTCATCGTGGGTATCATCGGCCTGACCATGTTGCCGATAGACCAGTATCCGCAGATTACACCCTCGCAGGTGAAAATCAGCGCCACCTATCCCGGCGCGAGTGCGCTTACGGTCTCACAGGCTGTGGGTACCCCCATAGAGCAGGAGCTCAACGGTACCCCCGGCATGATATACATGGAGTCGAGCAGTTCCAATTCGGGCGGCTTCTCTGCAACCGTCACTTTTGACATATCGGCAAATCCCGACCTTGCCGCCGTCGAGATACAGAACCGTGTCAAACTTGCGGAGTCGCGTCTCCCCGCGGAGGTCATACAGAACGGTATCACCGTTGACAAGCAGGCGTCGAGCCAGCTTCTGACAATCGCGCTCACTTCTTCCGACCCTAAGTTCGACGAGATATACCTCTCTAACTTCGCCACAATGAACGTTGTCGACATGATTCGACGAGTTCCGGGCGTGGGTCGTGTGTCCAATGTCGGCAGCCGTTATTATGCAATGCAGATATGGCTCAAACCCGACCGTCTGGCAAGTTTCGGTCTGACGGTGCAGGATATACAGAACGCCCTCAAGGACCAGAACCGTGAATCGGCTGCGGGTGTGCTGGGTCAGCAGCCCGTAACAGGGGTCGATATAACAATCCCCATTACCACACAGGGTCGTCTCTCCACGCCGACAGAGTTCGAGAATATCGTGGTTAGAGCAAATCCCGACGGTTCGATAATCCGTTTGCGTGACGTGGCGCGCATATCTCTCGAGGCTTCTTCATATACCACCGAGAGCGGTATGAACGGTAAGAACGCCGCAATCCTTCGTGTCTTCATGCTCCCCGGAGCAAATGCCGTGGAGGTTGCGGAGAATGTGAAAAAAGAGCTCGAGACACTCAGCAGAACATTCCCCGAGGGTATCGGCTATGAGATACCCCTCGACATGACCGAATATATCTCGGACTCGATACATGAGGTGTATAAAACCCTTTTCGAGGCGTTGATACTTGTGATTATCGTGGTGTTCCTGTCGCTCCAGAGCTGGAGGGCGACACTTATCCCGATTGTCGCCGTGCCCATCTCGTTGATAGGTACTTTCGGTTTCATGCTTATCTTCGGCTTCTCGCTCAACCTGCTTACGCTTCTTGGTTTGATTCTGGCAATCGGTATCGTCGTCGATGACGCCATTGTGGTTGTCGAGAACGTAGAGCGTATCATGGAGGAGGAGCGACTGAGTCCGTATGAGGCTACCAAAAAGGCGATGAGCGAACTTACGGGCGCGATTATCGCGACCTCGCTCGTGCTTTGCGCCGTTTTCGTGCCCGTAAGTTTCCTGAGCGGCATCACCGGTATGCTCTACCGACAGTTCACCATAACCATCGCCGTGTCGGTTCTTATATCGACGGTAGTGGCGCTGACTCTCAGCCCCGTGATGTGTTCGCTGGTGCTCAAACCTGTCGATAAGAAGAAAAAGAAAAACATCGTGTTCCGATATATCAACCGCTGGCTCTATATCGGTAACAACAAATATGTCAAAATCATACGCCGTGTACTCGGTAATCCCAAGCGTGTAATGGCAGGCTTCGGTATGGTGCTGGTGGCGATATTCGTCATCAACAGGTTCATGCCGTCGAGCTTCATGCCGCCCGAAGACCAGGGTAACTTCAAGATAGAGCTCGAACTCCCCGAAGGTGCCACTCTTGAGCGTACGCGTGAGGTGACAAGACGAGCAATGAGCTATCTTGCGACACGTCCCGAGATAGATTACCTGCTCGACGTTGTCGGAAGCAGTCCCCGTGTGGGTAGCAACCAGAGCCGAAGCAGCGAGATAACCGTTGTGCTCAAACCGTGGACAGAACGTGAAAACACCACGATAGAGCAGATTATCGCCGAGGTAAAGAAAGAGCTTAGCGTCTATCCCGAAGCCAAAGTCTATGTGACCACCTCTCCCGTCATTCCCGGTCTGGGTAACTCGGGCGGTTTCGAGATGCAGCTCGAGGCACGAAGCGATGCGTCGTATAACGATTTGGTAAGGGCGGTCGATACACTCATCTATTACGCGAGTCAGCGTGAGGAGCTGGCGGGTGTCTATTCTTCGATGCAGCCGCAGATACCGCAGCTCTATTTCGACATCGACCGCGACAAGGCGAAGATGCTCGGGGTGCCCATCACGGACATATTCTCGACGATGAAGGCCTATACGGGTTCGGTATATGTCAACGACTTCAACATGTTCAACCGAATATATAAAGTCTATATACAGGCGGAAGCCTCTTACCGTGTCAACAAGGAGAATATAAACATGTTCTTCGTAAAGGCGAGCAACGGGGCGATGATTCCCCTTACCTCGTTGGGTACAGCCAATTATACCACAGGTCCCGGTACGATGACCCGATTCAACATGTTCAACTCGGCGCGTATCGGTGGCGAGGCGGCACAGGGTTACAGCTCGGGTGAGGCGATGAAGGTGCTTGAGGATATAGTACGCGAGCATCTGCCCGACAACATAGGTGTGGAGTGGAGCGGTCTCTCTTATCAGGAGAAGAAAGCCGACGGAAAGACCGGATTCATTCTCGCACTGGTGTTCCTCTTTGTCTTCCTGTTCCTCGCGGCGCAGTATGAGAGCTGGTATGTGCCTATCTCCGTTATGTTGTCGCTTCCCGTGGCCGCACTCGGTGCATACATAGGAACATGGGCTTGCGGTCTCGACAATGACGTTTATTTCCAGATAGGTCTGGTTATGTTGATAGGTTTGGCGGCGAAGAACGCCATCCTTATCGTGGAGTTCGCAAAGATACAGGTCGATAACGGTGTCGATGTGGTTACGGCTGCGATAAACGCTTCGAGAATGCGTTTCCGTCCGATTCTTATGACATCGTTGGCGTTCGTGCTTGGTATGTTGCCTATGGTGTTGGCTTCTGGTCCCGGTTCTGCCAGCCGTCAGTCGATTGGTACGGGTGTATTCTTCGGCATGATAATGGCCATTACGGTGGGTATCATTCTCGTACCGTTCTTCTTTGTGATGATTTACAAATTGAAAGAGAGACTAAAAAAGAGTAAGGTATGACAAAAAGAGTTTTCTCTGCATTGATTCTGTGTTCGCTCGTTCTGTGCCAGTCGTGCATGATAGGCAAGAAATATAAGAGTCCCGAGCTCAATTTGCCGACAGCCGTCTCTGAGTTTCAGACCGATTCGACATCTATCGCCGACCTCAAATGGTGGGAGCTATATGCTGACACCACACTGCATAAACTGATTGAAAAGACGCTCGAGAACAATAAAGACATGCTCATCGCCGCCTCGAGGGTGGAACAGCTGCGTCAGTTGAACCGTATCGATAAGGCTGCCATGTTGCCTTCTGTCGGTGTTGACCCTTTGGCTTCGCGAGAGTGGGAGAATTACGGGGGAAACAATCTCGACATCACCGATAAACTGCATGCTACTTTGCAGTTTCAGTGGGAGATAGACCTTTGGGGTAATCTGCGTTGGGCTAACCAGAAAAGCATTCAGGAGTATCTTCAGTCTGTCGAGGCGCAACGCGCGCTTCGCATGACGCTTGTCGCGAATGTCGCCACAGCCTATTTTGAGCTTGTCGCGCTCGATAACGAGCTCGCCATTGTGCGTCAGACTCTGGACACCCGAGCAGAAGGAATACGACAGACAAAAATAAGGTTTGAGGGTGGTTTGACCTCCGAGATAGCCTATCGTCAGTCGCAGGTGGAGTACGCCAAGACAGCCACGCTCGTTCCTGAACTGGAGCGTAAGATAAAGGCAAAGGAGAACGAGATAGCTCTTCTTGCGGGCGAGTATCCTCACAGCATAGAACGTTCCGCTTCAATCCGCAATGTCACTCTTCCCGAGATTCTGCCCGCGGGACTTCCTTCCGAGTTGCTAAAGAGACGCCCCGACGTTAGAGCCGCCGAACATAAACTGATTGCGGCTAACGCTGCTGTCGGAATGGCATATACCGACAGATTCCCGAAATTGAAGATAACGGGTAATTACGGTTTTGAGATAGAGAATACACTTGCCGACTTCCTCAAATCGCCTTACGGTTACATCGGCGGACAGCTTCTGACACCGATATTCTCATGGGGTAAGTTGAAAGCGCGTTACAAGGCGCAGCAGCAGGCATACGTTCAAGAGACAGAAAACTATAAAAAGACCGTGTTGAATGTTTTTCATGAGACAAGCAACGCGATAGTCGCCTACAACAAGGCGAGGGATGCCTACATGATGAAGCAGAACCTCGAAGATGCGTCTCGAAGCTATATAGATCTGGCGCGATTGCAATACATAAACGGAGTGATCAGCTATCTTGACGTGCTTGACGCGCAGCGTTCATATTTTGACGCTCAGATTGGTGTCAGCAACGCCATAAGAGACCAACAGATTGCGATAGTGCAGCTCTACAAGGCTCTCGGTGGCGGTTGGCAGCAGGATGAAACGACTCAAAGTGATTCGGATTCCAATGAAGATGGTCAAAAAAGTGAAAAAAAGTAATTTAAAGTATTAAATTGTTGTAAAAATATTATATATTTGCGGTGTATATACATATTTTATATAGTATATTAATCGCCAATATTTTCAAAACCTTTTTCGGTTCGAGTAGTTGTGAAACCTCTCGAACCTTATTTTTTATATATTGTTAAGTCGTTATTTTATAAAGGTTTGTTCTTACTTTTGGATGACTTTAAAATAACCGTGTATTGGGTTTATTGTTTCGTGCGATAGTTGAAAGAGTGAAAATCACTTTTCGTGGCTATTTAATTTGAAAATTTAAGTGGAGATAGTGATTGTTGGCTGAGATTAATATTCTATTGCGTTTGTTTTGGTCCTTTCAATGTTTGTTGTGTTCATGATGTTTCGTTTACGGTATTTCTCGTGTTATGTCTATCGAAATTTATTGGTGTTTTTGCACTATTTATCGGGGTGAAGGCTGTATGTTGAATTGTTTTTTGTAACTTGTACGTGTTAACCCTTTCCCGATAAAATTTACTATTTACATAAATGGCAGACAGAGAGATTGTTTGGTTGGATTATTACAAAAAATCGTTGCTTGAAGCGGATGCAAACACAAGTAATAACGGTGATGTTCACGAACTGCTTGTGGATCGTGACAATTATGTTTTGTGTGAGATTGACAAAAAGGAACTTCATAAATGGTTGAAAAAGGAGGAGCCTGACGAGTCGGGTGACGATAGAAAATCGGGTAATGAGAAAAAGGTGATGGCGATAGAGATTGCTCCGGTATATGTGTCGCCTAATAATGACGGCAAGCAGGTCACAAAACCGTCAATGTCTAAATGTTACCCGTTTCGCATCAGTGCATGCATGGATGAAAAAGGACTCTTGTCGCCTCCAGAGAGCGGACGCAGAAAGGCTTATTTCCTCCATTCGTTCATAGATTGGGATACCCGTAAGGTTATAGAGATGGGTGAGCAGGCTGTTGTCGATTCATCGAAGATAAACCTCGACAAACTGTATGACGAATGTTTTGTCGAAACCGACTCTTGGACGGAGTATTGGGGGTATTGTGAGGATTTCTTTAAACGAGCGACGGGTACAAGCTATCTCGATTATGGACAAGATAGACTGAGATACGCGCTTTTTATCTCTAAAAGTACCATCGGTCAGATTGTCTCGCTATACGACCAGTTGATTGCGTCGGGTGAGGTAAACGGTTTGTTGCGCGATATACTCAAAGAGGAGCGCAATCCGCTCGACAAGGAATTGTCGCTCGATAATGCCGACAGATTGACCAGAAAAAAAGTATTTCTCAATACATCGCATTGCGGACAGATGCGTTGTGATTTTCCGATGTCGCTCTCGCAGCGTGTGGCTTTGGCGGAATATCTTGACGATGAGGGTAATGTTTTCGCCGTGAACGGTCCTCCCGGTACAGGTAAAACAACCTTTTTGCAGAGTGTGATAGCCACACTCGTGGTAAAATCGGTGTTGGACGGAGGCGACCCGTTGTTGATGGTGGGTTGCTCGACCAATAATCAGGCGATAACCAATATTCTCGACAGTATGGGTGGACAGGAGAACTCCGAAAATCAGTTCGCCTGCCGTTGGATTCCGGATGTCTCCTCTTTCGGTCTTTATATGACTGCCGGAAAGGATAAAGACGAGAACAAGTATCAGATAGTGAAAAACTGCTATCTGAACGGCGGGTTTGTCGATACGTTATATGCCGCTGACAATGAGTCGAGATATTCGGAATATATGCTTGCCAAGGCGGAGGCGGCTTTCGGATGCCCGTTTCCGAATGTCAAGGCGTTGAAAGAGCGTCTGAAACAGGAGATAGAACAGGCAAAGTCCTCAATGGATAAGGTCCTGAATTCGACAAACGAATTGCTTGAACTGGATGAACGGTTGAAAAACGAGGGCTTTGAAGATACCTATGCTTTGGAAAAGGCTATTTTCGGGATACTCGACAATATCTCCCTGATGAGAAATTTACTCGGTAAATTGAAAAACGGAGAAAGAGAACTTGCCGAGTGTCATGAGAGTATGCCGCTGCTTTATCGTAATCTGCCGATGAAAAAGGGCAAGGATTACAGGCGGGAGCGTTTCTCTAAAATTTTAGACTCGCTGTTCGATTCATCTGAAAATATGCCGTCGTCTGTTTCATTGCTTCCGTCCGATGATGCGCGCTCCGATTATCGTAAGTTGAAAGATTGGTTTGAGTCGGCTTGCGGTGCGGTAGCGGATGATATTAAGGCTGAGGAGGAGCGTTGCGAGAGACTTAAATGGAGTAAAAACTCGATAGAGAGATTGCGTGATGAATATGAGTCGCTTTTCGACAGTCGTTCGCCATATGTTTCATCCATTGATAAGTTAAATAAAATTGGCGGGTTGAATGACAAGTGCGTGGAAGAGAGAGTTGCCTCGCTTATGGACATTACGCACAGATATGCTCTTTTCTGGTATTGCGTACATTACAGAGAGATTGAATTTATCGAGAAATTGAACGATTTTGCCAAGCAGCAGCGTGGGAAGGAGATGTATGAGAAGAAATTACGACATCTGGCATCGGTAACACCTCTGTTTATTTCGACATTCCACTCCTTGCCCGGGTTCTGTACATACTCTTATCGTCATCGTGTCGATAATGGTGGTGTCGATAAAGGCGGTTATAAAACGGAATACTACACCGACCTGTTCGACTACATGATAGTCGATGAGGCAGGGCAGGTCTCTGTCGATGTTTCAATTCCGTCGTTGTCGCTGACCAAACGGGTACTTGCCGTGGGTGATACGGAACAGATTCCGCCCGTGTTTGGAGTGTCGGAGGTGATGGACTTTGTAAATGCCGACAGACATGGACTGATTGAGAGCGAAGCCGATTTCAGCAGACTTTGCGAGCTGGGATTCGCTACTTCATGTTGCAGTCTCATGCAACTCG
The DNA here is from genome assembly GCA_949285535.1 of uncultured Alistipes sp. Classification (GTDB taxonomy): domain Bacteria; phylum Bacteroidota; class Bacteroidia; order Bacteroidales; family Rikenellaceae; genus CASDZP01. The sequence continues at coordinate 101,787 of CASDZP010000003.1, forward strand.
TCAAAAAATCGAGCTCATACGCTTTTACGTTCAGTAACGGTCTTCGGGACAAAGGTGCGTATCTTCGCGAGCATTATCGTTGTCTGAATAAAATAATCGAATATTCGAACAAGTATGTCTATAACGAATGTTTGATTCTGAAAGGCGGAGATAAAAATAAAAAACTCGATTTGCCGCCTTTGGGGTATGTCAATGTCAACGGTACGGATATTCATTATGGTAATAGTCGTCGTAACGATTTGGAGGCTCGTGCCATTGTCGAGTGGATTGCCGTCAACAAAGAGAGAATAGAGAAGGCATATAGCAAGCCGATAGGCGAACTGTTGGCGGTGGTGACACCTTTTAAGGCGCAGACCGACTTGATAAAATCTCTTTTGCAAAGACGTTTCGGCGGTGACTGGGGTATTGTTGTCGGTACCGTCCACTCTTTACAGGGAGCGGGACGAGAAGTGGTACTCTTCTCGACGGTTTACGGGACACGTGGAAACATGTTCTTCGATAATACCTATAATATTCTGAACGTGGCGTTGACAAGGGCTAAACACTCGTTCCTGCTGTTCTGTAACGCCAATATCATAGACGACAAGCGAAACACTCCGTTGGGAAATCTCGGAAAGTTGCTTTTCTCCAAAGGAGAGGAGCTGTCTAATGATTTTATTTACGCTTCGGAAGAGATTTACACCGATGACAAGGATGACGATGTTCGTGTATTGCGTCGTCTTTCCACATACGAGAAACATGACGCTTTCCTTAAATGGTGCATCGAAACCGCACAAAAACGACTGTTGATTTTTTCTCCGTTCATAACGTCGAGAGTGGTCGATGTGTTTGCTCCGTTGTTGGGAGAGGCTGTAAAACGCAATGTTGATGTTAAGGTGATAACGTGTACGATAAATGATTCTTTTGGCGGTAAAGGTAACAGCGAGTCGCAGAACTCTACACGTATCGGATGTGAGAAGCTGGAAAGCGTTGGTGTAGATGTTGTTTATTGGGGTCGAATGCACAACAAGACAATCTGTAAGGATGATAAAATATTGTCTGAAGGGTCATTCAACTGGCTTTCCGCGGTACGAGACCCGAATAGTCCCTATCACAGAAAAGAGGTCACTGTAGTTCTCGATGGCGGAGGCGTGAAAAAGATGATTTCCGATGTAATCAAGGATTTTTTTGGGGATGAGAATAGATTGAACGGTTAATTTTGTTATTTTAAAGTATTATAAAAAACGGGGTGGCTTAAAGCCGCCCCGTCGTTCTGAGATATTCGGTCTCGTATATTTTGTATTGCGTTTTTGCTTCGATGAGGTTGCTTTCAGCCTGTTGCCATTGTGACTGGGCGTCGAGCAGATCGCTGAGGGTAGCCATTGATTCCGCATAGCGGTTACGGGTTACTCGCAGGTTTTCGTCAGCCTGTTTTAATCCCTGTATGGCTGTCTCAATCAGCAGGAATCCGTCTCTTACGTTGTTTATGGCGTTACGTGTCTCGAGCGTCATCAGTTTTGTATTGCGTTGTAGCTCAAGTTCCGCATTGTTAAGCTCATAACGTGCCTTGCTTACCTTTTTTCGGCTTTCTCCCCAATGGAAAATGGGTATCTTGACCGACAGCACGGCAAGACCTATCCCGTCACGGAATTCCTGTGTGTAGGGGAACATCATTCCGCCACCCATGTCAATCATCGTGTTGAGTTTTATGTTGCCGAAATAGGTGTAGCCTGCCGCGAATCCTATCGTGGGCAACATCTCCGATTTTGCCATGCGCAACTGCTGACGACCCGCCTCGACCTGTTTTTTGAGAAGCAGGAGTTCGGGGCGGTCATCAATGTCCGCCGTCAACTCATCGGGATGCGACACGGGTATAAGCGTGTCGAGCGCCACTATCTCGGTTTCTGAATCTACACCCGTTATCCTGCACAGCGACATGCGGCACAGCTCCAAACCGTTCTGAACCTTTTGCAGCTGATAGAGTACCTCGCTCCGTTTAGCCTCCACGCGCAATAGGTCATTGTCGGTGGCCATTCCCGCTTCGAGTGCCGTCGATATCTGTTTGTGAAGTGTGTCCATCTGGGTACGGTAACTCTCGAGCATGCGCTCTTTACTCCAAATGGCGATGTATGTCCAGTAGGCATTGTCTGCCTCGGTAAGTACGTCCATGCGTGTGAGCGACTGTTGTGCCGACGCAACATCTTCGCCTATGCGGGCAAGTTTCTTACCCGCCGTTATCTTGCCACCCGTGTAAACGGGTTGCATGAGACTTATGCCTGCGAGATAGGTGCCGCGCATGCGCAGTTCCATTCCCATGACATCGAAGTCGGGAAACATGTATGCTCCCGCAGCCGACCCCTCGATTTTGGGAAGATAAGCGGTGTTCGTTATTTTGCGGTCGAGTTCAGCCTGGCGAATCTTGTTATCCGCCTGAATAAGCTGTTCACTGTTTGCCAACGCCATTTCGCGACACTTGTCCAGAGAGAGTTCGAGCCGTTGTTGTGCCGCGAGAGGTGTGACGCCGAGCATAAAGGCGCAGCATACGATATGTTTAAGTTTTATATTCATCGTTTTGCTCTTTTTATTCGATTGACGGTTTGTGAATGTGGAACATTGCCGTGTATAAGAGCGGCAGCAGTATGAGCGTTATTAGCGTGCCGACTGTCAGTCCGCCCATTATAGTGATTGCCATGGAGCTGTACATCGGGTCTCCGACGAGAGGTACCATACCCGCTATTGTCGTGAGTGACGCCATCAGAACGGGACGGACGCGTGACACGGTTGCCTCAACGACAGCCTTGTATGGTTCCATGTTCTCCTCTGTACGCAGCCTGTTGATCTCATCGACGAGTACAATCGCGTTCTTGACCATCATGCCGACCAGTCCGACCATGCCTATGATTGCCATAAACGTCAGTGCCTCTCCAGTCGCAAGTAGTGCAGGAACGATGCCGCAGAGCATGAACGGGATACACAGAATGATAAGTATCACTTTCTTCCAGTTCTCAAACAGTAGCAAGAGTATGATAAGTATGATGAATATGGTAAGGGGTACGAATTTCAGGATGTTGTTGATAGCCTGATTTTTGAGTTTGCCTTCGCCTATCCATCTCATCTCATATCCTGCCGGCAGCTGTATCGCCTCTATCTCATCCTTTATTGAAGAGACAACCTTTGCAGCCGTGGCTTCGCTCATGTCTCCGTTGGGGTCACACTCTGCCTCGATGGCTCTTCTGCCGTTGCTGCGCATTATCAGGTCTTCGTCCCAGTCGAAACGAATCTTGTCAACAACGCCGCTTAGAGGTGTCGCCTCGAACACCTTGTCCTGCAACTCGCTCATGCTTTTGCCTCCCGACAAAATGTTCTTAAACTCATCGTCAGAGAGATTTATGTTCATCATGCTCCATACGGGTATGTTGTCGAGCTTTTCTATTTTGCTTCCGTCGGCGTTGCGCACCTGAAGATTGAGTATGACCATCTTCTCCTTGTCGTTTATAACACCCACTGGCAATCCGTCGGTGGCGGCGAGAAGCGCGTTACCGATGTCGTTTCGTCCTATTCCCGAGCGTATTGCGCTTTGGCTGTCGAATTCAGCCACAAGTCGCTTGCCTTTCGGTTTCCAGTTGTTCTGTACCGAATAGGGGTCAACGTAAGGACATGCTCTCATTATATCCTCCGCCTGTTTGCTCAATGAGCGCAGAACAGCGGGGTCGGGTCCGGTAAACTCCACTTCGACGGTATGTGATGTGGTTATGGAGAAGTTGTATTTGCGTATTCGTATATAGGCGTCCGCAAACTCTTTGCGCAGCGTGTCTCGCACTTTGGGAATCTGTTTGAGTACGCTGTTATAATCCTTGCAGTCGATGATAAGTTCTCCGTAGCAGTCGCCGCCGGAGGTCATCGGACGAACGAGGCAGTAGTGTGCGGGGGCGCTTCCCTGACTGACAGCCACACGCTCTATCTCGGGGTTGCTCTTGAGCATACGGCTCATGTCGAGCAGGCGGTCGCGGACAGAGTCGGCGTCGGTCGCGGAGGGGAAGAAACATTCGACGACGAACTGTTTGTAGTCGAAGTCGGGGAAGAATAGGTTTTTGACACGTGTCATGCCGAACAGACATAAGAGAAGCACCGAGAAGGCGGTTACGATGGTTGTCTTCTTATATCTTATAAGAAAGGCTATTGCACGGCGTACGAAACGGTGTGCCGGTGAGTTCATCACCTGCTCGGACCCTTTTACGATGCTCTTTTCACGCTTGGGTAACCATGACTTCGCGCATACGGGTACCTGTACCAATGCCAATACCCAGCTGGCAAGCAGGCTGACACACAGCACGAGGAACAGGTCGCTGGCATATTCACCAGCCGTATCGGGTGAAAGATAGACGCAGATGAATGTGGATGCGGCTATGATTGTTGCTCCGAGCAGGGGAACAGCCGTGTTGCGTCCGATGCGATAGAGGTATGTCTTGGGACCGAACCCGCGCTTTCTGTCAACGAGAATACCGTCCATTATCACTACCGCGTTGTCCACGAGCATACCCATGGCTACGATGAATGCTCCTAAAGAGATTCGCTGGAGCGTGGTGCCGCACATCAGCAGAACGGGGAACGATACCGCAACCGTGAGCACGAGTCCCACTCCTATTATCAATCCGCTTCGGATACCCATCGTGAATATAAGAACCACAATGACTATGAGAACCGATTCGAGAAGATTCCACATGAACGAGCCGATTGCGTCATCCACCTTGTCGGGCTGGAAGAATATCTTTTCCGTGCTGAAACCTACCGGTACGTTCTTCATCGCCTCGGCGAGTCTGGCGTCCACCGCTTTGCCCACGTCGGGAACAATGGCGTCCGTCTCCATTGCGATGCAGATTGCCAAGGCAGGTTTCCCGTCAACGAAAAAACCGTTCCGTTGAGGCTCCGAATAGCCGCTTTCGACACGCGCGATGTCTCCTATGCGCATCTGACGACCGTCCATGGTCATTATCATCAGGTCGCGGATGTCCTCTTCGTCCTTAATGGCGGAATCTACCTGTATGGATATGCGCTCGTCGCCTGCGTGATATTTACCCGCTTCGACTTTCTTGCCCGCCGATTGCAGGGCTGCCATTATCTGTGTGGGGATGATGCCGTTACGGGCGATCTGCTCTTTGGGTATCGTTATATTGATTACCTTGTCGCGATTGCCCGCTATGTTTATTCGCTTCACACCCTCCACGTCAAGCAGCTCGTTACGCAGATATTGCGCGTAGTCGTACATCTCGGAATATTCGTAACCGTCAGCTGTCAGCGCATAAAATATTCCGTAAACATCCATCATGTCGTCGATGACCATGGGGGTGTAACATCCTTGCGGCAGCTTTACCGCTGCGTCGTTGACCTTGCGTCGCAGTAGGTCGAAATGTTGTTCGAGCTCGCTGTTGAGTACCGTCATTTTAAACTCCACGGTAATTATTGCCGAGCCGTCACGACATTCGCTCTTTATCTCCTCGATGTCGGGGAGCGCGCGTAACTCGTCCTCCATTAGACGGGCAGCCTCCAGTTCGACCTGATGTGCGCTCGCGCCCGGATAGATGACCGCAACCATCGCCTGCTTTGCCGATACCGCAGGGTCTTCCAGTTTGGGCATCTGTATGAACGACAAGATACCCGCGATGACGATTGCCACTACGAACGACCAGAAGATTGCGGGTCTCTTTATGAAATATTCCGTCACTTTCATTACAACAATCCTCCTATGTTAGTGTCGCTCTTGTCGGTGGTGCGTACCTTCTCTCCGTCAAGAAGCATGTTGACCCCCGCGCGAACGATTCGTTCATCGCCGTTGAGCCCGTCCGTTATGACGATACCTCCGTTTTCGACCATGTTACCAACGACAACGGGACGTTTTGATACGGTAGAGTCTTTCCCATATATCCATACACAGGTCGTCTCGCCGTCTTTGAATACGGACTGCACGGGAACTATGAATGACGTTGAGGCTGCGGTGTCGGCAATCGTAACCTTGACCTCCACGTTCATACCTGCTGTCACACGTTCGTCGGGCGTGTCTTTAAATATTGCGCGCATACGGTATAGCTGGTTACCGTCGGCTTTGGGTGTTATACTCAGAAGCGTCATCGGCATGTCGGAATCGCTCTCGGTAGCACGACAGTATATGCTGATGAAATCGTCACGTCTGAGATAGTCCGATGCAGGAATGTCGGTTACAACCTCAAGATGCGAAAGGTCGAGCATGTTGAATACGGTCGTACCTGCGTCAACCATCTCCGATGGAGAAAAGTTGACTTTCTGTATCGAGCCGTTGAACGGAGCACGGAGCTCTGTATATTCGAGCTTGTTTTTGTTGGCTTTGAGCTGTACTCCGAGCTGTTTGAGTCCTGCGACAGCCTTCTCGTAGTCGTTCTTTGTTATACTCTTTTCGTTTAAAAGCTTTTGCAGCCTTGCCACCTCATCGTTCAGCTGGTCATATTGTATCTGTGCCGCCTCGACTCCGAGTTTGTAATCTTTGGCGTCGAGTCTTGCCAATAATTGACCCTTTCTTACACGGTCACCTTCCTTTACATATATTCTCTCTATCTGTCCGGCAGTCTTGAAACCAAGTGAAACCTGGTCTCCCGCCTCGATGACGCCAGGGTAGCTTTTTTGTACCTCTCCGTTAGAGATTTTCGGGCAGGTAAGCGACACGCATCTGACAAACGGTGCGTTCTTTTCTCCTCCCGAACAGCCGCACAACAACAGTATGGCGACCGCAATCAATTTTTTACCTTTCATTTTATTTTGTTTTTCTTTCTTGTTTGCGGATTAAATGATATTGCAAATATCTCTTTTTTGAGGTGATTGTTTTGTCGCTCTTTGCTTGAAAATTGTTCAAAAGGATGACAAATCATGCTTTTTGTTCTTGAAAATACTTTGTTTTTTATTCAAATAAGTAAATTTGTACCGAAAGAGACGATTTGAGCAGTTCGGTCGGTGAAAAAGTGTATTAATATCTGTTTGTGATTGAAAATGCAGTACGCAAAGCAGTTCGACATATTGAATCTTATTATGATGCCCTTCAAGGAGCGTCTGTCTGTTTTTAACGATGAGTTTGTGGCGGCAGATAATTTCGATGAACCCGACAACGGTGCCTGCATATCGAAAGATTTGGAGTCCAATTCACTGATTGCCTCGCACTATCCGTTTAGGGTGCAATTTACGATGCTGTTGTTTTGTTTGAGGGGGTTTGTAAGGGTCGGTCTCAACCTCGTTGAACAGAGGTTGGAGCGAAACGATTTGCTTATAGTGCAGGCGGGGGCGATAGGGCAGGGGCTGGAGTTTTCGGAAGATTGCCGTGTCGGAATAATAGCTTTTTCAAACAACTATTTCATTCCTGACGAGCAGAATTCGCGGATGGCTATCGTGATGCGAAAATTCCTGTCCGCACATTCCGTCCTTAGTTTGACAGACCCGCAAATGGAGGAGTTCCTTGAAACTTACAGAGCCATTCGCAGAAAGATAGGAGATGCAGATTCCAAATATGCGCGTGAGATATTGAAATGTCATATGCAGGTGTTGTATTACAACGGGTGTCGCTTCATGGAACCTTATGTCGATAAAGACGAGACGAAACACGGCTCTCGCAAAAAACAGCTTTTCGACCGTTTCATGCAGCTGTTGAAACAATACTATTCGACAGAGAGAAGCATAGGATTTTATGCCGACAAAATGTGCATAACGCCAAAATATCTTTCGCAGGCAGTTTATGCAGTCAGCGGACGCCATGCGGGCGACTGGATTCGCGATTATGTAATTTTGGAAGCCAAGGCGTTGCTCCGAAGCAGACAATATTCCGTGCAGCAGATTAGCGACATGCTGAATTTCGCCAACCAATCGTTCTTCGGGGTCTATTTTAAAAAAGCAGTCGGATGTTCTCCTTCGGCATACCGTAATATGGGGTGATAAGGTGATAAACCGATAAACTGATAGACTGAAAGATAGGGCAGAAACAGATATAAAAAAACGATGCGATACATATTGTATCGCATCGTTTTTGTGAGCTCCTCGTCTAGGACTTGAACCTAGGACCCCCTGATTAACAGTCAGGTGCTCTAACCGACTGAGCTAACGAGGATTGTTAATCGTTTTCGATTACGGATGCAAAGATACAGCTAATTTTTGATTGTGCAAATTTTTTGACGTATTTTTTTGATGTTTTTTTCGGTTGTTTTGTGTGTTGTGTTAGTTAAGTTGTTTTTAATTAGTGTCTTATATGTGTTCGTATAAATGATGTTTTTTTACGTTTTTTATGTTTTTGTTTTAAAAAACGTGTTAGATATACCATAAAAGCCGTGATGTCCGTTTCTTTTAAAAAGCATGTCGCGGAACAGTCACGTTGAAAGACAATCCGAAGCGGGTGTGCGCGGCGACAGGTGAAACGAAACAGAAATAGTCGCTTTTGGGTATTGACGGAATAATAAAAGTGAGCTAAATTTTCTGATTTTTTTAAAAGAAATTGTATCTTTGCGGAAAAGAAACGGATGCGGCTTCGGCAGGAGCTTTTCGTGTCGGACCGCCCCATGTATAATATCACAAAAACAATCGAAATGATTTATTCACACGAAGTAGAACACATGTGTGTCGTAAAGCAGGGTCAGTGCCACGGCTGTGCTCCCATCCCCCAGGAGGGCAAATGGGTTAAATCAAAACAGATAACCGACATCTCGGGTCTTACTCACGGTGTGGGATGGTGCGCACCTCAGCAGGGTGCCTGCAAACTTACCCTCAATGTGAAAGACGGTATCATTCAGGAGGCTCTCGTGGAAACAATCGGTTGCTCGGGTATGACTCACTCTGCCGCAATGGCTTCTGAAATCCTCCCCGGCAAGACTCTCCTCGAGGCTCTCAACACCGACTTGGTTTGCGACGCCATCAATACTGCAATGCGTGAACTCTTCTTGCAGATAGCTTACGGTCGTACACAGTCAGCTTTCTCTGAAGGCGGTCTCCCCATCGGCGCAGGTCTCGAAGACCTCGGTAAAGGTCTCCGCAGCCAGGTAGGTACAATGTACGGCACTTTGGCAAAAGGCGTTCGTTACCTCGAAATGGCCGAAGGATACTGCACCCGTATGGCGTTGGACGCTGACGGTGAAGTAATCGGATACGAGTTCGTTCACCTCGGCAAATTCATGGATATGGTCAAAAACGGCGTCAATGCCAATGAAGCGCTCGAAAAAGCAAAAGGTACATACGGCCGTTTCGCCGATGCCGCTTCTTATATCGATCCCCGTCAGAAATAATCAAGGCGGACAGAATTATTCATCTAACACAAGTAAGGAGAAAACAAAATGGCATTATTTGAAAGTTACGACCGCCGTATCGGTAAAATCAATTCCGTTCTTAACAGCTACGGCATCAAAGATATAGACGAAGCTAAGGCTATCTGCGACTCAAAAGGTATCGACCCTTACACTATCTGTAAGGAAACTCAGCCCATCTGCTTCGAAAACGCTGCTTGGGCGTATGTTGTAGGCGCCGCCATCGCTATCAAAAAAGGCGCTAAAACAGCTGCTGAAGCTGCTGAAGCGATAGGTGAAGGCCTCCAGGCTTTCTGTATCGCAGGCTCTGTTGCCGACGACCGTAAAGTAGGTCTCGGTCACGGTAACCTCGCAGCGATGTTGCTCCGCGATGAAACCAAATGTTTCGCTTTCCTCGCAGGTCACGAGTCATTCGCTGCCGCAGAAGGTGCAATCAAAATCGCTGAAAAAGCGAACAAGGTTCGTAAAGAGCCCCTGCGCGTAATCCTCAACGGTCTGGGTAAAGACGCCGCTATGATTATTTCTCGTATCAACGGCTTCACATACGTACAGACAGACTTCGACTACTACACAGGCGAACTCAAAGTAGTTAAGGAAAAAGCGTACTCAAACGGTCTTCGTGCAAAAGTTAAATGCTACGGTGCGAACGACGTGCGTGAAGGTGTTGCCATCATGATGGCTGAAGGTGTCGATGTATCAATCACCGGTAACTCGACAAACCCCACTCGTTTCCAGCACCCCGTTGCAGGTACTTACAAGAAAGAGTGCATGGCTATCGGCCGTAAATACTTCTCTGTTGCATCAGGTGGCGGTACAGGTCGTACCCTTCACCCCGACAACATGGCTGCGGGTCCCGCTTCTTACGGTATGACCGACACCATGGGTCGTATGCACTCTGACGCTCAGTTCGCAGGTTCTTCATCAGTTCCCGCTCACGTGGAAATGATGGGCTTCCTCGGAATGGGTAACAACCCGATGGTAGGCGCAACCGTTGCTGTTGCGGTGGCTATCGAAGAGGCTTGCAAATAACATTACGACACATAGTCTTGAGCAAACCGAATGTCAACCGACATTCGGTTTCTCTTTTTATAACGGATACAGACTGTTTTAAACGTTGCCTGACATCCCCGAAACGGGCGTGGTTCTTGTTTTTGGAATAATTTGTGTATATTTGACCCTGCTTGGGGAAGTTTTCGCGAAAAGAGAAAATATTTTGGATTCAGACGAAATCTTTTGACCGAGGCGTATAAATTTATTTTATGAAAAAGATTCTTATAGCACTGTTTCTGTGCGCTTTCTGTTCGTTTTACGGGTGGGGACAGTCGGTACCTTCTTCCGGTGACATCAATGTCGTCTATCTTAAAAACGGCTCTGTGATAAAAGGCAAGATTGTTGAGTTCGTGCCGTCTCAAGGCGTAACAATCGCCATGGACAACGGCAGTATAATCAAATGCGAGATTAAGCAAATCGAGAGGATAACATTGGAGTCGTATGAGCCTGTCAAGCCTGTAACTGGAGTTCCTGTCGTACCTCCCGTCTCTCCGTCTGTCAGACCCGAGCCTCAGATGAGCGAACCTACACCTGTTTTGCCTCCGTCAAAAGCGGCTGTCGTTGAAAAGTCAGAACCGTCAAAAGCGGTAGAGCCTATCAGACATAAAGCACCTGTCGCTCCTGCTGCACCTGTCGCTCCTGTTGCTCCTGTTGTCCATGTTGCTCCTGCTATGGAAAGAGAGGCTCGTTACGCTACAACTGTATCATTGTCGTACGGTACGTGTGTGGCAGGCAGTGTTTTTAATGTAGCCGGCGTAGAGGTGGCGGGAAACTATCTGTTCAATGACAAATTATCGTTGGGCGGCGGTCTCGGCTTGAAGAACTTTCATTACAAAGAGAATGTTTATGAGGGTCAGACATTGATAAAAAGTCATGTTGTAAATGAGTTCGGTCTGCCTATTTTCGTCAGAGGTACTTATGACATAATGAAGGGGCGTTTTTCTCCTTTCGTCTCAGCCGATTTGGGTTATACCGTATCTTTGGGCGGTAACGAGATGGGCGGTATCATGTTTGAACCGTCGGTCGGATGTCTTTACCGTGTTTCAAAAAAATTGGGTGTCACCTTTGCGATAGCCTATTCTCTCGACAGATGCAATACTCAAACGGCGGTGGGTGTATTCAAGAAAGGATATGCCAATTCGTTGAGCGGTAAAATCGGAATAAGATTCAAATAATTAAATCGGATATACACAAAAATACACCCTCAAGTCAAAAAGTGATTTGAGGGTGTATTTGTTTTTGTCTTGAATGTCTGCTTTTGCGGCATTATACCAAATTAAAGATTTGGGTACTCTTTCGGTTTTGAGTTAAACATGAACATTAATTTTTTGTTCAATGTGCTGAATATTTGTCCTGGCAGGGAGCGGTTTTTGACATCTTTCCCGTCCACAAACTGAATTACAGGGTAATAAATCCGTTTTTTACCTTTTGCCTGCATATATACCGAGAGAAGTCTTTCCGCCATAAAACCGAATATTCGTTTCTGGTATCGGTCATATTTTGAGATGTCTATTCTTGTCTCCAGCTTGAACAGAACGTCGAAAAGCCATGAGCAGTAACCGTCAAAGTCGTCCCATGACATTATGAACATATTGTAAGGCGACAAGCGGTTGCTCAACATTACCTTGTCAAAGGCTTCCGTAAATTCGTTGGAGCCGTTCTCAAAAACAATCTCCCTTAGTTTTTGGAAGTCGGATTTAAAATGACTTCTGCAATAGTGTGCAAATAGTGTTTTGTTCAGAAACATAGGTTTGCTTACGACTACACAACCGTCTTTAAGTTTTTTTTCAGAAAATCGGGGATTGACAAATCATATCTGTCGAATTTTTCGACATCCGCCATCTTGTAAGAATAAGCGGGATGTATCATGTTGTGGAAGTCGAAAAATCTTCTGTAATGACATAATCCGATGAAATCTACTCCTTTCAGGTTCTTCCATGCCCAATACAAAGCGGTCAGCTCGCAGAAAGAGCCGTTCTTGTGACTTATGTTGTCACCCGTGTCATCACCCATCATCTCAAGAGATACGGGTGATATGCTTCTGCCGACGTGAATAGGGGTATATGTCGTGTCTCTGTATATTACGTCGTTTTTGTGGTAGGCTACCAAAATGGATATATTGGGTTCTTCTTTGTTCGGGTTTTTCATTTTATGTGCAGATATGTTGTTCTACAACAATGTTCGATGGTTTAGGGTTATTGTCAATCGAACCTATATTGGCAAATATACAAAAAAATGTCTCAAAAAAGGTTTTTTATTGTCTTTTTTTGAAACTGTTGTCGTGCCAACATTGTATTCCTGTATATTTTACAATAACCGCGTGAGTTTGGAGAGGTGGGGAGTTTGCGAGTGTCGGTTGTATTGTTTTTTGCATGGAAATTGGGTGGTGGGAAGTTTGTGAGGGGCGTTAGGCTATGCACGGGAAGGGGCAGACTTCGTAAGAGACAATGAGCCAAATGAGTGTGACATGGTTAAAAGGGGCTGTGCCCCTCGTTTTGTCTTACTTTGTCGAGTGACAAAGTAAGCCCCGCGGGAGCGCCGTCGGAGACATCTTGTAAAAGATACCGATTTGAGGTGAGACAAAAAACTTCATGTGTTTTTTTATCTCACCCCAAATCGGTATCTTTGCGGCTCATTAAACAAAAAATATTGAGTATGAACGGATTGTTGCCATCATTTTTAACAGACTTGTTGCAATCGCCATATTTCGCTCTTTTCGTGATTATCGCGTTGGGTTTTATGCTCGGACGTATCAACATCAAAGGCATATCGCTTGATGTGTCTGCCGTCATCTTCGTGGCATTGCTTTTCGGTCACTTCGGAGTGGTTATACCCTCGTCGTTGAGCGACTTCGGAATGGTGCTGTTCATCTTCACCATAGGCATACAGGCGGGACCCGGATTTTTCCGCTCGTTCCGCTCCAAGGGACGTTCACTTGTCATCATATCTCTCGTGATAGTCTCGACCGCAGCCATTGCCGCCGTAGCCATGCGCTACCTCTTCGGTCTCGATACCGCCGCAACCACAGGTATCCTTACGGGTGCCCTTACCAGCACTCCAGGTCTCGCCACCGCCAAAGAGATAGCGGGTGACGATACCGCCGTCGCATACGGTATCGCATATCCGTTCGGTGTCATAGGCGTCATCCTCTTCGTCAAACTGCTGCCCAGATTGTGCAAAATAAATCTCGCCGATGTGGAACGTGAGATGGCAAACGAGGACAGAAGCAGATACCCTGAAATAGCGACACGTACCTGCCGTGTGGAAAACATCGCATTCACCGATAAAACCCTCTCGGAGATGAACCTCAGGGTCATCACGGGCGGCGCGGTTGTCTCACGCATCAAACATGACGGCGAATATCTTTTGCCTACGGGTAACAGCCGACTCTCTCACGGCGACCTCATAAAAGCCGTGGGTACCGATGCCGCACTCGACAAACTCGAACAATTCGTTGGCTCAAAAGTGGAGGAGGACCTGCCGCTTGGCGTGGAACTCGACCTTGTAACGGCAATCGTCTCCAACAAAGCACTTGTCAATATGCGTCTGTCGTCACTCAACATATCATCCAACTTCAACTGTACCGTCACCAGAGTGCGCCGTTCGGGTATAGACCTGCCGCCTACTCCAAACCTTCAACTTCGATGGGGTGATAAACTGACTATCGTGGGACGTAAGGGCGACTTGTCAGAGCTGACAAAACTGCTGGGTAACGATGCGAAAAAACTCTCCGATACCGACTTCTTCCCCATTGCGCTCGGTATCGTGCTCGGAGTGCTGTTCGGCCGCCTCACGCTGTCGCTTGGCGATACATTCTCTTTCTCGTTCGGACTGACAGGTGGAGTTCTCGTCATGGCGTTGTTGCTCAGCGCGAAAGGTAAGACAGGACCCGTTGTCTGGTCGATGTCGAGTTCAGCCAATCAGCTGTTGCGACAGCTCGGTCTGTTGCTGTTCCTTGCGGGGGTCGGTACATCGGCAGGGCAGAGCGTTGTCGAGACTATCCAACGTGAGGGTTGGAGCCTTTTTATCGCCGGTATAGTGGTGACCCTTGCGCCGATGATAGCAGCCGCATTCGTGGGTATGAGATTCTTTAAAATAAACATCTTTGACCTGTTGGGAACGATAACGGGCGGTATGACAAGCACACCCGGTCTTGCCGCCGCCGACTCCATGACCGACAGCCCCGCGCCGTCAATAGCATACGCAACTGTCTATCCCGTGGCGATGGTGTTCCTTATCTTGTGCGTTCAGGCGATTGCCTCAATATTTTAGTACAGTAATATGAAGGCATAACATAAAAAAAGACGGACAACGTAAGTGTCCGTCTTTTTGTCTTTATATATGTAAAAGGCTATCTCTTTCGATACCCCTCCCGCATCAGCATGAAATCCACCAGCGTTATCGCTGCCGCCGCCTCAGCTATCACGGGTACACGCAAGGCTATGCAGGCGTCGTGTCGTCCCTTTATCATCAGCGGTTCGACTTTGTTCGTGTCGAAGTCGTATGTCATCTGTGTAGTGGCTATGCTCGACGTGGGTTTTACCGCTATTCGGAACACTATGTCGTTCCCGTTTGTGATACCTCCGTTAACGCCTCCCGCATGATTCGTGAAGGTGTGTCCTTCGCCGTCTTTTATCCTGTCGTTATGCTCCGACCCTTTCTGCGCCGCCGAGGCGAATCCGTCTCCGAACTCGACCCCTCTTACTGCAGGTATGGAGAAGAGCAGATGTGACAGTCGAGCCTCCACCGAGTCGAAGAAAGGCTCTCCCAGACCTACGGGTACTCCCTCCGCACGACACTCCACGATGCCGCCGACAGAGTCGCATGAGGTCAAAGCCTGCTCTATGATTACTGACCAGTGGCGTTTCTCCGTGTCGCCGCCTATCGACGTAACCTCCGCCGATATCTTTATCCCTTTTGAGGCGAGTATCTTCTTTGCCAACGCTCCCGCAGCCACCATGCCGAGCGTTATCCGTCCGGAGAAGTGACCGCCGCCTCGATAGTCGTTGAAACCGTCATATTTTACTCGCGCCACAAAGTCGGAGTGACCCGGACGCGGATGTTTTATCAGGTTGGAATAGTCTCCGCTTAGCGTGTTCTCGTTGTCGAAAAGTATCGTTAGCGGTGCACCCGTGGTGTGTCCGTCAAATACCCCGCTGACGATATGCGGCGCGTCCGACTCCTTACGAGGGGTCGTGCCTTTCGCACCCGCCCTGCGTCTATCCAGATCGGCGTTGAGGTCGTCCTCCGAGAGCATGATGCCCGCGGGTACTCCGTCGATTACAACTCCGACCTTTTCTCCATGCGACTCGCCGAAGATTGATACTCTGAAAAGCGTTCCCGTCGTGTTCATATTACATGTTCTGTCGTGCCCTCTTCGCCATTGCCGAGGCAAATACAAAATCGTTAAGTTCCTTGTTGTCAGAGGAGAGAATATCATCCTTGCTGCCTCTCCACCACATCTTGCCCTGATAGATGAACGTCACCGTCTCGCCTATCTCCATTACAGAGTTCATGTCGTGGGTGTTGATGATAGTCGTTATCCCGTACTCCTCTGTCACCTCCTTGATAAGGTTGTCTATCACCACAGAAGTCAGCGGGTCGAGACCCGAGTTGGGCTCGTCGCAGAATAGGTAACGCGGTTTCATGACAATGGCACGCGCGATTGATACACGCTTGACCATACCCCCGCTTATCTCCGAAGGATAGAGGTCGTAAGCCTTGTCCAGACGAACCTTTTTTAAGGTGTCGTGCACTATGTCGAGTTTCTCGCTCTCGCTGTAATCGGTAAAGACATCGAGCGGAAACTTGACGTTATCCACAACGGTGAGCGAGTCGAATAGCGCGCCACCCTGAAAGAGCATCCCCACCTGCTTGCGTATCTCCTTCTTCTCGTTGAACCCCAGCGAGCTGTAACATACATCGTCATAGAAGATGCGCCCCTCGTCTATCTGGTGTAAGCCGAGCAACGATTTGAGCAACACCGTCTTGCCCGAACCGCTCTGTCCTATTATCAGGTTCGTCTTACCCGTCTCGAAAGTAGCCGAAACATTGTCGAGGACAATATGGTCATCGAAATGTTTTGATATGTTTTCTGCTTTAATCATCCTTTTAGTAATTGAAGAAAAGTTTCGTGAGAATCATGTCGAATATCAAAACGACAATGGTACTCGAAACCACCGCCTGTGTGCTCGAACGCCCCACTTCGAGGGAGTTGCCTTTGGCATAGTATCCGTAATATGCGGAAACAGACGTTATTATGAAGGCGAAAACCACCATTTTGCTGACACCGTAGAAAACCAGATAGGGTCTGAAGTCGCTCAAAAGACCCTGCATGAAGTCGTCGGGGGTCATCATGTCAACGGTAAAGACAATAGAGTAGCCGCCTATCACACCCACAATCATACTCATCATCGTGAGCAGCGGGAAGAATATCATCGCGGCGATAATTTTAGGCAATATCAGGTGGTTGGCGGAGTTGACACCCATAATCTCAAGTGCGTCTATCTGCTCGGTAATCCTCATCGTACCTATCTCCGAGGCGATGTTCGACCCGACCTTGCCCGCCAATATCAACGCGACAACCGTAGAGCTGAACTCCAAAATCAACGATTCACGTGTGGCGTAACCGATGAGGTATTTGGGCAGAAACGGCGATTCGAGGTTGATTGCCATCTGAAGCGCGACAACCGCACCCATGAATACGGATATAATCGCCACAATGCCGACAGAGTTGAGACCCAGTTTCTCCATCTCATCAAGAAGCTGACGACGAAAAACCATTCCCTTGACCGGACGACTGAACACCTTGCCCATGAGCATCATGTATCGTCCTATCTCCGATAATATTTTTGTTATAAACATTTCCAGATACTGTTACAAATCATGCAAATATAATGTTTTTTTCGCTCAAGAAGCGCAATTTTTTCCGCGACGGAATGTTTGTCTCTTTAAAAAGATTAAATTTGTCGTATTACAATAACAGAAACAACATGAAAAAAATTATATCGCCATCGTCTGTTCATGGCACAGTCACAGCCCCCTCGTCTAAAAGTTACGCGCAGAGAGCCGTCGCCGTCGCCGCTCTTGCGCATGGTGAATCCGTGTTGAGAAACATCGGCAGTTGCGACGATACAGACGCCGCGCTATCTGTCGCCCAATCCCTCGGCGCATCGGTACAGAGAGAGGGTAACGATGTCGTGATATGCGGTGTGTCGCCCTCATCTTTAGGGTCGGGTGTGCTCAATATTGGCGAATCGGGACTCTCGACACGACTTTTTACCCCTGTTGCATCCCTGTCGTCGGGGGAGGTGACCGTGACGGGGCACGGCTCGATACTCTCAAGACCCGTCTCTATGATGGAGGCACCCTTACGCAGTCTCGGCGTGGAGATTGAAACGACCGACGGACATCTGCCTTTACGTGTACGCGGACCTTTGCACGGCGGAGAGGTCGAAATTGACGGCAGCATAAGTTCGCAGTTTCTCACAGGGTTGCTTACCGCCTTGCCATTGGCGGAGGGCGATTCGACAATTATAGTCGATAACCTCGCTTCCCGTCCATATATAGACATGACCTGTGAGGTGTTGCGCTCGTTCGGGGTGCATGTGACCAATGACGACTATACCCGATTCTTTGTCAAAGGTGGACAGCGTTACACTCCCCAATGCTATAATATTGAAGGAGACTGGAGCGGTGCTTCGTGTCTGCTTGTGGCTGGCGCGCTGTGCGGCAACATAACGGTCAAGAACCTGCACGGCAGGTCTATGCAGGCTGATAAGGCAATACTCGAAGCGTTGGACTATGCCGGTGCGTCAATCTCGATAGAGTGGGAGCAGGTGACGGTGAGTCGCGCCCCGCTCAACAGCTTCTCGTTCGACGCCACACATTGCCCCGACCTGTTCCCCGCTCTCGTGGCTCTGGCGGCAGGATGCAGAGGCGAAAGCACTCTTCTCGGAACAGGACGACTGACCCATAAGGAGAGCGACAGGGCAAAAGTGCTTATAGAGCTGTATCGCGCCATGGGTATAGAGATTGACGGCTCTTATGACGACGCGCTTATCGTGAAAGGCGGCGACATTAAAGGCGGCGTGTCACTCTCAAGTCACGGCGACCACCGTATGGCAATGTCAATAGCCGTCAGCGCACTGCGTGCCGACTCCCCGATAGAAATAGACGGAGCCGAAGCCGTAACGAAATCATATACGGGATTCTTTGATGATTTGGCGGCGGTATCGGTATCGACAGATACACCCAGATAAAAAGTCAATGTAATTATACCGATGTAAAATCATATAGTATATATGCCGTGCCGCACATTACTTGTGGCGCGGCTTTTTTATCGCTATATCTGTTATATAAAGTAAAATACAGTCTGTATCATATATTTATCTTTATTATATGGCATATTTGTTCATAATTGTTGTGTCATAATCTATATTTGAAGTATTTGTTTTTTATTGTGATGTGATTCAGTGAGTTGTGGGGTGAAGTGTAAAAAATACTTAAAAAAACGATTAAAAAATTTGCAGGTAATATAATTTTATCTACCTTTGTGCCCGGAGAGATGGCAGAGCGGTCGAATGCGGCGGTCTTGAAAACCGTTGTGCTGAGAGGCACCGGGGGTTCGAATCCCTCTCTCTCCGCAATAAGCATTGAAAATCAATGTTTTGCACAATAAACACCCGATTTTACACCCAAGAATGTAAAGTCGGGTGTTTTTGTTTTATTTAAGATTAACCACCGAAACGTTACAGAGTTCTCCTTGCCCAAGGTCTTGACATACAGGCTCAGGGTGGACATCTACTTCACCGACCCGTATTCCGGCATGGCAGAAAGGGGGAATCAAGCTCATCCAGTAATATATCCCAAAAGGTGCTGTTTTCAACATCGCTACGCTACAGCGGATAAAGGAAAGGATTGCAGTCCAAGGTAAACAAAAACGCAGGAGAAACTCGATTTCGACTCCCCCAAAGATGCCTTTCGGAGGGGAAATATGATTGGAAAATCAACTCTACACAGAGCAACGGGCTTTCACGGTGATATTCTCTTTTATAATGTAAGTAAATGCTTTTTCCCCTTT
>CASDZP010000004.1 GCA_949285535.1 uncultured Alistipes sp.
TTAATTTTCAAAAAATTGACCCTTGTTTCCCCGTTTTCCTGTTTCCCGAATTTCTATTTTATCCTCGACAGGTTGGCAAGCGTACCCCGTCACATTCTTTTTCATCTTCTTCATTTTCATTTTTCGAAGGCAATACACTAAGAGACGCTGACTTCTAAAAAGACAATGAACCAAATGAATATGACATGGTCAAAGTAGCTGTGCCCCCGAGGGACAAAGTAACTCCCGCCGAAGGTACCCTCAGAAAACTTCGCAAGAAATAAGTAAAAACGTAATAACAAATATATTTCCTTGGCAGAAAGTACACGATTGCGGTTTCCGTATCGTTGTAGATGAGAAATAGTCGATATCTAAATAAAAAAGACGGCTCAATATAATATTGAGCCGTCTTTTTTTATTTGGATAATCGACTATTCCTCATCTACAACGATACGGAAACCGCAATCGTGTACTTTCTGCCAAGGAAGGAAGTGACGACGGGTGTAAGAGGTAGCGTCTTTGGGTCTATCCCACCAAGAACCGCCACGAACTACTTTATAAACCTGTTCGCCTTCGGGAAGTTTCTTGACATCATACGGTTTGTAGTCAGAGCTTGTCCACTCTTCAACGTTACCAATCATGTCATAGAGACCCCACGGGTTAGCCTCATACATACCACCTTTGGGCTCGAGGAGCATATTACCATCATCCACACCCTCTACTTTGGGCAGGAAGTTGTAATATTTATACCAGAAGCTTGTTTTGGGCATAGGCTGCGGGTCGATACCTGAAACGGCCATCTTCTCGAGCTGTACGTCTGCAAGGTTGGCATATTTAGAGAAGTCTGTATTGAGGTTACCATACCATGTGGGCTGGTCAGAACCTGCGCGGCAAGCCCATTCCCACTGTTCCTCTGTCGGGAGAGTGACTTTGAAACCTGTCTTTTCAGAGAGCAGACGACAATATTCGACTGCATCTTCGTAAGAGACTCTTGTCACTGCCTGATCGGGAAGGTTAGCGGGATAACCGGGAGTGGTATGGTCTTTCCACTGCTGAGCGATATATCTGCTGTCATGTTCGGGAACAAGAGCGCAGAACTGTTCGTTTGTTATCTCAAACGCACCAATCCAGAACGGTTTGTCTATCTTGGCTTTAACCTCCTTAGCATCGAGACCGTAACGGTTGTCACCCATAACGAATGAACCTGCGGGCACTTTGCGCAAAACAATCTTCACGCCGGGAGCGACCTCAATCTCTTTGCGTGTTTCACCAAGAGCATCCTGTTTCTCAACAGCCTGTTCTGCCGTGAAGGGCCATCCTTTGACTTTAACGTCTTTGAGAGTTTCTTTTGTCTCTACGGGAAGTACGGGTTCAACCGGACCTTTGGCTTTAAGATAAGCGGCATAGTCGTCTATCTCTTTCTGCCAATCGACAACCATGTTGTTGTACTTCTTGGCAAGTTCCATACGACGTTTCACCTGGTCCTGACCTCTAAAGTCGTTCACATTATTGAATGTGCTGTAATAAGGACAGTTGAAGTCAATCCAGTTATAAAGAGTACGCCACTCTTTGTCTGTGAGTTCCACTCCGTGGTGTCCTTTTTTGAGCATCTGAATCATCGGAGATGTAGAAGCGTGATATTCGTACGGTTTCATAACGTAAATATCGGCTTCGGGGCCCTGACGACGGAAGTAGGGATGGAACTGGAGATAGCTTTCAGAGAATCCAAGACGGTCATCGTAACGTCCTGAAGTAAAGTTTATAGAGCTGTTCTCGTTGTGGCAAGCGACGCATGCACGGTCGAGAATGGGCTGTATTTCAAGTTCGAAAGTGAAAGCTCGTGTACCACCCTCGGGAGCCTCTATTTCGAGAGGTTTCATCTTCTGGGCAATGGTAGATTTAGGCACGGGCATCTGGTTCTGGTCTTCGTGACATCCGACGCAAGATACCGTTTCACCGGGCATACCTGTAAGCCAGCTTCTCATCCACTGTATCGCACGTCCCTCTGAGTCGAGAGGCTGAAGCGAGATAGGAGTGTTTGCGGGAATCTTGAAGATAACGGAACCGTCTTCCTGAACGGGTACTTCACCGAGCAGTCGTTTGATATCCCAACCGCTCTGGATACCCTGAGCCGCATGGTTAGAGGGAGAGTTCACATAAGCGTATTCGTAAGCGAACACACGCAGTTTCTTAACCTCGCCGCGGGGAACACCGGGAAGACCTTCACCTTCATATATATCCTGAATAAAGACTGTCGCATCTTTCTTTGACAAATCAACCTTGTCGGGGATAACGGGAGGAATGGGGCGTTTTTCACGAAGAATCGGGTTGTTCAAACCTTCGCCTTCAAATTCGGCAATCAGAGTTACGTTGTCGAATACGTCCACCAGATAGATACCCCAAAGAGACTCTTCTTCGAGTTTTGCAGAAACGAGGAAATATTTGTCAGAGATGGGATAAGGTTTCATGAACTGAGGCCATACACCGTTGACAAGTTCGTCTTTGATTTCGGGAATTACCTCTCTGTTACGGAACGGAATCTCCTGAACGAGACCTTTCAGCTCTTTACGACCTTTTGCGGGGTCGAAAATCATGAGACGGCCTGTACGGGCGATACCGTGGTGACCTGAAATGATTGAGATGAACGCAGACGCAGAACCGGGAAGAGGCTGTACGTCAAAGGTACTGTTGGGGAAGTAACCGCCACTACCGTAAAGCGCTTTGGCTTCGGTTCCGTCAGGGTTCATGTGCATGACGAAACGAGAGAAGTAGTGTGTAAGGTCGGTATATTCCCAACGTACATACATCAACTTACCATTGTTCATCACGACGGGATTCCAGTTGGCATCCTGGTCGAATGTGATACGTCTGAGGTTGCGGTCTTCGGGATTGTAGAGCACCATGTTACCTACGGCATCCTCACCATCGACACAAGGTACACCCTGATAACCGATGTTTGACACTGCCATAATCTTACCGTTGGGAAGATATGCCGCATCGAAGAACTCGAGGTCCTCGTCATCGACGGTCACGAGCTCTTTCGCGTTCTTACCATCGACACCCACTTCGAATACGCCCCAGAGACCTTTCTCGTTGATTGCAGAGAACATCATTCTGTCGGCGTTCCAGTGCAGGTGAAGGTCGGGAACAGAGCTTCCGCCCTCGGGTTTGTAGATAGAACGTGTTGACATGTCGCCTGCCACATCCATGAGTTCGGCAATCTCTGCGTCGAAGCCCATACGGGGAGCAGACATCTGGTTAGACCAGTTGTTGGCCTGAGTACCGAGCTGGGGACCCATTGCAGTACGTGCGTTGTCGCCGAGACGGTAACGTCCCACCAATATGTTACCTGATTTGAGGTAGGGGTTGGCGAGCATTATCTCTCTCTGCAATGAAAGCGCTTTTTCAGCTTTGGCAAGCTCCTCTTCTGAACCGTTATAGATATTTATGTTAGAGGCAAGCAAAGACAACAGCTCGTTAACCTTGGGTTCAACAGCAGCAGCGTCGAAACCTTCGATTGTCTTCATGTCGGCAAAGGCATCTTTTATGCTTGCCGCATTGAGCCATTTGAACTTGCTCTGAACAAACAACACCTTCTTGGCACTGTTGAATATATCAACATATTCTTTAGCCGCTTCGGGTTTCGATGCGTCAACTTTTGCCAAAAGAGCATTGAAATAACTCGGGTTGATGAGTTTGCCTACTATGTGTTTGGCTGCGCTCTTCTCTATATAGGCATTGTCGAGTTCGTTTGCCCATGCGGGAGTGTAAACCAGACCCAGCTTCACGAAATCATTGACCTCCTGATGGTTTATTGCCAACAGAGAGTTAAGCACATCGCGAGAAGCCACGTTCTGGAAATCTACGCGAACGGCACCCTCTCTTGACGAGAAGTCGTCAAGACCGAGTTCCAATGTGAGCGTTTTGTATTTCTTGTCAAGTTTCAGTACGAGTTCGCCGTTGGGGTTCATAACCATACCGTTGTCATAGCGTGTACCGCTAATGGTTATGGGACGGCGATATCTGTTCTGATTGTAACTTATGCCACCGGGGAACATGAAATAATCTTTCTGTGCACGGTCCAAAGTGACTGTCGTTCCGTCTTCGGCCACGAGTTTGCCGTTGGCCATCACCAACTGGTCATTACCGTTTCCTTTTCCGGTCACGCTGACAAGAACAGCCAGCTTGTCGAGACCTGAAACATCGACGGTAACGCTCTTGGCGCGTTCTCCTCTGCGCACGATCTCACTCTTGGGCATTCCTGCCTTGGCGAGAGAGGCTGCAACCTCCTTTTTTGCATTCACAACGGCATCGCCCCACTCCTGCGCAAAGAGAGGAGACCAACACGTCATGGCAGCAAAAAGCATGCACGATAAAATCGTTCTCTTCATGGTTATTGTTCGTTTGATTTATTTCTTAATATTATATATCGGGTTCTATTTGAAAAACTTACCGCCTACGGGTTCAACGGCAGATATGTCGCCTATACCCTTGTCGCTCTTATCGACGCTCCACACCACATTGTTCTGTGCATCCAAAAGGAACAACATGGGCTGGGTTTTATCGCCGCCGTGACGGAGCCAGTTGCACACAAGCGTGTTTCCGTCTTTATAACGTACCACCTGCGCGACAAAACCGAGTTTTATGCCGACATCCTCAGAGGTGTATTTCTTTACCACCTCGCCTTTCTGCGGGTCATATTCCACAAAACTGTGAGCATCGCCCTGCGGCACAAGCCATTTGCCGTCAGGAAGCTGAGTGAGCGAGAAAAGACCGCCGCCTACCTCATAGGTTTTGACACACTCGCCCTCTTCGTTCAGTTCCATAACCTTACCGTTGAGAAGGGGAATCAGATAGTTTCCGTTAGAAGCCACCCTTATCTGACGGAACTGTGCGTGAGGCTGTTTTATTCCTGTCTCAAACTCAATGACGCTCTTTTCACCGCCGAAACGGTCGAGCACCACTATTGAAGAAGGGTTACCGCAAACACCAAGGATAAATTTACCCTTGTGTTCCACTATCGACTGAACCTCTTCTCCTTCGTCCACTTTGTAATCCCACAGCACACGACCCGTCATATCAACCATTTGCGCGCCTCTGCTGTAAGAGAAAGCCACAGCTCCGTTTTTAGTGTAAACCACGCTGTTGCATTCGCCGCCCTCGGGCAGTGAGGCAACCCATACCGGTCTTTTGGTTTCGCTGTCGATTATGGCCACCTTATCCCATCCCGACCCGGAAACAAGATATTGTTCCCCTTTTGCGAAGAGAGATGACGAACAGAAAAGAGCCAGCGACAGGAACAATATTTTTCTGATATGTTTCATAAGTCTTTTGCTGTGAGTGTTTCTAAAAAGACAGACGGCACGGCTCACCGGCCGTCTGTCGGATTCTTTAAAATTTATTATTTGGTCTTTTTCGCCAAATCGAGATACATTTCATAAGCCTGATCTGCGGTCAAGTTGTCATGAACGACACCGCGAACCGCCTGTATCATGGCTTTAGGAGCCTCGCTCTGGAAGACATTGCGACCCATGTCAACACCAGCAGCACCTTCATTGATTGCTTTGTAGCAGAGTTCGAGAGCCTCTTTTTCGGGCAATTTCTTACCACCTGCTATCACGATGGGCACGGGGCATGAGTTAACCACTTTGGCAAAGCCGTCGCAGTAGTATGTTTTAACGATGTTGGCACCGTTTTCAGCACATATACGAGAAGCTGTTGAGAAGTAACGGGCGTCACGCGCCATGTCACGACCGACAGCGGTCACACCCATAACGGGGATACCGTATTTGTAACCGTTATCAACTGCACGGTAGAGGTTTTCAACCGTCTTGGCTTCAAATGTACCGCCGATTGAAACCATCACAGCCATTGCAGAAGCGTTCAGACGAACAGCGTCAACCGGGTCGATGATGCACTCGTTGTTAAGTTCGGTAAGCAATGAGCTACCTGCAGAAGAACGAAGGCACACAGCCTTGTTTGATGTGGGAGGAACCACGCTGCGGAGAGAACCTCTCGTACACATGAGCGAGTCGGCATACTCAATCAAAGGCACGATGCTCAAGTCGAGACGCTCAAGACCTGATGTCGGACCCATGATATAACCGTGGTCGAACGCGAGCATAACGGTACGACCGCTCTTTACATTGAAGATACGCGCAAGACGATCTTTCATACCCCAATCGAGGTTGTCAGCGCCTTTAAGCATGAAGTGCTGTTCTGCAACGGGAATACCGATACCGTAATCCTTCTCCTTGTTCTCGAGGATACCGTCCAAATCTGCCATTTTATTTTTCTCCTTAATTTAAGTTATATTCAACAATTACCGCTCGTCGATTTAAAGAGCCTGAGCGAATGACTCGAACATGCACGCCCATGATGTAGCGCCGCTGTCCGCATAACCTATCGACTTTTCGCCGTAGTTACGCGCACGACCGAAGTTGGCTTTCATGTTTACAGTGGCTTTGGCGCCTTCAAGAGCAGCTTTTGCTCCAGCGTTCATAATCTCCTTTATATCAGAAGAGTTGCATGCGCAAATAGCCTCCACGGCGGGGACCAGAGAGTCCATCATGGTTTTGTCGCCGGGCATAGCCTTGGTGTTTTTCTTGACACCTTCCAAGCCGCCTTTGAACATTGCCTTTACACCTGCCGCGTCAAGCTCTTCGCCAGCCGCGTTGTCGCTCATGCCGAGGAAGAAGCCGCCCAAGAGTGTACTTGTTGAACCGCTTGTCTTCATCATGACATTAAAGCCCATGTCATTGAGCATCTGTTTGAACTCGGTGCCTGTCTGCGCTCCTTCGCAAACCGCGCTCATGGCCGTTACGATTGCCGTTCCATGGTCACCGTCACCAGTTATGGCGTCGAGTTTCGAGAACTCTTCCTCGCGTGCCGAAATGTTTTTCATTGCCACTTCGAGCATTTTCTTGAAGTCGGCAACTGTGAGTTTTTCCATCTCTTTTTTATTGAAAATCAATCTCGACAAGGGGTATGACACCCCCTATCGAGATTTATTGGTTACACATTATTTGCAGCATTTTCCGAGAGTCGTCCAGTAAGGAGCGTTTGACGGAGCGTTCTTGAGAAGATCTTCCTGTCTGTCGTCCAATTTGGCGAGAATCATCTGGAAACCGGCTTGTTCCTGAACTGTCAATATCTCGGCGATACGTCCCGATACCACATTCACGCCTGCGGCTTCGAGTACCATGGCAGCCTTACGATAAACGATTGAGAGCTCCATGTGAGTGGTAGCGCCCACACCGTTGATAATCAGAAGCACCTTGTCACCTGCCGCGGGTTTAACCTTCTTCATGAGCTGGTTGATCATGATTTCGGCTGTCGCGTCGGCTGAAACGAGAGGCTGCTGACCACCCTGACCGCCTTCACCGTGCTGACCCATACCTATCTCCATTATACCGTCAGGCAGAGATGCGATGGTTGCGCCGTTCTGGGGATGGGTACATCCTTTCATTGCAACAGCCAATGTCGCAGTGTTGTCAACGAATTTCTTACCTATCTCGTAAATCTCTTCGATAGAGCATCCCTGTTCGGCAGCCGCACCTATGATTTTGAAGAGAGGCACGCATCCTGCAAGACCACGACGATCTTCGTCCGGAGTGTCGATACCTGCGCTTATGTCATCGCAAGTGAGAAGTTTCACCACTTTGATACCCGCACGTTCAGCCAACTGTGTTGCCATATTGGCGCTCATGACGTCACCCGAGTGGTTGAGGACAACCAACAATATGCCGGCAGGACGTTTGAACATCTGAAGAGCCTGGAAAAGACGCTGTGCACCGGGAGCGGCAAAAATATCGCCCACTACAGAGCAGTCGAGCATACCCTCACCAACGAAACCGCTCAATGCGGGTTCATGACCAGAACCGCCGAGGGTCACGATTGCAACCTTGTCTTCAGATTTGGGGTTTGCACGTACAACTATGTTCTCTCCACCGAGTTTTACAACATCCTTATAAGCCATCGTATAGCCTTCGAGAAGCTCTTTTGTGATGTTTTCGGGGTCGTTTATGAATTTATGCATTGTCATGACTTCACTTTTTTGATTTTAACCTTATTTGGTGTATTTCATAAGCTCGAGAGCGATACCTTCCTCTTCGATGAAAGCTATCGTGAGCTCGTCAGAGCATACCGTCTTGTCCATGAGCACTTTTTTGCCCGCCATTTCGGCGTCGAGGTCATCAACCTCATAAGCGAGATGGGTGTGAGTGAGAATCAGCTCGTGAAGAGGAGATTTTTCGTTACCCACTCTGATAAACTCAAGACGGTTCGGACTTTTGGTAAAGTCGGTGAGATAAACTTTCAGTCCTTCGTTATAAAATTCACCGGGCTGTGATATGGGTGTGGGAACACCTATGTGATTCAGCTTTCTCATATCGGTTTACATTTTAGCTTTGGGGTTGGTGAAGCGCAAACCGTCATTGTCATGGTAGTTTGCGTATTCATGAACGATAGCGCCTTCGTCACCTGCATAGAGGAAGTGGAAAGTACCCTCTTCTTTGAGACGGAGGATTTCGCCACGGTTCTGACGCACGCAGTTTTTAGAAATAGTTGTTGCTTTCTGGCTTTCGGGAACAGCAGGAGCATCAGGAGTGGGTTCGCCTACTTCGCTGAAGTTATAAGCCCAACCTTCACTAACTTTCCAAGACTCATGTTTGGCGGGATATTTGGTAGCCACATGTTTGTGTTCGGGAATCATCTGACCGGGAAGCAGATAGATGTCATGTGAGAAGTATCCGTGTTCTGCGTCGTTAATCCAGAAGATACCGCCCATGCCGCAGTTTTCGAAGTCTCCCAATCCGAAGTCGGTAACCCAAATATTCTCTTTGAGGAACTTAGTCTCAGGAGTGTCATAGAATCTAAGCATCTCCATGATAGCTTCCATTGCTATTGAGTCATTAAACTTACCGTCGGTATAGAAATCGGCGTTGGTGTACTTTTTAGAAAACTTTGCTTTCATTTCTTTAGAAGTTGAAGTTGTTGTTTGATTTGCAGCGGCATTGTCAGCCGTGTTATTACCTCCGCAAGAGGTCAACGTAGCGGCAATGAGAAGTGCCGCAAAAGCTGTCATTGTTTTTCTCATAACTCTATTGTTTTTTATTGTTGCATTTCATTTCATAAAGCGCCACGCCTTCTATCTCTATCAGAAGCTCGTCACGGCACACATCCGTGTTAAGGAACACAAGAGCGGTCTCGGGGTGATTTTCTCTCATATAT
This sequence comes from uncultured Alistipes sp., assembly GCA_949285535.1. Classification (GTDB taxonomy): domain Bacteria; phylum Bacteroidota; class Bacteroidia; order Bacteroidales; family Rikenellaceae; genus CASDZP01. Next base: position 9,211 of record CASDZP010000004.1, read on the forward strand.
CGGCTCACCCACTCCATGTCGTTCTCTCTCTTCACATACACACGCAACAGCGCATATTTCGGAACTTCAAGCACGGACACCGAACCGCAGTCGGCAATATTACGCAGAGACATCAGATAATCGATATTCTCCATCGTAACTTTTGTCTGCTCCTCTATGTTGCCAAGTCCGACACTCTCCTCACCTCTTATTGAGGCTGTCCCGGAGATGTAACCTAAAGCTCCGCCGTCGCTGACCACGACTTTGCCTCTCTCGAACTTGGGCGTCGTTCTTGACTTCAGCACCTCATCCTCAGCTCCTATCAGCACATTTTGCGAATAGTCGTGTGCGGGAACCTGAAGCGCGTTATCGAGCGGTGTCACCTCGGCAGCTCCTTTAACGGCATTGAAATCGACGACCACACCGCATATACCCGCGCCTATTCCTGTCGCAGCGGGATAACCGTCGGGCCACTCTGCTTTGCCGTAGAATTTTGTCCTTGCGTCGTTGAACACCTGATAATTCTGAAATTCACCGACAAATCCGGTTATCTCTTCAATATAATTCCACTGTCGCACGATATTGCCGGGTGTCATTCCCTCGGCATGCAGCAGCTTCTCCGCCTTGGCGAAAAGCAACGCACACTGTTCAGACAACGCGGTATCTATATCGCCTCTCAAACCTCCGACAAACAGATGTTTGCAATCTGCCGTCTCTGCGACAATATAATCCGTACCGTCAACGGTCTCATATCGCAACGAGGCATCTCCGTTAATATAATGTGCCTCTATCGCCACTTTTGCGCCGAACGGCTCTTGAGAGACATAACTGAAAACGGGTTTTCTCTCTCCGAAGGCGTTATCGAGAGCCTCCTCTATAATTTCCAGCTCGGCAAGATACTCTTTCTTGTCTTTCGGCTTTCCGAAAAAGACACATCTGACGGGAACTCCGCCTTTCTGCGACAATTCCGTCACAGCCTCATTACACGCCTTTTTGAAGGTATCGCCATCAGCGGCGACTGTTGCGTATTTATATCCGATTGTCATCATAAAACCCCGTTCCGATATTATCTTAAAGAGATTTTACATATTCGGACAAAGCCGCAAGATCTTTTTTGCTGATCTTACCCTCAATACCGTGTTTATGCACCGAGAAGACCTCTTCTATCGTAGTAGCTCTTCCGTCGAAGAGATAAGGACCTGTTCTCCACACCTCTCTGAGTGTCGGTGTATCCCATCCTTTTTCAAACTCTACATCTTCGCCTATAATGTGCATTCTCAAATCGGTATAGTAAGGACCTGAATGACATTCGTCGCATTTCAGCTCTTCGAACACCTCACGTCCTCTCTGTGCCAAAGGAGAGAGCTGACCATTCACGAGATAGGGGCTCGGTTCGGGTCTCAACGACTTGAGATATTCATCGACGCACTGCGCATACTCTTCAGGCACGCCATAGAACTGAATAAGATTGAAACCTTTTCTCACGGCAGCCTCGGCATTCTCTCTGATTCCCGAAATCATTGACGGCGGAGTCACATGAGAGAAAAGCATGCTCTTGCAGTTTTTGGGATTACCTATACCGTCGTTCATGAGGTCCCAGTTCATACCGTCCGTTCTCGCTTCACCCGGATGACATCCGTTGCAAGACTGCCAGTTCTGGAAGCAATATGTCGCGTCGTTAAAATATTTCTCGCCTCTCTGCTGTATCGTTTCAAGTCTGTGAGGATTCCACGCCACAACTTTCAAATCATCGTCATTCAGGTTGAGAACGTTCAACGTATCCGAAAAGTATGTGGGAACGAACAATTCAGAACCGTTCAAAGCCACTCTTCTGGGACCGTTGCCTTTCATTTTCACTCTCTCTCTGATTCCATAAAGGAATTTAAGGTCATACGAGAGAATCGCTCTGTCTTTTACACCTTCAAACTTCTCGATAAACTTTTTGTAATCTATCACCGACACGTCATGCGTTCCCGACTGCGCAACAATCAATTTATCTCCGTTGCAAGCGAGACCCCATACACCTGCCGCACCTCGCTCAGGCTCGTCAACTACAACCGTTCCCACAAACGACTGCGAAGCCACATCCACCAGGCTCACAGCCGATGTATTCATCCAACCCTGCTGCAACTGAGAGGTAGGCACCTGGAAACGGCCGAGATTATGACTGACGATTACATATTTACCGTCAGGTGTTATGCAGATGTCTCTCAACGCATTACTGCCATTATCGAGTTTTATGTCTTTAACCTTGGTCATCGTACGCACGTCTATGACAGAAACATCCGCTGCCACATAATCGAGATCCGCACGCTGATAAGGAAGGAAATTGTTTACGAAAAGATAATTACCGTCAAGTGAAAGCACCGCAGCGCAAGGCTCTCTGAGGACCTGCACCTCACCTACTTTCTCCAATGACGAAACATCTATTTTTGACACGGTAGCTTTAAATCTATTGAGGACATAGATATATTTGCCATCCTTGTCGAGTATCGGCGAACAAGCACCCTGACCGCTCTCAACGTTACCTATAACATCCCCTGACGAAAGATTGACTTCTGTCAATTCACCTTTCCCGTCAAGATTTGAAGTAACATACGCCTTGTCACCCTTAACGGCAACGCCCGTAAGAGGTTTTCCCACCTCTATTTCTGAAGACAACGCGCCGTCACGGTCATACACAAACAATTTGTTATGTCCTTTAGACGAAACGAACAATTTGCCGTCCGCAACCTTTATATCCGTCGGAAACATGGGCGACGAACCATTTTTTTCCTCGGCAGGCACGAAAGCCACAACCGCCACGGTCGATACGGCCAACAATGCCGCAGCAACCGCTCCCCGTATCTTTATATTCATAACATTATTTTTAACATACCAGCTATTTCGGTTTCATATATAAAACACGCCAACCGAAAAGGCACACTTTTATCATTACAAAGATACATTATTTCATTAATTATTCCAACTGTTTTATAATAAAAAAATCCTTAAAAAGGATAAAAATCCGAAGTCAAACCAAAGCAAAAACCTAAAAATCCTAACTTTATATTGTAAGTTATCACACAGCTGACAGTTAAAGCATTTTCGCAAATTAACAGCTACTGATATATCTATAAAAACAGTTTTATTTCCATCAATTCTTGTATTACAACCTACCCAGCAGAAAGGACTACCATAAACGGGCAAACATAAAAATCACAGATTCTGTAATCTATTAAAATTCCTCAAACTTTAAACAAGACAAAATAAACGCTACACTATCTGAAACAACCTTAAAAAAGGAGATAAAAAGGCATAAAAAAGGCGACCGCCCAATGAGCGGTCGCCGTAAGGATATTAGGACTTAATTCTAATAGCCGGGATTCTGTTCGAGGTTAACACCATTCTGTTTAGCCTGGTCGATTTCTGTCTGAGGAATAGGCCAGTCATAGTGAGCGGGGTTAACAACTACATTGTAAGTACCAGCAACAGAGGGGTCCTGAGGTTTACCATTCATGGTACCGAGGAGTCTCCAACGTTTCATATCGAAGTAACGCTGACCTTCGAAGCAGGTTTCGAGACGGATCTCTTCACGGAGCTGATCGCGAGTAAGACCGCTTACACCTGTCATGCCGTAGTTGGTACGAATGTCATTGATATAACCTTCAGCAGCAGAAACATTGCCTGATTCGAAAGCGGCTTCGGCTTTCATGAGGAGAACGTGAGCCCAACGCATCAAGACAACATCCTGGTCGCCCTGCCATGTGTAACCGTTATCCCAAGCACCGGGATCTTCGTTGCTGATGGGAGTAACAAGTTTACGAACATTGAAGTATGTTTTGGTGTTACCTGCAACTACGTTGTTTGAAGGTTTGTTTGTAACATACTCAGAGAAGTCGTAACGGTTGTTGTGAGAGAAGAACTTCTTCACACGCGGGTCACGGTTTGCGAAGATGGCATCATAGATAACCTTTCTGTCAGCTTCGGTAATTGTCTTCTTAGCATCATCAGTAGTTTCGCCGGTTGCGTAATACATTCTGTTGATGTTGGGAATGCTTGTCGGATCAAAAGCTGTACCGTCAGCATTGGGATATGCATAGATAAGGCTCTGTGAAGGACAAGGAACTGACCAACTACCGACAAAGAGGTCAACCTGGTTACGGAAGTTAGGTTTCAGGAACTTGAGAGAGAACATGATTTCAGAAGAACCTTCCTGAGTGTCTGAATGGAAGTTCGTCAAAACGTCGCTTTCAAGAGTGTAGAGACCTGTCGGAATCTGGTTGAGTTCTGTCAGGATTTCACCCATTTCGGTCGCATTTGCAGTACCGTTCTCATCATATGCGTGATAAAGACGAGTTCTTGCACGGAAAGCGATAACGGCAGCTTTAGTGAAATGGCCGGGATTTGCGCTGTAAGCCTGACCGTCAGGAAGCAAATTGGCTGCATCCTGGAGGTCGTCAATAGCTCTCTTGTAAACGTCTTCTTTGCTAGATTTTTCTTTGTACATGTTTTCAACGGTAAGAGCTTCTGTTACGATAGGCACTGCACCGTAGCATGTGTAAAGATAGTGGTAAAGAAGACCGCGAGCCGCGAGAGCTTCACCTTTGAACTGTTTATAGTCGGCTTCCTGAAGTGCACCTTTAGCCTCTTCGAGTTTACCGAGGAAGATATTGACACGGGCAATACCTGTGTAGCAGAAAGGATAAACGGCACCAACGAAACCGGGGTTGTTTGACGGAGTGATAATATCTTTCAAGATATCCTCAGAACCATCCATTGACGTGTTACCGCTGACAGAGTTGTCCGTAAGGTTATCCAACGCAAACTGCATTGTTGAAAGGAAGTTACTCTGAGTACTGTAACTCTGTTTGTAATAGATAGGACCGCGAAGATATGCATAGATACCTGTCAGCGCCTGATCGAAGTCGCTTTTAGACTGCCAGAAGATGGCATCCGACGGTACATCCGTAGGGTCTTTCTGCAGGAAGTCTTTGCACGAAGGAGCAGCAAAAAGCATTGCGCAACCTAACGCCAAGAATAATATTTTTTTCATAAGAAATTACTTTTTAGTTTGTTCAAAACCCTGATTAGAACTGGAGGTTGACACCGAATGAGCATACACGGCTGATCGGGTAGTTCACACCATAGTTACCTGCGTTACGCTCGGGGTCGAGACCGTCGAATTTAGTTGCAGTTGCAAGGTTGTCACCTGAGAAGTAAACACGGAGTTTCTGAACGCCTATTTTCTGAGTCAGGTGTTTGGGAATAGTGTAACCTACAGTGAGGTTTTTCAGACGCATGAAACCTGCATCTTTGAGGTAGAATGTACTGTTAACAGAGTTTTTGTAACCACCTGAGTCACCATAATAGAGTTTCGGATATTTGGCGTTAGTGGGATTTTCTGCAGTCCACATACCAGCGATATAATCTTTGGTGGGAGCAGCACCTTGAACGAAGGGAACAGTACCGAAGCCCATGTAACCTCTATCGAGAAGTTTGAGACCTGCACGACCCTGAAGCATAACTGAGAAGTCGAAACCTTTCCAGTCGAAGCCGAGGTTGATAGTGTAGTTGAATTTCTCGTATGCGCCATCCTGAACGGTCAAGTCGTTTTCGTCGATAGTACCGTCACCGTCAACGTCGCGGTAGATGATATCACCTGCCTGAACAGTATTGTCGATGGGGGCAATCTTAACACCGTTGAGTTCTCTCTGAGCAACCTGAGCGTCGCTTTCGTAGATACCCACAGCTTCGTACATATAGAAGCTACCGTAGGGAAGACCTTCCTGATAGATACGAGCGTAGCTACCATATTCACCCTGTGAACCGTACTGAGTAGTACCGAATTTCACGAGTTCGTTTTTGTTACGTGCAATGAAGAAGTTTGCGAAGTAACCGAAATCTTTGAATACACCGTCAGAGATACGGTCGTTCCAACCGATTGAGAATTCAACACCTTTGTTGATCATCTCACCGTCGTTGATGGTAGGTGCAGAAAGACCGAGAAGTGCGTTCACCTGAGCGGTACGGAGGATGTCGTAAGTTCTCTTCTTGTACCAGTCGAATGTGATGTTCAAACCACGGAAGAGCTGCAAGTCAACACCGAAGTCACCGATAGCGGTTGTTTCCCATTTAAGGTTACGGTTAACAGCTGCTGTCTGAGCGGCACCTGAAGTGATGTTTGCGTTATCGTAAACATAAGCATAACCTGAACCTACCTGGATAACTGCCTGATAAGGATAAGTACCTACATCCTGGTTACCGAGGAGACCCCATGAACCACGGAACTTAACGTTGTTGAGCCATGAGAGGTTCAAATCTTTCATGAACTGCTCTTCAGTAAGTCTCCAACCTGCAGAGAATGAGGGGAACACACCCCAACGGCTCTCTTTTGCAAGACGAGAAGTACCGTCGTAACGTACGTTAGCTTCAATGAGGTAACGTTCTTTGTAGTTGTAGTTTACACGACCGAATGCTGACATCAAAGCCCAGTCATAAGAAGTACCTGAGTTGGTCATGTTGTCTGTACCACCGGCATTAAGCTCATAGAGGGGGAAGTTGTAGGTCTTACGATAACCGCTCAAAGAGCGATAGTTGTAAGATTCCTGGCTGTAACCACCCATGATTGAGAAGTTGTGAGCTTCGTTTTTGCTTGAGTACTGATACTGCAGATAAGTGTAAAGGTTGGTGTAGAGAGTCGTGTTGGCTGAAGCCTCGAGACCTGCCTTAGCAACCTCAATAGTTGTTGAACCATAAACTGCCGGCTGACCTGTGATATAGTCGTAAGTCGGAACACCTGCATTACCCCACATTCTGCTGTCGTGGCTACGATAGTTAACCGCAGCTTTGGTGTGCCATGTAAGACCTTTCACGATGTTGGCATCGAAATAAGCCTGTGCATTAACACCAAAGTGTCTTGCTTTAACGAAAGAGTTATCGATTACACCGACGATGTTCTTGTTTGAACCGAAGAATTTCTGTTCGTTCTGGAAAGCGTATGCGGTGTAACGAAGCTCGCCGTCATTGTTGTCAACCAACCAAGGTTTGTAAGTCGGAGCCTGTGCGAGAGTTGCGAGGTAACCGTCTTCAGGACCTGCTGCAACGGCGTCACGAGTACCGTGAGTCAACGCGATGTTGGTACCGACTTTCAACCAAGGTTTGATCTGTGACTGCAATGCAGTTGTCACGTTGTAACGCTGGAAGTCGTAACCGCGCATCGTACCTTCCTGGTTCATGTAAGAAAGGTTGATGTTGTATGAAGTGTTACCTGACTGACCTGCGATACCGATGTTGTGGTTCTGAACAAGAGCAGTGTTGAACATGTAATCCTGCCAGTCGAAACCAGAATATTTATCACTCTTGGGATTACGATAAAGATTAATCTGCTCTTCAGTATAAAGAGGAGTACTTGCGGTAACGTCACCAGAGTTTGTCATGGCGATATTTTTCAACTCCATATACTGAACGGGGTCGGTAACCAAATCATAGAGTTTGGCAGCTGAATGGAAACCGATGTTCATATTATATGAAATAGCCACTTTCTGGTCGGTACCTGTACCGTTTTTGGTAGTGATAAGGATCACACCGTTGGCAGCACGAGAACCGTAGATTGATGCAGAAGCGGCGTCTTTCAACACAGAGATGCTTTCAACAGTATTCGGGTCAACGTCAGAGATGTTACCTTCGACACCGTTGATAAGAACGAGGGGAGAGGTACCTGCACCGTAAGAACCGGCACCACGGACGTTCATTGAGATTGACTCAGCACCCGGCTGGTTGGTTGACACCTGGATGTTCAAACCGGGAATCTGACCCTGAAGCATCTGCTGGATGTCGGCAACAGGACGTTTCAGAAGTTCTTCGCTGTCAACTGAAGCGACAGCACCTGTCAAGTTGACTTTTTTCTGAGTACCGAAACCTACGACTACGACGTCTTCCACTTTAAGAGCGTCCTCTTCGAGAGTAACGGTGATGTTTGTTTCTGTTCCCACGGGAACGAGTTTGGTCACATAGCCGATGAATGAAACCTCGAGGTTTTCACCGACTTTAACCCCTTCGATGCGGAATGTACCTTCTGCAGTGGTGATATCACCTCTCGAAGTGTTCTGAACGATTACAGTAGCACCGATGACGGGCTGTCCTTTTGCGTCCACAACAGTACCGGTGATCGTCTTTGTCTGAAGGAAATCAGACACAGCTGTCAAAGGAGTCGTTTCTGCTGCACTCGACATTGCCGGAACCATTGCTGCTCCCGAGAACAATGCGGCGAACAAAAAGCCTCTTTTGAGCTGATTGTGTAAACCGTTTTTCATAAGTGTTTAGTTTAATTAAACAAAGTTCTCATTAAAAAGGGGACTCACGTCCTTTTCTTGAAAGAAAATTTACCGCACGATAAGCGGGAACGCCTCGAGACCCGACTCGTCCCGAATGCACTCCCTTAATCGGCCGTAAAACTTCCGATACACTCGACAACATTGTATATCAACACCTTCGCTTACGATTCAAAAGCAAACCGCCGACAAAAAACATCAATACACAAATTGAAGAATGATATAAAAAGAACTTTTCCTTCAATTATTGTAACGCAAATTAATATTATTTTTCTTTAATCTCCAAATAATTTATCACTTTTTAACACCTTATGACAAAAAATTATTAGAACGACAAAAACAATTTAACTTATAACATATCGTTACATAAAAAGTTACCTTAGCAGTTATGCTTTTTTTATTATCTTTGTCTTTAAAGAAGAGTAAAAAATGGCATTAAAGAATATAAACATAAAGAACAAAAAAGCTCTTTTCGACTACGAGATAATCGAGAAGTTCACGGCGGGGATAGTCCTCACGGGAACAGAGATAAAGTCGATTAGAGCGTCGAAAGCGTCGCTTGTCGATTGTTACTGCTACCTGCACAGAAACGAGGTTTTCGTACGCGGCATGAACATCGCCCTCTACGAATGGGGAACCTATAACAACCACACCCCGAAAAGAGACCGAAAACTGCTTCTTAACAGGAAGGAGATTTCGAGAATAGAACGTGCGCTTCAGGACAAGGGGATTACACTCGTGGGTCTGCGCCTTTTCATTAACGACAGAGGGCTGGCAAAGCTTGAGATAGGGTTGGCGAGAGGCCGCAAGAAGTATGACAAACGTGAATATCTGAAAGAGAAAGACGCGAAACGTCAAATCGACAGAGCAATGAAAATCTGAAACCGTAAAAGATGCAAAACAGAATAATCGTAACATTGACACTTCTATGCGCCGTGACCGCATTCGGATGTAAAGACAACGACGCACTTCCAAGACACACAATCGACGGAGTGGCGCAGGGCACCACATACCATATAGTATATAATCATCCCGAAAAAATAGTGACTCAGGCGCAAACCGATTCGTTGCTCGACGAATTTGACAAGTCGTGTTCGCTGTGGGATTCTACATCGCTTATTTCGAGGATAAACAGAAACCTCACAGACACGGTCGATAAAAACATAAAGACATGCGTCGAGTTGGCACTCAGACTCTCACGCGAAAGCAACGGCCTATATGACATAACGGTCGCACCGTTGGCTGAAGCGTACGGTTTCGGCACGGAAGAGGCTGTCGAGAAGCCGAATATCGACTCCATAATGCAGTTCGTAGGTTATGAGAAGATAAATCTCGCGGGGTGGATACTGACCAAAAGCGATCCGAGAGTCAGAATAGATCTCAACTCGATAGCGCAGGGATACAGCGCCGACATCATGGCAAAATATCTCGAAAAGAGAGGTATTAAAGAGTATCTTGTCGAGATTGGGGGTGAAATAAGATGCAGCAAATCAAACAACGGCAAAAAATGGAAGGTAGGCATCGACCGACCGATAGAGGGTAACTACACGCCGGGTGCCGATTTGCAGGTTGTCGTGAATCTGTCGGACGCGGGACTCGCCACATCGGGAAACTATCGTAAATTCCATAAGGACAAGGACGGTAAACCCGTTCACCACTCGATAAACCCCAAAACGGGACAGAGTACCACCAACGAGATGCTTTCGGCAACGGTGATTGCACCTACCGCTGTGGAGGCGGACGCTTACGCAACGCTCATGATGATATCAGGTCTCGAAGAGAGCAAAAAAATCATAGAGCGTAACAAAAAACTATCCGCATACATTGTCTATGCCGACGACAACGGCGACATGAAAGTCTATGCCGACCCCAAGATGATGACGCTGACAGACGGGGAGTAACAGAAACGCTGTCTGTCCGAAACTCATTTCAAAACCAATGTCATGAAAAGAGTCTGTTACATATATAATCCCTATTCGGGAGAGAAAAAAGCCCGCAGGTATCTCGACTACATGATAAAATGTTATCAGAAAGAGGGTTTTCTGGTCGAGCCTTTCAGGGTTGAGAAAGACGGTGACATAGACACCGCCGCGAAACGGATAGGTGATGAACATGTGAGAATTGTTGTGGCGGGCGGCGACGGAACGATAAACTCCGTTGTCAACTGCATGAAACGAAACAACATAGACCTGCCTTTGGCGATAATACCCACAGGCACGGCAAACGACCTCGCCAACCTGCTCGGATATTCGAACAACATAAAGGCGGCTATCAGACAGGGTGCTACGGGTGTAGAACGGAAAATGGACATCGGCAGGTGCGGCGACAGATATTTCGTCAACGTCCTGAGCGCGGGGCTATTCACCGACATATCGCAGAAGACGCCAACGGTACTGAAAAACACCTTCGGAAAACTGGCGTACTATTTCACCTCTTACGTCAACTCGATACAGGAACTGCCGAAATTCAAACTCACGCACATATCCATAGAGGCGGACGAGGTTAAGTTTGAAGGCAACTCGATAGTCTTTTTCGTCTTCAACGGCAAGACGGCGGGAAACATGAAGCTCGCATCTCTGTCTAACCCGCAGGACGGACTGCTCGACGTGATAATAGTCAAGGGCGACAACATCGCCGAAACCATAAGGACGGTATTTCATTTCCTCGCGCGACAGCTGTCGGGCGTAAACACGGAGTACCCCAAAGGGGTGGTTCACTTCAAGACCAAACGGTTGAGACTGTCGAGCAAGGAGAGCATAAACATAGACATAGACGGCGAACACGGTCCTGCCACTCCATTCGACATAGAGTGTCTTCCCTCGGCGTTGAAAGTGATTGTTCCCGACGGTCTGTGGGACGATGTCGATGACGACGCCGACATGGAAGCGGACGATGATATTTTCGACTGATTAATTTAACGCAACAAACATAACCCACATCATGAAAAAACTGATACTATCGACACTCGTCTTTTCATCGGCGGCTGTTGTCTCGGCGCAGGAGCTGACCTCCCCCGACAACAACCTGAAACTGACATTCATGCTCGACTCTAACGGCGTTCCCGCCTATACACTCACCTATAAGGACAAAACGGTCGTGAAGCCCGGACGTATGGGGTTCATCATTAAAGACGGCATATCACTTGCCGACGGTTTCGAGATGACAGAATGCGACTACGACAGCGTGGATACCGTGTGGAACACCGTATGGGGACAGAGCTCCACGGTGAGAGACAACCACAAGGAGATGTTCGTATCGCTGACGCGCAAAGACAACGGACTCAAAATGGGCATACGCTTCAGACTCTTCAATGACGGTCTGGGATTCAGGTATGAGTTTCCCGTACAGCCGTCGCTCCGCCACTTCACGATAGAGAACGAGGTGACGCAGTTTGTGCTCACGGGCGACCACAAGGCGTTCTGGATACCCGCCGACTATGACACCAACGAGTTTCAGACAACCACATCGAAGCTGTCGGAGGTATTCGAACTGTCGAAAGGTGTGATAAAGAACCCGCCCGCCACAAACGAGCCGCTGCCCTACCCCGCGGTACAGACGCCTCTCATGCTCAAATCTGACGACGGGCTCTATATAAACATCCACGAGGCGGCACTGATAGATTTTCCTGGCATGCACCTTAACCTCGACGACGAGAATTTCGTGCTCAGCTCACACCTTACCCCCGACAGAAACGGCGACAGAGGACACATACAGACAGGAAGTGTCTCTCCGTGGAGGACGATAGTGGTGAGCGACGACGCGCGTGACATCCTCGCATCCAACCTTATACTGAACCTCAACGAGCCGTCCAAAATTGAGGACACATCATGGATAAAACCGATAAAATATGTCGGCGTATGGTGGGAATACTTCACGGGTCAGGGCTCTACATGGGCATACTCTGACGAGAAAGACATTGTGATAGGCGTGACCGACTACAACAAGGTTAAACCCAACGGTCACCATGGTGCCAACACGGAGCATGTGAAAGAGTACATCGACTTTGCCGCCGAGCATGGTTTCGACGCCGTGCTTGTTGAAGGCTGGAACCAAGGCTGGGAAGACAATCAGGCGTACCTGAAAGAGAAGATATACAGCTTTACCACTCCCTACCCCGACTTCGACGTCGAGTATCTGAGCGACTACGCGGCGAAGAAAGGCGTTAAGATAATAATGCACCACGAGACGACCTCATCGGTGATAGACTACGAGCGGCAGCTCCACGACGCCTTCAAGTTCATGAACAAATACGGCTACGAGGCTGTCAAGACGGGTTATGTCGGCAGTATCATTCCCCGAAGCGAGCATCACGACGGTCAGTGGATGGTTAACCACTATAACTATGTGGCGGAGACAGCCGCCAAATACCATATCATGGTTGACTCTCACGAGGCTGTCCGCCCCACAGGTCTATACAGAACCTATCCCAACTGGCTGGCGCAGGAGTCTGCACGAGGCACGGAGTACGACAGTTTCAACGGCAACAACCCCGACCACCACACCATTCTGCCGTTCACGCGTCTCATGGGCGGTCCCATGGACTACACGCCGGGTATATTCGAGGGTGACCTCTCGGTATATGGTCCCAACAAGGCTAAACTCAGCACAACGCTCGCCAAACAGCTCGCTCTCTACATCACGATGTACAGCCCGTTCCAGATGGCGGCTGACCTGAAAGAGAATTACATGAAGTATCCCGACGCCTTCCAGTTCATAAAAGACGTTGCTGTCGATTGGGATGCGACCTATGTTCTTGAGGCTGAGCCAGGCGATTACATCACGATGGCGCGTAAAGAGCGTGGAGCCGACCGTTGGTTTGTCGGAGCGATAACCGACGAGAATGCCCGCACCGCGACTGTCTCTTTCGACTTCCTCCCGAAAGGCAAAACCTACACCGCCACCATATACGCCGACGGCAAAAACGCCCACTGGCTTGACAACCCGAAAGAGTATCGCATATACACCAAGAAGGTGACATCCAAAGACAAAATTGAGATACCTTTGGCATGTAGCGGTGGTGCGGCAATCAGCATAGAGTAACCGTATAACGACATAAAACATAAAATTTCAGGGTGAGGTTTAGGATTCAAACCTCACCTTGAAATTTTATGCTTTATGTCGTTATACGGTTACTCTATGCTGACTTGTCGTACCACCACATGTCAAAAGTATCTCAATTTTGTCTTTGGACGTCACCTTCTTGGTGCATATACGATACTCTTTCGGGTTACATGCTCCCGGGGGCACAGCCCCTTTTGACCATGTCACATTCATTTGGCTCATTATCTTCCACGAAGTCAGCATCTCCCCGCACTCGCCTTCCGCTTTTTCGACCCTCACCCATGACACCAAAGTCCACCGCCCCTCCCGATATTAACAGATGACGACAACAACACGACAACAACACGACAACAACATAACAACAACATAACAACAAAAAAAAGAAAAATAAACGACGGGGTACGCATGCCAACCTGTTGAATAAGCATTCCAAAAAAGAAAAAACAAAAGGAGAAAAGAAAGTTGGGTAGGAAAAGAGGAGCTGGGGTACGCGTGCCAACCTGTCGAAAAATATCTTTTGATTTACTTTTCACGTATGATTCCATAATTCACACAATATACGGATGTTTTATATTGTTGTATGAGTGAAATGAACCTATATACGGCAATGTATTAAAATAAATGATTATCTTTGTCTGCTATAATGTGTTAAGATGAAACGTTTATTGAAATATACAGCGATATTGTTGTTCTTCGCCTGCGGGTTCCTGTTCTATACGGGTTGCGCCAATCCTGCCGCACCCACGGGAGGACCTAAAGACACTCTGCCGCCGAGAGTGCTGGGCATGACACCCGATAACTACTGCACCAACTTCAAAGGCGGTAAGGTGATAATATATTTTGACGAGTACATCCAGCTTAAAGATGTGCAGAAAGAGGTTATAATATCGCCACCGCTCCAGCGAAGACCGCAAATGACCGTAAAAGGACGCACGGTACAGATATCTTTCGACAAAGTGGAGCTCGACTCCGCCACAACATACAAGATTGACTTCGGCAAAGCGATTGTAGATAACAACGAAGGTAACGTTCTGTACGGTTTCTCGTATGTATTCTCCACAGGAGACTATATCGACTCGTTGGTAATGTCCGGACAGATTACGGACGCCTTTCTGTGCGACTCGCTTTTCAACGTGACCATGATGTTCTATGACGCCAAGGCGGACAGCATGAGCTACGACTCCACCTTGTTCATCGGTAAACCGCTCTCGACGGCGAGAACGGACAGCATGGGTGTCTTTTTGGCTACCAATCTGAAAGCCATGGACTACAAGGTCTATGCAATCGTCGATGACAACGGAAACGGACAATATGAACCAGGCGTGGACAAGACGGCGTTCTCCGACTCTGTCTATAACCCCGCCACTATGCAGCCGTTCAAGGTGTGGTGGAACAGAAAGCGCATGAGAATAGAGGCGACGCCGCAGTTCAACATGAAAGCTTTCGGCGAAATTAACCAAAGACGCCAGACGGCTACAAAAATATCCCGCCCCGAACCCAACCGCATAAGCATAGAGTTTGCGGCTCGTGAGCCTGAAAGCATGCGTGTGGTTGTCAACGGCGTGGACTCGTCGGCGTTCATATTCAACACAACCTACTACCGTGATACCGTCGATTTGTGGATTGATACGCTCGTGGAACGCAACATGCCCGACACTCTCGAAGGCTACGTCGAATTCATGACCGTTGATACACTCGGCAATGACACTCTCGGTTCGAGAAAATTCAAATTACCGCCGCTCCGAGTTCCGCGTAAAGAGCCGAAAAAGGACGAGATAAAGAAAAATCCGTTCAAAGTCAACGTAAAGGCTACCAACCCGTTGAGTCCCTACTCGTCGATAGATATGCTCTTCTCCGTACCGTTAAGAAAAGTTACTCTTGACAGCATATCGTTACTCGGAGAGGAGAAAGAGCTTGTCAAGGACGGGCCCCGTGGTGACCGAAGGCTGGAGAAAGCGGAAGAGCAACAGAAAGAGGCGGAGTTCAAGCCCGCAAAATTCACTTTCGAGAGAGACAGCGTAAACATACTTCTGTGGCATCTGAAAAGCGAATGGCGTCCGGGCATGAGATACAGGCTCGAAATATTACCGGGTACATTCAATAACATATACGGAGAATCCAACGATACCCTGAAGTCTGACTTCTCGATAATGAACCCCGAGGATTACGCCACAATCGTGTTAAAGACCATTGGCGACTCGCTCACGAACTACATAATTCAGTTGACCGACCAGAAAGGCAACATGAAGTATGAGAAGAAGTTTTTAAAGGGCGGAGCGTCGGTTACGTTCGACTATGTGGCGTCGTCACAGGATTACAGAATACGCATAATTGAGGACGCCAACGGCAACGGTGTATGGGACAGCGGCGATTTGGTGAACAGACGCCAACCCGAACGTGTCGTTTTCTTCAAGGACGACGCGGGCAACGGACTGATGTCAACAAAGGCGAACTGGAGTAACGAGCTGACCCTCGACATGCCGCATCTGTTCGACGGAGCCGCCACATCCGTGACAAACACACTTGTCAAGCCGGGTGAGGCTACCGAGACGGAGAAAGAGTTATCGTTGAGCGACGAGGACGACCCCGAACCGACGGAAAAGCCGATAGAAAAGCCGACGGAGCAACCTACTGACAATGGAGGAGAAACAGCGGCAGCGGCGGAAATGGCGCAAACGACAGATAAGGAAACAACAGAAACGAACACGGTTACACAAACAGAGCAGAGACAATGAGGACAAGAATTTTGATTGCCACACTCGTCATGTTCCTTTGTGGCGGGACTATTTTCGCCCAAGGGCACTATATCGGTGTCAGGGCGGGAGCAGGAGCGGCGTCGGTACGTTTCTACCCGCAGAAAGAGACGGCATGGATGTTGCCCAACCCGACATTCGGTGTGGTTTACAAATATCTGGGAGGCGACCGTTTCGTTGGCGGCATAGAGGTTGACGCCAACTATGTGGAGAAAGGTTACAAATATCTGTTGAAGACCGATTCGGACACATCGTTTCACCGTAAGGTAACGGCGATAGAGATACCGTTCATGTGGCAGCCGCACGTATGGATGTTCAAGAACAGGGCGCGATTCTTCATCAACGCGGGTCCCTATCTCTCTTATATCCTGAAAAGCGGTGACGAGAAAATGGTCTCGAAAAAGAAAGGGGTACTCGAAGTTTATGATTACAAACTCGACAAACTGCGTGACAACAGGTTTGAGTACGGTTTGAGCATGGGCGCCGGTTACGGTGTCACGATAGCTCAACGAGTGGAGGTGTTGGCGGAGTTCAGGTATGTGCTCGGCTTCTCCGACATGGTAAAAAACCCCAACAAATACCCGTTGAGCAACATTCAGGAGTCGCCTATGGACCAGATGAACGTGACGATAGGGGTACACTATCTGTTCAACCGCAAGAATCTGGAGCCGAGAGTAAAACCGATTAAGGAGCGGGCAGCGAAAGGAGCTGAAGAGCGACCCGCCAAACAGAAGAAACAGAAAAACAAGGAATAATAATGGAAGAGACAATGTCACCGAGAGCGCAAAAGCTCTCACGTCAGATACAGCGCGACATAAGCGATATTTTTCAGCGTGAGCCGTCGTTTCTGATACACGGAACGATGACTTCGGTAACGGTGGTCAGGATAAGCCCCGACCTCTCGTTCGCGAAGATATATGTGAGCGTATTCCCGTTCGACAGACACAAAGAGGTGCTCGACAAGCTGAAGAGCAACACATGGAGCATACGCAAGATGCTTGCCGCCAAGATGAAAAACCAGATTAAGGCGATTCCGGAGATTGCCTTCTACCTCGACGACTCGCTCGAATACGCCGATTCGATTGAGAATATTTTCAGAAAGCTCTGACAGAAATGCCGTCTAAAGGTGTCTCATACATCGCGGCTCGTTATCTTTTCTCACGCAAGTCGCACTCGATAATCAATGTCATATCGATATTGAGTGCCATTGCCGTTGCCGTTCCCACGGCGGCGATGATTATATTGCTGTCGATATACAACGGTTTGGACGATGTGTTGAGGAGCATGTACGGACACTTCGACCCCGAATTGAAGATAAGTTCGGCGGACGGACGCCTTTTCGACGCCTCGTCGGCGTTTATGGACTCGCTCTCTGACGTCGAGGGTGTAAAGGTCGTGTCGGGTGTACTCGACGAGAATCTTTTTGTAACCTATGGTGACCGCAGCGCGGTTGTGACGGCGAGGGGTGTCGATTCGCTCTATGACAGGCTGGTATCTATCGACACGATGATGATTCGGGGCAGTTACTCGCCACAGCTCGGCGATTTGGACAGAGCCGTGATAGGGGCGGGGATAGCGTATAATCTGGGCGTCAACATCGGTTTGAGGCGTAAAATGACGCTCTACGCCTATGACACGTCGAACAAGGGGCTGTCGTTCCTGCCGACATCGTTCTACCGCTCCGAGGAGATTCAACCGACGGGGGTCTATCAGCTCGACGCCGAGACGGACAGCCGTTACATGATTGTACCGCGACGTTTCATCGAGAGACTTACGGACAAGGCGGGAAAGGTATCGTTTGTAGGGGTCAAGCTGAACACGGACACAGACGAAAAAACGGTCAGGAAGAAGCTCGGCGACATACTCGGAGAGTGTTTCAAGATTGAGAACCGTTTTGAGCAGAAAGAGACGATATACAGGATAATGGCATACGAGAAGATAGGTATCTTCTTCATCGTGCTGATGGTTGCGGCAATATCGTCGCTCACGCTTGTGGCGTCGGTCGTAATGCTTGTGGCGGACAAGGAGGAGCAGCTGTTCATTCTCGGAAGCATGGGAGCGACACGCTCTTACATGAGAAACATATTTTTCATGCAAGGGGTATTCATATCGCTTGCGGGTGCGGCTGTCGGTCTGATATTGGGATTGGCGTTCGCTTTCGCGCAACAACATCTCGGTTTGATAAAGATAGGCGGAGGAACGCTGATAATAGACACCTACCCCGTGAGGGTTGCTACGGTCGATGTGATTGTGGCGTTGGTTGCCGTTTTGTCGCTGAACACAGCGATTGCGTTCCTGACATCGCGTAAAGTCGTAAAAACGAAAAGATGAAAAAGTTTTTGATATTTATTTCGGTTGTTTTGTGCATTACAGGTTGCAGGGATAAGAATATGATTCCCGACGACGATTTAATGGGCATAATATCTGACGCCTACATGGCGGACGCCTATCTGCGTGAGTTCGCCGACAACTACGACCGCGACACGCTCACGTTCATGCAGCCTATACTGGACAAATACGGATACACCATAGACCAAATGGAATATACATTCCGTAAGATGTCCACCCGTAAGACGAGCCCGCTCCCCCGCCTTATCGACAAGGTGGTGACAGACTATGCCGAGAGGCTCAAGCGTTACAGACGAGGCTATGAGATAAGCCTCCGATGGGATACTCTCGCCAACAAACGCGCGACACTCGAACTTATGCTCGACTCGATGTACGCGAGCAAGGTCGAAGACCTGAAAAAGACACATTTCGAGCTTCCGATGTACCGAAGCGGCATATATACGATAACGATGAGTTACAGGATAGACTCCGCCGACAACAACAGGGGTTATCTGATTCGTTACACGCTCAAGGACACCACCGACGCCAAGACACGCATGGTCGGGTCGGTATGGCTCGGCAAAATGGGTCGCAGGGCGTTCAGCGTTACCGACGTGGAGGTTGACGCGCGCAAATACAACTTAATGGACATCACATTCCTCTCGCCCAACAACTCGATGAAATTCGTGGGTGACCCGAAAGTGAGCATCGACACCATGATGGTGACCTACCGCCCGCCGATAGAGAAAGCGAGAGAACTGAACTATGAACACTATTTCGGCATATTCAACAGACATGCCGACAATTTCAAGGTATATGAAAACAAGAAAGATAGCAGCGCATTACGCCCTGGTTTCAGGGTCCCTTACGCCATCGACAATAATAACCGTCGATGAACAGGGCGTCATTCTCTCGGTAGAGACGAATGTCGAGGACATGGACTCACGACAGGATGTCGAATTTTACGGCGGCATTCTGATACCGGGCATGTCCGACTGTCACAGCCACATAGAGTACTCCTATGTCAAAGGTATGATTCCGCGCGGCGGAGGACTCCCCGAATTCATACGCTCGATAATAAAGATAAAATACGAGAACGCCACTCCCGATGAGGAGAAGCTGGCGGCGGCACTCAAATGGAGCCGTAAGCTCCATGCAGACGGCGTTGTGGCAGTGGGCGACCACAACAACAACGACTATGTCTATCCCGTGAAACAGGAGGGCGGTATCTTCTGGCGCACATTCGTGGAGCTTTTCGACGTTGACGGACAGAGCGACGACGAGACATTCCTCGACGGCTTGAAACGTGCCGAACACCACCGCACGCTGTCGCTTCCCGCGAGTGTCATCCCCCACGCCTGCTACACCATGACGGACGGTCTCATGGCTCTGACTGGCGGTAGTGCCAAGGCTCATTGCGGAGCGTCGGCGGATGGTATAGTGTCGATACACTATAAAGAGTCTGTCGAGCTGGGCGGCGAGAAAGAGCGTGAACGCGTACTCGCGACGTTGGGCGAAAACAGAGACGGTGTGCTGTTGGTTCACTGCATCTACGCCAACGAGGGCGACATCGACTGCATGATAGAGAAGTTCGGCGACAAACTGACGGTTGTACCCTGCCCTCTCTCCAACATATACATAGAGAACAAGCTCGCCGACATCGACATGTTAAGACGCAAAGGGGTGCGTATAGCAATCGGTACGGACAGCCTGAGCTCCAACGACACGCTCTCTATGATTGAGGAGATGAAATGTCTCCAGAAACACCTGCCCCATCTGCCTCTCGAAGAGATTTTGGGCTGGGCGACAATCAACGGCGCGGAAGCTCTCGGAATAACCGATTTTGCGGGCAGTTTCGAGGTTGGCAAACGCCCCGGCATAGTACAGCTGGAGAATGTTGACCTCAAACAGATGAAACTGACCGACTCATCGACATCACGCAGAATCGTTTAAAAGCGAGCAAACGAGGGATAACTATTACCAAGGGTATATTATTTACCCTGCAAACACATAACGGAAAGCGTATTTACGGCAAAACGGATTGTTTTGCCGTAAAATATATACCGACCAATAAAAGGATACCAAGTAATGACACGAAGCACCTTAAAACGGGTTATTTGAGTCAAAAAGTTTTCAAATCTTTGTTATGAGTACCATACTTTTCGGCGACATAGTCTTCGGACCGATAAAAAGCAGACGATTGGGACGCTCACTGGGTGTCAATCTCCTTCCGCTGGAGGCGAAACTGTGCAATTTCAACTGTATATATTGCGAATGCGGCTGGACGGGAGTCGGCGACAAGAGCAAGATGCGTTACAATCCGCGCGAAGAGGTATCGAAAGCGCTTGAAAAGCGTCTTTCGGAGATGCGTGCGACGGGTGAGGAACTGGATGTGATAACCTTTGCGGGCAATGGCGAACCGACCATGCACCCTCACTTTGCGGAGATAATAGATGATGTCACCGCCTTGAGGAACACCTATTTCCCGTCTGCCAAGATTGCCGTATTGAGCAATGCCACCATGTTGGGACGGGAGAATGTTAGGAAAGCCCTTGAAAAGGTTGACAAAGCCATATTGAAGATAGACTCCGGAATCCCCGAAACTATCAAGGTTGTTGACGCTCCCCTGTTCGACTACTCTCTTGAAGATGTAATATCGAACATGAACGCTTTTAAAGGCGATATAATAATACAGACAATGTTTCTCCGTGGCGAGAAAGACGGTTACAGGATTGACAACACCACTGACACGGAGGTAGAGGCATGGCTTAATGTTCTCGACCGTATAAAGCCCTCTCTTGTAATGTTATACTCTCTCGACCGTGAGACCCCTTACGACAAGCTCTCCAAAGTAAGCGGCGACGAACTCGAAGCAATAGCCGCCAAAGCCTCCGCCCGCGGCTACGAATGCGAGTTCACGAAATAGCTCACATCGGGGTCATAACCCTTTATCGGTTAGGGTTATGACCCCGATGTGGCTCTCCGAGGGCGCTCCCGCGGGGGTCTGCCGACGGCGTTACTTTGTCCCTCGACAAAGTAACCAAAACGAGGGGGCACAGCCCCTTTTGACCATGTCACATTCATTTGGCTCATTATCTCTTTGGAAGTCAACATCGAACCGTTTATCGCCTCATGTCCGCTCATACCCCAGTTACGCCATAAATAACCGCATCTTTTATAAAAAATTTATAAAAAATAAAGAGATACGGGGTATGCTTACCAACCTGTCTAAAAGAATAGGAAAAACAATAATGTTGTCCATTGACTTTCGTTAATCCAATAAACGGCATTATAATATACAAAAAGAAAAATATTACGGGGTACGCTAACCGACTTTTCGAATGATTTTATAAAATAATCCGACAAATTGATTAGCGTACCCCGTAACATTTTTATCCCCCCTTAACATCAGATATTTGTTAACCCAGCCTCAAACATCACTTAACATCATATATCATTCATATTTTTACATATTTAAAACCCACAATTTATATAACGTCAAACAAGCATAAAATAAAAAAGAGACACGGCATAAACCGTGTCTCTTTTTTTATGGGTTTTGAAAAAACTAATTGTTTTCTTTTCTAAGTTTTTTCTGAGCCGCATAGCTGATTTTAAGGGCGTTCGCTTTACGAAGTTCCTGTTTTACGTCAGTTATAAGACCCATACGCATGTCTTTATGCGCTTTGATGTTCACTGTCATGAAAGGACGATCCGCTTCGCTCACTTTGTCGCGTTCCGCCGCGATGAAGTCGAGAATCTCAGCCTCTGTTTTATAAGAGTCGTTGAGCTGGATACGAGGTGAGTCACCCCATTTTTTGGCGAATACCTGTGTGGGGGGGCCTATGTAAATATAGCTCACCAGCGATTTTTTCTCCAGTTTCTGAACTTCAGTCGCTTCAGGAAGCTGCACCTGAACCTTCATCTCCACTTCACGCATAACCGTTGTGGTCATGAAGAAGAACAAGAGCATGAAGATAACGTCAGGGAGTGACGAAGTCGAAATTGCGGGGACCTCTTTGCCCCCTTTTTTCTTCATTACTGCCATTATTTCTTTCCTCCTGATGTCATGTCACGCGGCTCTGCCTCTGATATACGCTGAGGTATCGCCTTCTGAATGGCTTTCTTCTCGTCTTCTGAAAGGTCGTCGAATTTCTTTCCGAAACCATCGGGAGCGGGAAGCATCGCCAATTCTTCACGTAACTCGTTAAACGCTCTGACCAACTCATTCTGTACTCGCATATACATATCGTAGCTGGTCGCACGGTCATTCTGAAGCGAAACTATACCTTTACTTACCGGATATTCTCCGAGCAGGTCGATTTTCTCAATCTCTTTCTCCGGCATGTCTTCGCGGTTCTGAGGATTGGAGATGAATTCTTTTACGATATCCTTCAACTCTCCAACCTGCACCATCTTAGACTGCACCATAAGACGGTCATGTGCGTCGACAAATACCAAGAGGGTGTTCCTCTTATTGACCTTACTTGTCTGCTGATCCGAAGGATCGACATAGGGAGGCAACATTCGCTGCAAACCCGAATCGACGTTCATCGTTGTTGAGACCAAGTAGAAAATCAAAAGCAAGAAAGCGATGTCGGCCATTGAACCTGCGTTGATTTCTTGAACTTTTTTTGCCATTTATCTTGGTATTTTTAAGCCTTTTCAGGCATTTCGCTATTTAAACAATTTGTAGGCTTCCGTAACTACGATTGAAAGAACTGCAACACCCAAAGCGATATAGGTCGTAATCAAACCTGTGTCGCTGAGTTTCAGCTCCATCGCGTCGGTGTAGCCTTCGGGATTACCGGGTGTGTAGATAGGTGTCGCGTCTGAAAGCGAGTAAGCTACCAACACTACTACTGCTACAATAGCCAAACCGATGAGAGAACGTATCGCTGATTTGGGATTCTTTGCGACATTGAACAAGGGAAGCAATATTACTGATGCCAAACCAAGGCCAACCATCGCATAAGTCCATCTCAGCATAGTGTCAACTTCGGGCTGGGGCGCAGAACCCTGTGTCATGAAAGGAACTGCGACAACCACGACTGAGATCACTATCAATACGATTCTTATGATTGATAAGTATTTCATAATTAAGTGGTGGTTTTTAAAGTAAAAACTTTAAATCATGCCGTAAGGCATCGTTAATTAACGGTTTTTCTGGTTGTATTTGGTGATGATGTCCATCAATGAGATAGAAGAGTCTTCCATGCTCAATACAAGACCGTCAACTTTTGATACAAGGTAGTTGTAGAACAACTGAAGAATGATGGCAACGATAAGACCACCGACAGTAGTAAGGAGGGCGATTTTGATACCGCTCGCAACAAGAACCGGAGAAACGTCACCTGCAACAGCGATTGAGTCGAACGCCTGAATCATACCAACCACTGTTCCCAAGAAACCGAGCATGGGGGCAAGGGCGATGAAAAGTGAAATCCAAGAAAGACCGCTTTCGAGCTGACCCATCTGAACCGAACCGTAAGAAACAACTGATTTCTCTACTACTTCGAGACCTTCGTTGTAACGGTCGAGACCCTGGAAGAAGATGCTTGCAACGGGACCGCGAGTGTTGCGGCAAACGTCTTTGGCTGCTTCAACGCCACCGTTGTTGAGAGCCTCTTCAACTTTTGCAAGAAGTTTTTTGGTGTTGGTCGTAGCGAGGTTGAGGTAAATCACACGCTCAATTACGATTGCAAGACCGATTATAAGACAGAGAAGAATGGGGGCCATCCACATCGCACCACCATCGAGGAACTGAGTCTTCAATACCTGGTGCATGGGTTCGCCTTCCACGTCAACTTCTTCGTCGATAGTTGCTTCAGCAACTACTGCTGCTGACTCGTCAGCTGCGGGAGCTGCCTGTTCTGTAGCAGCGGGAGCTGCTGACTCTTCACTTTGTGCGAAAGCCGACGCAGTCGAGAAGGTAAGTGCACCAACAACTGTCAAGATTGCAAAAAGCTTTTTCATGATAAAAACACTTGTTTTGAATTAGTACTTTTTTTGTTTGATTGTTATTTTTAATTAAGTTTTTCAATACATCGTATCGGGAAACCCCGACTATTGCATCTGTTTCAAACTAACGTAAATCTCATTAAAGAGAAATAGCTGGATAGAAACAATAAGCAAAGATAC
The DNA here is from genome assembly GCA_949285535.1 of uncultured Alistipes sp. GTDB lineage: Bacteria > Bacteroidota > Bacteroidia > Bacteroidales > Rikenellaceae > CASDZP01. The sequence goes on from CASDZP010000004.1 coordinate 33,785, forward strand.
GATTATTTATAATAACTCGTATCTCTTGTGTCAATATTTTTTCGATTTTGTAATCTTTTATTGATTTCAGACCACAAAATGTGCAATATTTAACATTTACACCCCAAAAAACAGCAAAATATAACAACTATTCGCGTGAATCTTCGGTTTCAAATCGAAAAAAACTGAAATTCTATTTCGCAAATCTATTCATTTTTCTTCAAAAATCATCGTTTTAATTCACATTTTTAATTTTCGAAGCCGTTTTTTTCACATCTCTACATTTGACCGTGTGTCATTTCCCCCCGCAAAGGAATAGAAAGCTGTTTTTTAACCTCTTCTTTATCAAGTGATTTTCCCAGAAGATACATCATCTTCGTCACGGCGGTCTCAAATGTCATGTCGCCTCCGCCGACAACACCTATCGCACCGAGAGCGCGTCCTGTGTCGTATATGCCCATATTGACGGTTCCGACAGAACATTGCGTGATATTCAATATTATCACGCCTCTCTCGACAGCCTCCCTGACGGAATCGAGGAACCAGTCGAACATCGGCGCGTTACCCGAACCGTATGTTTCGAGAATGACGCCTTCGATGTCGGGATTGCCGAGTATCGAATCGACGGATGCTTTAGATATTCCCGGGTAGAGCCTCAACACGGCTATATTCTCGGACATCTCTGTGACAACGTCGAAGTGCGGACGGAACGGATCGACCGCGCGGATATATGGAATATTGTATTTGATGTCTATCCCTGCCTCCGCCAACGGTGGATAGTTATATGAACGGAATGCGTTAAAATGGTCGGCGCTGTATTTTGAGGTTCTGTTGCCTCGGAAAAGGTGGTTTTCAAAATAGATGCACACTTCGGGCACTATCGCTTTTTCGTCGTTGCGTTTTGCCGCCGCAATCTCCACGGATGTGATGAGATTCTCCTTGCCGTCGGTTCTGGGCACACCTATCGGAATCTGACTACCTGTCAGAATCACGGGCTTGTCGAGATTCTGGAGCATGAAGCTGAGCGCGGACGCAGAATAGGACATCGTGTCGGTGCCGTGCAACACGACGAATCCGTCATATTTGTCGTAGTTTTCCTTTATAGCCAAAGCCATGCGCACCCACTCGGCGGGAGTTATGTTGGACGAGTCGATAAGCGGCGAGAAGGTTATGGTATCGACCTTTATGCCGAACTTTTTAAGTTCAGGCACCTCCGCCTCTATCTGATCGAAGTTGAACGGAGCTAGAGTCCCAGTTGCGGGATTGGTCTTCATACCTATCGTACCGCCCGTATATATCAAGAGCACTGAATTCATGACTTTATCTGTTTTGTTTGTTTCACGCCTTTATGGTGATTACGCCGCGCACTAAAAAAAGATGTTTTATTTTGGATGTCGAAACGGTCATGGTGTCGTACTTCTCTCTGTTCACGGGCACCAGTGACAGTTTTTTACGTCTGCCCTCGACAGGCTGCACATCCCTGACAACGATACACTTGTCCGTAACCACAAGATAACGCTCACCGAAATCTATATATCCCGCGTCAACCTCCTTCAAAAGCAGTATGGAGCCCGAATCTATCTCGGGAGACATGGAGTCGCCCGATATTGTGAGGGCCAAATCGCAATCGCTTATGACAGGAAGTTTTATGTATGAATGCGGCTCCATCTCCTTGAATGAGGTTATCACCTCGGTCAGCTCACCGCTGAAAAACGGGATTCCCTTATTGGAGGTCTCATAGCATACGGGCTCGGAGTTGAGCATATAGCCTTCGCCTGTCAATATCCAGTTAAGATTTATCTCGGGGAAACACCTTACAATACGGTTGGCAAGGTCGAGACTGATGCCGTTTCTGCCACGTTTTATCTGATAGAGATTCTCGGAACGGTTGAGTCCGATGCGCATGGCGAAAGAGTGAACGGACATGTCCGCCCATTTGATAATCTCTTCCAATCGACTCCAATTACTCATGCTTTTAATCCCGTTGACCTGCACAAAATTATGAAAAATGTTTTAAAAACCGTTTAAAAGGTAAAGAAACATGAAATTTAAACAAAAAAGATTCTTTTGAGATAACTTCTCATCATATAAAATCGTATATTTGTAATAAATCGTTCCGACAATTCAGGTGATTTTGTTGGTAGATGTTGGTAGGCTCTGGTCGTTTTTATATTTGTGTAAATGTTAATAACATGAAAGACTGCATGAAGGACAGAGAGATTCCTGAATGTGTAAAAAACATACAGCATAAGTATAGTTGTAACGCAGCTGAATATATTACATCTATTGATAATGAAGATGTCTATTCTATCTATTCAGTTGATAGCAACGGCTTTGAATTACCCATAGGATTACCTGTATTTGTTTTTGTTAAAGATATTCATACTTGTACTACTATTGAAGGAAAAGAAGCTCTCGAATTAAGCTGTAAATTATTTACTGATGAATAAATCTTTTTTATTTACACATTGCCATGCGGACATTAGGATACATAGATAAGATAGAGGTCAGCGGATTGCGTGGTTATCAGAAGATGGTCTGGCATCTCCGTCACGGGGTCAACATTCTCTCCGGAATCAACGGCAGCGGCAAGAGCACACTGCTTCAAGCGCTCTCGGAGCTGTTGAGATACGGCGACTACCGCCCCAATCCGATAAAACCGCTCGAACGCATCACCGTAACTTTCGATGACGGGAGCGTAATCGACTCGGCATCGCCGTCACTCTCGGCGGGTGAAGCGCGCAATGTCGATGTGGTCAGCACATTCGACAACAAGCTGAAGATGCTTGAGGCACTCCAGAAACTCTCCGACAACAGAGTACGTTCCGACCTCGACTGGCAGCTCTATATCGCCTGCGAACGTTTCCTTAGGTATCAGGTCAGGATAGGCAAAAAGGCAATCGAGATAATGATAAACGGCGGCGACCGCGAAGAGGTGCACAAGCTGATGAACGCAAAGGAGAAATTCTTTGACATCATGGACTCGTTGCTGGAACCGTCGGGCAAAAAGACAATCAGAGAGAGCGACGAGATTGGTTTCAAGTTCGGCTCGCTGCAACTTTCGCCATATCAGCTCTCGTCGGGAGAAAAACAGCTCGTCATAATATTGATAACGGCACTCACACAGGACTCGCGCCCATATATATTCATCATGGACGAGCCCGAAATCTCCCTGCACTTCGACTGGCAGAAAAAACTGATAGGCTCTGTCGTCGAGCTTAATCCCAACGCCCAACTTATCGTCTCGACACACTCGCCCGCAATGATAATGGACGGATGGGTCGATTGCGTTGAGGACATCGAAGACCTGATTGTGGAAGAGCCGCAAAAAGAGACGGAAAAACAGTAGCCGCAAACCAAACAACAGTCGCACACCATGAGCAAACTCGTCAAAAATCTCAACTCCGACTATATAGCCAAGGCAAGAGCCATAGCGGGGCGCAGAGAACGCGGCCGCAGGGTGGTTCACGCCTTTGTGGAGGGTTATGAGGACATAGCCTTCTGGCGAAGCGTTTTGACAGAGTTCGAAAGCGACACGTTGCGGTTCGAGATAGGCATTCCCTCGCGCGACGACCTCGCAAAAGGCAAAAAGGTATTGTTATCCATGGCGGAAGGATGCGGCAAGGAGATGATTCTCTGCATGGACAGCGACTTCGATTACCTGTTCGGCAACGCCAACGCGCAATCGTCAACCGTCAACAACAACAAATATATATTCCACACATACGTCTATGCGATAGAGAACTACTACTGTTATCCCCCGTCACTTCGCCCCGCATGCGTGAGAGCCACAAACAACGACTCGTTTCTATTCGACTTCGAGACGTTCATGGCGGAATATTCAGAGATTGTCTATCCGCTGTTCGTGTGGTATGTCTATTCAGCCTACTCAGGCAAGGTGAACATGCTTCCGCTCAGCGATTTCAGAAGCGCCGTCAGCATAAATTTCCTCGTCGTTGAGAACAACGGCCGCGACACCCTCGAATGGGTACGCAGAAATTGCGAACGCAAACTCAAAGGCGTGGAGGCAAAACACAAACGCCACAAAGAGGCAGTAGCCAACTTTGAAAAGAGACTTCTTGAAAAGGGTGTAACCAAAAGAAATGTTTTTCTGTTCATGCACGGTCACACACTCTTCGACAATGTGATATCGGTCATGACCGACACCGTGTGCGAACTGCTCAAACTTATGACGATAGAGAACATCCGCAGCAGTTCCCGTGTCGGCGTCACCCTTTCCAACGAATTGAGCAACTATAAAAACTCCCTGCGCTCACCCGAAGAGGTACTTAAAGACTCGACCGAGTACCGCTCATCCGAAATGTTCAAACGCCTGCACAAGGATATAGAGGAATTTGTCCGCTCATTATGATTAATGGTGACAAAACCGACAAAATCTTATAAAAGCCTCAACAACCCGAATTTAAATACATGAACAGATTTAGTAACAAAACAATAGACGAACTTGGATATTATGTATATGCCCTCACAGACCCCCGAGACGGAAAAATTTTCTATATAGGAAAGGGGTGCGGGAACAGAGTGTTTTATCATTGTGAAGCCGCCATACGAGAGGAGCATGACTACTTAAAACTCAATTTGATTCGTGAAATAATCGCGTCCGGAGCAGAAATAGGACATTACATATGCGACACAAGTTATCCGAAGAAGAGGCATTCAAAATAGAATCGACACTCATCGACCTATTGACATACAATAAATTCAACACTAAACATATACTGACAAACATACAATCAGGGCACCACAGATGGGACGAAGGCATAAAAACGGTAGAAGAAATCAACTCCACCTATGATTGTGAGAAAATCATTGTAAACCCGAATGACCGTTTACTATTATTAGTAAATCTGAACAAAAGTTTCGACGATAAAAAAGCATACGACATATACCGACGACCGAACATATACGAAAAACTCGAAAATATTGGGTAATATCGAAAGAGCGTGCAGATAAAGTGGATTATGTATTAGGAGTGTATCACAATGTCGTGCGAGCGGTTATAAAAGTAAAAAGTCATGAATGGACTAACCATAATGACGAAGGCATCTCTTTCAAACAAGAAAGATGCTGCTTTATCGGAGATTTACTGAACGAAACGGAATCGCCTTATCTCAACAAAGATGTAAGTGACTATCCTTTTGGATCAGGAGGCGCAATCAGATATATCCCAACAAATAAAAACGATTGGTAAACAAGCATCCAAATCTAAAGACAAACGTAAACCATATTTTTTGAATAAAACACAAAACGGGAGGACGGCAATCATGTCGTCCTCCCGTCAAGTTTAAAGCGTATGGAATTGCACTAACTACGCTATTCTTCGTCGGTATCCTGGTACTCTTTAAGCAGTTTGGTCTGAACATCAGAGGGCACCTGCTCGTAGCACAAGAATTTCATATTGTAACTTGCCCTACCGTTAGAGAGTGAGCTGAGTACGGTTGAGTAGCGGTAAAGTTCCGCCAGAGGCACACGAGCCGTAATAAGCTCGAATCCTTTTTCGGATGTCATGCCCTCGATGATTGCACGACGGTTCTGTAAATCGCTCATCACGTCACCCATACGGTCAGAGGGCGTAAGCACCTCAATCATGTATATCGGCTCCATGATTTTCGGACCCGCATTGCGGAACGCCTCCTTGAAAGCGTTACGCGCCGCCAGTTTGAACGATATTTCATTTGAATCGACGGGGTGCATCTTACCGTCATAAAGAGCCACACGTATGTCACGGGCGTAAGAACCGGTCAAAGGACCGTTTTCCATTTTCTCCTGGATACCCTTGATTACAGCGGGGATGAAACGGGCGTCTATCGCTCCGCCCACGATGCAATTATGGAACACCAGCTTGCCGCCCCATTCGAGGTCTATCTCTTCGGTGCTTCTGACGTTGAGAACGATATCCTTACCGTCTATCTTGAATTTGCTCGGAACTGGCGCGCCGTCATAATAAGGCTCTATGACGATATGAACCTCGCCGAACTGTCCCGCACCGCCCGACTGTTTTTTGTGACGATAGTCCGCAGCGGCGGCTTTCGTGATTGTCTCGCGATAGGGTATTCTCGGCGGCATAAACTCGACATCCAATTTGAGGTTGTTGGTCAGATGCCATTTCAATATATTGAGATGATGCTCGCCCTGACCGTGGATAATCGTCTGTTTAAGCTCTTTAGAGTATTCCACAACGATTGTCGGGTCTTCGAGAGAGGCTTTTGCCAGAGCCTCGCCGAGTTTCTCGTCGTCGCTGTTCTTCACTGCCTTTACAGCCGTTCTGAAACGGTGTTCGGGGAATTTTATCGGTTCAATCACACCCTCAAATCCGGCGGTAGCCAATGTACGGTTGATTTTCGGGTTTTTAAGTTTCACGACACATCCGATGTCGCCCGCGCAAAGTTCATCCACCTTGACACGATTTTTACCGACGGGTATGAATATCTGTCCAATCTTCTCTTTAGAGCCGTTCTGCGTATCGGTCAGTTCCATCCCTTCGGTCAGAGTACCCGTAATCACACGGAAAAACGAGACCTCACCCAAATGGGGTTCGCTATGCGTCTTGTAAACAAAAATAACGGTCGGTCCGTCAACTTTCGGCTCAACCTCTTCGCCGTCAACCGTTTTCACGTTGGGAGCCTTAACGGGACCCGGAGCGACACGGCAACAGAACTCCATGAGTCGTTTTGTACCTATGTCTTTCTTTGCCGAACCGCAGAAAACGGGAATCAGGTCACGGCGTGAGATACCCCACTTCAGACCGCTTCTGATTTCATCCTCGGTGAGCTCGCCTTTCTCGAAATAGAGCTCCATGAGCGACTCGTCATTTTCAGCCGCAGCCTCCACAAGTTTGTTGTGCAGTTCCGCCGCACGCGCTTTTTCGCTTTCGGGAATCGGCTCCTCTATTCTCGTTCCGTTATCGTCGGTGAAACGGAAACATTTCATCAGCAACACGTCGATTATGGCATTGAAACCGACACCGGGGTTAAGCGGATATTGAACCACCACAGGTTTTACATGAGAGTTATGCTCCATCGATTCGAGGGTGTTCTCCCACGAAGCCTTTTCGCTGTCGAGCTTGTTGACAAAGAAGATTATCGGTTTCATGTGCTTGCGGGCATAACGAGCCTGTATCTCGGTTCCCGCCTCGAAGCCCTCCTCCGCGTTTATTGTCAGAATACCCACGTCGGCTATCTTGAAAGCAGAAAAAAGACCGCCGCAGAAGTCATCCGAACCGGGCGGGTCTATTATGTTGAGCTTGTAGCCGTTAAACTCGGCAAACATCTGTGACGGATATATGCTTCGTTTATAGGTATGCTCGATGTCGGTATTGTCTGAGAGGGTTGAGTCGTTCTCGACACTACCGCGACGTTCGATTACTTTACCTTCGAAAGCCATCGCTTCCGAAAGAGTTGTCTTGCCGGAACCCGAAGCCCCGAGCAACACAATGTTTTTGATTTCGTTAGGGAGGTACTTCTTCATAATCTATCCTTTTTTTGGTGTTATGAAAGTTATGTACTTTAGAATTTAAAGTTTCTAAATATAAGTAAAAAAGTTTTTATATGCAAATATTTTCCCCACAAGGCGCAATATAACCTCTAACTGGAATATTCTCAATGAAGTAGCAAACAATAAAAAGTGTAAATTTTCTTGCATATATGCCAAACTTAATATACATTTGCGCACTCAAAATAAAGAACACACTTAAATTAATTTAGGAGAAATGAAAAAGATTTTTACTTTGATGGCTGCTTGCTCTATGCTCGCGCTCGCTTCATGCGGTGGTTCAAACTCATCTAAACCCGCTGCAGAAACTGCTGCTGACTCAACTGTTGTTACTGTTGACTCTGCTGCCGTTGCTACTGTTGATTCAGCTGCTGTTGCTGTTGATTCAGCTGCCGTTGCTGTTGATTCAGTTGCTACAAAATAATTATAGCAGCCCAAACAAGCAAAAACAAACAGACGACTTAAAACATTGTTTTAGGTCGTCTGTTTGTTTTTTTTTATTTTATAACAATTATTTCTTGAGTCGAAGTCGGGATACTCTTAACACAAAAAACCTCCCGACAGACATTCGCCGTTCGGGAGGAAAAGCACTTTCACTTATCAGTGTCGATTATTTCTTTCTGTAACCGCACTTGGGACATACACCCTCTTCGTTGAGTGATATGCCGCAGAGAGGACAACGGTCGATGTTGTTCTTTGTCTCAAACTCCGCAGAAGCCGCGTTCACGCCGCTGGTGAATGTTATCTTGGCGATATTGAGTTTGTCTTTCAACAAATCATACACGATTTTTATCATTCCCTCGACAGTCATGGTCTCTTTTGTAACCACCAGACGCGCGTCGGGATAAGCGGTAGCCAATTCTGTCTTGAACGCCTCGCCTTTCATCTGGTTCTGGGGATGTCCGTTGCGGATACCCTGTTTCTCATACACGTCGAGGATAGCAGGCAACAGGGGGTCATCCTCTCTCAATATCAGCGAATGGTCGAAATTTTTCAATACCGCCCAAGCTGTTTTCTGAATCTCGTTGCAGGGGAACACCATGTTCACACCTTCATTAATGGTATCTTCAACCTCGATGGTCAAAACACCAGTATGTCCGTGAAGGTACTGCGCCTCACCTTTGAATCCGTAGAATCTGTGGGCATACTGCAAATCGAATGTCGTGATACTTCTCATAGCTCAATGGTTTTAAGTTATTGATTGATTTAATTGTTTCTATTCTTTTTATGTCGGATTTTCCGACGTTACAATTTTTAATTCCTGTTCTTTTCAAGAGCGTGTTTCTTGTCGTCGTCTCTGACGGTTATCTGTACCTGTATTCTGTTTATATCCGCCGACGCCAGATTCTTATATCTCGGGTCTTTTCTCTTTTCATGCAGATATTTGCGAATCACCTCTGTCAACTCGGGGTCGTTATAGTCAACTATTCCGCCGTCCGAGAACATGTGGTGGTGTTCTTCTACCGTTATGTCGTAATAGCACTTTCCCGTTTCGGGGTGACATATCAGCGACAACAGGTTCGCCTTACAAAAAGAGTCAAGTATCCTATAAACCGTAGAGACGGTTATTCCGCTGTCTTTTTCAGCCACACGGGAGATTATCTCCTCCATTGAGGCGTGACGAAGTTCAATCATAGCCTCATAAACGACTTTACGTTGCGGAGTGAGTTTCAAGCCCGCCTCTTTTATTCTGTCAACCGTTTCAATCATCCTTTCGATATCTTTTCGATACAAATGTAATGCAAAAAATTATTATTTGCAAATTTTTTGCAACAAATTTTCATGCAATTTTTATTCACCGCCTCTACACCACCCTCTCGGCGGTATTAAGGAGACATATTGAAACATGTTGATAAGATGTCGGTTATTTTGGATTATCGGATGATGTTCGTTATCCTTTTTTTTATATTTTTGTAGTGTTGTGGTTTTGACGGAAGGCAATTCGAGCCGTTCCGCGAACGAAAGAGGGAATCACGTGAGAGTCGTGAACAGTACCCGCTGCTGTAAGCCACGCGAACCGAGCTTCGACATTACGACATGCCACTGTCCTCACGGGGATGGGAAGGCGGAAGCGAGGGTGGCGAGTCAGAATACCTGCCGCAATGTATAAAAATGCTTTCGGGAACAGGGGCGCACATCTTCAATTTTATTTCCCCAATCCCTCAGGTGCATAAAACCGACCCTTGAGAGGTCTGTGCCACGAACACGGACGGACGGGGCGACAAGAGAGTTTCTGCCATACTGTTTTTTACCCTTTTACTCTTGTCTTTTTCGGTTTGTGCACCTTTTTTATTTACACTTTCACAACTTTACAACCTTATATTTTTACACACATATACGCATACACCCATTAATTTCACACATCCAACATATTCAACATATCCTATATATCTAACTATATCTAACACATATCCTATATATACTCTTATATACTCTATTATCCTATTTTCTAAAATTACACTTGAAACTCCGACACTCGACAAGTTGGCAAACGTACCCCGTAGCTTTTTTTATTATTGTTTTTATTATTGTTTTTACTACCGTTTTTATTAGTGCCGTCAACATTTTATATCAAGAAGGACATTAAACTATGGTGTAATGGGTGAATCATGGGAAAGCGGGAGGCGACAAACGGTGAGATACCGACTTCCAAAAAGATAATGAACCAAATGCGTATGACATGGTCAAAAGGGGCTGTGCCCCCTCGTTTTGGTTACTTTGTCGAGGGACAAAGTAACTCCCACGGAAGGCGCCGTCGGAGACCCCTCGGAGAGATGCTCTTTTTTGTATGTTATCGGTTTAGGTCAAAACCGATAACATACAAAAAAGAGCGCGACCCGATGTTCGGGTCGCGCTCTCATGCAGAGTAGGATTACTGCTGCTGTTTCTTTTTATCGTAGTGCTTTTGGTAGCGGCTCATAAACTTATCAACACGTCCTGCGGTGTCCACGAGTTTCATCTTACCTGTGTAGAAGGGGTGTGATGAACTTGAGACTTCGACTTTGAAAACGGGATAGGTTTCGCCATTCACTTCAATTTCTTCTTTTGTCTGAACAGCGGCCCTGCACAAAAACGTAGCGTCATTTGACATGTCTTTGAACGCTACAATACGATAATTTTCGGGGTGAATACCTTTTTTCATCGCTATTGTTTTTTTGTTTTCAGCTGCAAAGGTAAGCAAGTTATTCGAACTACCAAAATATAACAACACTTTTTGTCCTCAAACTCACTTTTATCCTTTACATTCCGACATTTTTACTTTCGCATCTTTATCCTTGCGGATTACGTTCATTCCGCATTTACTTGCGTAAATGCTCCTTGCGTACGCAATTTCCATACGCAACTCATTATCCTACTTCGACTTTATATACTCATCTATCGCACGAGCCGCCTTTCGACCCGCACCCATGGCAAGTATAACAGTCGCGGCACCCGTCACGGCGTCACCACCCGCAAATATACCCTCGCGAGACGTCACACCGTTCTCGTCAGCCACAAGACAACCTCTCCTGTTGACATCAAGTCCTTTAGTGGTCGATGCAATCAGCGGGTTCGGCGATGTACCGAGCGCCATTATCACCACGTCGCACTCGACATCAAACTCCGAGCCTTCGACAACCACGGGCGAGCGTCGTCCCGACTCGTCGGGCTCACCCAGCTCCATGCGCACGCAACGGATACCCTTGACCCAACCTTTGTCATCGCCCAACACCTCCACGGGGTTGGTGAGCATACGAAACTCTATGCCCTCCTCTTTGGCGTGATGCACCTCCTCACGACGCGCGGGCAGTTCCGCCTCACTGCGGCGATAGACAATCACCGCCTCGGCACCCAGACGCTTCGCCGTTCTGACGGCATCCATAGCCACGTTACCGCCGCCGACAACCACAACCTTGCTACCCGTATATATGGGTGTGTCGTAGCTCTCGTCATAGGCGTGCATAAGGTTGGCGCGTGTCAGAAACTCGTTCGCCGACACCACACCGTTAAGATTCTCTCCGGGTATGTTCATGAATCGGGGCAGACCCGCTCCCGACCCTATGAAGACAGCCTCGTAACCCTCCTCGTCCATAAGCGAATCGACAGTCACCGTCCTGCCCACCACAACGTCCGTCTCTATCTCAACGCCAAGACGTTTCACGTTCTCTATCTCAGGCGCAACAACCCTCTCCTTGGGCAGACGGAACTCGGGAATACCGTACTCAAGCACGCCTCCCGCCTTGTGGAGCGCCTCGAATATCTTAACCTCATAACCAAGTTTAGCCAGGTCGGCGGCACACGCCAGCGATGACGGACCGCTACCCACTATCGCCACACGGTGACCGTTTGCGGGAGCTTTCACCACCTTCACGGCGTTATTCTCACGACCCCAGTCGCTCACGAAGCGTTCGAGCTTGCCTATCGCTACCGACTCACCCTTGACGCCGAGCACGCACGCGCCCTCACATTGAGTCTCTTGCGGGCAGACCCTGCCGCAGACAGAGGGCAGAGAGGAGTCCTCCGCTATTATGTTAGCCGCACCAGCGATGTCGCCCGCGCTTATGCGCTCTATGAACGACGGTATCTTCAGCGAGACGGGGCACGCCTCAACACAACGCGGTTTTTTGCAGTGGAGACAACGGCTCGCTTCGAGCGTAGCCTCTTCGAGGTTGTAGCCGTAACAAACCTCTTCAAAATTCGTAGCCCTGACAGCGGGCTCCTGTTCCCGCACGGGGGTGCGGGGTATCTTGTTTGCCATATCTTTCCTTTTTATCTCCGTCACTATCAGTGAAGACCCACTTTACATTTATGTCCCGCCAACGCCTCTTCCGCGGCTTTGGCTTTACGGCTCTCTATCGTCTTATATTGAGCCTGTCGGCGCATCGCCTCGTCGAAATCGACCTGATGACCGTCGAACTCGGGACCCTCGACGCAGGTGAAATATGTCTTTCCGCCCACCGTCACACGACACGCTCCGCACATGCCCGTACCGTCCACCATAAGCGAGTTGAGACTCACAATCGTCTTTATGCCGTACTTGGCTGTCGTCAGAGAGACGAATTTCATCATTATCATCGGGCCTATCGCCACAACCACGTCATACATTTTGCCTTCGGCAATCAGTTTCTCGAAAAGCTGTGTCACCAACCCGTGGAATCCCTCCGAGCCGTCGTCGGTAGCCACATAAAGGTTACCCGCCACCGCACGCATCTCATCCTGCATGATAAGCAGATTCTTACTCTTGGCACCCACTATCACATCGGCTTTCACACCCTGCTCCGAGAGCCATTTGACCTGCGGATAGACGGGAGCGGTACCCAGACCGCCCGCTATGAACATTATACGCTTGCCGCGCAGTTCCTCGATGTTCTCATAGACAAACTCCGAGGGTCTGCCGAGCGGTCCCACGAAGTTTTCTATATACTCGCCCTCTTCAAGAGCGCATATACGTGCCGACGAAGCGCCGACCACCTGTGTCACTATCGTGACCGTGCCGCGCTCTCTGTCGTAGTCGCATATCGTCAGGGGCACCCTCTCCCCCTTCTCATCGACCCTCACGATGACAAACTGTCCCGGACGAGCCGAGTGCGCCACACGGGGCGCCTCAACATCCATAAGGCAGATATTCTCTGCCAGCATCTTTTTCTTTACAATCTTAAACATCGTTATCTCTGTTGTCGGACGGGTCGGTCCCGCCCGTTTCGTTTTCTCACTTCACGTTTGCCGCCATTCTCAACCTCAACACGGGTTCTGTCGGGTCGTTGGTCACAACAGTCAGCTCCTCGCTGCATCTGCCAGCCGACGATGGTTTAAGTCGCGCCCTTATCACACATTTCTCTCCCGGAGCGAGCTCTTTTGTCGAGACGCTGAACTCTATCTGCGACGATGAAGGCGTGACACTCTCTACGACAAGCGTCCTTCCGCCTCCGTTGGTCAACACAAAATCATGCGTAATAGGCTCTTTCATCGACGCCTTCTCAAAATAGCGGAACGACGACGAGATGTCGGCTCTCGGTATCACCCTTCTCTGTTCGGGAGTCAGGGATGTGAAATCGGGTGTCGCCACACCCTCTCCCCTTATCGTCGCCACACGTGTCCCGTCCGCAGACAAATCGACCCGCAACGAGAAGGGCCCGTAAACAGGCGCGGTCTTTAGGTCGTAGGTTATCAGAAGCTGTCCTTTCGCTTTGGGTGCGAGAACGGCAGGCACCGACACCGAACAACGCCCCGACGAGGTGGCGGCGGAAAGACGTATGCTCTTGTCGGTGGGGTTATAGAGGCTCACCGCCTTGGTGTGACGATAACCCACAGGAATGTTACCGTAATAGACCGAGTTGCTCTCGCCCCTCAACGCCGAAGGAGTAAAGACAACGGGGTGATCGTCGAGCACATTGCGCGGACGACCCTCAACCGTACCCGTAACCGTTATTATGTCGGTGGCACGGCGGTCGTTACTTATTATATATATGTCTTTCTTGAAATATCCCGGTCTGTCGGCGGGGTCGTAGCTTATCGTTATAGACGTCTCACGTCCCGGCATCAACGGCGCCTTGTCATAAGAGAGCGTTGTGCATCCACAACTCGTAGAGATAAAATTTATTACAAAAGGCCTGTTACTTACATTCTTGTATTTCACCCGACAGGTCACAACCCCGTCACTCTCCTTTATCGTGCCGAAGTCATATACCTGCGGCGTTATCTCAATCTGTCCGGACGGCTTGTTCTGGGCGTAAAGTCCGCCCCCCGTCACGACAGAGACAAAAAACATCAGGACAGAAAAAACAAATCCTCTCATCGTTTCCGCTTAAAACTATTTCAATATGACCGCCGAGCCGACAAGTTCACCGTCTTCGGCGTACCATGTGGCAAACTGCCCAGGAGTGATACCCCTCTGCGGAGTGTCGAAAACCATATAGAGACCTTCGGGGCGCAAATAGAGCGTACCCTCCTGCAAAGGCTGGCGGTAGCGTATTCTCATACTGTATCTGCGCTTCTCTCCCTCACGCATTCTCTGCGACTCTCTTATCCAATGGATGTCATGCCCCATGAACAGAGCCCTGCGCAACAATCCGGGGTGAGAGTGTCCCTGACCCGTATATATGATGTTGTTCTCCACATCCACGCCTATCACGAACAGCGGTTCAGCCTTTCCGCCCACGTTGAGCCCCTTACGCTGTCCCACCGTGAAGAAGTGAGCGCCGTTATGCGTTCCCACCACCTTGCCGTCCTCAGGACGATAGCTGTAAGGCCCCGCCGCCGACGCCAACAGCTCCGTGTCGAAGTCGAACGAGTCGATAACCGATTCGGGGGTCAACGGCTCTGCATATACGGGCGAGTCTGCCGCAATCTCTATGATGTCGCCTTTCTTGGCTTTCAGTTTCTGCTGTAAGAATACGGGCAAATCGACCTTGCCGACAAAACAGATACCCTGCGAGTCTTTTCGCTTCGCCGTAGCCAACCCCATATCCGCCGCAATCTCACGGACACGGCTCTTTTGCAGGTCGCCGATAGGAAATAACGCCGTCGAGAGCTGTTCCTGCGACAGCTGGCAGAGGAAATAGCTCTGGTCCTTATTGGGGTCGAGCCCCGCCAAGAGCTTATACTCCACGCCGCCATTTCCGTCAGTAACCGTCTCCTTGCGGCAATAGTGTCCCGTAGCCACATAGTCCGCGCCCAGCTTCAAAGCCTCCTGAACAAAGGCGTCGAACTTTATCTCCCTGTTACACAGAACGTCGGGGTTGGGTGTGCGTCCGTGCTCATACTCCGAGAACATATAATCGACCACGCGTTTACGGTACTGTTCGCTCAAATCGACAAAATGGAAAGGTATATCCAGTTTTCTCGCCACAAGCTCCGCAAAAACCCTGTCCTCCTCGTATGAACAATCGCCCGACAGCGTACCCTCCGTCTCATGCCAGTTACGCATGAACAGCGCCACCACATCATACCCCTCTTTCTGAAGCAGATATGCCGCCACACTCGAATCGACACCGCCGGACAAGCCGACAACTACTCGTTTCATCTGTATAATTCTCAGTTACAAATTATCACAAAGATAATTTATTTATTCATAAAAAATCGTCACTACCGACGAAAATATTACAAATCGCACCGTCACACGCCACAAAAAAGGAGAGATTTTCCGAGAACCCTCCGAAAACCTCTCCTTTAACAATCCTTTTCGACACGAATCAAATCGAGTTGAAACCGAAAGCTATCTTCTCGGCAACCTCATCGAGTGCCTTTTGCAATTTATTACCAATAATCATCTTCATCATCATGTTAAGCTCCGTGCGCAGGGTGAGCAGCATACGCGTATCGTCCGCTGCCAACCCCTTGAGCTGAATCCAGAAGGTGAATTCGAAAGGCATGTCGTCTCCCGTTATCTTTATGGTCTTGAACGGCTCCTTGTCAACCATACGGAGTTTCACGGTAAAACCTTTCGCCTTGAAACTGCACGTATCCTCGGTCGCCTGCCACTCCTCGACCTTATCCTGAATAATGGGAGTGAAATTGCTGAAATTCGACAGAACGGTATATATCGTCTGGTCTGGCTTGTTTATCTTGACCTGCTTGCTTTTATATTCCGCCATACGCTATTTCCTCCATGTATCGGGAGAGTTACGCCACTCTTTGAGAGTCTCGAGCTCGTCAGAAGAGACATATCCACGTTCAACGGCAACCTCTATCAGAGCGTTATAGTCGCTCAACGTGTCGAGACGACAACCGGCAGCCTCAAAGCGAGAAGCCGCCTCGGGGAATCCGTATGTGAATATGGCGACCATGCCAAGCACACGACAACCCGCCTGACGGAGAGCGTCAACGGCTTTCAGACTGCTGCCGCCCGTAGAGACGAGGTCTTCGACAACGACAACCTTGTCGCCGGGTTTGTAGTAACCCTCAATCTGGTTTGTCAGACCGTGGTCCTTTGCCGCAGAACGGACATAGATGAACGGTTTGCCCATCTCCTCCGCCGCCAGAACGCCGTGAGCGATGGCTCCTGTCGCAACACCCGCAATAATATCGGCATTAGGATAAAGTTCTCCTATGATTTTGGCAAAACTTTTGTAAATTTGCTTTCGTACTTCGGGAAACGAGAGCGTCTTGCGGTTGTCGCAATAGATAGGTGAATTCCAGCCCGATGCCCATGTGAAAGGTTTGTCGGGGCTAAGTTTCACCGCCTCTATCTCAAGCAACGAGGTGGCTATTTGACTTTTTGTATCCATATCAAAAAATTTAACGAAATGTACACTGTTTATTACGCCGAGAAGAAAATCGTGTTCGATGTTTCTCCAGACAAATATAGTAATTGTAATTTAATTTTTCATTTTTCTCGCACCGATAAGTTCACTTCACGCACACTTCTGTTCGACGCGCTGAACAACGGAGACACCATTGTATATGTCTGCGAGGATGTAGAGAGGGCGTTCGCCTCGTTCTGCGAGATGTTCAAGCGGGTAACGGCTGCCGGCGGCGTTGTCACCGACACGAAGGGACGTACCCTCATGATATTCCGAAACGGCCGCTGGGACATGCCCAAAGGCAAACGCGAGTCGGGCGAGTCGATAGAGGAGTGCGCCGTAAGAGAGGTAGGCGAAGAGTGCGGCATTTCGGGTCACCGATGCGGCAAGCTGATAACCACCACATGGCACCTCTATATCCTGCGCGGCGAGATGATACTCAAAGACACCTACTGGTTCGAGATGAGCTACGACAGCGACGAAACACTCAAACCGCAGACCGAAGAGGGTATCACCGAAATCGAGTGGTGCACACCCGAAGAGACTGCCGCCAACGTGGCACGCTCATACTTCACCATACAGGACCTCTTCGCCGCACGACGCCGATAATTGCAATTACAGCGAAGCTATCATGTTCGCAAAGAGCAGCGAGAGCTTCTCGGCAGAGGCGTTACCCACCTCAAGCACCTCTTCATGCGACGGTCCTTTCGGCGCGTCGGGGGTGTTGACATTGGTTATGAGCGACGCCGCAAACACCTCCACGCCCTGATGACGCGCAGCTATCACCTCGGGAGTTGTTGACATTCCGACAGCATCGCCACCGATTGTGCGATAGAAACGCACCTCGGCGGATGTCTCATAAGAGGGTCCCGTAACAGCCACATAAACACCCTCTTTAAGAGCTATTCCGAGTTTTGACGCCGATGCGGCGGCAACGGCACGAAGACGCGGCGAATAGGCATCCGTAAGCGAGGGGAAACGTGGTCCGAGCGTGTCATCATTGGGACCAATCAAAGGATTGGGTATAAAGCTGATGTGATCCTTTATCATCATTATGTCACCGGGTGTAAAATCAGGATTTATGCCGCCCGCCGCATTCGACAACATAATCACCGACACACCCATTGCCGCCATAAGACGTGCGGGAAGCGCCGTAACGGAGGCGGGATGACCCTCATAGTAATGAAACCTACCGTCCATGACAACCACCTTCTTGTCGGCTATCCTGCCAAGTATCATTCGTCCCTTGTGACCCGCCACAGTAGTACGAGGAAAGCCGGGTATCGACTCGTACGGTATCTCGACGGGTGACTCTATATGGGTCGTAAGTTTTCCGAGTCCCGAACCCAGCACGATACCAACGGCAGGCTCGAAACCGTCACTCTTTTTCAATGCCGAAGCGATTGCGGGAACAACGCAATCGGACAAAACCATCTCCTCACCTTTCATTGCAATCTCTCCTTAACCATAAAATCATAAAAAAGCCCGAAACGTCGGTTTCGGGCTTCGGTTTGTTATTTCTCTCTGGCTTTATATTTTTCAAGCTGTTTTTTCAGTGCGTCTATGGCTGAATCAACCGATTCCTCGAACGACTTGGTCTGACGTTCAGCCACCAGCGACTCACCCGGAACCTCCAACTCGATGAGAGCTATCTTGTTTCCGTGCTCGTCGTCCTTATCGAGCTTCAGAGTCACGTTTGCAGAGGTTATCTTGTCAGTGAATCGTTCTATCTTGTTTAATTTCGCTTCGATGAAATCCAATAATTTTTTGTCGGCATCGAATTTGACCGACTGAATCTTTACGTTCATGATTAAATCTTTTTATAAGATATTAAACAATTACATCCGCCCGCCCGTCACGATTCCGAGAGTCGTTTTTATAATGGACGGCGATTGTCGTTACTAAAAATCCGTCGGCTGCGTTCCTCCTATTTTCGGCTTCTCGGGTGAGCCGAGCGATAGGCCTTTATCAGTTCATCGACCGTAGAGTGGGTGTATATCTGTGTGGTCGAGAGATTGGAGTGCCCCAACAGCTCTTTGACCGTCTCGATACCCGCTCCCTCCGAGAGCAGATGTGTGGCGAAAGTATGCCTCAACACGTGGGGGCTTTTCTTTCCCTCGACACCTATAAGTTCGAGAACCTCCCTTACGGTTCGATAAACCTCGGAACGGCTTATCCGTTCGGATTTGTTTGATAAAAATAAAAAATTATTATCGGATTTGCAAATTTCCGCACGAATTTTCAAGTAATTTTTCAACCTTTCGGCGACGAAAGGGAGTATCGGCACGATTCTCTGCTTGTTACCCTTACCCGTAACTTTCAGCGACATCTCTTCGAGCGACAGGTCGGCAAGGGTTATGTCCACAAGTTCCGAAAGCCTCAACCCGCAACCGTAAAAGAGCAACAGAATCATAGACCTCTTCTCGGTCACGAAGTCGTCCGACGGCTCAAGCACATCGACAAGCGAGCTCATGCGGCTCTTTTCGACAAAAGAGGGAATGCGCGAGGGCTTTCGCAACGAGCCTATCTTCGCCACGGGGCTTTTCTCGACAATGCCTCGGCGCAGCAGATAATGATAGAACGATTTGAGCGACGATATTTTTCTGTTTATGGTCGTGGCGCCGTCGCCCGCCTCCGAAAGAGACATAATCCACCCTCTCACGTCGGAGTGGGTGACCGACGCGGGGTCGAACTCCTCCTCGGAGAGGCCGTAATATAAAAGAAACTGACGAAGATCGTCGCCATAGGCTCTCTTCGTCAGTTCTGAATAACGTTTCTCCGATTCGATGTAATCGAGAAAATCCTCTATAATCATAAGAAACGGTGTCGCTTCGGATTACTCCTCTGTGCGCTGGAGGTGGTTGATGTAGATTGCGCGGAGTTTCTGTTTGCGTTTAACGACAGAAGGTTTGGTGAACTGCTGACGTGCGCGAAGCTCTTTCAAGACACCTGTTTTTTCGAATTTTCTTTTGAATTTTTTGAGAGCTTTTTCGATGTTTTCGCCCTCTTTGATCGGCATGATAATCATTGCTGTATTTTTTTAAATTTTAAAACTCTTTTTTGTATGCCGACAAACGTCCGCTTGCGAAACATTCGTCGGACTTTCATTTATGTTTATGTCGGATAATCAGTCTTTTAAACGATTAAGACAAACCCCCTTTCAGTTAAAAAATTCATTCAAGCGGTTGCAAATATAATCATATTTACCGACAAATCAACAATTTCTGAAAAAAACATTGAAAATATCGCTCCGAGAGTCACTTCACCGTCATGCCGTTAACCTATTTGCGGGAAAATGTTTATCTTTGTCAAAATTGAAAGAAATACGAAATAAAAACTTAAAATAAACCAATGAAAACACTATTTACGGTCATGGCAATGACTTTAGCTTCGTTTTTCGGTTGTCAGGACAAGGGCGACGACTCATACGTTCCCAAACTGACCGACGCCGAAAAGAAGGCGGGAGTTTTCACCACCGACGTGATGCTCAAGATGAAGCGTCTCGGCGAGGTTCGTCTCTCTCCCGACGGAACAAAGGCTCTCTATTCGGTAACCGTCTATAACGTCGAAAAGAACGTAGGTTACACCAACCTATGGATTAAACCCATGGACGGCGGCGAGGCGGTCAAGATAACCAAGGGCGACTTCAAGGATTATAATGCCCGCTGGGCGGAGAGAGGCGAGAAGATATATTTCCTCTCCAACCGTAGCGGCAAAACCGCAATATGGAGCGTATCACCCGACGGCGAGAACCTGAAAATGGTGACCGAGCCGGCAGACCAGATAAACGCGTTCGAGCTTTCTCCCGTGGGAGGCAAGATTCTCTACACCACACAGGTGAAGGTTGACACCACAGCGCAGGACCTCTACCCCGCATACGACAAAGCCAACGTCAAGATATACGACGACCTCATGGCGCGTCACTGGGATTACTGGCTCGACGGCACATTCAGCCACATAAAGGTTGCCGACTTCAACGACAAAAACGGTATCACCTCCGCAAAGGACATCATGGAGGGTGAGGCGTGGGATTCACCCCTGGCTCCCTATTTCGACATAGCGGAGATAACATGGAACAACGAGGGCACGCAGATAGCCTACACGGCGAAGAAACTGCACGGTTATGACTATGCGATAAGTACCAATTCGGACATCTACCTCTATGACCTTGCATCAGGCAAGACACGCAACCTCACCGAGGGGATGCCGGGATATGACCGTGTACCCGTCTTCTCTCCCTCCGACAGCCGCATAGCATGGTGCAGCATGGAGCGCGCAGGCAACGAGGCAGACAAGGAGCGTCTCTTTGTCATGGACCTGGCGACTGGCGAGAAGAGCTACATAACAAAAGATTTCGATTATAACGCGGGTTCGGTGCAGTGGGCGGACAACAACACTCTCTACTTCATCGCGCCTATCGAGGCGACACATCAGATATGCCGTGCCACGGTCGAGCCGCAGGGTAACGTTGAGGTGCTGACCGAAGGATTGCACGACTTCGTGTCGATGTCGATGCAGAGCGGCAAGATAGCGGCGGCGAAGACTACGCTTCTCATGGCGGACGAGCTTTTCGCTGTTGACGCGCGTGACGGTGAGGAGACACAGCTCAGCTTCCTTAACAAGAACATATACGACAGCATCAAGATGGCACGTGTGGAGAAACGTTGGATCAAAACCACCGACGACAAGAAGATGCTCACATGGGTTGTTCTTCCTCCTGATTTCGACTCTACAAAGACCTACCCCACCCTGCTCTACTGTCAGGGCGGTCCGCAGAGCGTGGTTAGCCAGCGTTGGAGCTACCGTTGGAACCTTGCGCTCATGGCGTCGCAGGGTTATGTGGTTGTCGCCCCCAACCGAAGAGGTCTCCCCTCGTTCGGACAGGAGTGGCTCGACCAGATTTCAGGTGATTACAGCGGTCAGAACATAAAAGACTACCTCAGCGCGATAGACGCCGTAAGCCGTGAGAAATGGGTTGACAAAAACAGACTCGGATGCGTCGGCGCAAGCTACGGCGGTTATTCGGTTTACTATCTGGCGGGACATCACGACAAACGTTTCAAGGCGTTCATAGCGCATTGCGGCATGTTCAACCTCGAAAGCTTCTACGGAAGCACCGAAGAGCTGTGGTTCCCGAGAAACGACCTCGGAGGTCCATACTGGAGCGAGAACAAGACGGCGAAACGCTCTTACGCGAACTCTCCGCATAAATCGGTGGCTGAATGGGATACGCCCATACTTATAATGGTGGGTCAGCTCGACTACCGCATACCCTACACCGAGAGTCTTCAGGCATTCACGGCGGCACGTTCGAGAGGTCTCGACTCAAGGCTCGTGTTCTTCGAGGACGAGGGTCATCAGGTATTCAAACCGCAAAACTCACTCGTATGGCACAGCGAATTCTTCAACTGGCTCGACAAGTATGTCAAAAATCCCGTCGATGTGAAGCCTCAGCCACGTCCCGAAGACGAGGTGAAAGATAAAAAAGAGGACAAAAAAGAAGATAAGAAGAAAGACGAGGACAAGGATAGAAAAGAGAGACGCGAGAGAGACAGAGAAGAGTAAAAAGCCTCCATATACTTCAGACCTTTACTCCGATGTTTGGGGTAAAGGTCTGAAATTTTATATTTTCGCGGTCAAAAGTTAAAAAAGACAAAAGCGCATGACGACACAAGAGGCATTGGACTACCTGATGAGCATACCGATGTTCCAGCAGGCGGGTAGCGTCGCCTACAATCCGGGCACGGAGCGTATAGAGGCGTTCTGCCGGTTTCTCGGTGACCCGCAGAAGCGGTACAGGACAATACACGTGGCGGGCACCAACGGCAAAGGCTCCGTCAGTCATATGGCAGCCTCGCTGTTGATGACAAAGGGATTCCGCACGGGACTATACACTTCGCCGCACATACACCATGTAGGCGAACGTGTCAGGGTTGACGGCGTGGCGATGAACGACGGGCAGATAGCGGACTTTATATGCCGCGCCAAACCGTTCATCGACGAGCATTTGCCCTCGTTCTTCGAGGTGACCACGGCAATGGCGTTCGACTTCTTCGCACAACAGGGGGTGGATGCGGCTGTTATCGAGACGGGTCTTGGCGGCAGACTCGACGCCACCAACATAATAACGCCCGCCTTGAGCGTAATCACAAACATCAGCTTCGACCATACTGCCATACTCGGCGACACCATATCGAAGATAGCCGCAGAGAAAGCGGGCATCATAAAAGAGAGCGTTCCCGTTGTCATAGGCGAGAGTGACCCCGAAAGCGCGGTCGTCTTCATAGAGGCGGCTCACGCATGCGGCTCCCGCATAGTGTTCGCCGACAAGATGTACAGGACGGATAGTGTCGATTATCACCGTGACGGTTCGGCGAGCTACACGCTTTCGAGTCTGTTGGACGGCTACCGTTTCACACTTTCGAGCGACCTCGGCGGAGAGTGTCAGCGTCTAAACATACCGACATTCCTAACGGTGGCGGAGCAGTTACGTGAACAGGGTCTCGACATTACAAAAGAAGATATAGAGGATGCGTTGGGTCACGCCGCCGCTCGTACGGGGCTGACGGGTCGCTGGCAGGTGTTGCGAGAGAGACCGCTTGTCGTATGCGACACGGGTCACAACCCTGCGGGGATAGAGACGGTAACGAAACAGATAGAGGCGATGCGACAAGCGGGTCTCTTCTCCGAGCTTACAATGATATTCGGCGTGGTGGCGGACAAGGACCTCGAACACATACTGCCGCTTCTTCCGCACAACGTACGATATATATTCACACGCCCCTCTTCGGCACGCGGTCTCGACGCAGAGACGCTGCGACAGAGCGCGCGTAATCACGGTCTCGACGGCACAACATCACCCGATGTGAACACCGCGATAAAAGAGGCTCTCGAAACGGCGTCACCCGATGATATGATATTCATAGGCGGGAGCAGCTACCTTGTGGGCGACATATCGCCCGAATACATGCAGAGACGATAGGTTATGCCTACATTTTCGGCTCATGTAAATTCTTTGACTGAAAAAACGAAAAACAACAACAAATGGTAATACAGCTTTTGGTCGTCCTTGTGGCGATAATAATAGGGGCACGACTCGGCGGCATAGGGTTGGGAGTGTTCGGAGGTGTAGGACTTGCGGTGCTGGTCTTCATCTTTGGACTCACACCCACATCGCCTCCGATAGACGTGATGCTGATGATTGTGGCGGTCATTGCGGCGGCGGCATGTATGCAGGCGGCGGGCGGTCTCAACCTCATGGTACATTGGGCGGAGAAAATCCTGCGCAACAACCCGCAGAGGATAACGATACTCAGTCCGCTTGTGACATACACGTTCACATTCATAGCGGGAACGGGTCACGTGGCATATTCAGTGTTACCCGTGATAGCGGAGGTGGCGTCCGAGACGGGGATACGTCCCGAACGACCGTTGTCGATAGCGGTGATAGCCTCGCAGCAGGCAATAACGGCGAGCCCCATATCGGCGGCGACCGTGGCGTTACTCAGCATGCTCGGCGCGCAGGGCTTTGACATAACCCTCGGCGATATTTTGCTGATATCCATTCCCTGCACCCTGATAGGCGTAATCGTCGGAGCGATATGCTCTCTCCGTGTAGGTAAGGAGTTGAAAGACGACCCCGAATATCTGCGTCGCCTCAAAGAGGGAGAGATAAAGAAAGAGACGACTACAACAGACGGTATGAACAACAAGCGCGCCGCGCTCACATCCGTGATATTATTCCTCGCCGCGACAGCAGGCATAATAGTATTCGGTTCGTTTCCCGAACTTCGCCCCTCATTCGACGGCAACTCGATGTCCATGTCATACATAATCGAGATACTGATGCTCTCTGCGGCGGCATTAATCCTTATATCGACGCGTACCGACGGCATAAAGGCGGCGCAAGGCTCTGTCTTCTCCGCAGGCATGCAGGCTGTGGTGGCGATATTCGGTATTGCGTGGATGGGTGACACCTTCATAGGCGGCAACATGGCGGAGATAAAGAGTTCGATAGAGGAGACCGTTACGGCGATGCCGTGGCTTTTCGGCGTAGCGCTCTTCGTGATGTCCATACTGCTATTCAGTCAGGCGGCAACCATCAGAGCCTTGCTCCCTCTCGGCATGGCATTAGGCATATCGCCCTACATGTTGATAGCTCTTTTCCCCGCTGTCAACGGCTATTTCTTCATCCCCAACTACCCCACCGTCGTAGCGGCGATAAACTTCGACAAGACAGGAACAACCCGCATCGGCAAATACATCCTCAACCACTCCTTCATGATGCCCGGCATGGTCGCAACAGTCACGGCAGTTGTCTTGGGTATCGTAATGGTAAATATCCTTTATCTGTAAGGGATTAAAAAACGATTTACGGAGTATATGTGTCGGATTATGACACATATACTCCGTAAATCGTTTTTTAATCCCTTACAGATAAAGGATATTTACCATTACGATACCCAAGACAACTGCCGTGACTCTCCGAGGGGTCTCCCGACGAGCTCTCCGAGGGCGCCTTCCGCGGGAGTTACTTTGTCACTCGACAAAGTAACCAAAACGAGGGGGCACAGCCCCTTCTGACCATGTCACACCCCGTTGGCTCATTATCTTTCAGGAAGTCGGCATCCAAACGGCGCCTCGCCTCTCGCATGGGCTTATCAGGAGCCTTGTGATATGAGATAGACGGTGTAAACGATATAGCAGATAATCAAGGCAATACCCTCAAGGCGTGTTATGGTACGCTTCTTGAACGCCAAGGCAACAAGCCAGAAAAGAACGCTCGAAGCGACAAGAACAGCCATGTCAATCATCGTGATACCACCCAGATTCAACGGAGCGACAGTCGCGCTGACACCGAGAACTCCGAATATGTTGAACAGATTGGAACCGACAACATTGCCTATCGCTATGCCCGAATTTTTCTTATATGCGGCGACAACACTCGTGGCAAGTTCGGGAAGAGACGTGCCGCCCGCAACAAGCGTCAGACCTATGACAGACTCGCTGACACCCATCATGCGCGCTATACCCGACGCCCCGTCAACAAACAGACGAACACCCGCTACAAGCGCAACAAGTCCGAGTACAATATAAAGCGTAGATTTAAATACGCTCATCTCCTTGGGTGACGGTTCGTCGTCGTTTCCGTTTTTTGCGATTGCAAAAGTATAACCGAGGAAAATGGCGAAGAAACAGAGCATCACGATACCGTCGCCACGGCTCAGAACATTGGTCGTCTGCGAAGCGAACAGCGTATCGAAAGCACATACGGACAACACAACCGATGCCAATATACAGAGAGGCAATTCTCGGGTGAGAGTACCCTTACCCACAGATATGGGCATCACCAACGCCGTCGCGCCTATTATCATCAACGTATTGAATATGTTGGAACCGACAACATTACCGATCGCTATCTCCGGATTACCGTTGATAGACGATATGAGGCTCACCGTAAATTCTGGCGCAGATGTTCCGAAAGCGACAATGGTCAAACCTATCACCAGATTGGAGATTTTAAAACGCTTTGCGACAGAAGCCGCTCCGTCTGTAAGGCCGTTGGCACCGACCAATATCAACACCAACCCCAAAATCAGAAACAAAAAGTCCATTATTCAATTTTTTAGTTATCGCAATCGTAAAAAATACCCTGACAGGTCTTTCACTCCTAAATCGCGAATAGAAAACCAATGCAAATATAGCAACTATCGTCAGACGACAAAATTAATCGCAAGCAATTCTCCCCTGCCGACAATAATAATAAAACGATAAAATTTGCTTTAAAAAGAATATTTGTGTAAATTATTATTGTCGTTCTGAAACATCAGCTACCCATAACAAAATGAAAAACACAAAATTAAAGCACTCTAAACAATCAGATTCAGACTGTTCGGAACATGTCGGCAAATGCACGAAAACATAAACGCATCGTCTCTCCAGATTTCACCTTTAATCCGATAGAAACCGTTCACGAACAGGAGATTCAATATCTCCACTCACGCACCGCAATCGCCAAAACAAAATAACGACACGAAAGAACCGTTTCTAAAGGAGATGAAAACAAGAAACCTCACCGCTGATATGGAGAGCGTTGCATTGGTGCTAATCAATAAATATTCTTCAGGAAATATTTTTTAACAACTGCTCTTGAGGCGATGAGGTTATGCTGAGATATTATTTAAAAAGAGAAATGGTATTGCAGTAACGGTTCGTGTGGAAATTTTAGAACAAAAAACAAGTGTGGAACAACTAGTCCGTTCTAAGGGAACTGCTAGGAAACCTTTATTACGACAAGTTGTGCCCACACTTTTACCGAAACATGTGGGGCAAAACTGTATTCCGTAATAATTAATATGTCCGATTGTTTAGCAGTTGATTTTCGAACGGAGAATACAAATTCGCTATGTGTTTATACCGTCTCTGTCAGTGTTATACTATGTTTTTTGTTTGTTATTATTGTCTTTTTAACCTTTTATGTTAATTAGGCGTACAAAAGTAACATTATTTTGAATCAAAAACAACATTATTCACTTATTTTTACAAACTCTTTGGAAGAGCGTTAAAAACATTTACATACATCATATTGATAATCAACAAATAACACAAAGAGGGCGACATTACTGCCGCCCTCTCGATGTTATAAAAAGTGAAAATCGCCTATGCGTTGTTTGTCACTCTTTCGAGTCGTTTCATTATCGAGAATATGAATATCGCCGATATGAGACAGCAAACGACAAGCACTGTCCAGAGCTGCCACAATTCGAGGACACCCCACAGTTTACCGATGATTGCCACAAGGTAGTTACCGATTGCGGTAGCCGCCAACCAACCGCCCTGCATGAGACCTTTGTACTTGGGAGGAGCCACGCGAGAGACGAACGACAGACCCATCGGGCTGAGGAAGAGCTCGGCTATGGTAAGAGTGAAATATGTACCTATCAACCAGTTGTCAGAAACGAGTTTATCGCTGACACCGCCTGTGCTTGCGAGCTGTGAGGGAGCCTCCAGACCGAACGAACCAATCATGAGGATGGTGAAACCGACAGCGGCGATAAACATACCGATACCGATTTTACGCGGAGCAGAGGGTTCTTTACCTTTTGACGCCAGCTTCGTGAAGAAAGCGAGAATCACAGGTGTGAGGACGATTATAAAGAAGGGATTGAACTGCTGGAATATCTCGGGAGTTATCTTGAGAGCGCCGTCGCCCATTCCGAAGAAGTACAGCAGGCATACGCCCAACAGACCCACAGCAGTCACGATTCCCGCAATAGCTTTAGATTTAGCCTCTTTAGACTGGAAGATATTGAGAATGCCATAGAACGCTATAATGATGAAAATCATCGCGGGAAGCGAGTACCACAGTCTGCTCAAACCGCTGACGGTGTCGGTGGTATAGTCACGGGCAAAGAATGTCATCGTAAGACCGTTCTGGTGGAACGACATCCAAAAGAAGATTACCACGGCGAAAACGAGGCAGAGAGCAGTTACTCTCTCTTTCACCTGTGCGGGAGTGAGTTCAACGACATGAGTATCTGATTTACCCTCTTTCTCGGCTTTTTCCTGCTGTGCAGCTGTAACGTCAGCATATTTGTATGTCTTGCGGAAGCCGAGGAATATAGCCATTGATATTACCAGAGATACGCACGCCACACCGAAGCCCCAGTTGTAGGCTCCTGAAAGACGTGTGATATAGTGTTCAGAGAACTCGAGCAGAGCGGGAGTGTCCGTAACGGCGTGGCCCTGAGCGGCAGCCAATGAGGTCAGCTGTGCCATACCGTCAGAGGTGATTGTGCCGTCCATGAGCTGATGTGCCAAAGCAGGTATCTGCGGGCTATAGAAAAGACCTTCCTGACCGAGGAAGAAGTCGGTTACGGTAGTAGCAGCAGAGGGTGCGAAGAAAGCACCGATGTTGATACACATGTAGAAGATACTGAACGCAAGGTCGCGTTTAGAGCTGTATTTGGGATCATCATAGAGATTACCCATGAGCGCCTGAACGTTACCCTTGAACAGACCTGTACCGAGAGCTATGAGTGCCAGCGAACCGAACATCGCCAGTTTGGCGGGAAGGTCGGTTCCTGTCGGTATGGCGAGCAGGAAGTAACCGATAAACATCACGGTGATACCGATTACGATAGTCTTGCCGTAACCGAGCCATTTGTCGGCGATAAGACCGCCAATCAACGGCAGAAAATAGACAGACGCAAGGAAGATACCGAAAATATCGCTGGTCTGACTCGATGTGAAGCCGAACTTAGCCTGAATAAACAGGACAAAGATCGCCAACATGGTGTAATAGCCGAATCGTTCGCCCATATTGGCTAACGACAGGATAAATAGACCTTTGGGGTGTCCTTTGAACATGATTTATTTTATTTGTTGGTTAATTAATTTCGGGTTTATCCTTTTCAGAAACCTGCGGTACAGCTTCCCGCAGACCACCATGAATGCAAATATATTAATTTTTAATCAAAAAGAATGTACGAATGAAATCTTTTTTGTTAAAATTGTGACAAGTATCAAAAAAAGTTCGTATATTTAGTTCAATAAAATAGTTTCACCCATGGAAAAGAGATGCCTTGCAATGATAATGCGCGACGGCTGGCTTGAACCCGTCGCCGACAAGATAAAAGAACGCGAAGACAGGGTTGACGCTCGTCTGGATGACATAAAGGCTCGTTTCGGGTCGCTTTCGGCATACGCCGACTCCTACAAGTTTTTCGGCTTCAACCGTGACGAACAGAAGAAAGGCTGGTGGTTCCGCGAGTGGGCACCAGGAGCGCACGACGTATATATATGCGGCGACTTCAACAACTGGCACAAAAGCAGCATCCGCCTGACAAAAGGCGACGGCGGCGTATGGTCATACTTCTTCGACGACGAAATGTGGGGCGACAAGCTCGTCCACGGTTCATTATATAAAATCGTGGTCAACGGCGACAACGGAATGCACGAGCGTCTGCCCGCCTACACGTTCCGTGCAATAGAAGAACCCATATCACACGACTTCTCCGCCCAGCTGTGGGCACCCGAACCTTTCGACTGGGAGGGAGACAATTTTGACCCCGCAACGGTAGGTTCCCCCATAATATATGAGTGCCACGTCGGCATGGCGCAGGAGCAGGAGCGAGTAGGACTATATCGCAAATTTACACGCGACATACTTCCCCGTGTCAAACGTCTCGGATACAACACGATACAACTCATGGCGATAGCCGAACATCCATACTACGGAAGTTTCGGTTATCATGTATCCAACTTCTTCGCCCCCTCGTCTCGATTCGGCACACCCGAAGAGCTCAAACAGCTCATCCGTGAGGCACACAAGTTAGGCATAGCCGTTATCATGGACCTTGTCCACGCCCATTACGTCAAGAACTTCAACGAGGGTCTCAACGAACTGGACGGAACCAATTACCATTACAGCAAACCGGGTGAGGCTGGACGTCAGCCCTATTGGGACTCGATGACCTTCGACTACGGCAAACACGAAGTCGAGCGATTCCTGCTCTCAAATGTAAAATACTGGATTGAAGAGTACCATTTCGACGGTTTCCGTTTCGACGGCGTCACCTCGATGCTTTATCATCACCACGGCTATGTCGATTTCGGAGATTATGACAGTTTCTTCGGCGGAGGCGTCAACGAGGAGGCGATAACCTATCTGACACTTGCCAACAAACTCGTACACGACATCAAACCCACCGCCATAACCATTGCGGAGGATGTCAGCGGTATGCCGGGCATCACCGTTCCGTTCAGCGAAGGTGGTGTCGGCTTCGATTACAGGCTCGCCATGTCGATACCCGACTACTGGATTAAGCTCCTCGAGGATGTTCCCGACGAAGAGTGGGACATGTGGGAGATGTGGCATGCTCTCTCGAACAGGCTGCCGTGGGTCAAGACGATAGCATACGCCGAGTCGCACGACCAGGCTTTGGTCGGAGACAAGACGATAGCTTTCAGGCTGATGGACAAGGAGATGTACTATTCGATGCACCGGGGCAACAACAATCCCGTCATCGACAGAGGCATTGCCATCCATAAAATGATAAGACTCATCACCGCTACTGTCACGGCACAAGGTTACCTCTGCTTTATGGGTAACGAGTTCGGTCACCCCGAATGGATAGATTTCCCGCGTGAGGGCAACGGATTCAGTTATGAGCATGCACGCAGACAGTGGTCTCTTGTGGCAGACGAGAATCTGTTGTTCATAGACCTCGAACGGTTCGACCGTGCTATGGTTGACTTGCTGAAGAAACACAATCTTCTCGACAATGACTACGCATGGCTGCACAAGGTAGATATTGACAACAAGACCATTGTTTACAGTCACAAAAAACTCTTGTTCGTATTTAACTGGCACGTCAACAAATCCATTCCCGACTACGAAGTTCCCGTTCCCTTCGACGGTGTTTACAGACTCGTACTCAACAGCGACGACAAACAGTTCGCAGGTCACGACAGACTTGAACAGGGACAACGGTTCTTCTCATATCGTGGAGATGACGATAAACCGCACATCAAGATATACAACATCAACCGTGCGGCGCTCGTCTTTGAACTCGAAGAATAACCTACGTTCAAGCAGCCAATATTCCCGACTATCAGCATAGGAACAGAGACTGCAGCAGGCTATAATTGTCAGGCTACACACAATCGGATGCCGACTTCGGAGAAGACAATGAGCCAACTGAATATGACATGGTCAGAAGGGGCTGTGCCCCCTCGTTTTGGTTACTTTGTCGAGGGACAAAGTAACTCCCGCTGAAAGCGCCCGCGGAGCGCCTGTCGGGAGACAAACGACAAAGAAGTGCTCGGAGTGTGGTGAAGAGCCACTCGCATATCAGGAGGGCTGCCTTGTCTGCACATCCTGCGGTCACTCAAATACGGACAGCAGACAACCGCAATACCAAACAAAAAGGTCTTTTGAGAGGTTTTTCTCAAAAGACCTTTTTGTTTTGATATTGTGGTTATCTGCTATCCGCATTTTGAGTGACCGCAGGATGTGCAGACAAGGCAGCCCTCCTGATATACGAGTGACTCTTCACCACACTCCGAACACTTCTTTGTAGTTTTTGTACCTGAGGGGATGTATTTGGCGAGGGCGCGGGATACACCGTTCTTCCATGTATTGATAGACTCGATGTCGAAATGGAGTGATGATACGAGCGTTACAACGTGGAGAATGGGCATACCGTTTCTCAAGACACCTGAAATCAATTTGGCATAGTTCCAATAGGTCTCGTCGAAGAGCCGTGAAATACCGCCGATTGTGTTGCGATAGCCGTACTTGTCTTCAAACTGGAAGTCGTAACGTTTAGAGCCGTCTTCCTCGCGTACCTTTATTATTATACCTTTATTTATACGCTTGGGTATGTAGAGGGCATCCTCTTCGAGCTTACCTGTGAATATCTCGTAGGGACGACCGTCATATATACCTATGAAGGCAATCCAATCCTCTTTACCGTTCTTGAAACGAACGATGTCCGCCTGCAACTCTTTGGGACGCTTGAGAGGATGGTTGGCGCTGTTCTCTTTCTTCGCAGACACGAGCACACCGTCACGCGAACCGTCACGATATACAGTGACACCCTTGCAGCCGCACTCCCATGCCGTCTCGTAAACCTTGGCAACCATCTCTTCAGTTATGGAGTTGGGAAGGTTCACTGTAACAGAGATAGAGTGATCGACCCATTTCTGCATGGCACCCTGCATCTTGACCTTAGCCACCCAGTCTATGTCGTTGGAAGTAGCCTTGTGATAGGGCGATTTGGCAACGAGAGCCTCTATCTGCTCATTGTTCATGCTGTTTATCTCCGCCTTAGAGATACCCTGTGTCTCAGCCCATGTGATGAACTTGTGGTGGAACACATAGTACTCTTCCCAAGAGTCGCCCACCTCATCGACAAACGTGATGTTTACAGACTTGTCGTTGGGGTTAACTTTACGACGACGTTTGTAGAAAGGCAGGAATACAGGTTCGATACCTGATGTGGTCTGACTCATGAGGCTCGTTGTTCCCGTGGGAGCGATTGTCAGCATGGCGATGTTACGACGACCGTATTTCACCATTTCATCATAGAGTGCGGGATCTTCCTTGCGGATACGCTCTATCATGGGATTGCCCTCTTCGCGTTTGGCGTCATATATGGTGAATGCGCCACGCTCTTTGGCAAGCTGCACTGATGCGCGGTATGCCTCAACGGCGAGAGTCTTCTGCACTTTCACCGCGAAATCTATCGCCTCGTCCGTTCCATAGGTGTAACCGAGGGCTGCGAGCATATCGCCTTCCGCCGTGATACCGAGACCTGTACGACGACCTTCGAGAGCCTTGACACGAATTTTCTGCCACAGCTCTTTCTCCACGCGACGGAGATCTTCGGCTTCGGGGTCAGACTCTATCTTGCTTATGATAGCGTCGATTTTCTCGAGTTCGAGGTCTATGATGTCGTCCATCATGCGCATTGCCTGATGAACATGCGATTTGAACTTATCGAAGTTGAATGTAGCCTCTTTTGTGAAAGGCTTGTCAACATAACCGTAAAGGTTTACGGCAAGAAGACGGCAGCTGTCATAGGGGCAGAGGGGTATCTCGCCGCAGGGATTTGTCGAAACGGTACGGAAACCGAGGTCGGCATAGCAGTCGGGTACCGATTCGCGTATTATTGTATCCCAGAAGAGCACGCCCGGTTCGGCAGATTTCCATGCGTTATGAATAATCTTCGCCCAAAGTTTCTTTGCGTCTATATCATTAACAACAGTCGGTTCAGCCGAGTCTATCGGGAACTGCTGACGATACTTCTTACCCGATTTGACGCACTTCATGAACTCGTCGTCTATCTTTATGGAGATATTGGCGCCTGTAACCTTGCCTGTCTCCACTTTGGCGTCGATAAACTTCTCCGCGTCGGGGTGTTTTATCGAAAGAGAAAGCATGAGGGCACCTCTACGACCGTCCTGTGCGACCTCACGTGTAGAGTTTGAGTAACGCTCCATGAAGGGCACTATACCTGTCGAAGTGAGTGCGCTGTTGAGCACGGGGGTACCTGTGGGACGCAGGTGAGAGAGGTCGTGACCCACACCACCACGGCGTTTCATGAGCTGCACCTGCTCTTCGTCCGTTCTGATGATACCGCCGTAAGAGTCGGCGGGACCGTCGTGACCTATCACAAAGCAGTTCGAGAGAGAGGCAATCTGAAGATTGTTGCCGATACCCGTCATCGGACCGCCCTGCGGAATAATGTATTTGAAACCTTCAATAAGAGGCATAACCTGTTCCGCACTCATCGGGTTCGGATATTTCGACTCGATGCGTTCTATCTCCGAAGCGATACGCCTGTGCATCATCTCGGGAGAGTCTTCATAGATATGGCCGAAAGAGTCTTTCAGCGCATATTTACTCACCCACACGGTGGCGGCCAAATCATCCCCTCCGAAATAATCTTTCGATTTGGCTACCGCCTCTTCATAGGAATATTCTTTCATTATTTTTTATGTTTAAATTTTGCGGACGATTATCCGCCAATCCTTCAAAAGTCGAGTGCAAATTTATCCACAATAAAAATTTTTCGCCCAATAAGGATGATAAAGTTATCAACAACTTGTTAATTGACTAATTATTAGCATCCAAGATGCTTCACAACACACAAAACACTGACCATCAACACCTTTTATAATCAAGCGTAACACTCACGCGATCCACCTGTCCTCCGAGAGGGGGCGTCATTTTGGATATTTTGACACTCATTGTGTCTATTGCGGGAAAGGCTTCCGCCACCCGTTCGATTATTCTCGAAGCTACGTTTTCGAGGATGTTAGAAGGTATCTCCATCTGCTCTTTCACGAGTGCATAGACATCGAGATAGCTGACTGTGTCGGTTACATTATCGGATTGAGCCGCCTTCTCTGCATCGCAAGTGAAACTGAGATTAACGATAAAACGGTTACCAACGATTTTCTCTTCTCTGTAACAGCCGTGAAAGGCATAAAACTCCATATTTTCGAGTTCGACGGTCGATTTTCTCATATCTTTATTTCTGTTTTTCTGATAAACCAAACGATTTTAATACGAATCTGTGAGGCAAAGTGTTTCACTGTCCGACAAATATTCAAAATATTCATCATCGATATGCCAATGGCAAAAAGCAACCGACAATGTCTCTTGTCACAATTTCCCCGCCCCGATACGACGACAGACACGGACTATTCATAAAGTTTTGTCGTTCTTTCGCAAAGTTTTGTCGGGCGATGGCACGAATTTATAAAATTTGTTTAAATTTGTAAGACATATCAAACTACATATAACCAAGTGGAAACATCAAACACACATAACGCAATGGTCGAAACGACAGCGGAAGAGAGCGGCGCTAAATCGCTCAATTTCATAGAAGAAATCATAGAGGCCTCCATAGCGGAGGGTAACACGCGTGTCCAGACACGTTTTCCGCCCGAACCCAACGGTTATCTGCACATAGGTCACGCCAAATCGATATGCCTCAACTTCGGCATGGCGGCAAAATACGGAGGCTTGTGCAACCTGCGTTTCGATGACACCAACCCCGTCAAAGAGGATGTCGAATATGTCGATTCAATCAAGGACGACATCCGCTGGCTAGGCTTCTCATGGGCGGGCGAACACTATGCGTCCGATTACTTCGAACAGCTCTACCTCTGGGCAGAGGAACTTATAAAGAAAGGCAAAGCCTACGTCGATGACCAGACACAGGAGGAGATACGCCTCGGTCGCGGCACGGTCACCACTCCGGGGAAGGAGAGTCCGTGGCGTAACCGTTCTGTCGAAGAGAACCTCACACTTTTCAGACAGATGCGCGAGGGACGCTTCAAAGACGGAGAAAAGGTGCTCAGAGCCAAAATAGACATGGCGCACCCCAACATGCTGTTGCGTGACCCGATTATGTACCGCATCCTCCACAGCCACCACCACCGCACTGGAGACAAATGGTGCATATATCCCATGTACGACTACGCTCACGGACAGAGCGACTCAATAGAGAAGATTACACACTCAATCTGTACGCTCGAATTCGACGTACACCGTCCCCTCTATGACTGGTTCATAAAAGAACTCGACATCTTCCCGAGCCACCAGTATGAGTTTGCACGCCTCAACCTCACACACACGGTAATGAGCAAACGCAAACTTTTGCAGCTGGTCAACGAGGGACACGTGATGGGCTGGGACGACCCCCGCATGCCGACAATATGCGGTCTGCGCCGAAGAGGCTACACCCCCGAATCGATTCGCGCCTTTGCCGACAAGGTGGGCGTTGCCAAACGCGACAATATCATTGACCTCGGACTGCTCGAATTCTGTCTGCGCGAGGACCTCAACAAGCGTGCAGAAAGAAGAATGGCTGTTCTCGACCCTATAACGGTGGTAATAACCAACTACCCCGATGGCAAGAGCGAAGAGATGTCTTGCGTGAACAACCCCGAAGACGAATCGTGCGGCAAACGTTCGGTTCCCTTCTCTCGACGCATATACATCGAGCGTGACGACTTCATGGAGAATCCTCCGAAAAAATATTTCCGTCTCTCACCCGGCGGCGAGGTACGTCTGCGTTACGCCTACCTGATAAAATGCAACGAGGTTATCAAAGACGCCGAAGGAAACATCGTAGAGCTGCATTGCACCTATGACCCCGAATCTCTCGGCGGAGGCTCGTCGGACGGACGCAAGGTCAAGGGCGTAATACATTGGGTATCGGCAGACCACGCCGTAGAGGCAGAGGTACGCCTCTTCGACCGTCTCTTCACGATAGCCGACACTTCACAGATGGATCCAGACAAATCTTTCATCGACTATATGAACCCCGACTCCCTGAAGGTGGGCAAAGCGATGATTGAACCGTCGCTCAAGGATGCGCCCGTCGGAGCGAAATACCAGTTTGAACGAATAGGCTATTTCTGTGTCGACAAGGACAGCACCCCCGAAAAACCGGTCTTCAACAGAACGGTTACACTGAAAGACTCGTGGGCGAAGATTCAGAAATAATAAAACATGAAATTCTCTCGTTTTTAATATTGATAACAACAATCGTTTCGTTATGAAAAGTTTGAAAGGCACACAGACAGAAAAGAACCTGCTCAAATCGTTCGCAGGCGAATCACAGGCTCGTTCGAGATATACTTTCTTCGCTTCGGTAGCCAAGAAAGAGGGTTACGAACAGATTTCGGCAATCTTCGCCGAAACTGCGGAGCAGGAGAAAGAACACGCCAAAAAGTTCTTCAAATATCTTGAAGGCGGCATGGTCGAAATCACCGCTTCATACCCCGCAGGCGTGATAGGCACAACCGCACAGAACCTTAAAGCTGCCGCTGAAGGCGAAAATGAAGAGTGGTCAGAGCTCTATCCCGAATTTGCCAAAGTAGCAAGAGAAGAAGGCTTTGAGCAGATTGCCATCACCTTTGAACGTGTGGCAGAAGTTGAAGCGATGCACGAAAATCGCTACCGCAAACTGCTCTCTCGTCTTGAGGACGGCTCTATCTTCAAACGCAGCGAACCTATCAAATGGCAGTGCCGTAACTGCGGTTACGTCTATGAAGGTACAGAGGCTCCCGAACTTTGCCCCGCATGCGCTCACCCGAGAGCTTACTTCGAGCCGATGAGAACCAACTACTAAATCGGATAGAATCAACTCCCGATAAACGAAATGGGCGAGACAGACGTCTCGCCCATTTATATTATTATAAGTTACCTTACAGACTCGCAGTTTCGAAAATTTTATCTGTAAACTCGCTCCATCCGACAGTGCCTTTATAAGCATCCGCACATCCCTGCGGAACATATATAGCAACCACAGTCTGCGGGAATCCGTACCACACAATGTTTATTTGAGCTACGGGAGGTGTCTGCGCCTTGACATAAACATTCTTTACGGCACAATTATTAAACACTCCGAAACCCATGTTTTCCACATTGCTTCCTATCGTTATCGTTTCGAGGCTCGTACATCCGCCCGTGAGCGACTGACCGAGAGAACGTATGCTCTCGGGTATCGTCAACGACTTCAACGATGAACAACCCGTGAAGCAATAACTTCCGACCGACGAAGATGCGTCACCGCCTATTGCACCGTATGATATAACACTCTCAAGATATGTACTGAGATAGAAAGCCCTATCGGCTACATACTCAATAGAATTAGGTAATTCCACATTGACTATATTGCACTCTCTGAAAGCCTCTCTCTCAATACTTTTCACAGTCTCTGGAATAGTCAACAATACAGGTATTTTAGCATTCATGAACGCCTGCGCTCCGATAGTCTCGACATTAGCGGGAAATATAATCTCCTTCACAGTCGAATAAGCGAACAGACCTGAAGGAAGAGCAGTCATTGAACTTCTGCTCATATCTACAAGTTCGAGATTGTTGCAATAAGAGAAAGCATACTCATCTATCGTCGTCACCGTGGAGGGCAACACAATCTCCCTCACCGCAGAAGCGGCAAAAGCACCCTCACCAATCTTCTGTAACCCCTCGTTTAATGTTACTTTGGTTATCTGCTTACCAACGAATACCTTGTCCGCAATCTCACGCACATCGGCAGGAAGGGCTATCTCCCCGTAAACATCCGATACTTCGGTCAGTACTCCGCCCGTCAATCTCATCGGCAATATCTCCACCGTGAAAGAGGCCTGCTTCGTATCTTTGGTTACCGTAACGACAAGCTCATGTGTCGGAGTCTCAGAAGAGAATCCGCTTATATCTCCTGCCGCAATATCGACAACACGGTCAGTACCGTCGCTGTAATAGCCTTTCACAACAAGACCGTCGGTAACAAGAGGTTCACCCATGAAATAGGTTGTTTTGGCAGGTGCGCTGACTATCTCTATACGCTCCAAATCAACTGTTTCGGGATTTCCGTCACCGTCGCCGTCACCGCTTCCGTCTCCATCGCCGTCACCATCGCCTGTCGAACCACCGTCAGACGTCAGCTTTATTGTAACCGACACGGATTCTCCGCTTTTAACACTCTTCTGTTCGGACCATATTTTCACATTGCCGTCCACAGTACGTCTGACGGCAAAAGTAACCGTTCTCTGTAACTTGGATGAAAACCACCTGTCCGCCGTCATCACATAATCGGCGACACCCTCGCTGTTGGATTTTACCGTCTCGACAGCCTCCGTCAACGGGTCTTTCTTCAACTGCTCGGCACCTGCCTCGTCATATACCCCGACAACAGCATCAGACAGCGGTTTACCGTCAGCCTCAAAGAGTGATATCCTGACCCGTCCGTTTTCAACCGGGCTCTCCCCGCCTTTCTTGTTACAAGAGAAAAGAACAAGCGACAGGAAAATCAACACATGGAACACAAATTTCTGTTTCATGACTGTTATATTTATAGTTACAGATTACAAATATATGATATTGTGCGATTTCCCCAAATTTTACATCGCAAAATCCACCATTCACACAAAAAACGGCACGACAACCGAGACTAACAGTTGCCATGCCGTTTTTATAAGTTACAGTAAAACTAATTCTATTTGAGTATCTCTGCGAGTTTTTTGTACATCTCTTCAGACTCACCCACGAATACCTCTACGATTTTTCCGTCCTTATCCAACAATATCTTTGTGGGATAGCCTAAAACGCCGTACATAACATCAACCTTAGCCTCTTCAGAGTTATAGAGGTTCACCCAAGGAAGTTCATGTTCTTTAACGCCTTCACGCCATCTCTCCTCGGTGTCGCCACAGTCGATGCCGACAATCTCCATAACGTTTTTATATTTCTGATAAGCCTCTTTCATGTCGGGCATACCCTTGATACACCATCCGCACCATGTTCCCCAGAAGTCGAGCAACACATATTTGCCTTTGAACGATGAGAGAGAAACCTCTTTACCGTCAAGGTCTTTTAGTGTAAACGCAGGAGCTTCAGCACCTGGTTTTATCTTCTCTGCGGCACGTTTACGGGCAAGAGACTCATCATAATTCTCTTTTGTTCTGCTCATCACATCGTAAAGCGGAGAATTTTTAACTTTCTCTCCGAACAGTTCAAACAGACCTTCTGCCTTTTCTGCGCTCATCTCCAGATACATGATACCAGACGCGAGCTCATCAGAATTAGCTTTGATGAATTCGGCTTTCTTGTCATATAGTGCATTCGCTTTGTCTTCTATTATATTTCCGATAGAGTCAACCTTATTCATGTTGCCTTCGGCATCAGCTCTGTAAAGAGTTATCATCTCTTCCTGCAACGCCTTTATTCCGTTCTCTATCTCTGCTATCTCAACAGCCTCATTCAGTTTGTCATAGATTGCAGTACCTGAATATTTAAGATCTGAAATATCTCCTTTTACCGTGATTTTATCACCCGGCAACAGGTAGAATGATGTCATGCTCAAAGGTCTTGCACCAAGTTCCGAGATAGAGAGCCTCAAAACGACGGTATCGCTAAGATTATGCTCGAATTTACCATTGATAGTAACGACAGTATCCGTACCCACTCTTTTGAAGTTAGTCATATCAACGACTGATACCAGCAAAGTGTCGTTATTCAATCCGCTAATTTCTCCCTGCAATGCAGGTTTGTTCTCGTTGGTGCAGGCACATGCCATCAGACCCAACAACGTGGCTGAAAAAATCTTTTTCATGTCAAATATATTATAAGTTTGAATTCCCCTTGTTACAAATATGCCCCCATTTACAAATCGAAACATACAATACGCAAAATAAATAAAAAATCCCTGTCGTTATCATATAAAAGGTATTATTTGTTGATTTTTCATGTAAAAAATCAACAAATAATACCTTTTATATGATAACGACAGGGATTTTTTATTTACACTTCCTCACTACTTTTCAAATAATTTTCCGACAATTCCTCTGCGATACGCTCCGCAGGCTCTCCGAGGGGTCTCCCGACAGGCGCCTTCCGCGGGAGTTACTTTGTCCCTCGACAAAGTAACCAAAACGAGGGGGCGCAGCCCCTTTTGACCATGTCATCACCTTTTGGCTCATTGTCTTCCACGAAGTCAGCATCTTCACCGCACTCACCTCACGTAGTAAAAAAGGAAAGACGGGGTACGCTTGCCAACCTGTCAACCCTCATTCCATAAACACAAAAAAAGAAGCGATGTCGACTATCACAGACGTCATCGCTCCACTAAAAAGGGTATATAAATCGAGAGTATTAATTTCTATTTCTTAATACATCGCACAATATAACCACCAACTTTAGCTTGTTCTGTTACTTGTACTGTTGCCGAATTTAATAACATGAAATACCCCCAACTTTCATTGTACTGGGTAGAAGACCAATAATATCCTCCTGTCCCCGAGAATCGTAAATGTCCGTCTGAATAATATCTATCTCCTTGTGCAGGAAACTCAAGTTTGTTGTTTGGGAGTGTTTTACTCGTAAATGTAACATATCCACAATTTGAATCACTCCATATGCCACTCATATATGAAATATTGGAGTTATTGATCAATGCAGTGAAATTGTCTTTACTTGGAACGCTATACCCATCAGGACACGGGTCATTACTTGCTAACCATGAGGTGTTTTTAGAGTATGACATATTCCAGTAGCTGCTAACGTCTCCTGTTGCTGGATATGATTTATTCCCGATATCCCATTTGTAAAATTTTCCTAAAGCTTCAGTTCTTGCGCCACTACATTGAGATGGTAATTTTGTCGCAAAAACAGCTCCTCCACTTTCAAGGCGACTATTCCCCAGATTATATTTTGTCCATTCAATACCACCGATATTTACTGTTTCATAGCTCTTTTTTTGTGTTATAGCGAAGTTTTGAGATGTAGTTCCTTTATAAGTAACTGTGATGTTACAACTTCTTTGAGCATTGGGGTTTTCAAAAACCGTTCTGACAGTTATTTTATTGGCAGACACACTTGTTACCACCCAATCAACGTTAGAAGAAGAAACTGTCATTCCACTAATGATTTCACCGGCGTTTAAGGTACTGACAGTTATTTCCTTTGATAAGTTAGCAACGCCCTCCAAAATACAACTTGTCGGAGAAAATGTGAATTTTACAGGTTCTTGGTTTATTGTTGCTTTTATACGATCTACTCCATCACGACCTTTTAATGTTATCGTGGCAGTCGAAGTTCCATCGCTGAACGTTAATGTTTGTTTTAATGCGACTTTAAAAGTACCCGATGCTGACAGAGAAGAAATATTATGATTTATTGTATTTGAACTTGTCACATAGTTACTTTCGAGAATGTCCCACACGGAAGCCACAAATGTGCCATTTGCAAAAGTAGAGCCTCCTATAACAGAATAATTGCTTTCATTTTCAATTAATATGTTCGTTTTTTTGGCTTGTCTAACCGTAAACGAACCAGTGACATTATCGTCAACTGTAATGTCAAATTCTGAATCTGTCTCTGTCGTTGTTGCGTTCTCAGGAACAGTCAATACAAACGAATAGGTGTCGTTACTACCTGTCGGCTGTGACTTAATTATAACTTTTGTTCCAGAAGTCTTAGAAACAATTTTAACACGTTCGCTACTTGTTATCGTAGATGTCTTGATGGTAAATGTATAGTCGTAAGCAACACTAAACGCTTTGAGTATATTTGTTTCAAAGACGGCAGGGTTTCCAGACCCATAAGTAACGCTCTGTATCGTAGTTGTAAAGTTTGCCAGCTGTGTTACCGTGAATGACTGCGAAGTCGTATTTTGGCTTTCCAAAACAAATTGACCCGTGCGTTCTTCCGCATTATTTGCCGCAACTATTACATCCAACGATGCACCGCTCGCATTGGTTTCCGTTCCGCCAATTTCGGGTGAAGTAGTAATCCAACTTTGAGTGCTTTTGGCGACTTTCCATGAACTTGATCCCGTACCCGCTGACGTATTGACAACAAGCGAAATAGTCGCTCCGTTTTTGGCAACATTTTTCAGTTTCAGAGAATCTTCTTTCGAGATGTTAAATACAACAGGGGATTGTTTCGTATCAAAAGAAACTTTATTACCGCCGTTCAAATTCATTGTTATCGTTGCGCTTTGTGCCGCATCATTGTAGGCCATTGTTTCGGCATAGCCCACAACAATTTTACCCGCCACATCCTTCGCAACGGTAATTTTGGGATTGCTCGTAACAAAATCTTTCAAATCCCAGTCGGACGCATAATAAGATACCGATTTAAGATTCTGCCGATCTTTTACTCCGCCCCATATCTCGGCTGTCGTATCGGTAAATTTAGGCTGTACGGGTGTCTTAACCGTAAACGAACCTATCGAAACATCATTTGCCTCTATATCTATAATATCTTCTGAATCTTTTTTGCTTGCGGGAACGGTCAAGGTAAAGGTGTACGTATTTTCTCCCTCGCCTTTAGTAACCTTACTTGCCGTTATACCGCTACCAGCCATAGAACCTTTGCTGCAATCGACCGTAAGCGTCGTTCCGTCGGGAATTGTGGTTTGTGTCGTAAATGTAAAGGTATATGTTTTTTCCAAACTATACGCTTTCAGTGTATTATCCGATGAGTTCCAACACTCGGACGCTGAAATAGTACCGACACCATATGACGGAGATTGTATAATTTCAAGAGGTTTCGATATGGTATTGTATGACTTGACACGAACATACGCTGTTCGGCTTGTTGAGTTATTATTTGCCGTTACGTGCATTTTAAGTTTTGCACCGCTG
>CASDZP010000005.1 GCA_949285535.1 uncultured Alistipes sp.
GAAAGAGAGAAAGAGAGAAAAGACTAATGGGTAAAAACAATGAACAATGATTATGTTTATTTAATGATTATAAATAATGAATAAAATAAAGAAATAAGGTGA
Organism: uncultured Alistipes sp.; assembly: GCA_949285535.1. Classification (GTDB taxonomy): domain Bacteria; phylum Bacteroidota; class Bacteroidia; order Bacteroidales; family Rikenellaceae; genus CASDZP01. Next base: position 103 of record CASDZP010000005.1, read on the forward strand.
CGGAGTGTGTTTAACGGTCTTGCATGAAGACGCTCTTTGGTTGTTATCGTAAAAAGAGTTATTTTTACGTCGGATAAAATTTTACGATTATGAGATTTCGTTTCTGCATAATATTATTGGCGTTGGTGGCTGTTGTCACGGGCGACCTATATGCGAGAGAGGTAATAAATCTGAACAACGGATGGCGTTTTTCGAGAGAGGCGAGCCTCGACAGGAATATGGTGACCGTAAACCTGCCTCACGCATGGAACAGCAACGACAGGGGAGCGACATATTTCGGTACGGGCAGCTATCTGAAAGAGCTGGTGATACCACAGAGCTGGGCACACGAAAAACGTGTCTATCTAAGAGTGGGCGCCGCATCGAACACCGCCACCCTACTGGTGAACGGACGTTATGTGGGTGAACACAAAGGCGGATTCACCTCTTTTACTTTCGATATAACTCCCTATCTCAATTTCGGAGTATATAACTCGATTCTCTTTATGGTCAACAACTCTCCGCAACCCGACATGATACCCCTTTCGGTTGACCGTAACTTCTATGGAGGATTGTACAGAGGATGCGAACTTATAGTGACCGACGTAAACCATATAGCGTTCACCGATAACGGAGGTGACGGCATGAAGGTTGTCGCCGAAAGCGTCGATTCTCAAAGCGCGCTTATCTCGGCGGAGGTGTCAATCGAAGGATTCATGAACACAAACGTCGATGTGTCACTGGAGATAAAGGACCCCGCCGAGGCGATTGTAGTGCATCGCATCGACAGCACGGTGACGATAGGGTATGACGGAAGCGCGCTCTTCACGACACGTTTCAAGATGAACTATCCGAGACTGTGGAACGGACTCAAAGACCCGTTCATGTATCAGGTGACCGTAAAGACAAAGGCGTCTGACGGCTCTCTCGACAGTCTGTCGTCGAATCTCGGTATCCGCTCCGTCGGCGTGGACAGAGAAAACGGATTCCTACTCAACGGTGCACCGTATAAACTGCGCGGAGTGATTCTGAACCAGGACCGTAGCGGTGTAGGCAGCGCGTTGAGTTACAGAGACATGGAAGAGGACATACACATAATACTCGAAATGGGGGCGAACGCCGTACGTTTTGCGGACGGTCCTCACAATGAGTATATATATTCGTTGTGCGACAAATACGGATTGATAGTATGGAGCGACCTGCCCCTGCGTTCGGGCGAGAATCAGGGGGGCAAAGGATTCATCGACTCATACATGCTCAAGGATAATGTGCTCAAACAGATGGATGAGATGCTCGAACAGCTCGAAGAACATCCCTCGATAGCCATGTGGGGCATATTCAGCAACCTGCGTTCGGGTGGCGACGACCCCAAGGTATTCCTCGGTCAGTTGAGCGAATACGCGAAAGAGGTGACACCCAACATTCTGACCGTATCGACATCAATCGAAGACGGTAAGATAAACTACATTACCGACATGGTGTCATGGGCGCAATACTTCGGCTGGACAAGCGGCTCGGCGGAGGATTTTCTGCGTTGGGCGGAGCAGTTCAAGAACGGCTGGACAGATTTGATGCCCGGTGTGGGTGAATACGGCGCCTCAGGCGACATAACGGTACAGTGTGACAATGTCGAGAACATAAACTCATTGTCGGAGAAAAAGCCTGAAAAGTTCCAGGCGCTGCTCCACGAGAAGTACGCCGACATGATGGAGTTGACGCCCTATTTCTGGGGTACGTTCATAAACTCGATGTTCGACTATGGCAGAGCCGTAAGCGTGGCGGGCGAATCGTCGGTAGGCAAAATGGGATTGGTATCGTTCGACAGACACACCAGAAAGGATGCTTTCTATGTGTATAAGGCGTTATGGAGCAACGAGCCGTTCGTTCATATAGCCGACCGCAGAAATGACAATGTGACGGGATATGCACGTACCATAAAGGTTTACTCAAACAGAGAAAACGTGGAACTGATAGTCAATGACGTCTCTTTGGGCAGCAAGAGGACCGAGCGTGGACGTGCCTCATGGGATGTGACTCTCAAACCCGGACTCAACACGATAGAGGCGATATCGGGAACGCTCTTCGACGAGATAACGATAAACGCGGGGAGCGACATTCTGACGGGAACGGAGCGTGATGTGGCAAAAAAGAAATAGCCTCGGGCGCAGAAATGATTTTTAATGAGAAAAAACGACTTATGGAAGAGAATATAGAGAAACTGAACCTTATGACCTCCGAGGAGGCGATGCGCTATCTTATGGATAAATACGGCGACAGGATTGCGCTCTCGTCGAGCCTCAGTCTGGAAGATCAGGTGATAACGCACATGATGCTGTCCATACGTAAAAACGCGCGTATATTCACCCTTGACACGGGACGTCTCTTTCCGGAGACATACAGTCTGATAGACAAGACCAACATGAAGTACGGGATAAAGATGGAAATCTATTTCCCCGACCACGAAAAGGTCGAGGCGATGACGCGCAAACACGGGGTCAACCTCTTCTACGAGAGCATGGAGAAGCGCAAGGAGTGTTGCAACGTGCGTAAGATAGAGCCTCTCAACCGTGCCCTTTCGACACTCGACGTATGGGTTTGCGGTTTGAGACGCGAGCAGTCGATAACACGCGGCGACATGAAAATGGTCGAAAAAGACCCTTACAGTAATGTGATAAAGTTCAACCCCTTGATTGACTGGTCACTCAAGGATGTAACCGACTACATCAAGGCAAACAACATACCCTACAATCCCCTGCACGACAAAGGCTACCCCAGCATCGGCTGTCAGCCGTGCACCCGCCCAGTAGCCGAGGGCGAAGACATACGTTCGGGCAGATGGTGGTGGGAAGACCCCGACAAAAAAGAGTGCGGATTGCATAAAAGATAGCCGCAGCGACTTTTGAGTCATTCGGAAACATTGTCCTCTTATTATGGTGACTTCACGACTGTAATAAGAGGATTTTTTTATACCCCCTTCTCCATTTTACGATAAACGGAAGGTGACATACCCATTATTTTAGTAAACAGACGTGAAAAATAAGAGGCCTCCTCAAATCCGAGTGTCGTAGCTATCTCCTGAAGTTTCAGGTCTGTCAGCTCTATGTATTGGCAGGCTTTCTGAACTTTCATCTTCAAGAAATAGCCTATGGGAGACGAACCCGTTTCCCGTTGGAACAGCATGGAGAAATGAGAGGGAGAATATTTGAAATACCCGGCGAGTTGTTCGAGTGTCAGGTTTTGCTGGATGTTCTCCTGCATATAGTGTATCACTTTACCGGAGAAGGTAAGCTCCTTGTTTGTAAAAGCCTGAATCGAGCGATACTGGTCCAGATAGATGAACGACGACAGAAACAGATGCAGACAGGCGGAGGTGTAGCGCATATACTCTCTGACGTATGCCAGAGAGAAGCAGTGATAAATCTCCTCGAACAGCCGCAGACGGTCCTGAAGTCGCGAATGGTCGTCAGCCTGAATACGTCTGGGACTTTGATTGTCGAAACGGTAGTATTCGCTGTTTCTCCCCTTGAAGTGCATCCAATATATTGTCCACGGGTTTTCATTGCTTGCTCCGAACGAATAGGGTGTGTCGGGAGGAAGAATTACATATTCATTCTTTTGCAGACGATATTTTTTACCGTGTATCTGATACCAGCCCTCTCCGTCGGTGCAATATATCAGCATGCTGTAATCGCAACCCTGGTCCTTCTGGATATAATGATATTTCACATGCGGGAAATAGCCTATTTTTCGGAGATAAAGGTCTCCGATAAGCGCGTCTTTACTATATTCCGAAAGCAAATTGTCGGGAAGAGAGAGAAAACGCTCACCTTTAAACCCTTCTTTAATTTTTGCCATGGTCAAATCATAAGATAGTACAAGTAAATCGGAATAAATGTACAACAAAAATTTGAATTTATACCATATTTTTGTATCGCAGTAAAAGGATATAAGCGAATTGGATTCGCATGACTAAAATGTAAAGCATAAAGATGCGTAAAAGAAATTATGATAAGTATCCCGCCACCGTTGTAGAGGGTACTCTGTGGAAAGGCTGGGAACAGATTTGCGCGAGGATGAAAGCCGACATAAAGGCGAAAGATTGCGTTGTGGCGATAGAGTGCTATCACGGTGTTCACCATGATGAGTTGCGCGAAGGGTTTGCGGGATTGAATGCCGACCGCTGGATAGACACAGACACATTGTTCAAGTCGGTAGAGGAGGTTGAGAAGATGACCTATCCGTATGTTACGGACGACCGTCTGTTCGGTTTTCGCGCCAACTTCTCGTTGTCGGATTTCATGGACGCGGACAAATTGTCAAAGGCACGACAGGATGTAGCCACGCCGTGCGGATTGACTGTCGTTTACGGACATGGAGCCGCTTTGGTCGCGCAGCAGGCTGATTTGCTGGTTTATGTCGATATGGCTCGCTGGGAAATTCAGATGCGTTTCCGCCGACATGAAATCAACGGTCTGGGTGTGGAGAACAAGGCGGAGGGAGCGTCATTCCACTATAAAAGAGGCTATTTCGTGGACTGGGTGGCTTGCGACAAGCTGAAAAAGCAACTACTCGACAAGGCGGATTACTGGATGGATACGCATATTGCGGGCGAGCCCAAAATGATTACGGGCGAACTGTTGCGCAAAGGTTTGACCAAGACGGCTCACCAGCCGTTCAGGGTAGTACCGTTCTTCGACCCCGCGCCGTGGGGCGGACAATGGATGAAGCAGGTGTGCGGATTGAATCCTGAAGTTGCCAATTACGGTTGGTGCTTCGACTGCGTGCCCGAAGAGAACAGCCTCTATCTGAAAGTTAACGGTGAGCTGTTCGAGATGCCCTCGAACAATCTGGTCTTCCATAACACGAGAGAGCTGTTGGGCGGACCTGTCGAGTCACGTTTCGGCCAGGATTTCCCGATTCGTTTCGACTTTCTGGACACGATGCAGGGAGGAAACCTCAGTTTACAGGTGCATCCGACGACACAATACATAAGAGACACATTCGGCATCTATTACACGCAGGACGAAAGTTACTATCTGCTCGATGCCGAAGAGGGCGCCATGATATATCTGGGACTCAAGACGGGAGTTGACCCCAAAGAGATGATAGACGCCCTGAACGAGTCGCAACAAACGGGTAAATCTTTCGACGCCGAAAAATATGTAAACAGGTGGCCCGCCAAAAAACATGACCACTATCTGATTCCCAACGGAACGATTCACTGTTCGGGAGCGGGAGCCATGGTTTTGGAGATAAGCGCGACGCCCAACATCTTCACATTCAAGTTGTGGGACTGGGGGCGTCTGGGATTGGACGGTCTGCCCCGCCCCATAAACATCGGACACGGCTCGAATGTCATCCAATGGGAGCGTCAGACGGATTTCACACGCGAACATCTCGTCAACCGCATCGAACCGATAGCCGAAGGAGACGGATGGCGCGAGGAACGTACGGGCTTGCACGAGAATGAGTTTATCGAGACCCGCCGCCATTGGTTCAAGGTTCCCGTCACGCACAACACGGACAACGGCGTGCAGGTACTCAACCTTGTGGAGGGTGAGGAAGCCATAGTAGAGAGCCCGACAAACGCGTTCGAGCCTTTTGTGGTGCATTATGCGGAGACCTTTATCATTCCCGCATCCGTAGGAGAATATACCATTCGTCCCTATGGAGCATCAGAGGGCAAGATGTGCGGAACCATCAAGGCTTACGTAAGATTCAGACAATAAAAACAAGCAATATGGATACGGCTAACCCTATCGTAATGACATTGGACGCGGGAGGCACCAATCTGGTGTTTTCCGCCATTCGTGGCGGTGAAGAGATTGTCTCATCCGTCACCTTCCCTACCGTTACGGATGATTTGGAGAGATGTCTGACCACGATAAGGGAGGGTTTTGAAAAGGTAAGGTCTCTTCTTCCATCCTCTCCCGACGCCATAAGTTTCGCCTTTCCGGGTCCCGCCGACTATGAGGCGGGGGTAATAGGCGACCTGCCCAACTTTCCCGCTTTTCGGAACGGTGTCGCGCTCGGTCCCTATCTTGAGGATTGTTTCGGGATACCTGTCTTCATAAATAACGACGGGAACCTGTTCGCTTACGGAGAAGCGTTGGCGGGTGCGTTACCGAAGATAAACGCCCGACTTGAAGCCGCGGGAAACCCGAAACGCTATCATAATCTGCTGGGAGTCACGCTGGGTACGGGCTTCGGCGGAGGGGTCGTCGTTAACGGCAGTCTGCTGACGGGAGACAATCAGGTCGGCGGTTATCTGTGGTGCCTTCCCAACAAGAGACACCCCGAAATGATTGCCGAGGAGAGCGTCAGTATCCGCGGTATCAGACGTGCGTACTCGACGCTGTCGGGCGATAACGGCGACTATACCCCCAAAGACATCTACGATATTGCGGAAGGTGTAAAGGCAGGAAACCGACAGGCGGCAATAGCCGCTTTCGAGGAATTGGGCGAGGTGGCGGGTCATGCCGTCGCCACGGCTCTCACTCTGACAGACGGTCTGGTCGTGATAGGCGGAGGCGTATCGGGTGCGGCGAAATACATACTCCCGTCCTTAATGAAGGAGTTGAGGGCGGGAACGGGAATGGTTGACGGAACACGTTTCCCGCGCCTGCAAATGAAGGTTTACGAATTGAACAGACCTGACGAGGCGGAGGAATTTTTGAGTTCGGATGTGTGTGATGTAAAAGTTCCGTTCTCGGAGCGCATGACGGCTTATCAAACGAAACGCCGTACAGGGGTGATTCTCTCCGAGTCGGGAGCCAGCCGCTCAATATCGTTGGGCGCATATTGGTTCGCCGTAAATGAATTAAAGAGTCGAAACAAATGAATTAAACTTATACGATGAAGAAACATATTTTTCTGTTTTTTGCTCTGGGGGCATTGTTCGCCTCTTGCGGCACAGGTCAGAAAGGGTCCGAACGGACGGATGACTTTACGCAGTACGTGGAGCCGCGAATCGGCACCGCGCATTGCAGGTGGTTTCATTTCACTCCGGGCGCTCTGCCTTTCGGCATGGCAAAGCCCGCCCCCTCGACCAACGGCAGTCTGGGTAACAAGTGGGGTTGGGAGGCTACGGGATACGACTATCGCGACAACTCAATCGAGGGTTTCCCTTGTCTGCATGAGTTTCAGATAGGCGGTATCGTACTGATGCCGACAAACGGCAGTCTGATAACCGTTCCCGGATTACCCTCGGACACTATAAAGAACGGTTATCGCTCACGTTTCAACCGTGAAAACGAAACAGCCACGGCGGGATATTATTCCGTGATGCTGGACGATTATCGCATCAAGGCTGAACTGACCGCCACACCCCGTGTGGCATTCCAGCGTTTCACTTTCCCTGAGGGAAACGAAAGCCATATCCTGTTCAACATCGGAAACCGTCAGGGAGAGAGCGGTGCGGTAAAGGACGCGCACGTGGCCTATACGGCTGACGGACACATCGAAGGCTGGGTCGTTACAGAGCCCGAATATGTAAAAAAATATCAGCCGGGAGCGAACGTTCCCCTCTATTTTTCCGCCGTGTTGGACAAGCAACCGACAAGTTTCGGCAGTTTCAACGGTTCGCGGCAGAGTGCCGATGCAAGGGAGAGCAACGGAGTCGGCGCGGGCATGTATTTCACCTTCTCGACAAAGGAGAATGAGGCTGTGACCGCCAAAGTCGGACTTTCATACACATCCGTCGAGAACGCGCGACTCAATCTGAAAGAAGAAGCCGCCGACAAGACATTCGACGAGGCAAAAGAGCTCGCCCACAACACATGGAACGACTATCTCGGACGCATCGAGGTGGAAACCGACAAGAGAGAGGACAAGGTCAAGTTCTACACGGGTCTGTATCACGCCTTGCTGGGTCGCGGACTGGCAAACGATGTGAACGGCGCATACCCGCGTAACGACGGCTCGACAGGTCAGCTTCCGATGAAGGACGGCAAACCGAAATACAATGTTTACAATACGGATGCCGCATGGGGAGCGCAATGGAACCTTTCGCAGCTGTGGACTCTTGTCTATCCCGAATATATGTCTGAATACGTAAGCTCACACCTGCAAGCCTATCAAGACGCGGGATGGCTGGCGGACGGTCTGGCAAACAACCGCTATGTGTCGGGAGTGGGAACAAACCTGCTCAGCACAATTATAGCGGGAGCCTATCAGTGCGGCATACGTGATTTCGACACGAAACTCGCATACGAGGCGTGTCTGAAAAACGAGCTTGACGGTAAAGAGCGTCCGTTCGGCGCGGGAAAGGTCAATACGGCAGAGTTTGTGAAATACGGATATGTTCCTCACCGTGACAATGGCGAGGGACACCATGAAACCTTCCTGTTCTCCGCTTCGCACACCCTTGAATATTCATACAGCGCGTGGGCGGTGGCGCAGTGGGCAAAAGAGATCGGCGACGAAGCCAATTACGACAAGCTGATGAATCTGTCCAAAGGCTGGGAGCGTCTGTACGACTCGTCTTGCGATTTCATACGTCCAAGGAAAGCTGACGGAAAGTTTATCGAAAACTTCAACCCGATGGAGGTATGGAGAGGTTTTCAGGAGGGCAACGCATGGCAATATACGTTCTATGTGCCTCACGATGTGACTGGATTGGTGTCAAAAGTCGGTGAAGAGGAGTTCAACGCGCGTCTTGACAGCATCTTTACACAGTCGCAGAAAAAGATTTTCAGCGGCGGCAAAGAGGTAGGCGCCTTTGCGGGTCTGGAGACCCTTTACAATCACGGCAACCAACCGTGTCTGCATATATCATGGCTGTTCAATGAGTCGGGACGTCCCGACCTGACACAGAAGTGGGTACGCGCGATTCTGAACGAGTTTTACGGCACTGACGGCATACACGGTTACGGATATGGTCAGGACGAGGACCAGGGTCAGCTCGGCGCATGGTACGTGATGTCGTCAATCGGTCTGTTCGACATAAAAGGTCTGACCGACACCAATCCCTCTTTCGGTCTGGGAGCGCCGTTGTTCGACAAAATTACGATTCATCTGAACAAGGATTACTATCCGGGCGACAGCTTCGTGATTACCACCACGGGCGACAAAGGCGACAACGCCTATGTAGAGCGATATATGCTCAACGGAGAGCCGCTTCAGGGATGGCGTCTGCCGTTTGAGGATGTGGTGAAAGGCGGAGAGCTGGAAGTGGTGATGCTTAAAAAATAACCAAAAAGAGAAAGCGATATGAAAAACACCGCCATAACACGGATGAAATTTTTTCCGATTCTCTTCGGCTTTTTTGTCATGGGGTTTGTCGATGTCGTGGGTATTGCCACCAACTATGTAAAAAGCGACTTTCTTCTGTCGGACACCCTTGCCAACATGATACCCATGATGGTGTTTCTCTGGTTCGCGGTGTTCTCGATTCCGTCGGGAGTCATGATGAGCAAGACGGGCAAACGCAACACGGTACTCGTCTCAATGGGCATCACGGCGGTGGCCATGTGTCTGCCGCTTGCCTGTTATCAATTCGCCACTCTGCTTATTGCCTTTGCCTTGCTGGGGATAGGCAACACCATTCTTCAGGTATCCCTGAACCCCATGGTGGCGGAGGTGGTGAGCGGAGACAGAGTCGCAAGCGCGTTGACCCTCGGTCAGTTTGTCAAGGCGGTATCCTCCTTCCTCGGTCCTGTCATCGCGGGCGCGGCGGCGGCTTATCTGGGAGACTGGAAGCTGATATTCATGGTTTACGCCGTCATAACGCTATTGTCGGCGGTATGGCTCCGGTGTTCCGTGAAGTCTGAAACCGTACAGACAGAACAGACAGCCTCTTTACGCTCGACCTTGTCGCTGTTTTCAGACAAAAAGATTTTATATCTGTTCATAGGTATTTTGACGGTGGTTGGTATCGACGTCGGACTGAACACATGCGTACCCAAGCTGTTAATGGAGCAGACGGGTTTGCCGTTGAACGAGGCGGGTTTGGGAACGAGTCTCTATTTCGTATCAAGAACGATAGGGGCGTTTGTCGGAGCCTTTATTCTGACACGCATCGCCGGGAACCGCTTTCTGCATCTCTGCATGTATGTGTCGATAGGGGCGTTTATATTGCTCACACTGACCGACAACCTGTGGGTCATGCTCTCTTTAATCGTGGTCATTGGTCTCGCCTGCTCGAACGTCTTTTCAATACTGTTCTCTTACGCGTTACAGCATAAGAGCGACAAGGCAAACGAGATTTCCGCCCTGATGATTATGGGTATATCGGGAGGCGCGTTGATAATGCCTTTCATGGGAATACTCGCGGATATGTGGGGGCAGGTGGTCGGCTTGCTTCCGCTGCTGCTCTGCATGGTATATCTGCTGTGGGTATCGAGAAAACTTTGATAACGGAATGTTGTTGAATTTAAATTATAGAATATCATGAATCTGAAAAGATTGATACTGCTAGGAATCATGTGCTGGAGCGGCGGGGCTTTGGCACAGTCGCCCTCCGAGCCTTTGACGGTCGAGACACGGATGTTGCCGGCTGTCTATAAGTCGGAGAATGGGATGACCCAGCGTGTGGACATAAAGCTCTCGCACAAGGGTGAACCCGCAAATGTGACACTTCGTCTGGGCGACATGACCCAAAAGGCGAAACTGACCGAAGGGGAAAACTCTTTCCACTTCGAGATACCTGAGGTGAGTGAACCCGAACAGTTATCTTTGACGGTCATGTCGGGAAAGAAGGTGCTCGCGACGAAAGAGGTCTCTGTCGAACCCGTCCGCCATTGGCAGATGAATCTGGTTCAGCACACCCACACCGACATCGGATACACACGCTCACAAATGGAGATATTGGCGGAACATCTGCGATATATAGATTATGCGCTGGACTATTGTGACGCCACGGACAACTATCCCGAAGCCGCCAAGTTCCGCTGGACATGCGAGATTTCGTGGGCTGTCAGCGAGTATCTGAAATGTCGCCCCGCCGAACAGATTGCCCGTCTGAAACAGCGTGTGAAAGAGGGACGCATCGAATTGGCAGCCATGTACCTGAACTTTGACGAGCTTCCCGACGAACAGACGCTGGCGGCTTCTCTGGCACCCCTGAAACAGTTCAGAGAGGAGGGTATGCGCGCGGAGCTGGCGATGCAGGACGATGTGAACGGCATAGGCTGGTGCTTCAGCGAATTTTTCTCTGACGCGGGAGTGAAATATCTGAACATGGGTACTCACGGACACCGTGCCCTCATCTGCTTTGACAAACCCACGGTATTCTGGTGGGAGTCGCCGTCAGGCAAAAAGATTCTCGCCTACCGTGCGGAACACTACAACCACGCTAACTTCTTCGGAGTGCATACGGACGACTTCCAGACGTTCGAGACCCATGTACTGGAATACCTGACACAGCTGGAGGCGAAAAACTACCCTTATGACATCTGCGCCGCACAGCATTCGGGATACTTTACCGACAACGCGCCTCCCTCAACCAAAAGCAGCGAGTTCGTAAAACGCTGGAACGAGAAATACGAGTGGCCGAAACTACGCACCGCCGTGGCTACGGAGTTCATCAAGACCGTAGAGCGCGATTACCCCGACAAGATTGAGACAATACGCGGCGCATGGCCCGACTGGTGGACCGACGGTTTCGCGTCGGGAGCCCGTGAGGCGGCCATATCACGTGTCACACACTCCAATATCATAGCCAATCAGGCGGGATTCTCTTTTGCCAAGATGTTGGGGGCGAAACTGCCCGCGAACATCAACGAGCAGATTTGGGATGTCAACAACGCGCTTTTGTTCTATGACGAGCACACCTTCGGTCACAGCGAAAGCGTGCGCAGTCCCTACGCCCTGGAGACATGGGAACAGCGTTCTCTGAAACAGTCTTACGCATGGGAGGCGTATCGTCACACGGGACTTTTGGGTGAGAAAGCAATGGGACTTCTTCAGCAATTCATTCCGAAAGCGGATGTTCCCTCCATTGTCGTGTTCAACACCCTTAACTGGAGTTACAGCGGCATCGCGCGCATGTATATCGACCACCAGATTCTACCGCGCGAAAAGGCTTTCGAGATAGTGGACGCAGACGGGAACGCAATTCCCGCCCAACCAGGAGAAAGCCGTTCGGACGGTACTTACTGGAACCTCTATGTTAAAGATGTTCCCGCGTTGGGCTACGCCCGATATTACATCCATGTGAAAGATGAACCCCGTGCCGCCAAAGAGACGGCAAAAGAGCTGAATCGGACAAAAGTGGAGAACCAATGGTATGGAATCGAGTTCAACAAATACAAGGGTACCATTGTCCGTCTGTTCGACAAAGAGCTGAACAAACAGTTGCTTACGGAGGGCGCCGAATGGGAGTTGGGCGAGTTCATATATGAAATTATCGACAGCCGTCGTCCCATGGAGCTGTATCGTGCGCCGCAGTTCCTGCGCCGTCGCCCCGAAAGAATGCGTTTCGAGCAATACGAAAAGGGCGACGTATGGGATACATACCGTTTCCGTGGCGAGACCGTGGCAGGACGTGACGCGGGCAACCTTATGGTGGAATATCGCGTTTATAACGTCGAGAAGAAGATTGAAATCGTATATCGTCTGCGCAAAAAAGCCGTTACCGACCCCGAAGCCGTATATATCTCGTTTCCCTATCAGGTGGAAAACGGCAAAATCCACCTCGATGTCCCCGGAGGCAACATAGAGGCGGGTGTTGACCAGATTAAAGGCTCGTCGAACGACTGGTACACGGTTCAGAACTTCGCCACGGCACGCAACGAGGATTTGCAGGTCGTAATGTGCAGTCAGGAGATTCCCCTGATGCAGTTCGGAGCGATTAACACGGGTCGTTATGAGGCAGATGCCGTTCCGCAGAGCACGAACATGTACTCTTGGCCGATGAACAACTATTGGGTCACCAACTTCAACGCCGACCAGATGGGCGAAATGCAATGGAGCTATTACATCAACTCGTCATCGGACAATTCGATAGCCTATGCGACACGTTTTGCATGGGAAAACCGAATACCGTTCCTGACACGTGTCCTGCCCGCGGCGCAAAACGCAGGCGACAATGAAACGATGTCGTCGGGCTCCATACTGAAAATCATGTCCGACAATCTGCTGTTGGTAAACATGACTCCCGTTGAGGGCGAGAACGCCGTAATGTTACAGATAAGAGAGATTGCGGGAAAACCCGCCGCTTTCGACGTAAAATCCGACAAAATTTCCATTCAGCGCGTAACAGCGTGTGATGTAGTTGGAACACCTATTGAAAACGGTGACTTGAACTTCAAACCTTGGGAAAATAAATTCATAAAAATCAATTTCTAAGGGAAAACAACAATTCGGATTTACATCACCAAACAGGAATACCCCCGTCATTTGTCAATGACGGGGGTATTTTTCTGTAAAATCCTTTAACTCTCTTAAGAAACGCGTTTCTTTTCTCCTAATTACACCCTAATTACCATATAATCCGCATCTTACCATTTCCTAATCTATACATATATACATAATCACCACATAATTACCACATAATTACCACATAATTACCACATAATTACCACATAACTACCTTTTAACTACCTTCTATCCATACATAACATATATAAGTAAAATACAACGGAATACATGTTTTTTAGGCGTACGGAAACAAGCGTAACGAAATGACGGTTAACATGAAATAATATTATCAATGACATGAAATGACAAGCCGACATTATATGATATGAAAATATCGGGTATCTCCCTTTGCGAAAAAAGAGTAACTTTGTCGCATGAAAATACCAATAACAATATATACCGACGGGTCGGCAATGGGTAACCCCGGACCGGGCGGATACGGAATCGTATTGCAGTCGGGAGCGCACTACAAGGAGCTTTCGGCGGGCTATCGCCTCACCACAAACAACCGAATGGAACTGCTGGCGGTGATTGTCGCGCTCGAAGCGCTCAAAACGGACAATGTCGATGTGACAATCTATTCCGACTCAAAATATGTGATTGACTCAATCACCAAAGGCTGGGTCTTCGGATGGGTCTCAAAGGGATTCAAAGACAAGAAAAACAAAGACCTCTGGATGCGTTACCTGCCCCTGCACAAAAAATTCAACCCCAAATTCGTATGGGTAAAGGGACACGCCTCCATTCCCCTGAACGAGAGATGCGACACCCTCGCAACCACCGCCGCGGCGGGTAAAGAACTGCTTGTCGATTCGGTGTATGAAAGCGAGTCCGCACAACCTGAAAAAGTCTTCTGAAAACAGCTCGGAAGAGACCGTTCGGCGTCATTACAAGCGAAAACGCATCAACCTATCAATCAGCTCGTTGCAACAAATTTGCGACAACATGAAGTTTTAAGATTGTTAACGTTGACAATCAATATTTTAAGGCTTACGGACAGGTTATTGTAATTTAGTTTCTTTTTTTGCGCTTTTTTCGGATAAAAAGTGTAATTTTGGGCGATTTATAGTGAAAATATGATTATGTTGCGAAATTTGTTGTCACACAGCGAGATAATCTCTTGTCACGGCTCTTTGGACATAGCCGTAAAGGGTATTTCGGTCGATTCCCGCTCTGTGGCTGACGGTTTTTTGTTCATTGCCGTTGAAGGAACCGTCTCTGACGGTCACAAATATATAGGACAGGCGATAGAAAAAGGCGCCTGCTGCGTGGTATGCCAGAAACTTCCCGAAGTCTTGAGCGACGGAGTCACCTATGTGACCGTGGCGGACAGCTCTCTGGAGACAGGTCGCATCGCATCGCTCTTTTATGGCGAACCGTCTCACAAGCTGAAACTTGTAGGCGTCACGGGTACCAACGGAAAGACGACGACAGCCACTCTGCTCTATGACCTCTTCACCGCTATGGGGCATAAGTCGGGACTCATATCGACCGTCGTTTACAGAGTTGGTGACAGACGCATCGACTCGACACACACAACGCCCGACAGCATTACGCTCAACCGTCTGTTGGCTGAAATGGTGGCGGAGGGTTGCACCCACTGCTTCATGGAGGTGAGCTCGCACAGCATCTGCCAGCACAGAATAGAGGGTTTGCGTTTCGAGGGCGGCATATTCACCAACATAACGCACGATCATCTCGATTATCATAAGACTTTTGCCAACTACATAGCGGCTAAAAAGGCGTTTTTCGACGCACTGCCCGCGGAGGCTTTCGCGCTGACGAACGGCGACGAGCGCAACGGCATGGTGATGATGCAGAACACCAAGGCGAAAGTTTACAAATATGCGCTCAGGAGCGTGGCGGATTTCAAGTGCCGTATTCTCGAATCGATGTTCGGGGGAATGGAGCTAAA
The DNA here is from genome assembly GCA_949285535.1 of uncultured Alistipes sp. Taxonomy (GTDB): domain Bacteria; phylum Bacteroidota; class Bacteroidia; order Bacteroidales; family Rikenellaceae; genus CASDZP01. The sequence continues at coordinate 15,356 of CASDZP010000005.1, forward strand.
CATCGACGGCAAAGAGGTATGGGTACGGTTCATCGGAGAGTTCAACGCCTATAACCTGACGGCAGTATATGGAGCGGCTGTTCTTTTGGGCGCGCCCGCGGACGAGGTGTTGCGTCAGCTCAGCCTGCTGCACTCGGTGGCGGGACGCTTCGACTACATCACATCAAAAGAGGGTGTGACGGCGATTGTCGATTACGCGCACACGCCTGACGCTCTGGAGAACGTGCTCGACACGATAGCGCAGATAAGAAAGGGCGAGAGCCGTGTGATAACGGTTGTGGGTTGCGGCGGTAACCGTGACAAGACCAAGAGACCCGAAATGGCGGTCATCGCGCTCAAAAAGAGTCATTTCGTGATACTTACATCCGACAATCCGAGGTTCGAGAAACCTGAGGACATTCTCGCCGACATGGAGCAGGGTATCAAGGAGTCGGACATCGATTCGAAAGGACGCTACCTCGTGATAACCGACAGACGTCAGGCGATAGCCACGGCGGCGGCAATGGCGCACGGAGGCGGAAAAGGCGAGGGCGACATCATATTGATTGCCGGAAAGGGTCACGAAAACTATCAGGAGATAGAGGGCGTGAAACACCACTTCGACGACAAGGAGGAGATTTCGGCGCTGTTGCTTTAGCGTGACGCGTGAGCGCAATATATAAATTCTGATTCGTAAATAACGGCGACAAGAGACGCCGACAAACAGCATAAAGATGTTCTATCACATAGCCGACTGGCTTTTTCACAACACGAATCTTCCCGGCACGGGAATGTTCAACTATATCTCTTTCAGGGGGGCGATGGCGATAATCGTATCGCTGATAATAGCGATAATTTTCGGCGCGAAGATTATAAGGATGCTCCAGAGGCATCAAATCGGCGAGGAAATCAGAAACCTCGGACTGGAGGGACAGCTTCAGAAGAAAGGCACCCCGACAATGGGCGGCATCATAATACTGATGTCGATACTCATACCCGTATTGCTCTTCTGCGACCTTACGAACATCTATGTGCAACTGATGATTGTGGCGACCGTATGGCTCGGACTGATTGGTTTTCTCGACGACTATATCAAGGTTTTCAGGAAGAACAAAAACGGTCTTAACGGACGTTTCAAAATTGTGGGTCAGGTCGGTCTGGGTCTGATTATCGGTCTTGCCATGTGGCAGAGCGACCAGATTACGGTCAGAAGAACCGTCAGAACGAACGACGCCGACAAGATAGTCATAACGGAGAAGAACGGCTCGCAGCAGGTCGTCTATCTCGCGCCGTCGGAGAAACAGGCACTCACTACCATTCCTTTCGTAAAGGGTAACGAGTTCGATTACGGCGACATATTCCCGTTCGACAACGACAAACACACATACGGGTGGATAGTATATGTGCTTGTCGCCATATTTATCGTGACGGCTGTCTCGAACAGCGCAAACCTGACGGACGGTCTCGACGGACTTGCCGCGGGAACATCCGCCTCGATAGGGGTGGTGCTTGCTCTACTCGCATACGTGAGCGGTAATATCATATACGCCAACTATCTCGGCATCATGTATATACCGTTCAGTGGAGAGCTGTTTGTCTATTCATGCGCCTTTGTCGGTGCGTTGATAGGTTTCCTTTGGTACAACAGCTTCCCCGCGCAGGTGTTCATGGGCGACACGGGTTCGCTCGCCATAGGCGGCATAATCGCCACGCTGGCGCTGTTGATAAGAAAAGAGTTTCTTTTGCCTGTCCTCTGCGGCATATTCCTTGTCGAGAGCCTCTCGGTGATGTTGCAGGTGGCGTGGTTCAAATACACCAAAAAGAGATACGGTGAGGGTCGCCGCATATTCCTTATGGCGCCGTTGCACCACCACTATCAGAAAAAGGGCTATTTCGAGGTCAAGATAGTGAATCGCTTTTGGATTGTGCAGCTTCTGTTGGCTGCCATAACGTTGGTAACATTAAAGATAAGATAATGAAAATCGTTGTTCTCGGCGGAGGAGAGAGCGGGTTCGGTAGCGCCGTGCTCGCCAAGAAAGAGGGTTTCGAGGTGTTCCTGTCGGACTCCGGAAAGCTCAAGGAGGAGTATAAATCACGTTTGGAGCTCGAAGGGATAGCTTTCGAGGAGGGCGGTCACACACCCGAAAAAATTCTCGATGCCGACGAGGTTGTCAAGAGTCCGGGCATACCCGACACCGCGCCCATGGTAAAGGCGCTGAGAGAGAAAGGCACGCCCATTATCTCCGAGATAGAGCTGGCGGGACGTTACAGCAAGGCGCGGCACATCTGTGTTACGGGAAGTAACGGCAAGACTACCACAACGACGCTCATATACGAGATTCTGAAAGCCGCAGGTTTCAACGTCGGAGTGGGCGGCAACATCGGAAGCAGTTACGCCTATCAGGTGGCGACCTCCGAGCGCGACTGGTATGTGCTTGAGTTGAGCAGTTTTCAGCTCGACGGTACATTCACATTCCGCAGCGACATAGCGGTGCTCACCAACATCACCCCCGACCACCTCGACAGATATGACCACAAGATAGAGAACTACGTAAACAGCAAGTTCCGCATAATACGCAACCAGCGTCCGGAGGACATATTCATCTACTCGGTTGACAACGAGCTGACGATGAAATATGTGTGCGACCACCAGGAGCACATGACGATGCACAGTCTTCCCTTCACCGTGAAGGAGACACTGCTCGAAGGCGCCTATCTCGACGACAAGGGGATGATAAACATCAGCTGTAACGGCAAGGAGACGACAATCGACCCCTCGACGATGAAGATAAAGGGCATCCACAACATCTACAACGCCATGGCGGCGGCTATGGCGGCTCTCTCGGCGGGAGTGTCGGGAGATGTGATACGCGAGACGCTCGCTTCGTTCGGAGGCGTGGAACACCGTATGGAGGTTGTGGCGGAACACGACGGCGTGCTGTTCATCAACGACTCGAAGGCTACCAACGTCGATTCGGTATGGTATGCTCTCGAAAGCATGACACGCCCGACGGTGTGGATTGCGGGAGGAACTGACAAGGGCAACGACTACGAACAGATAAAAGAGCTGGCACGAAGCAAGGTCAGAACATTGATTTGCATGGGTCTCGACAACAAAAAACTCATGGAGTCGTTCAAAGGGGTGGTGCCGTTCATCTACTCCACATCATCGCTCTCGGAGGCTATGGAGTGCGTGGCGAAAGTTACGCATCCGGGAGATTGCGTACTCCTGTCACCCGCCTGCGCGAGCTTCGACCTCTTCAAGAACTACGAGGAGAGAGGCAGGCTCTTCAAAGAGTGGGTCGGCAACATCGATGAGCTGAAAAAGAGACTCGCCGAACTCGACTGACCGAGATGTCGGGTATCGGCGGATAGCGATACGGTTTGAGGCATAATGCTATTATATAGGGAGGACGTCTCCATAACGGCGGCGTCTTTACATATTTATAATATATGATTCAATAAAGCGACAACGGAAAAGGGAAGGGGACAATGTCTGCGAATCAAAAAAAGAAAAACAGCATATATAGGGAATTTATAGGTGGCGATAAGACTCTGTGGATGATTATCGTCATCCTCTGTATATTCTCGATATTGGTTGTTTACAGCTCGACCGCCTCGATGGCATACCGTAAACTCGACGGCGACACGAGCCATTTTCTGATTGTGCAGGTGAGGTTCATCATGATGGGTCTGACCACAATATACCTCACGCACCTGATAAGCTATCGCCGCTATTTCAAGAACGCCCGCAGGCTGTTCCGTCTGTCTATCGTACTGATGCTCCTGACGTTCGTGATAGGCGTCACATACAACGGCGCGACCCGATGGCTCGAAATACCCTTTACGGGTATCACCTTCCAGCCCGCCGAGCTGATAAAGATAACGCTTGTCATCAACACAGCCGCCTTTCTCGCCTCCAAACAGAAAATCATAGGCGGCATGCCTATACTGCCGTCGTTCCATAAATCCGACTGGGCAAGAAACCCCGAACGCAACAGACGAATATTGCACGAGATAACGATTCCGTTGCTCATGCCGATGGCGTTGTCGTGCGTACTCATCATGGTATCGAACCTCTCGACTGCGCTAATCATCGCCGCCACCTGTCTTATTGTGTTGATAATAGGACGTGTCAGGTGGTCGGAGATAGGGCGACTTATAATGGCTGCTTTGGTGATATTCCTCTTTGTTGTGGTGACCCTGAAGCTGATGAACGTCGGCCGTGTCGATACGTGGATGAGCCGTGTCGAAAACTTCGTCTCTTCCGACGGTGAGGCGGACGAGGAGATAAGCGACGAGCAGTTCCAGGCCCACCAGGCGAAAATGGCTGTCGCGTCGGGCTGGATTATGGGTCGCGGACCGGGTAACAGTACGCAACGCTCCAACCTGCCGCACCCCTATTCGGACTACGCCTACGCCTTCATCATAGAGGAGTACGGATTTTTGGGCGCGATATTCGTGCTGGGGTGCTATCTGTGGATATTCTACCGAAGCATCGTGATATTCAGGAAGTGCGACACAGCCTTTCCCGCGCTTCTGGTGCTGGGGTTGAGCCTTACCATAACACTCCAGGCATTGTTGCACATGCTCGTGTCGGTGGACGCAACTCCCGTGACGGGTCAGACACTCCCGCTGATAAGTCTTGGCGGTTCGTCGTTGCTGTTCACCTGCATATCGCTGGGGATAATACTCGGTGTGAGCAGACGACAGAACATGCTCGAATACAGACGCAAGATAGAGGAGAAGAGACGCCTCAACATCGACGAGTGGCAACATATAATGATTGCCGAGGAGCGTGACGACGGAACAATGGTCAACAAGATAAAATCGTTCGAGGAGGAGGAGAGCGGCATGCCCTATCACGGCATCGTGTGGTATAACCCCGACGACGAGGATGAGAACGACAAGGAACCCGAGATAAGATACGGTGAGGTCACCGAAAAGTGGAACTATGGAGACTACTATGACGAAAATGAAAAAGAGGAAGATTATCGTTAGCGGCGGAGGCACGGGCGGTCACATCTACCCTGCCGTGGCTGTCGTCGAGGCGGTTCGCAAGATTAAAGGATACGAGGATTGCGACGTCGTGTTCGTAGGGGCGCAGGGCAAAATGGAGATGACAAAGATACCCGCGCTCGGTTATCGCATAGTCGGTCTGCCGATTTCGGGACTGCAACGCAAGCTCTCGATGCGTAACCTCATGTTGCCTTTCAGAGTGCTCAAAAGTCTCTCCATGGCCTCGTCTCTGCTCAAGAGAGAGAAACCCGACGCTGTGGCGGGCTTCGGCGGCTACGCGAGCCTGCCGCTGATATGGGTGGCGCAGAGAAAAGGCATACCCACTATTCTATGGGAGGGCAACTCGTTCGCGGGTCTCGCCAACAAGATATTGGGCAAGAGAGCCGACAAGATATGCGTCTCGTATGACGGAATGGAACGTTTCTTCCCCGCCGACAAGATAGTGAAGACAGGTAACCCGATAAGGGGCAGTTTCGGAGATGTAGCCAAAAAGATGCCCGAAGCGTACGCCCACTTCGGTTTCAAGGGGGAACGTCCCCTGCTGGTGGTGACGGGCGGCAGTCTCGGCGCCAGAGTGCTCAACGAGGCTGTAATGGCGGCAATGGAGCATATCGTCGGCGACAAGCCTTTCGACCTGCTCTGGCAGACGGGCAGCTATTATCATAACGAGATGAGCGAGAGGATGAAACGTTTCGGCGACGCCGACAACGTACGTTTCATGCCTTTTATCGACCGTATGGACTACGCCTACTCGATAGCCGACCTCGTGGTGGCGCGTTCGGGCGCATCGACCGTCACAGAGTTGTCGCTGACCGCCACTCCCGCGCTCTTCGTACCCTCGTCGGGAGTGACAGACGACCACCAGACAAAGAATGCGGCGGCTATCGCCGATATGGGCGGCGCGTTGCTCTGTCCCGACAGTGAGGCTGTCGAGAAGATGTGCCGCATGGCGGAAGAGTTGCTCTCCGACAAGGAGCGATTGGAAAAGATGAGCAAGGCTATCGGCGGATTCGCCAAAGGAGACGCCGCCAAAAGAGTGGCTGAAACGATTATCGAACAGATAGAAAAAAGATAGAGATGATTGACTTCAAGACTGTATATATCATTGGTATCGGCGGCATAGGCACAAGCGCCCTCGCCCGCTATTTCGCCTCTGAGGGTTATCCCGTGGCAGGTTATGACCGTACACCCTCGCCCCTGACCGAACGTCTGGAGAGAGAGGGTATCGCCGTACACTACACCGACGACATCGAATCGGTGGAGGCGCGATTCAAGGACAAGGAGAGCACGCTTGTGATATACACTCCCGCCGTTCCGTCCGACATGGGCGAGCTGAGCTACTACCGTGACAACGGTTTCGAGCTTCTCAAAAGGTCGGAGGTGCTCGGAGCGGTCACCGCGGGCAAATACTGCATGGCTGTGGCTGGAACGCACGGCAAGACATCGACAACCACCATGCTGGCGTGGTTCAACGCCTGCGCGGCGGACGACGGTGACGGGGTCATCGGTTCGGGAAGCGCGTTCATGGGCGGCATATCCAAAAACTTCGGCTCGAATCTGCATATAGGAGGCGGGCGACGTGTGGCTGTGGAGGCTGACGAGTTCGACCGCTCGTTCCTCAGACTGACACCCGACGTGGCGCTCATATCATCGACCGACGCCGACCACCTCGACATATACGGCACTCACGACAACCTGCGTGAAGGGTTCGCCCTCTTTGCGGAGCGTATAAAGAAAGGCGGCACGCTCATCGTGAAGAAGAGCGTAACGCTGCCTCGTCTTCCTGAAGGGGTACGCGTACTCACCTACTCGCTCGACGACCCGTCGGCGGATTTCTACGCCGTCGATTGCCGTGCCGACAAAACGGGTTGCCACAGTTTCGACATCGTCTGCCCCGACCGTCGCATCAAGGGGTGCCGATTGGGCATACCGGGACATGTCAACGTCGAGAACTGCGTGGGAGCGACAGCCATGATGTGGGTGGCAGGCTTCGACGAGAATGCGCTCGTAAAGGCGATGAACGAGTTCCGCGGAGTATGCCGCCGACTGGACGTGCAGTACCACGGCGAGGACAAAATATATATCGACGACTACGCGCATCACCCCGAAGAGTTGCGTAAGACAATGGAGTCCGTCCGTGAGATGTTCCCCGGCAAGAGCATAACGGTCGTATTCCAGCCGCACCTCTACACCCGCACACGTGACTTCGCCGACGGCTTCGCCAAAAGTCTCTCCATGGCGGACAGGCTGATAATGTTGCCTATATATCCCGCGCGTGAGGAACCGATAGAGGGCGTAAACAGCGAGATGATACTTAAAATGGTCACTATCGCCGACAAGGAGCTGACTTCAAAGGACAAACTTCTCGGAGTGCTCGGCGAGGACAAAAACGATATTCTGATAACATTCGGCGCGGGCGACATCGACCGCTTCGTGCCGGAGATAAAGGAGATGCTTGAGAAAAGGAGCTCTGCCAAGGCTTGAAACGTCGTAACGACATATTGACTGATATCGCCATAGTGGTGGCGCTGTTCGCGGTCATAGGCCTCGGACTGGGCGGCTATTATACGGACAGACAACAGAAACAGATAGACAAGTTCGACATAAAGGTGAGGATGAGCGACACGCTCGGATTCGTCACCCGTGACAAGGTGCTCGGAATGCTCGACGACTCGCTGGGCGGAGTGGGCTCCGTGGCAGAGACCGACGTGAGGCGGATAGAGAAATTTCTCGACTCGGTGGTATATGTGTCGGACGCAGAGGTCTATAAGGACGAGTCGGGAGAGCTGCACGTAATGATAGGACAGCGGATACCCGCCGTGAGGGTCCTCGACGACAAGGGCAGGAGCTTCTATCTGGCGCAGGACGGAACGGTCATGCCACGATGCGGTGACTTTGTGGCGGACGTGCCGCTGATTACAATGAGCGACTCTTTGTTGTCGGTTTACTATTTTGTGGAAGACGACGGCAAAATTATCTCTAAAAATTATAATTTTACGGATAATCTCATTAACTTTGCCCTTAGGCTGGAGAGTGATTCTTTTTGGCGCGATTTCATCACCCAGATTAACCTCAACAAAGAGGGAGAAGTGGAGCTTATCCCCCGTATAGGCTCCCATAAGGTGATAATGTGCGATGTTTCGGAGCTGAACAGATACGAGGTTTTTCTGTCCAAACTGAATAAGTTTTATTTCAAGGAGCTGAAAAGAAGCGGCTGGAACAGATACAGAATCATAAATCTCAAGTTTGACAACATGATTGTCTGCAGTAAATAAAGATAAACAAACAATAATAAAATCGGACGGTCGGCATCCCGTCCTTTCGGGTGTATGGAAAAAAACAACAATAATTACATTGCGGCGATAGACATGGGTACGAGCAGTACCGTCATCCTCATAGGCAGACGTGCCGATGAGGGCAGAGTCGAGATAGTCGCCTCTTCTGTGGTGGAAAACGAACGCGACAGCATGTGGCGCGGCGATATCCGCAACATCGACAAGATTGTCCTGTCGGTGCAGAGAGCCTTGCGCAATATCGAAAAAGAGTATTACATAAAGGTGCAGGAGGCTTACCTCAACTTGTCGGGCAAGCATATCAAATGCGACTACAAGTCGGGATACGTCTCTATCTCCAACAGCGAGGGCGAGGTGCGTCGCGAGGATGTCGAGCGTCTGAGCAACGACATGCGCAACATATCGGTGCCCGCCGGCGAGGTGATAGTGCACATACGCCCAAGAATATACAAACTCGACGACGACAACATCAGCAGCGAGCCCATAGGCATGATAGGCAAGCGTCTTTCGGGCGAGTTCAACATCATCACGGCTGAAAAGAGCAAGATAGACCTTATCTACCGCTGTCTCAACCGTGTCGATGTACGTGTCGCCGACGTGGTGCTCAGCTCTCTCGCCTCATCCGAAGCGGTGCTCGTCGATGACCAGAAAGAACTCGGCGTCGTGGTTCTCGACTTCGGCGGCGGCACATGCGACGTCTGCATCTATCACGACAAGTCGATACGCTACCTCGGCGTGATACCGTTCGGCGGCCTCGACATCAACTCGGACATACGCTCTTGCGGCGTGCTCGAACGTCTGGTAGAACGTCTGAAGGTGAAGTTCGGTTGCGCCCTCTCGTCAGAGATACCCGAAACGCAGTACATACGACTTCCGAGCATCAACAATACACCCTCAAACGAGATGTCGCAGAAACAGCTCGCCTCTATCATCGAGGCGCGTCTGGACGACATCAGCGAACAGCTGATGCACATAATAAAGAAATCGGGTTACGAGGGACGTCTGGCGGGCGGTCTGGTTCTGACAGGCGGCGGCGCCAACCTCAACATGATAAAAGAGTTCTTCATACAGCGTACAGGTATGCCCGTGCGCATAGCGGTGCCCGACCTCTATGTGACACCCGAAAGCGCCGACAAGGTGGCGTCACCCATATACTCGACAGCTGTCGGTCTGTTGCTCATAGCGGCGTCTATGGGTCGCACCACGGCAACAATCTCGCTCGCAAGACCCAAGCCGTTGGATCAGGTCTATAACCCGTACGCACCCGTAGCAGAAGAGGACACCCCGTTCACGGTCGATCAGGATGAAACGGACGACTATGCGGACAACCCCTACTCTCCGAGCTACGAAGAAGGCAGACAACAGCAACAGCATCAGGGCGGTTTCGGCAAATGGTTCAAGAAGACCATAGGCAAGGTAAGAGACAGCATCGACCCCGATGAAAGCCTCGAAGACAACGATCTTTAATTTATTGTAACAGATAGACACCCTCAAACAAAACAACTGACTCGTCATGAGTGATTTCATAGATAACGTCAATCCGCAGACAGCGGATGCGGTGGCATCCAAGATAATGGTCATCGGCGTTGGCGGCGGCGGCAGCAACGCTGTCAGGTACATGTACAATCTGGGTATCCACAACGTTCTGTTCATGGTGTGCAACACCGATAAACAGGCACTGGACAAAAACCCCGTCCCCCTGAAGATGCAGATAGGACGCGACCTGACAGGCGGTCTCGGCGCGGGCAACATGCCCGAAAAGGGACGCGCGGCGGCAGAGGAAAGCCGCGACGACATACGCCAGAAGCTCGAAGAGAGCGGCGTGAAGATGGTCTTCATAACCGCGGGTATGGGCGGCGGAACAGGTACGGGTGCCGCTCCCGTGATTGCTGAGGTGGCACGCGAGATGAACATACTGACGATAGCCATCGTCACGGTGCCGTTCAGATATGAGGGCGACAGACGAATCAATCAGGCGATTCAGGGTATCGCCGAGATGCGCAAGCATGTCGATTCGTTGCTTATCATCGACAACGAGAACATCAATCTGATATACGGCGACCTCACCTTCTCGGAAGCGTTCGGCAAAGCCGATGACATATTGGCGACAGCGGCAAAAAGTATCGCCGAGATAATAACGAAAGAGCATAAACTCAACGTCGACTTCGCCGATGTCGAGACGACAATGAGCAACAGCGGCGTTGCGTTGATGGGTTTCGCCACGGCTACCGTCGGTATCGACAACATCGCGACGACCCTCACCGAAGAGGCTTTGCTCTCGCCGCTCTTGTCGCAGAACAACATCAACGGAGCCAAAAACCTGTTGGTGAACATTTCATGGAAGGACAAGGAGCTCAAGATGAGCGAGGTGTACGCCATTATCGGTCATGTTCAGGCGGCGGCAGGCGACAGCGCGTCACTCATCTGGGGTGCGGGCTACGACGAAACGCTGGAGGACGGCAAAGTCAGCGTCGTAATCGTGGCTACGGGCTTCGAACAGCGTAACATGCAGGGTGAGTGCGAGAAAGACATGTGGCTGGAAAACATTATGGTCAAGCCTAAAGAGGAGCCCGGCGACGAGACACCCGCTCCCGAGGTCGTAATCGACAACACACCCGCCGTACAGCCAGCAAATATTGTAACGCCGACACCCGAACGTCCCGCGGAACAGCCGACTGCACCGCAGAAGGTTGTTGTCTCATGGGATGACACCCCCGTTGACGAGGGCAAAGAGAGTCAGGAACCCGACGATGACGATTTCGCGTTGGTGGACGACCTTCAGAGGGCGCACAACGAGATATACAGAGAGAAGATGGCGGCATCCGTCTCTCCAATGGCAAACAAAAATGTCGGTAACGGCGAACGCACCTTCCTGTCGCTGGATGACGAAGATGTAAAGGAAGAGCCCAAGAAAAGCAATGACGACGACATGTTGTCCATGGAAGTGAAGAACATGCCGATAGGCTCTACATCACCTATGGGTATGCCGGCAGGATTCTCTCCCGACAACGCGTCACAGGAGCAGACATCGGTAAGAAGAAACCTCTTCTCCGAGCAGCAGATTGACGCGCCCGCTCCCGATATGCGCAGGTCATCACCCGAACCCTTCAGAAGGCACGTTAATGACCCGTTCGACATGGAGCAGATGGAGAACACCCCCGCATACCTGCGTCGCAACATGCTCATCACCCCTAACCCGAGTGCCAAAAAGAAAGTCGAAAAACTCAACATAAAAGACGAAGATCTTTAGCATACAAAAGAGAGGCTCAAAATTGTTTTGAGCCTCTCTTTTTGTACGCAAGAATCTTCGTCTTTTATGTTGAGTTTTTCGACTTTCTTTTTGGCACTCGGGTTAGGGGTACTCCGTAGAGTCTCCGACGGCGCTCCCGCAGGGCTCTCCGAGGGGTCTGCCGACAGCGTTACTTTGTCCCTCGACAAAGTAACCAAAACGAGGGGGCACAGCCCCTTTTGCCCATGTCATACCCGTTTGGCTCATTGTCTTTTACGAAGTCGGCATCGCTCGCGCACTCGCCTCTCAAAACAGAATGCTAAAAGGAGGGATTTGCTCTAAAAATTAATGCCGTTATAAGTATTTACAATAAAAAAGATTATTTTTGTAAGAAGTATGGACAACTGTTCCGACTACGTTTTGGAGAAATTGCAAAGGGAAGAAGATTGCAAAAGGAGACCCCGGCAATAAAAGCAATATATCGCGGAACAGTCAGAGTCTTTCAAAATACACGAACAAAGAAACAAGCAATGGCAGAAAGAAAGTTAAGAATAGGTATAACCCACGGCGACATCAACGGCATAAGCTACGAGATAATGATAAAGGCGCTTGCCGACCCGAGAATATGCGAGCTGTGTACTCCGATAGTTTACGGCAGCAACAAGGCGGCGGGCTTTTACAAACGTGACATGCCCGACTATTCGTCATTCAGTTTTAACGTGATAAATTCAGCGGCGGAAGCGTCTCCCAAACATCCGAACATCATAAACTGCATCGAGGACAATGTACGCATAGATGTGGGTAAATCTACCGTTTTGGCTGGTCATTACGCCGTAGCGGCACTCAACGCCGCCCTGAAAGACTTTCAGGCGGGTCATATCGACGCTCTCGTCACCTGCCCTATAAACAAATCGAACGTGCAGAGCGACCAGTTCGACTTTGTGGGTCACACGGAATATCTCGCTTCCAACTTCGGCGGCAAAACACCGTTGATGTTCATGGTGAGCGACATCGTAAAGGTCGGTCTGGTTACCATACACGAACCGATAGTCAAAGTGGTACCCCGCATAACGACGGAGAACATTCTCGAAAAACTGCGCATGATGCACCGCTCTCTGATACGCGACTTCGCCATACGTGCGCCCAAGATAGCGGTAATGAGCCTCAACCCCCATGCGGGAGACTGCGGTCTGCTCGGTCGCGAGGAAGATGAGATAATCACCCCCGCAATCAAGAGCGCAGGTTTCGAAGGTATCACCGCCTACGGTCCTTACGGTGCCGACGGCTTCTTCGCGCACGGCAGTTACCGCAAATTCGACGCTATTTTGGCAATGTACCACGACCAGGGCTTGACTCCGTTCAAGATACTCAGCGGCGAGGAGGGTGTAAACTACACGGCGGGTCTCGACATTGTTCGCACAAGCCCCGACCACGGTGTAGCATACGACATCGCTGGCAAAAACATGGCAGACGAGACCTCTTTACGCTCTGCTATATACAAGGCGATAGACATCTGCCGCAACCGTGACATCTTCGACGAAATAAGCTCAAATACGCTCAAAACAGCCTCAAAAGAACATTGGGGAGCCGACGAATCGGTACCCCTCGACAACAGCAGCGAATCGGAACATTAATACAGAATATTAAACGCCTGCGATTTTATACCGCAATCAGCTGTTGAAAATAAATAATTACACAAGCATACATCAAACAAACAGCCGCACGAATACTCGTGCGGCTGTTTGTTTATTGACTTGTTACGTAACACAATAATGTTTATACCTTGTGATTAAATCGTCAACCATTAAAATAATAATTGGCAAATATATAAGGTTCTTACGAAGATTATTTATCAGACCTATTCCGTATATTTAATAACCTCGATTCGATTGACTATCTCGATGCCCGCCGCGGCACATGCTTCCGAGTCTGTAACATCGAATGAACAATTTAAGGGGATAAAACAGATATAAGTACGATTGTCATGTCGTATGCGGGAGACTATCATCCGCATCAGATCATCCTCCAAAAGCAGACCTTCACGCGGTATTTTATACCATGAGACGACCTCTTGACTACCCGATTCCGTATATCGGCTTTCATGTTCGATATATACATAATTCAATGTAACGGCACGTTCTCCGCCAAGATACTCGTAATCTCCCGTTTTACTTATGACTTTCCATCCCTCTTTTATCGCCTGGTCCATAATTGGTGCCTCCGTCCGAACCATTTTTTCCGGAAATTTGTCATAACGGTTTGTCTGGAAATTCCATTCTATCGACTGCGGATTCTGCAAATCATCAATCTTGCAAACCCCGTTCATGTAGGCGTGTTCGGGAATAGCCTCCCCTCGACATATATAATCCACTTCGGACTGACGTAACATCGTAAAAGTTATATCCTCACCTATACGGTATAAAATAAGCTCATAACGCACATCTGTTATCTGATTAGCGGCTCTGTCGAATTCTCTCCGACTCAGTATGTAATCGTTATCCAAGGTCTCGAATACCCAATATACGGGATTTTTACCGTAACAATCATACTCAGCCCATACGCATTGCTCCAGATATGGATGTATTTTACATTGCTCGTAATACCGATTGGCGTTGAACAGATGCAACGGGAGGCAGTTGTTTTTTAGATTTATGATAATATTCAAAGTGAAAAGAATCAGCTCCAGACGTGTGTACGGCTCCTCTTTTTCCCCTAATTTCTCTCTATCGCTTTTATATAATTCTGTTAAATACGGGGCGAACTTGAATAACAGACTGTTTTCGTATAGTGGCAAAAAATAATCACGCAATTTGCTAAGGTGCTCGATATGGCTGTTTCGGTCAACATCCCCGCCTTTGGACTGAAACGACGGAAGTATGTTCAGAATAAGCAATGTATAAATAGCCAGCCTCAGGTCGGAGGTCTGTTCTGCCATGTCACGATACGGTTCTGACTCTTTTGATGCGACAAACTTCTCATCGAGCATGCATCGCAATACATTATAATGAAATTCGGGGCGTGCTTTCCGTGTCTTGTTGACCTTTTCAAAACTTTTAGACGCGGCTTGATATTCGGTTATCAGTTCATCCAAATCGATACCGGTACGCTCCATTACCTCGTGAGCGAACTCACGGTATATGCAACGTGTTATAAAGTCGGATTTTTTACTGAAATTATTATTGTTAAGATCGATTTGGGTATGCGTGGACAACTCCCCTGTTGTATTACGTATAAGACGCAGACGATGAATCGTATTTAACAGAGAAGCATAAATTTTAGGGTTGGTATCGGTAGTATTCATTTTATTTTGTTTTTCTACGGACAAAGGTATGTAATTATCATAAATGGCTCAAAATCACAGACCGAATATCATTCCGTAATCACATTATTTATCGCTGTTCCTTACTAATATACCGAACAGCGACATTATTGGCATAACGGACAAAAAATGTCCTTGCAAAATAACGCAAAAAGACTCTTATCCCCATACTTTTGTCTTGTAACCAAAAAAGTTGCAGAGACTTATGAAAAATTTACAAGCAGTCTGTTAAATAACCCGCATCCTTGCGGATTGTGCGAAAATTCTATTACTCTTTGTGGAGTAAGCCATCGCGTTGGCTTATGACATATAAGATAGATGCGTGAATCTTAGGATTCCTTGAACAACAAAACCGCCAATTTTGTATGGTTGTCTGAAAAGGCAGCCTGCCTCAAGGGAAGAATAAGCACGGTCTGCACATCCGTATGGGTGCGGACTGCTTATATTCTACTTTGAGGAAAGGTGCTTGGCGGTACCTGTTGTTCGAGTGGAAACAAGTCGGTCCGCTCTTTTTTGTAACACAAATGTTTTTCAAATATGGGGAATAATAAATTTTGTCCGAATTGTGGACATCCGGTTCATAGTGAATCTCGGTTTTGCCAAGAATGTGGATCTCAATTGATTAACACAAGCACAACACATTATGAGCAGCAAACACATCAAGAGCAATCATTGCAAAATCGAGCATTTCAAAATCAAGTATCTCAAGATATGGTAGTATCTTCCATGACTGGTCAACACGACAGTATGGGATCCATAGAGCAACGACCTTACAATATCGTACCTCCAGTGACTCAGCAACCAGACAACATAGTCATAGATATTACTCCAATAGAAGAACGTCAACAATATAAAGCCGCCATGAAGTTAAAGCGTTCTATGATGAATTTTATTTTTGCATCTGTTATAACGGGAAGTTTCTTCATCTATAATCTATTTTCTACTTCCGATGGTTTCTTTTCTGAGTTGTGGCGAAGTTATAGTCTGTTTTCATGGGGATTGGTAACGATTGTATGTCTTTTTATAGCTCTAAACAAATGGAATAAACATAAGGAACTTTTGGAAATGTCCACTAAAGAATATAATGAAGAGTTACAGAGAAAAGAGAAAGAAAAGAAGGAGACTATTCAGTTTGTCAGTGGTGTAGTGCAAGGTATTGCCCAAAGTTATATCAGAGAAAATTTACGAAAATGAAATACTGTACTCATTGTGGCAACCCTGTAGATCCCAATGCAAAATTTTGTAGTACGTGCGGGACTTCATTGTTACAAAATAATTGTTCAAAATGTGGAACAATTGTTAATCCGCATGCCAAGTTCTGCCATCATTGCGGCAATATATTAACCCAAGATTGGGTAGTTCAAAAAGAATTCAATGAAAATATCGAACAAAAGCAAACGATAAATGTTGAATTGATTTGCCCAAATTGCATGAGCAAGTACATTGTCCAAGAGGAAGATTGGGGCAAAGAGAATGTTTATTGGGAGTGTGGTAATTGTGGAACAAATATCGAAGGTGCATTTTGTGGATATTGTCCATCACACAAAGGATATGTCGTATTTAGACCATATAATAACAAGGAAATTTTAGGGGCTACTATCATTGGAGCAATTGCCGGATATAATAACCCGAATGCGGCTTTCGGGAATTTGGTGGCATCTATGCTTGATTCGACACCGAAGGCAAAAGCAACGGGTGTTTGTCCTATATGTCAAGCAGAGTGCATGAAATGCCCGTCATGTAATCAGGCAGTTCAAGTTAGGTTCGAAGACCACGGTGTCGTTATTTGCCCAAGTTGTCACCTGAAGTTTAAAATGAATTAGTCATTTTGTATTAATAATTATACACTACAATATTAAACATACTCTTAAAACGAATAATTTTATGAGAAATTTTTAGACGAACATATAAAGCCGATGATCTTATTGAAGAATATGATAGAAATCCTGTATTTTTCAAAAATACCTATAGCGGTCAGGATATATTGATTTATGGTGTCGTAGATGATGTCGTAAAGGAAGAAGAGTATGAACTTAAATGGATGGGATTCGAATGGAGACACGTTATTAAGGTCTACTATTATTATATTAAGTTGAGAGGAACTGAGCTGTATTTTTACTTGAAGGATAAAATAAGTTGTCAAGTCAATAATGAAAGTGAATTAACCAAAGTAAATAAAGGAGAAGCTGTGATTATCATGTGTAAAAATGATGGTGCCCTCGGATTTGTAAATTGTAAAGTGCTTGACAGTCAATTTAATTATGGACTGACCCAGCAGTATAAAGCGTATTTACGCCAACAACGGGACAACTTACTTTAATTTTTGCAACTTAGGATGATCATATTAGTAAATTTAATCGAAGTTTTCGCATTTTGTTACGGTATCTATTGTATGTTTTCACAAATGAATTGAAATAATAGATGAACAAGTAACTGATAAATACAGATAGATATGGCACTATTCAGAGTTACCATAAAACGTAGCACCCAGGCGGGTGGGATACGGCTCGAAAAGGGAATGAGCGTAGAGATTCCGACAACAGGCTACAACCCGTTGACATCGAATGGTGGCAACGATGTAGCAATGGCTTTTATGCGCATCTACGGCATAGATTTAAAACGTGCGGGTGCATGTCACCCGGGTTATCTCGAAGTGGAGAAAATCGGATAATCAGTCAAGCCGCATCGGTAATGCTTTAACTGATGCGGCTTTTGTTTTTACATTTAAAGTAGCGGTTGTAAAACGGCGGAATATTGCTAAAACAAAACGCTTGACCTGTCTGATTGACAAGTCAAGCGTTTTTCGTACCCGGAGCCGGGATCGAACCGGCACAGTATTGCTACCATTGGTGTTTGAGACCAACGCGTCTACCAATTCCGCCATCCGGGCGCAACTTTAGTCGCCTTTGCGGTGCAAAGATAACATGAAATAGATAATTTGCAAAATTTTAGCGCATTTTATTCCGTTTGAAACGTTCCAAAATTTCATAAAATTAACCCGAAACAAAATCTTCCGACCCGTTACGACATTTAAAGATTGTAAAAACGGGTGAAAAACATTATTTTTGGAATGTCGTGGTGTCGGCCAGGATGCCCGACGGATTTTCTATATATCCCCTCTAATATTCGCGTACATGAGAGAGAAATTTAGGTTACTGGGAGGCAGTCCGTCATACAGAAGAAGAATCGTATTCATACTGATTGCGGTGATGATAGGCATCGGTTCGCTGATATTCACCAATAAAGTGGTCTTGCAGCTGGCGGAGAAAGAACGTAACGAGATAAAACTGTGGTCTCACGCAGTAGCGATGATAGGCGACGCAAAACTACACTCCGCAATAAGGCAACAGCCGCAGATAGAGGGGCTGATGCGGGAGATTATATCGAACAACACCTCGATTCCGTCGATTGTTACCGATAAAAACTATCGTGTACTCAATTACAGCAATATATCGGATGAAATCGTGTCTTCATCGACAAAGCTGAGGGAAGAGCTCGAATATATGGCGTCGATGCACGACCCGATAGAGATAACCATATTCAACGGTAATAAATATTATATCTTTTACAGCGAGTCGTGGCTCTTGATGATGTTGAAATATTACCCTTACATACAGTTGGGGATAATAGGCGTCTTTGTGATGTTGGCATACATAACCTTCCGTTCGTCGAAACGCGATGAGCAGAACAGGGTGTGGATAGGCATGGCGAAAGAGACCGCACATCAACTCGGCACCCCCACATCGTCATTGCTCGGATGGCTCGAATATCTGCGGGGTCAGCAGGTAGAGGCGTTTGTACTCGACGAGATGGAGAAGGATATAAAGCGACTGCTGAAAGTGGTTGACCGTTTCTCGAAGATAGGCGCGGTGACGCATCTGTCGCCTCACAACATACACGAGCTTGTCTCGAATACGGTAGCGTATTTCAAGAACAGGATTCCGCGTAACGTGTCGTTACATTATGACGACTCCGCAACAATCCCTATTCAGGCTATGGTAAACGACGCTTTGTTTGAATGGGTGATAGAGAATCTGCTCAAAAACGCGCTCGATGCCCTGCAAGGGAAAGGTGAGATTGACGTCGAGGTGAAAGACAACGGCAAGTGGATATGTATAGATGTCAAGGATACGGGGAAAGGCATATCGAAAGCCAATCAGACAAGGATATTCAACCCCGGATACACTACCAAAACAAGAGGCTGGGGGCTTGGTTTGTCATTGAGCAAGCGTATTATAACGGAGTATCACAAAGGGCGTATTTTTGTGGCTGAGTCGGAGATTGACAAAGGCACGACGATGAGAGTGATGTTGCATAAATTATAGTGGATGTGGAGTCGTGAACGACAAGCGGCAAATATTATCCGACAGACAACAAATAGACCAAGCATCACTAATAATCAACACATTACAGATGTATCACATTTAAAACCCCATGTATCATTCCAAAAAAGTGGAATGTAAATTTGGTGTTTTACTCAAAGAAGTATTATCTTTGCACTACCGAAAGGTATTGACCCATGGTGTAATGGTAACACAGCAGATTTTGGTTCTGTCGTTTTAAGTTCGAGTCTTAATGGGTCAACAAAGGCGGACTGAAATATAATTTCAGTCCGCCTTTCGCATATACGATTCATAAAGTTCTGGGTATCGGGTATTTTTGTGATAAAATACCCGATACCCAGAACTTTATGAATCGTATATCACTTCCGCATGGCTCTCCGAGGGGTCTGCCGACAGCCGCTCCCGCGGGGCACTCCGTGGGCGCCTTCAGCGGGAGTTACTTTGTCACTCGACAAAGTAACCAAAACGAGGGGGCAAAGCCCCTTTTGGCCATGTCATATCCCATTGGCTCATTATCTTTTACGAAGTCGGCATCGTAACGTGTATCGGCTGAACATTACTCTACTCTCGCAAAGGTGCTTAACGGTAAGCGTCTGCCCGAAACGTCACTCAAATAAAGTTCGCCGTGAGTTATCTTGCGATCGGGGAAAAGCTGTGACAAAAGCGAGTGAGCGAGTAAAGACGAAAAACCCATGGAATAAAGATTCAATATCAAAAAGCCGTTTTCTGCCAACAACTCTTTTACGTCCAGCATAAGCGGGTATATATCCTGTTCAAGCACCCATTTCTCCCCTTCCGCGCCTCTTCCGTACGCAGGCGGATCAAGTATTATACCGTTATATTTTCGCCCTCTCCTGACCTCTTTTTTGACGAATTTGCGGGCATCCTCCACAATCCAGCGTATGCCGTCCAGTCCGCTGCTCTCCATGTTGCGGCGTGCCCATGTTACAACCTGCTTAACGGAATCGACATGCGTAACCTGCGCTCCTGCCGCAGCCGCCGCAAGAGACGCCCCTCCCGTATAGGCGAAAAGATTGAGCATGAGTGGCGCAGGCGATGATTCGGACGACATGGCGCAAAGTCGGTCGTATATGTAACGCCAGTTAACCGCCTGTTCGGGGAAAATGCCCACATGTTTGAACGAGGTCATCGCCAACTGCATGTCGAGAGACATGTTTTTATAGCCGTACCGTATGTTCCAATTATCGGGCATACCTTTTGTTCGGTTCCACACCCCTCGCTCATCGCTACCCTTATCCTTTATGAATCTGCTGTGAGACATTCGCTCCCACTCCTTGTCACTCAAACTTTTAGCCCAGATAGCCTGAGGTTCGGGACGTGAAAGCACATAACCGCCGAACTGTTCGAGTTTCATGTAGTCGCCAGAGTCGATAAGTCGGTAATCGGTAAAATCGTCAGGAGTGAGAAGTATCGGGGTTATGTTTACGCTCTTGTCCATAAGTCGGTTATTTTGGATAGTGGTTTCTGTTTATGCGGATTAGATATGTATGTTCGGTATTTCTGTTTTATGATTTACCCGACATATACATTCCGATTATGCGTTAAATTGCAGGTAAATCGTGAATAGTAAAACGTTTGTACTATTCATTACTTTTATATAATACGTACAGTATATTTTCGGTATTACTGATTTTGTCGGCGGATATCTCTTTTACCCTCGTATATGACGCTCATACGGCATTGACGGCAATCGAATTCGAGTCGGAAAACGTTATCGTTGTTTATCAGCCTCAACGAGCCTCCACGTCCTCCCTCTTTTAGGCAGATACCAAGTTCTCGTCTTATGCAGTATCCCGTATTCATCGCCTCTATACCTATAAAATCACGGCGTAACTCAACACCGTCCTCAACCTCTTCGAGACCGCACTCCGCATAGAAACGGCGGGCATATTTATTGACAACATTAAGGTGATAGTCGCCTTTGCCTTCGAGCATGCGTACGGGTTTGAGCGGCGAGGCTTCGACTCTACGGTAATCGGCAATTATTTTCCTTTCGAGAAGTTCAAGAAGTTCACGCCTCAACGCGTTGACAGCGGAAGCGGGCATAAAAGGAACATCTCCGATGACCTCGACACGTTCTACGCGGAAAGGAGAGCCGCCGCTCTTACGCATCTGAGAGACAAAGAGGGAATACGCACGTTCGGGATTCTCCGCCACGGGATAATCGGAAACGTCTTTAACAACGGTAACTTTTGAGCGGGTGTCTCCGAGACTTATCTCCAACTTGTCTCCGTCGAAACGCGCCTCTGCATCAACGGGTAATACACGTGTTACCGCCGCCGATTTGAGCATATCAGTAAAACGTTTGTCGAGGTTGCGATATACGACAGCTCCTTTGAAAAGCCCCTCCGTAGAGCGGGGATATATGCGGTCACCCTCCGCACGGTTGACATTGGTTCCCGTGGTGACACCCTCACGGGTGACAAAACAGAGACCGTCTCCAGGAGTGAGAGGCTCATGTGCCCCTTCGAGTGTAAAAAAGGTGTCGTTGACGCTTTTGACCACACCGATACGCCTGCCGACAGCCTTGGCAGTAGAGAAAGAGGCGACATCGGGGCGTTTGCCCATAAGGTAATATTCCGTAAACCCTCTGGTGAATGTACGGCTGGGGTCGGGAGTGAAAGAGACCTCCGAAACGCCGTGTGAAGCTCTCACAAAACCCTCTCTCGACTTTATCGCCTCATCGAGACGCTGTCGCAGGAACGAGACGCTGTTTTTTATGTACGCCATGTCTTTGAGGCGTCCCTCTATCTTGAAAGAGGTGACACCCGCGTCTATAAGCATGTCGAGACGGTCGGCGAGCGATAGGTCATTGACGGAGAGCAGGTGGCTGTTGCGTACCATTATCCTGCCGTCGGAGTCCGTGAGGTCGAATTTGGAGCGACACGGCTGTGAGCAGACGCCCCTGTTACCGCTTCGCCCGCTGACGATATGGCTCATATAGCATTGCCCGCTGTTACATACGCAGATTGCGCCGTGAACAAAGCATTCGAGATCAACACCCGATGCCGCACGCACCGCACGTATGTCGTCTATCGAAAAACCTCGTTCGAGAATGACTCTCTTGAAACCGCACGCCTCGAACAGTCGCACTCTCTCTGGGGTGAGAGCCGCCGTCTGTGTGGAGGCGTGCATCTCGAACGGGGGCAGTTTCATCATGGCAAAAGCCATGTCCTGCACGATAAGGGCATCGACACCCGCCTCCCACAACTCGTGCGCCATTCGTTCCGCCTCCGCCAGCTCATCGTCGAAGAGTATGGTATTCATGGCGGCATATACCTTCACACCGAAGATATGGGCGTAACGGCAGAGTCGCCCTATCTCCTCGGCGGAGACGGAGGCGGCGGCACGGGCTCCAAACGACGGCGCGCCTATATAGACTGCGTCTGCGCCGCAATCAATGGCGCACTTGCCGTGGTCGAAGTCACGCGCTGGAGCGAGCAGTTCAAGAGAGACGGGGCGCATGGCGGATTATTTTTCCACGTTGTTGAGGAACGAAACGAGAGCCGCTACGGCACGACCTCTGTGCGATATGGCGTTTTTGCTCTGGGCATCCATTTCGGCAAAGGTGATGTCGTAACCTTCGGGAACGAATACGGGGTCATATCCGAAACCGCCCTCTCCGTGTCTCTCGGTGGTTATTCTACCCTCGACAACACCCTCGAACTGATGTTCCGTACCGTTCCATATAAGGGTTATGACGGTGCGGAAACGGGCGCGTCTGTCGCTCTCGCCCTCAAGGTTTTTGAGCAACAGGGCTATGTTGTCGTCATTGCGTTTTGCCTCTCCCGCATATCGTGCCGAATGTACGCCGGGCGCGCCGCCGAGAGCATAGACCTCCAGTCCCGTATCGTCGGCGAAGCAATTGACGCCGAGACGTTCGTGTATGTAGAGCGCCTTTTGGCGTGAGTTACCCTCTATCGTGTCGGATGTTTCGGGTATATCCTCGGTTATGCCGCATTCGGCAGGTGTGGTCAGCTCTATGTCGGTAAGCATCTGCTGTACCTCTCTGAGCTTATTGGGATTATTGGTGGCAAAAACGGTCTTTTTCATATTCTAAATCGTTTTATGTCTGAATTAACGTGATTTTTCTCTCGTAAAAAGAGATTATTTTATCTCCGAGAGGTAGTTTATCAGGATACGGCCTCTCGCCGTACCTATCGTGTCGAAAATCTCCTCCTGCGACGCCTCTTTTATCCCTTTGAGGCTCTTGAATCGTTTAAGCAGCTTTTCGATACTGCTTTTACCGATTGATGGTATATCTTCGAGTTTGCTTTTTATCTGTCCTGCCGACCTCTTGTTGCGGTGGAACGTGATACCGAAACGGTGAGCCTCGTCCCTTATGTGCATCAGCACCTTCAATGTCTCGCCGCTCTTGTCGAGGTAGAGGGGCGTGCTGTCGTTCGGATAGAATATCTCTTCGAGTCGTTTCGCCAAACCGACAATCTCTACTTTGTCGGCGATACCGAGCTGTCGCAATACCCCGTAGGCAGACGAGAGCTGTCCTTTACCGCCGTCAACCACTATCAGGTCGGGAAGAGGCGTACCCTCCTCAAGCATACGACCGTAACGGCGTGTGAGCGTCTCCGCCATGGAGGCGAAGTCGTCTATGCCGACAACGCTTTTTATGTTGAAATGACGATAGTCTTTCTTGCTCGGACGGCCGTCCCTGAAAACCACGCATGACGAAACGGGATAGGTGCCCTGAAGATTGGAGTTATCGAAACACTCTATCACACGGGGCTGTTTTTTGAGATTAAGCTCCCGTTTCATCGTCTCCATAAGCCTTTCGGTATGCTTGGCGGGATTGGTTCGCTCCATTTGTTTGAGGCGTTCAAAGCGGTAGAGACGGCAGTTGCGCTCCGAAAGCGTGAGCAGTTTGAATTTGTCGCCCCTGACGGGCACGATGAACCTGTGACCCGCGAACTCGCCTTCGGGAGGCATAACAGGAACTAAAACCTCTCTCGAAAGGGTCACGGAGAGTTTTTCGCAAATGCGCTCTATGGCGAACGACAGCACCGTATCGAGCTCCTCCTCGATGGCGAGCTTCATCTCTATCGTATATGAGTTGATGATTGCGCCGCCGACCACGTGCATGTAGTTGCAGTATGCGGTGTATCCGTCGATTATGGGATAGAAGACATCCATGTCTCCCGCCGTGGCGGAGACGATGACCGATTTGCTTCGGTAGTTTTCGAGTCGATCGAGACGGTCTTTGATATGCGCCGCCTCCTCAAAGCGGAGAGCCTCCGACTCACGGTTCATAAGACCGATAAGATAATCTTCAGCCTCTTTGAGGTTGCCTCGAAGCACCTGCATCGCCATTCTGACGCTCTCGACATACTCCTGTTGAGATATGCGTCCCACGCATGGAGCCTTGCAGTTGCCGATGTGATATTCCAGACAAAGGTCGAACTTGCCCGCCGCCACTTTTTCGGGAGTGAGCGCGAGGTGGCAGGTTCTTATCATGTAGAGCTTGCGCACCAGGTCGAGCATGTTCTTCTGCACGGAGACGGAGGCGTATGGACCGAAATAGGTCGCGGCACCGTGCTCCACGCGTCTTGTCTGTATGATTCTCGGATAGGGGTCGCGGGTAACCGCAATCCACGGATAGGTCTTGTCGTCCTTTAGAAGTATGTTATACTTTGGGCGGAGCGACTTTATCATGTTGTTCTCAAGCAACAGGGCGTCCGCCTCGCTCTCGACAACGGTGTGCATTATCGAGTCGATGTTGCGGACAAGCGCCCTGACCTTGTTGTTATGGTCCGCCCGAGAGACAAAATAGGAGGAGACGCGCTTCTTGAGATTCTTCGCCTTGCCCACATAGATGACAACGCCTTCGTCATTCAAGAAACGGTACACGCCCGGCATGTCGGGGAGCAGCGAAACCTGCTCTTTCAATCTCTCCGTCCTCTCCTTGTCACTCATCGTTTATCTCACGCGGAGCTGCTGACCCGCGTATATGGTGTTCGACCTGAGCCCGTTGAGACTCTTCAGTCTGTCCACGGTGGTACCGTATCGGCGTGCAAGTCCGTAGAGCGTGTCACCCCTTACAACCTTGATTGTCTTTCTTCCTGAAGAAGAAGAGCCTGTCGAAGAGGAACCGACCTTGTTACTCTGGCTCGTTCCTGTTGAGGGAGCGCTTACCGCCGCCTCGTCATTGGTTTCGGGCACCTCCGAGAGTGTGGCGAGCGGTCTCGACGAAGCCGAAACGACACCGTTGCGTTTATAGAGATATAAGCCTCCGCTTTTCAGCTTGTTGTTCTTTACGTCTATCAGCAGATTGGGGTTGAAACATTGTCCGAGAACCCTTGTCTCGAAGTGGACATGTTCGGTGGTAGCCCTTCCCGTGCGTCCCACCTTGGCGATTACGTCACCCGCCTTTACCTTGTCACCAGAACGCACCGTATTACGGGCGTTATGCGAATAGACGGTCTCAAGACCGTTGTAATGGCGAATAACCACCACGTTACCGTAACTGCTGTACGCCTTGGACATCCTAACAACGCCGTCGAAAGCCGCATAGACATTACTCAAAGGCAACGCCTTCAAATCGACACCCGTGTGCATTCGGCCGCTTCTCATGCCGTAGTCGGATATGAACCAGCCGTCGCACGGATAGTGGAATCCTTTTGCCATCTCGTCAAGGTCATAGTAGAGATAGCTTTTATCCTTGAACGGGTCATAGTAAGAAAACTTGACGTGCTGTGTCTCCACATCCTTGAACGAGAACATGGCGGGGTCGGGTTTACTGTCTGCCATGTTATTGTCGCGGTCTATCCTGTTATAGACATCGCTCTTCTCGGCGTCATCGGCTCTCGTGCTCCACGAGCGTCCGTCGCCGTCGCTCTTGTCGTCGCCGCTTATCGGGCGGGTCGTTATCTGTTCCGCCTCGACTATTCCCGTGCCATATTCGGGATAATATGCCGTTATTCTGCTTTTCTTGAATGCGGAGCACCCCGAAAGCAGAACAACGGCTGAAATCATTATTAAAGGTGTTCGCATTATTCCATGCCGTTAAGGAAGCGTTCCGCATCCAACGCCGCGATGCATCCCGAGCCTGCGGCGGTGATGGCCTGACGATAGTGAGGGTCTTTCACGTCGCCTGCGGCAAAGACGCCTTTGATGTTTGTCTTTGATGTTCCGGGTTCAACTTTGATATATCCTTCGCTGTCGAGCTCTATCTGACCGCCGAACACTTTGGTGTTGGGGGTATGACCGATTGCGAGGAAGAAGCCGTCGATTGCGATGGTTCTCTCGCTGCCGTCGTTGCCGACAAGCAGTGCGCCCGTCACGCCGTTGTCATCGCCGAGCACCTCTTTGGTGTTATGTTCGAAAATAACCTCGATGTTGGGAGTGTTGAACACACGGTCCTGCATAGCCTTAGAGGCTCTGAGATAGTTTTTGCGCACAATCATATAGACCTTGCGGCAGAGAGAGGCAAGATAGGTAGCCTCCTCGCATGCGGTATCGCCACCGCCGACGACAGCCACGTCTTTTTTGCGATAGAAGAAACCGTCGCAAGTGGCGCATGCCGATACACCCATGCCTCTGAACTTCATCTCAGATTCGAGACCGAGATAGCGTGCTGTGGCACCCGTGGCAATGATTACCGCGTCAGCCTCAACCGTGTGGGTGTCCTCTATCACAACCTTGAACGGACGAGCCGAGAAGTCGCATGAGGTCACGATGCCCGTACGGATTGATGTTCCAAGACGCTCCGCCTGTTTTCTGAGGTCCTCCATGAGAGCGGGACCGGTCGTTCCCTCGGGATAGCCGGGGAAGTTCTCAATCTCCGTGGTGGTGGTAAGCTGACCGCCCGGTTCGAGACCCTGATAGAGCACGGGAGAGAGATTCGCGCGAGAAGCGTATATGGCGGCGGTGTAACCTGCGGGACCGCTACCGATAATCAATATTCTTACTTTCTCTGTTGTCATGGCTTTATGTTTTTAATTTCTGATTCGGGATAAAACTGAATCCTCAGGCTTTGAAAGCGCCCTGTTCTATGAGAGATTCGGCTATCTGCACCGCGTTGAGCGCTGCGCCTTTCTTTATCTGGTCGCTCACGCACCAGAACGTAAGACCGTTGGGATTCGACAAATCGCTTCTTATGCGTCCCACATAAACAGGCTCTTTACCCGCGATGTCGAGAGGCATGGGATACTCTTTCGCCTCGTTGTTCTCGATGACAACGATTCCTTTCGCGCTCTCGAACGCCTTGCGAGCCTCTTCGGGCGTCACGGGACGCTCCGTTTCGACCCATACGGCCTCTGAGTGCGCTCTCATGACGGGGACACGTACGCATGTGGCACTCACCTGAACATCAGAGTGCATGATTTTGCGTGTCTCGTTATACATCTTGAGCTCTTCTTTGGTATAGCCGTTGTCGGTGAATACATCGACATGAGGTATAAGGTTGAAGGCGAGCTGATGCGCAAACTTCTCGACCGTGGGTTTCTCACCCGCCACAATCTGACGATACTGGTTCTCAAGCTCCGCCATGGCAGCCGCTCCCGCACCGCTGGCAGCCTGATAGGTCGCCACATGCACCCTCCTGATATGAGACACATCCTCTATCGCCTTGAGTGCGACAACCATCTGTATTGTAGTGCAGTTGGGGTTGGCAATGATACGGCGAGGCGCATTGAGCGCGTCCTTCGGGTTCACTTCGGGAACAACCAGAGGCACGTCGTCACACATTCTGAACGCGCTCGAGTTGTCTATCATTATCGCGCCATGCTTTGTTATCGTCTCGGCAAACTCTATTGATGTAGAGCCTCCCGCAGAGACAAAAGCGATGTCTATATCCTTGAAATCGTCGTTATGGCACAGCTCCTTGACCACGTAATCCTTACCCTTGAAATGATAAGATGTGCCCGCACTTCTCTTCGAGCCGAAGAGCGAAAGTTCGGTTATTGGGAAATTGTGTTCGGCAAGCACTTTCAGAAACTCCTGCCCCACCGCGCCGCTGGCGCCGACAATTGCTACTCTCATTGTTATGTTGTTCTGTTTTTCGTTATTTTTTATCAGTTACAAACAGCTCTTTTCGCACCGTTACATGTCGAAGAAGCCGTCCTTGTCGTAACGCGCCCTGTCAACATCCTCGTTTACAGAGGCTCCCGCCTCGTCGAGCAGACCGGGACAGTCACTTGTTGTCACACCCACGGGTTTTACGAATGAGTCACTCTCGCTGATGCCCAAAGAGGGGTCGTTATAAATCTTCTGCAAGAAGATACCGAACGCGGGAAGCGCCATCACGCCGCCCTCACCTCTTGACGAGGGGTGAACGCTTCTGTCCTCACCGCCGACCCATACGCCAGCCACAATCTTGGGCGTAACGCCAATGAACCAGGCATCCGAGTTGTTGTTGGTGGTACCCGTCTTACCGCCCATCTCGCCCGTAAACTTATAGACGGTGCGCAATCTGTTGGCAGTACCGCGGTTTGCCACGTTCTGCAAAAGCTGAAGCATGTCGAACGCGCTCTGCTGCGATATTGCGTCGTAGCTCTGTGTCGAGAATGTCGCAAGTATGTTTCCGTGCTTGTCCTCTATTCGGGTAACGAATATCGGTTCTATGTGCACACCCATGTTTACATAGTCGGTATATGTTCCGACCATCTCCATTAGCGACACGTCCGCCGTTCCGAGACAGAGAGCGGGTGTCGGGTCGATGTAGCTCTTGATGCCGAGACGGTGTATGAAGTCGGCTACGGCAGCGGGCTGTCCCGCCTGCTGCATAATCCACGCCGAATAGTTGTTTCGGCTCATCGCCAGACCCCACCAGAGAGGTCTTATCTCGCCTGCCTGCTCTACCCTGCCCGCCTCTTTGGGGCTCCATCCGTCAATGGTGACGGGGAGGTTGGGAACGGGAGAACAGGGATTCAGTCCCAACTGGTCGAGAGCGAAGGTATAGACGAAAGGTTTGAAGGTCGAACCTGCCTGACGACGACCCTGCGACGCCATGTCATACATGAAGTGTCTGAAATCGACACCTCCGACGTATGCTTTCAGATAACCTGACGAAGGTTCGATGGCAACAAGACCCGAACGCAATATGCCTTTGCTGTAAATTATCGAGTCGCGCGGAGTCATAACCGTATCGGTCTCATGATTCTTGTTGTTGAAACTGAATACGGTCATGTCGGTAGGCGTATTGAACTCCTTAATTATCTGTTCCTCGCTCTTACCCTCGTTTTTGAGACGACGATAACGGTCCGTCTGTTTGATAGCCCTGTCGATTATCGCATCTTGCTCTTTCTTGGAGATATTCGAGAAAATACTTCGGCGAGCTTTTGCCTGAGCGTTGAAGTGAGGCTGCACGTTCTTCTGCATGTTTTCAAAAACGGCCTCCTCGGCATACTGCTGCATCTTGGCGTTGATGGTCGTATATATTTTCAGACCGTCTTTATAAATATTGTACGGTGTTCCGTCCGCCTTTTTGTTTTTGTTGCACCAGCCGTAAAGAGGGTCGTTCTCCCACTGTCTCACAAGCAGCTGATAATCCCAGTCGGAAAGATAGGGGCTCTTCTGCGGTTTTGTGGCTGTCATGTAGAGACGGAGCATCGTGCGGAAATAGGTCGCTATGCCGACATCGTGAGAGATAGGCTCATAATCGAGTTCTATCGGGAGTTTTTTGAGCGAGTCGAGCTCTTTTTTGGAGAAATATCCCGCCTGTTCCATTCTCGTAAGCACCGTGTTACGTCTTGCAAGAGCGTTTTTAGGATTTCTGACTGGGCTGAATCGGGTAGGAGCGTTCACCACGCCTACAAGCATCGCCGCCTCCTCCACTTTCAGCTCTTTGGGTGTCTTTCCGAAGAATGTCTGTGCCGCCGACTTGATACCGTAAGCGTTACTGCCGTAAGCCACCACGTTGAGGTACATCACGACAATCTCCTCTTTGGTATAGTTGTGTTCGAGCATCACCGCCGTAATCCACTCTTTGAACTTGGCAATCACCAGAGCGCAGTTTCGGCTTATTGACGAGCTGTAAACGGTTGTGTCACGGGGATAGAGGTTTTTTGCCAGCTGCTGCGATATCGTAGAGCCGCCACCCTGGTCCTGTGCCAACAGCACAGTTCTGAAAGCGACCCTGAAAAGGCTGGGGATGTCGATACCCGAATGACTGTAAAAACGGGCATCCTCCGTCGAGACGAGCGCGGCGACCAGATAGGGAGAGAGGTCGTCGTAATCGACAAACGAGCGGTTCTCCACAAAGAGGCTTCCCAACAGCTGTCCGTCTTCGGATATGATGCTGGTAGCGAGATTGCTTCGCGGATTCTCAAGCTCTTCGAACGTAGGCAACTCACCGAAAAATCCCGAAGCTATCAGCGAGAAGATAATCGTCGCAGCCACAAACGGGAGAGCGATGATACCCCAAAATATTATCAAAAACTTTTTCCGATTCTTAATCTCGAAAAATTTACCCTTACTCTTTTTCATCGGCAAAACAAATGTCGTTAATTATATCAAAGCGAGAATCGTATGTTGAAGCCAAAATACGCCCACGCCTGCCAAATATCCGATAAGCGCCATCAGTGATATGTTTTTCAGATACCACAGGAAGCTGATTTTCTCGATACCCATTATCACGACACCCGATACCGAACCGATTATGAGGATGCTGCCGCCGACGCCTGCGCAATATGCGAGCAACTCCCAGAAGATACCGTCGGGCATGAACGCCGCCGCATAAGCGGGGTCAGCAGCCATAGAGACGGCAGCCGGGTCGGTCAAGGGGTACATACCCATCGCCGCAGCCACGAGAGGAACGTTATCCACCACAGCCGACATGAGACCGATGAGCGTGTTTGTCAGATATATGTTGTGAACATGTGTATCGAGGAACGAAGCGAAACCGCCAAGCACACCCGTCATCTGAAGAGCTCCGACGGCAAGCAGGATACCGAGGAAGAAGAGCACGGTCGGAATATCGACCCTTCTTATGACACGGGGAACGCGGTGTTTGAGCGACTCATCGACACACACTTTGCGTTTGTACATTATCTCGGTATAGAACCAGAGAATACCCAACACGAGGAGTATCCCCATGAACGGGGGCAGATGCGTTATGCTTTTGAATACGGGAACGCAAATAAGACCGCCGACACCGAGCAACAGAATAGAGGCGCGCTCCTTACGTGTAATAATGGTAAGCCATGAGCCCGAAGCCTCATTACCCGTTTTACCTGCCGTTATTATACCGTGCAGCAATTTCGACGATATGAAAAGCGGGATTATCATAGAGACGAGACAGGGCAGTATCGTTGAGGGAATTATGCCTCCCGTGGTGATGTTTCCTCTCACCCAGAGCATGATTGTGGTGATGTCACCTATCGGAGACCATGCACCACCGCTGTTTGCGGCTATGATAATCATTGAGGCGTAAACCCATCTCTCCTTGTAGTTCTTTATTATTCGCCTTATGAGCATGACCATCACGATTGAAGTGGTCATGTTGTCGAGCAGAGATGAAAGGAAGAACGTAATGAATGCGATAAGCCAAAGGAGCTTGGTTTTGTCTCGTGTCGTTATCCTGTTGGTGATTATCGCGAAACCGCCGTGAACGTCTATCAGCTCGACGATTGTCATCGCGCCGATAAGGAAAAAGAGGGTCTCGGATATCTCACCGAGCTGTTCGAGTACCTGAACATCGACAATATAGCTGATACATTGCTGTATCGCAGGCAGATTGGCGAGAGTCTTGTTGGTCTCGATGTAATGGAGCAACTCCTCCGAATGGAACTGCGGAACAAGATGTGCTCCGAACAATGTGTAAACAACCCACAATAAAACCCCTGTTATAAGGGCGCTTGCCGCCTTGTCTATCTTCAGGGGATGCTCCAAGGCTATCATCAGATAACCGAAGAGAAATATTATTATCATTACTTCCGTAACCATACAGATAAATTTAGAAACAGAGTACTCCCGATGAGAATCGAACTCATATCTCAGGAACCGGAATCCTGAATTTTATCCGTTAAACTACGGGAGCGTATGTTTTATCGTCCGACTCTAAATCGGCATCCTCCGAGAAAACACCGCCGAAAGGAAAGGCGATGACGACTTGTTGATGTCTGTCGGACAGTCTGTTGACAAAAAACAGGCACCGCAAATATACAATTTTTTCATGAAAAACATCGAGAGTTTTTTCATTACTTTAACGAACGAGAAACCTCTTTTTTTCAAAATAATCGCCTATGGGAACAATAATTAGTGTATGCAAATCACAGAAATAAAAGCGACACAAAACAAATTACTCATTGTATAATACTATCAATCAAACACTTAAACAACACAAAACAAATACAACAACATCTTTTTTACATATTTTTTCACTTAAAATTTGGATTTTTCAAAAAAACGCGATACTTTTGTATCGCAATCAAGGGAGCATAGCTCAGTTGGTTTAGAGCATCTGCCTTACAAGCAGAGGGTCGGGGGTTCGACTCCCTCTGCTCCCACAACAGAAAGAACGACTGGTTTTCAGTCGTTCTTTTTTTGTTTTTATATTCTTAAAGGAAATAAAAAACGGCAGCGTAACGACGATTTGCGTCACGCTGCCGCTAAATATATAAAAAGGGAAATGACCCTAACGGCTCAATGGAGATTTTTTCGGTTTCCCCGCCACAAACTCTTTAAGATAGAAAGGCTCGAAATAGGCCACATCCTCAAATATTCCTTTTTCAAATTTTTCATGAGCCGGCTTAACCATTCCTCTGGCAGAGGGAGCGACAGAGGCATACGCCAGCTTCGCCCTGTTCATCACCTGAGAACATTTATGCGCACCGCCTCCGAAAATCAACAACTGCTTTTCGGGCATGAAGTCGGAGTATGAATCAGGTTCTATTATTTTGGCCTCGACAGGCAACAGCTCCTTTCCGGTGCTGTCATATATAGCCGAATAGACCTCCATGCGACGGGCATCTATCATCGGACAGAGCAACACATCCTCGATGGGGTCGCACTCGATTATCCCCGCCTCATAATCCTCAAGAGCCACCATAGCCATGCTTTGCAACGAACCGACACCTATCAACGGCTTTCCAACACCGTAACAGAGTCCTTTGGCAACCGATGTGCCTATGCGTAACCCCGTATAGGAGCCGGGACCCATGCCTACGGCAACGGCGTCGAGCTCGTCGGCGTCTATGTCGTTCTCTTTCAAAAGTTCGTCTATGAATGACGCTAATTTGCGGGCATGGTCTCGCCCCTCTTCGCTTTCACGCAAAGAGAGCAACGTTCCGTTTTGCGCCAGGGCGGCGGAACATACGTCGGTACCTGTTTCGATACAAAGAATAAGTGACATGGAGGATGCCTTATTTTGTTTTGGCTGTAGAGACATCGACCTGACGCTCGAACGCCTGGTCAAGCGAAAGGAAGGTTTCTGTCTGATTTATTCCCGGGATACTCTGTATTGTGTTGATGATTACGTTCATCAAGTGTTCGTTGTCAGTACAGAACAGTTTGAGGAAAAGGGTGTATTTTCCTGTGATGAAATGACACTCGACGATTTCGGGAATACTTTTGAGGCTGTCGATTACCGAATTGATGATGTTGGGTTCTGATATTCTGACACCCACATAAGCGCACACATCATTGCCGAGTGCTTTGGGATTTATCTCGAGGCGGGAACCGGTGATTATTCCGGCTTCTTCGAGTTTTTTCACGCGCTGATGAATTGCAGCTCCTGAGATACCGCATTCACGCGCAATTTCCAGGAAAGGCATTCGGGCATTTCCTATTAGATGCATTAGAATCTTCTGATCTATCGCGTCAACGCTATACTTTGCCATGATTACGATGGTGTTATGGTTATAATGCGCCGCACACGAAGTGCGGCGCTTGTTTGGGTGATTTCAGCCTTTTATTTGATAACGCCGAGCTCTTTACCAATCTTGACGAACGCAGCGACGCATTTGTCGAGATGTTCTCTTTCGTGACCTGCAGAGACCTGAACTCTGATGCGGGCCTGATCTTTGGGGACAACGGGATAGTAGAAGCCCGTAACATAGATACCCTCATCGAGAAGTTTGGCTGCGAAGTCCTGTGAAAGTTTGGCGTCATACAACATGACCGCGCAGATTGCCGACTGTGTCGGTTTGATGTCGAAACCGGCAGCGAGCATCTTTTCGCGGAAATATTCCACGTTGCCTACGAGCTTATCGTGCAGAGCGTCAGACTCACCGAGCATCTTGAACACTTCGAGCGATGCGCCTACGACTGCGGGAGGAACCGAGTTTGAGAAGAGGTAGGGACGAGAACGCTGGCGAAGCATGTCGATAATCTCTTTTTTACCTGTTGTGAAGCCGCCGATTGCGCCGCCGAACGCCTTACCGAGAGTACCTGTGATTATCTCTACTTTGCCTCGGAGGTTGTAAAGTTCTGTCACACCGCGACCTGTCTTGCCGACAACGCCCGCAGAGTGGCACTCGTCAACCATGACCATTGCGTCATATTTCTCTGCCAGCTCGACAATCTTATCCATCGGAGCGACGTTACCGTCCATTGAGAAGACACCGTCCGTAACGATTATACGGAAACGCTGAGCCTGAGCAAGCTTGAGGCACTCTTCGAGTTCGCCCATGTCCGCGTTGGCATAACGGTAGCGTTTAGCTTTGCAGAGACGTACACCGTCGATGATAGAGGCATGGTTGAGCGCGTCGGAGATAATTGCATCCTGTTCGCCGAGCAGCGGTTCGAATACACCGCCGTTGGCGTCGAAGCATGCTGCATAGAGGATTGTATCCTCTGTTCCGAAGTAGTCGGCGATGCTCTTTTCAAGCTCTTTGTGGATATCCTGTGTTCCGCAAATGAAACGTACGGAAGACATACCGTAACCGCGTGCGTCCATCATTTTCTTAGCCGCCTCAACCAATCTGGGATGGTCTGAAAGGCCGAGGTAGTTGTTCGCGCAGAAGTTGAGAACCTCGGTGTTACCGTTAACCTGTATCTGTGCTCGTTGCGCAGAGGTTATGATTCTCTCTGTCTTGTAAAGGCCGGCTTCTTTGATGGACTGAAGCTCTGTCGCCAAATGTTTTTTAATTTCAGAATACATGGTGTGTTATTTTTAAACTGTAGCTGTCACAGCGGCTCCGATGTCCTGCGACACCGAAACACAACACCCGAGATAGCGCGGCGAGCCATGAAACATACTCTGGCAGCACTATCCGTCGGGCGGCCTCTTCGGTTACATTTTGTTTTTATGTTTTTACAAACAAAGATAAAATTTTAAATCCGAATACAAAAATAAATTATGATAAATCAACACTGTTTTTTTCTTTTTTATACCTAATATTCAGTATATACGATTTATCTTTTACATTCCACAACCCCTGACATACAATCAGGTTCCATATAAAACAACCGCGCCGGATAACAAAAAAACGCGTTCAGGCGCCCTATAAAAGGGATTTAAAGCATACGGTGAAAAGTGAAGGGCAATGGTCGGACGATTTGAACTCTTGTTGACAATCATTACATTTGCAAAACAATATTTTTATCGTCGAATAATCGAAAAAACATCTTTTTCA
Source organism: uncultured Alistipes sp. (assembly GCA_949285535.1). Lineage (GTDB taxonomy): Bacteria > Bacteroidota > Bacteroidia > Bacteroidales > Rikenellaceae > CASDZP01. Next base: position 51,088 of record CASDZP010000005.1, read on the forward strand.
ACATAATAAAAAGAAAAACGAGACGATATATTAATGTCGTCCGACAAAAATTCGGCAGAAAAGCACTCTTCCGAAGCGGGCGGCGGGATAAAAATATTGCATTTCAATACAACAAAACATATAATATCCATTCCAAAATTTATTCAAAAACATCAAAACATGAAAAGAGGTCCGAAAAAAACCATTAACGGAATCGTTCTGGGCGAATCGGGGGTTTCCACCCGCCGACTGATACTGGAGAAAGCCTCCGAGATTATCAATGTCAAGGGAATGAACGATTTTCGAATCGACACTCTCGCCGCCTCGCTCGGCATGAGTTCGGGGAATGTGACTTACCATTTCTCGAGAAAAGAGGAGATTGCGGTGGCCGTATGGCTCTCGTGTCTGCAAGAGATAACATCCTCGCTCGATCACTACATATCGCCGTTGATGGACATCAAACAGCTGTTTTTGTTCTATAAATATCTCGTCACGGCAATCTACAAGAACAGGGGAGTGTTCAGACACCGTCTGAGCGATGTGGGTCTGATAAGAAGCAACCGTGAATCGATAGTGGAGGCGGTAAAGACATTCGAGCACACATACGACAAGAAAATATCCACTCTTATAATAAACGGCTACATCGAGCCAGAGCGATACGAAAAGCTGAGAATGCATCTGTTTGAGAACATGGCGACCATAACGGGATGGTGGGTGGATAACCTTTTCGCCACCTTCGGCCGTGACCCCGAGGAAGACTCGTCAAAAATATCGGACAGATATGCTCTGACGATGTTGATGACGATAGAGCCTGTATTGACCTACAAAGGTCGCAAGCAGCTCGACTCGGTATATTCGCTCATTAAGTAATCACACAACAGACAATCGTATCACAGATTATGACAAAGACTAAAAAAGAGGTGTCGGAAAAATCTCTCGGCACTCGAAACATCATATTGGCAGGTGCGCTCGAAATGATAAACCGTGACGGAGCGCATAATTTCAGAATAGACAATTTGGCGAACGCGCTCAACCTCAGTCCGGGCAACATCACGTATCACTTCTCGAAGAAAGACGACATTTGTGCCCTGCTTTGGAGTCGCATGCTCGAAAAGCTCGACATGTTCGACAAGTTCACGACCGACCTTCTGGACATAAAGCAGACTTTTATTATAATAAGAGCGGTTAATGCACTTCTCTGGGAGTACAGAGGTGTTGTGATGGCTCGGATATGCAATGACGACTGTGACAACGGCACATCCGTAACCGACAAGGGTAACGACTTTTTCAAGAAAGCCCATGCCATACTGCGCAAGAACGGTTATATGAAAGAAGCGGACAACGAGTTGATGGAGAGGGCTGTTCTCGACAGCGAGTGTATGATGTTGCGTTCATGGCTCAATTTTCAGGAGGTTTCCAAAGACACGCAGCACCCCATACACGATGACAAGGAGGAAGCTGTAAACAAAGCCTCCCTGATGGTCTTGTACGCCATGTACCCCCTCTTCACCGACAAAGCCAAATCCGACTTCGACGAGATTTCGGATAAAGTGACCCGAGGTGAAATCTGACACATATTGTTTTCAATAAAAAACGGAAGACATGAAAAATATGTCTTCCGTTTTTTATTGAAAACAATATGTGTCAGATTTCACCTCGGGTCACTTTATCCGAATGCGCTCCGCGGGGTCTCCCGACGGGCACTCCGTGGGGTCTGCCGACAGCCGTTCCCGCGGGGCTTACTTTGTCCCTCGACAAAGTAAGACAAAACGAGGGGGCACAGCCCCTTCTGACCATGTCATACTCAGTTGGCTCATTGTCTTTTACGAAGTCGGCATCCGATAGCGATAGCCTGCCGTAAAAAAACACGGAAACAAAGGTTAAAAAAGGTTAGAGGTTTACTATTCGCTGGTTTACGGGTAACAGGTTGTTTACCCTGCGACCGATTCTTTTGGCAAAACCGATTGGAGTGTCACCGTATCGCACCAGCGACAGCCCCTCGGCGTAAAGAGAGGCATCAACGACACCACGGCGAAGATAGTCGAGAGCGGCATCGAGAGGTAAATCGGTCGTGGCAAAGCGTGTCGCGTCCAAATATGGAGTGAGCGCAAGAGGATGCGATGGTTTAAGCTCGTCACGAATGACCTGCCCAATGAATAAAGGACTGTATATGACACGAAGACGGGAAGCCGCGCTCTCAAGCAGACGCCGTGAATGTGTAAAGCAGGCATAAGAGTCGTCCTTGAACTTGAAAAAATCGAACCGCTCATCTCCGACCATATGACGGCGTAACAAAGCCTCCTCACCCTTGGGGCACGCAACGAGGGGCGATTTCTTGTATCCGCCGCCCGACGCTACAACACCGCCGCCCGATTTTCTCAAAACGGTGACAAAAAGTCCCTCTCCGTCGGTGAGGTGGGGCATGAAGCGGTAACATTTATGCGTCACCCCGTCACAAGACGCCTCGGTAACTCTTATGCCGCAACCGTCGGGAAGAGTGACATCGACAGGTGAGGTCTCGAAGTTGCGTATCATCCATTCAACCGTATCCTCATTCTCCGTTCTGTTATAGGTGCAGGTGCTGAATATCAATATTCCGCCCTCTTTCAGCGCATCCCACGCGTCGGATATTATGTGTCTGCTCCTGTCGGCGCACATATTGACATTTTCAAGGCTCCATTGTTCGAGAGCGGCGGGTTCTTTTCTGAACATACCCTCACCCGAACAAGGGGCGTCTATCAGCATTAGGTCGAAAGTGCCGCCTAGAGAACCGAAAGCCGACGGTTCTGAGCTTGTGACAATGGTGTTGGCGAGCCCCCACTTGCGGATGTTGTCCGCCAAAAGCATGACTCTGCCGTTATGTATCTCGTTGGCTACTAAAGTACCCTTATCGCCTATTATGGATGACAGATGTGTGCTTTTGCCTCCGGGAGCGGCGCACAGGTCGAGAACGGCGACAGGTTGCCGTCCGTCTCTATCCAAAAACTGCTCGGCAAGATAACCGACAAACATCGACCCCGCCTCCTGAACGTAATAGTCGCCACCGTGGAAACGAGGGTCGAGAGTGAACGAAGGACGTTTTTCGAGTACATAACCGTCACCGCACCACGCCACGGGGCGGGCGTCATCGGGTACGACACCGTGTTTGAACGGGTTGAGCCTTATCGAACACGACGCCTCTCTGTCGAGGGCGGCAAAAAACCGTTCTCTCTCGTCGGCGGGCAAAAGCGGCGAGACCGTCTCTATAAAGCGTGCGGGCAGATTCATCTGTTTTTGCTTTTCTCGACAGCCTCTATCTCTGCCGTTATTTTATCGGTGATTATGTCAAAATGTTCCTTGCTGAGCACAAAATCGTACTCATCGACATCTATCGTCAGCACACGACCGGGATAGAGGTTGTTTATCCAGTCGTCATAAAGCGTGTTCAGACCTTCGAGATATTCGGGTTCTATACCCATCTCATACTCTCTGCCACGACGTCTGATCTGGCTTATGAGCGTGGGTATGGAGGCTTTCAGATAGACAATAAGGTCGGGAAGCCTTATGTTTCCCGAAAGCAGGTCGAAAAAGCTCATGTAAAGCTCGTAATCCTGCGTGGTCATCAGCCCCATGCGGTTGAGGTTGCGCACGAAGACATACGCCTCCTCGAAAATGGTTCTGTCCTGTATTATGTTATGCGTCGAGCGCATGATTTCGTTTATCTGAACGGTCTTCTTGCTCAAAAACGACATCTGAAGGTTGAATGACCATCGTGCCATATCCTGATAGAAGCTGTCGAGATACGGGTTATCTATTCTCTCGAAGAAAGGCTCATAACCGAGTCTCTGCGAGAGCATTTCAACGAGCGAGGTTTTACCGCTACCAATATTTCCTGACACCGCTATATACATCGCATCATCTTTTTGTCATTCGAAAATTTCGAGCAACGCCTCAACATAGTCGCGCTCTGAAGAAAGTCTCGGTATTTTGTTCTGTCCGCCGAGTTTGCCGCGCAGAGACATCCATTTGTAGAATGTACCTTCGGGCAGGGCTCTGACCTTGGGCGGGTAGAGTGTCGTGTTTCCGCTGCGCTTGGCGTCATAGTCGGAGTTGAGCTGTCGCAACGCCTTGTCGAGCTCTTCGGTAAAAAGAGCCATGTCGGACGGTGCGGTCTTGAACTCGATCAGCCACTCGTGAGCACCTTTGGCGTCGGCGGAATCCATGAATATGGGAGCGACGGTATATTCGGCTATGACGGCGCCCGTTGCGAGTGAGGCGGCGTGTATTGCCCTTTCCGCGTTATCGACCATAAGTTCCTCTCCGAAAGCATTGATATACTGTTTTGTGCGACCCGTAATCTTTATTTTGTACGGATTTGTCGATGTGAATGTCACCGTGTCGCCAATCATGTAACGCCACAGACCGCCGCTTGTCGATATAATCATGGCATAGTTCACGCCTGTCTCCACGCCTTCCAACGGAACCGCCTTTTCGGGATTGTCGAGGTCGGCGACGGGCAGAAACTCATAGAAAATCTCATAGTCGAGCATAAGCAGCATAGCGTCGTCGTTGGGGTCATCCTGCATGGCGAAGAAGCCCTCCGAAGCGTTGTAGGTCTCCATGTAGTTCATCTTGTCGGAGGGGATAAGCTGCCTGTATATGTCTCTGTAAGGCAGGAAACTGATACCTCCGTGCATGAACAGCTCCAATGAGGGCCACACCTCGAGCAGATTGCTTTTACCCGTATATTCGAGTACCTTGTTCATCAGTACGAGATTCCACGAGGGAACACCCGCAAAGGCTGTGACCTTCTCTTTCGAGCATTTTTTGCATATCGCCTCCACTTTTTTCTCGAAATCTGGGATCAAGGCTATCGAAGCCGACGGTGTTCTCTTGAAAGAGGCGAAAAAGGGCGTATTGCTTATAAGTATCGCCGACAGGTCGCCCGTCAACGCTCCGTCACTCGTTTCGAGGCGGTGACTTCCGCCGAGGGTCATCGTTTTACCCGAAAAGAGCTTGCTTTTGGGGTGATTCTTGAGGTACAGAGCCAACACATCCGACGAACCGCGGTAATGACAGTGTTGAAGCGAGGTTTCCGTAATTGGGATATACTTGCTGCGGCTCGATGTGGTACCCGATGATTTTGCGTACCATTTGGTTTTCTCGGGCCATAGTATGTCTCCCTCTCCGCATCTTATTCGGTTGATGAACGGACGCAGTTTATCATAGTCCCTTACGGGAATGTTTTTTACGAATTTGGCGTAATCGCATTTGCCTTTCATGCCATGGGCAACACCGAAAGGAGTGTGTTTTACTTTCGACATCAACATCTTGAACTGCTCATGCTGAACGTCGGCAGGTCTTCGTTTAAATCTGTCGATGTCGTGAAGACGCCCGCTGAGCGACATTGCGACAATCTTTGTTAGTAGCGACATATCTTCCCTTTTGTCGGTCTCGAAAAACATGGAGACCTTTGGTGAATAATTGTTGCAATATACGAAATAAAAACCGTATAGAGACAATAATAGTGTTTTTTATTGTCGAATTATTGTCTGAACATTACACAAACACTCTTTAACGGCAAAAAAACAGACATTATAAAACGTGTCATTTCACTGAAAACAACCCCTTTACAAATATTAGCGGCAACAATTATCAAAATAAAATCGACATAAATTTTGCAAATAAAAATATTGTTCTTACCTTTGCAGTGTCAATGATCGCGGAGTGGAGCAGTTGGCAGCTCGTTGGGCTCATAACCCAAAGGTCAGAGGTTCGAGTCCTCTCTCCGCTACTAACAAGGGATGATTTTTATTTAAATCATCCCTTAATTGTTTTTTAACAACACACAAACTTGAATTTTCGCAACAAGCGCCACAAACCATTTCCAATGGCGTATTATATCTCAAGTCAGTTATATTCCCGAAAAAATAATTAACAATTCGATTATGAAATCATTGGTTTTTACAATCAGTACAATATGTGCTTTCTTTTTTGTCGGTAATTGCAATGGTGAAACAGGTTATAATTATAAAACACTAAAATTAAATACTATCGTAAAATCTGTTCAAGTAAAGACATACAACATCGATAATAAATCAGGAGAGGCAGTTAAAGGTGATTTAAATAATAGTTGTCTTGCATTATTTGATCCAGATGGAAATTTAACATCTTTTACGACATTTGATAACAACGGGAATTTATTATTAAAATCAGTATTAAATTTTAACAATAAAAATCGTGTCACTAAATATACATCACTTAATAGTGATGGTGATTTAACCATATCTTACCAATATAAGTATAAAGGAAAATATTTATCAAAGATCAAAAGTACCTTACATTCCAAACAGGTCTTTATTACGAAATACAAAAGAGATGGTGAGAAAATACTAGAATACACTAATTTCGCCGACGGAGAAATAATAGGAAAAACCAAATGTATTGAATCAAGATTGGGGTACACCTCATATATATCGTATGACGGTAATGGTCAAGAATTGGGAATAACGGAATACGATGATAAAAACCTATTGACTAAACAAATAATCGAAACAGATATTACAACCTTTACTTATAACAATGAAGGAGACTTGATTAAATTATCAACATCAAGTTATGAAGGAGAAATAAAGTATAATGAAAAGAATCTTCCTATATATGTAAAAGGAGGTGGGATAATGACGACAATAACATTAGACATTATACTCAATCCTTATTATGAAGCTAACACTTATTATGTTGAATACGAGTATGATGATAAAGGCAACTGGATTAAGCAGACAGTATATGAAAGCGAAACGAAAAAGCCATACTCTATTTCCGAGCGAATTATCGAATACTAATGCTTAAATAATAAAAACAACAGGAGCGACGGCGTTAGCTATCGCTCCTGTTGTTTTTCAAGTGATATTTCATTGTTCGGACATTACAGCAGATTATGCGCTCTGAAGCTGTAATGTTTGTCGCAATCCGGACTCATTATGACATGATCGACAAATTTTATGTCGAACAGACGACACGCCTCGAAAAGTCGTGAAGTGAATTGTTTGTCGTCGTCACCTGGTTCAATATTTCCCGACGGATGGTTATGAACTACAATCATGGCGGTGGCGAGCAGTTCGACGGCTCTCCCCATGATTATTTTAAGGTCGGTTGCAACTACGGCGGTACCGCCTACCGAAACGCATCGTTTTTCTATAAGACGGCCGTTACCCGTAAGAAATAACGCCCATAGCTCCTCCTGCCTTTTACCCGCTATTTCTGGACTCATCACGGCAACCACATCCGAATTGTTCCTAATGATGTCGGGTATAGACGCGGATGTATTGCGCGGACGTCTCATCAGCTCTACGGCGGCGGTAATACGTGCCGCCTGTTGTTTGTTAAGTCGTCCTTTTTTGGCTATCGTGTCGCCGTCCATGCCCGCGAGCGTAATGAAATCGCCGCCGCATGCCTCCGCAAGGCGGTCGAGCGACTCCACTCCCGCTATTACGGCGAGAAGTTCGCCATCCGACATGCGTACCCCTTCACCAATCGTGATTCTGTCGGCGAGGGTCATGCGTTCAGCGGGTTCGATGCGTCTTTCCATTATGCGATTTTTATACCGCTACCTTATGCCCGCTCTGTTGAGAGCCTCGGCGTAAGCTCTGGCGTTGACATTGTGTTGCGCCATTGTGGTGGCGAAACGGTGACGTCCTAAAAGGTCGGGAGAAGCACAGAAATAAAGGTAATTGTGCTTCTCATAGTCGAGCACGGCGTCTATTGCGCTGATAGGCGGCATACAGATGGGTCCGGGAGGTAAACCTTTGTGTTTATAGGTGTTATAAGGTGAGTTGACCTCCAGATGTTTGAACAGAATACGTTTTATCGTGGGGTCGCCAAGCGCGAATTTCACGGTCGGGTCAGCCTGAAGGGGCATACCTATACGGAGCCTGTTCATATAGACACCCGCGATACGTGGCTGTTCGGGAACATACTTGCTTTCCTCTATGACGATAGAGGCGAGTATTGAAACCTCTTTGGGGGTCATTCCTATTGCCTCGCACTTTTTCTTACGGTCTGACGATTCCCAGAATTTGAGATACTCGCGGTTCATCCTTGCAATAAACTCTTCGGGAGTGGTTGTCCAATAGAGGTTGTATGTGTTGGGTATGAACATAGAGATGAAATCGGACTTGTCGAAACCGTATTTGCGCGCGATATCGGGATTACGGAAGGCTTCGAGAAGCGCCGCAGAGTCGGGTTCGATATATTTCGAAACAACTCCCGCCAGACGTTCGAAGTTACGTATGTTATTGAATGTGACATTGACGGGTGTCTGATTACCCGAGCGGAGTTTACCGAGAAGCGCGCGGAAAGTCATTCCCTTTTTGAGTTTGTAGTGTCCGGGGCGTGCTTTTTCATAATCGAAACGGCGTGACATTGCACAGAAATCCGCGGTGTCACGGAGGAAACCCTCTTCATACAATATTTTCGCCTGCTCATTTACGGTAGCGCCCGTGGGCAGGTTGACAAAACCGTCTTTCAAAACGGCGCCACGCACCGAATAGGTGAAATATATGAGACCGCTGAACGCCACAATACCTATCAGCATCAGCACAACAAGAGCCAATACCGGTCTGCCGACTTTAATTTTTGCCATCAATAAATTTGTTGTGTTAAAAAATTGTATTACTTTTGTGTCGGGTAAGTCTTATACGACCAGCTCCTGCTGAAGCCCCCCAGGACCGGAAGGTAGCAAGGGTAGGTGGTTGAGCGGTGCGATATGAGTAGCTTACCCATTTTTTGTTTATTGTCTCTCCTTTTTTCTTTTCCCTTTTTTATCTTCGGTTTCTTCTTCATCCGACGACTGTTTGTCGCCGTTTTTGTTTCCCTCTATCACAATCACAAACTCGCCTTTGGGTGCGTGTTCCGAGAAATATTCGAGAAGCTCGGAAGCCGTACCGCGAACGGTCTGTTCAAACTTTTTTGAAATCTCGCGCGATACCGACACTCTCGGGTTATGCGGGAAATATTCGACTATCGCCTCAAGGGTCTTTATCACCCTGTGCGGAGACTCATAGAGAACGATTGTTCTTGTCTCGGTCGAAAGTCGCTCGAACGCTGTTTTACGACCCTTTTTCTGCGGCAGGAAACCCTCGAAACAGAATCTGTCGCATGGCAGTCCGCTGTTGACCAACGCGGGAACAAGAGCTGTCGCTCCTGGCAGTGTCTCCACCTCTATTCCTCTCTCCACACACTCGCGCACCAGCATGAAACCGGGATCGGAAATACCCGGCGTGCCCGCATCAGAGACGAGAGCGACGGTGCGTCCTTGGGCTATCATATCGGCGACACGTTCCGTCGCGGCGTGTTCATTGAACTTATGATACGACTGCAACGGCTTTTTTATGTCGAGATGAGCGAGCAACACGCCCGAAGTGCGGGTATCTTCCGCAAGTATAAGGTCGGCGGAACGCAAAGTCTCAATTGCCCTGAGCGTTATGTCACCCAGGTTACCTACGGGAGTTGGAACGATGAATAGTTTGGACATCGGTCGTGCTCTTTTTAGATGAACTTATCGGTAAGTACCTCGACGAGCATCTCTACCGCACCGTTGTCGCCTTTCTGGGGATAGTGTTCCTGTATGTATATGACCGCCTTGTCGAAATCGCCCGTCTGTTCAAGATTTTTCATCAGGTCGAGACATTTTGTCAAGTCGCCGCCGCACATCTGTTCGGTAATCACATTCATTTTCTGACGACCGAGTCGTGCCGTGAGAGAACCTTCATTCAAAAGCTCCTTCTCAAGCATCTTTTCGGGTGTATTGACAGGCTCTGCGTCAATGGCGGGTGAAACAGACTCCTCTTCAGTGGGCACGGCAACAGCCTCCACCTCTTCAACCTCGACCTCTTTCACCTCCTTGACGGGAGATATGACGGTTTCGGTTATCGTATGTGTCACAACCGACGATGCGCTATTGTCGTAAACCTCTACATCCTTATCCTCTTCTTCGACAGAGGCTGTGTCTTCAACTTCGACAACCTCGACAATATCGGTAGCGTCGTCACCGACAGGCTCTTTATCGACGTGATTATTCTCTGCTCCGACAGCGGATTTCTCTGTCACATATTCCGTGGCAACAGGCATCGAAGAGACAATATCATAGAGCTTTCGCAGCTTGTCTGAGACGACGTCTCTGTCGAGCGCGTGAATGCTTCCGTTCTCAAGAGCGGACGTCAAAATGATCTTTATCTGTTCTATATCTTTAATTATTCTGTCGGCCATGGTGACAAATGTTAGATTTAATTTTGAAAATTTGTGATAAAGGTACAAAAAACGGTCAGAAAATAGCAATTTTTAAAAAAAATTTTTACCTTTGAATCGTACTCAAATACGGATTGTAAAGTCCGAATAGTCAATAGAATCAATTTTATATTAACCAAACTATAGAAAATAGTAATGCAATCACCAACGAGACTGACTAAGATAGGTGTATTCTATGACGGTAATTTTCTACTACACACGTCTAATTATTACAACTACATCCATCCACAGAAAAGACGTCTCAGCATAGGGGGAATACATCGTTTTTTGTGTAAAAAAGTGGCTGCGCTCGATGGTGTGAGCGAATCACTATGCAGAGTTACAGAAGCGCACTATTTCAGAGGTCGCCTCAATGCTTCTGAAGCGGCACAGCGTGGCAATCAGCTCTATAATGACCGTGTATTCGACGACATATTGATGTCGGAGGGTGTTCAGACCCATTATCTTCCTCTTCGCAATCTTTTCGGTCGCAAGGAGGAACGAGGCGTTGATGTGTGGTTGTCTCTCGAGGCTTTCGAACTCTCGATAATGCGCGGACTCGACGTTGTTGTGCTGGTCGCGTCCGACACAGACTACGTGCCTTTGGTACGCAAGCTGGTATGCCGTGGCGTGAGAGTCTTCCTCATGAGCTGGGAGTTCGAATACACCAACGAGGACGGAAACAAGATTGTGACTAGAACATCTCACGAGCTGACAAACGTGGCTACCGTGACACTGCCGATGCACGACATAATAGAGGCAGGTTTCGAGTCTTCAGACTGCGTGATAAACGACATGTTCGTATCCGACAGCAAAAACAACGCGTTCTCGTCTCAACAGAAAAAAGAACGCAGCGATATCTTGTCCCTGAAGAACGGTTACGGCTTCATCCGTTACCCCAACAACAACCTTTTCTTCCACTACCAGAACGTAATAGGCGACTTTACGGAACTGAAAGTGGGAGACACGGTCGAATTTGTCATCGACAAGAACGCCGAGGGTCAGGATATAGCCAAGTCGGTCAGAAAGGTGGACGACTCGCTCGATGAGTTCGACAACTGGGATTCAGAGTCTGACTCCATACTAAAAGACATGGATATTTAGTTCTAAATAAGAATCCGAAATCCAAAAAAATTTTACGGGAGGGTTTACAGCCCTCCTTTTTGATAAGATATGAAACAGTACCACGACCTTCTCAGACGAATCATCGACGAGGGTGTCGAGCGTGGCGACCGCACGGGAACAGGCACAAAGAGCGTATTCGGTCACCAGATGCGCTTCGACCTCTCGAAAGGTTTTCCACTGATGACAACCAAGAAACTGCACCTCCGTTCCATAATACACGAGCTTCTGTGGTTTTTGTCGGGCGACACCAATATCGAATATCTCCACCGCAACGGCGTGACCATATGGGACGAATGGGCTGACGAAAACGGCGACCTCGGACCCGTATATGGACACCAGTGGCGCAGTTGGCCGACACCAGACGGAGGAACGATTGACCAGATAAGCAATGTCATAGACCAGATAAAGAAAAATCCCGAATCGAGACGTCTCATCGTCTCGGCGTGGAATGTGGCGGAGGTTGACAAGATGGCTCTTCCCCCGTGTCACACGCTCTTTCAGTTCTATGTGGCTGACGGAAAACTGTCGTGCCAGCTCTATCAGCGTTCTGCCGACGTCTTTTTGGGCGTACCATTCAACATAGCATCTTACGCGCTTCTCACCATGATGGTGGCGCAGGTGACGGGACTGAAAGCGGGTGAATTCGTCCACACAACGGGCGACACACACCTGTACCTCAATCACATCGAGCAGGCAAAACTGCAACTCTCTCGCACGCCGAGACCCTTGCCCGTAATGAAACTGAACGAGTCTGTGAACGATATTTTCGGTTTCAAATATGAAGATTTCACACTCGAAGGCTACGACCCTTATCCCTCGATAAAGGCGCCGATAGCCGTCTGACAACACGACAAAGAAATGGCAAGAATATCATTGATAGCGGCAATAGCCTCCAACAGAGCTTTAGGTAAGGATAACAATCTGTTGTGGCACATAAGCGAAGATTTGCGCCACTTCAAGGAGACGACCACGGGATGTGTGGTTATAATGGGCCGCCTTACATACGAATCAATGGGTCGTCTGCTCCCGAAGCGTACCAACGTGATAGTGACACGCAACGCCGACTATGCGGTCGAAGGTGCGGTCATGGTCCACTCTCTCGAAGAGGCGTTTGAAAAGTTCGCGTCTGAAGAAGAGATTTTCGTAATAGGCGGAGGCGAGATTTACAAAGCCTCGCTCCCGCTCGCCGACAGAGTCTATCTGACCGAGGTACAGAAAGAGTATGACGCCGACACCTTTTTCCCCGAACTCGACCCTACGGTGTGGAGGGAAAATTCACGCGTACATAACGAGCGGGGCGAGAAATTCGAATATCCGTTCGACTTTGTCGTGTATGACAGGATAAGATAATGACAAAAAAGCATTGATATGAGCACAAACGAACATACAGAGATACAAGAGCAGATAGAGAAGATAAAAGAGCTTAAAAAGAGCCGAAACGCCATTATTTTGGCTCACTACTATACCCGCCCGGAGGTTCAGCAGGTAGCCGATTATGTAGGCGATAGTCTGCAGTTGGCTCGTGCGGCGCAGGGAACTGACGCCGACGTGATACTCTTTGCGGGTGTTCACTTCATGGGCGAGACGGCGAAAGTATTGTCGCCCGACAAGACGGTGGTTATACCCGACATGGAGGCGGGTTGTTCGCTGGCAGACTCATGCCCCGCCGAAGATTTCGCACGTTTTGTGGCGGCTCACCCCAACCACACCGTAATCAGCTATGTCAACACCTCGGTAGAGGTGAAAGCGCTAACCGACATTGTCTGCACATCAGGCAACGCTCTCGAAGTGGTTGAATCGGTACCCGCCGACCAGCCTATAATATTCGGGCCCGACCGCAATTTAGGCTCTTACATACAGAGTCGCACGGGTCGCAAGAACATGGTTATATGGGACGGTGCATGTCATGTTCACGAGCAGTTCTCTCTCGAAGGCATCCTTGCCCTCAAACGTGAACATCCCGACGCCAAAATACTCGTACATCCCGAATGCAAGCAGCAGATAGTGACCGTGGCTGACCATGTAGGTTCCACAGCTGCCCTACTCGACTATGCAAAGAAATCATCGGCGCAAGAATTTATTGTCGTGACCGAGCCGGGTATAATTTTCAAGATGCAGGAATCCTGCCCCGACAAAAAATTCATCCCCGCTCCCCCCACCGACACAACATGCGCCTGCAACGACTGCGCCTACATGAAACTGATAACCCTTCCAAAAATCATCAATACGCTGACCTCTCTCGACAATGAGATAACACTCTCCGATGAGGTTATTGCCTCTGCCAAGAAACCGATACTTCGGATGTTGGAGATAAAATAAGGTTATACACATAAAGGTTATAAAAAAGGCTTTTTGATTTTTATATCAAAAGGCCTTTTTTATTGCCCTTATGTGTATAAATCCTATTTTATTCCACCGCTTATCTCCTTGCTTTCACCTCTTACACACATTATCTATATCTATCCTTTCATGACATTAAGAGATGACGACGGGGTACATTTGCCAACCTGTCAAATTACACACAATAAATATTAAAACAGAAAATTACCGTATATATCATATTACAATTTCAATATCTGACAATAATGCAACAAATAAAACAAATCATGTTTACATGATGTATATTGAATATAGTTTAAAATAAGCCTTTTTTGACGCGAACAACAGGTCAATGACACACAAAACGACACAATACATAAAAGTGGCAGAAACAGCTAATTTTAGAGCAAATAAACGATGTATTGTAATAGATAATAATACGAGACGAGTGCGGGGAGATGCCGACTTCGTAGAAGATAATGAGCCAACTGGGTGTGACATTGTCAAAAGGGGCTGTGCCCCCTCGTTTTGGTTACTTTGTCGAGGGACAAAGTAACGCCGTCGGCAGACCCGTCGGAGACATTACCTCTTCCCATTCCGAACAGAGAAGTTAAGCTCGTT
>CASDZP010000006.1 GCA_949285535.1 uncultured Alistipes sp.
AGGTTCGTTTATGGTTAAAACGCCCGTACAGCCTAAATTTACCGATACAACGGAGGAAATATGGGGTGGTGTCAAGGACAGACCCGAACTTAAAAAGGTCTCTTATTATGCGTCCGACTGGGATTTGAAAGATTTTGAATCAAGTAATCCGAAAATCACTGTTGCAAAAGACGTAGCGGGTAAAATTGTTATTGGTTATGCCGAAACAATGACATATAGCGATGCGGCACAAAGCGCAACGATAACAATGAATTTAAACGGTGGTAATAAAGTTACTTTTGGTACAAAACAATCACCTATCATATTTAACGTATCGAAAGAAGACTCTTTGAAATTGAAAAATATAGCCAAAAACGGAGCTACGGTTTCGCTCGTGGTCAATACTTCGGCAGGAACAGGTTCAAGTTCATGGAAAGTAACCAAAAGTACACAAAGTTGGATTACAACGAATCCTGCTGTCGGCGGAACAGAAACTAATGCAAGCGGTGCATCGTTGGATGTAACCGTTACTCCAAACAATGCGGAAGAACGCACAGGACAATTTGTTTTGGAAAGTCAAAATACGACTTCGCAATCGTTTACGGTAACGCAACTTGCCAATTTTACAGCAACGATACAGAGTATTACATACGGTTCGGGTAATCCTGCCGTATTTGAGGCAAATACACTCAAAGCGTTTAGTGTTGCGTATGACTACACAGTCAATATCAAAACCTCTGCACCTGCAAGCAGTGAACGTATTAAGGTTGTTTCCAAAACCTCCGATTCGGTGGTAAAAATCAAATCACAGCCGACAGGTAGTAATGATACATATTCATTTGTCTTGACCGTTCCTGCAAACACTACGATAAATGAAATATCATCGTCATTTGACATAACTATTGATGGTAATGTTGCTAATTCATTTACGGTTATTCAAGCCAAAAAGACAAGTATTCTTGTCGAGAACCAGAGCTTGT
Source organism: uncultured Alistipes sp. (assembly GCA_949285535.1). Taxonomy (GTDB): domain Bacteria; phylum Bacteroidota; class Bacteroidia; order Bacteroidales; family Rikenellaceae; genus CASDZP01. The sequence continues at coordinate 960 of CASDZP010000006.1, forward strand.
ATTCTGTTATCGGTGGTTTAACATCAGCAAACGGTACATTTGTAGCTTCTGTTTGGGATATTCTTGAAAGTAATTACGTTACAAGTTCGAATACAACCAATCATAAGGTCAGCTCTCTTTCAACGGAAGGAACATTCAAAGTTGCTTTCAAAGAGACTTTGTCATTTAGTGAGGAGACTTCAAATGCCACAATAACATTGAAAGGCAGAGACGGTGTAAACCGAGCGACAGCAACAGTTAGTCAGACACCTGTAAAGCTTGCAGCAGATCCTGCATCTATAACATTTAACGGACAATCGAATCAGACAGTAACATCAACAATAATAACATCAAATGATGGTACGATATCGAGTGGTTTAACGATTTCACCTGAGAGTGGAGCTTGGTTTATAGCTAGTGTGTCAGGAAATAAAGTTATTATAAAAACGACTGTAGAAAATGATACAGGAAAAACAAGACCTATTGTTACGATTACTATTACATATAAAGGTACAATTATTCAGCTTACTATTACACAGGATTGTGTTTTTAATCCATATTCAACAGTAAATATTGGAGGTGTTGAGTGGATGAAATACAATTTAGCGAAGAGTAGTTTGGAAGGTACTGCTACTTTTGCTACAAAATTACCGTCAGAATGTACTGATGATCCTATAAAAACAAAATCACACGGTAGATTCTATCAATGGGATGTCGGTAAAAAATCATGGGAGAGTGTAGGTGTCGGTGTTAGTGGATGGGATTCAACAAATCCTCCGACATCAAATACTTCATGGAGTGAGGCTAATAATCCATGTCCAGAAAATTATCGTTTACCAACCAAAGATGAATTTGATATTTTATGTAGTACGACAGTGCAAACAAATGCTGGCGGATGGAATGCGAGCGATTATGGTTATAAGATATTTACAAGCGGTAATGCAAAACTGGAATTTATAGCTATTGGATATCGTACGCACGCTGATGGAGCTTTAGTCAGTCCTGGTGTCAGTGGACATTATTGGTCTTCATCGCAGTCAGAGGAAACAAAAAGTGTGCGTATGTATTTTGATGCGACAAGTCTTACTTCTCAAAGTGCTATATGGAAGTCACGTGGTTTTAGTGTTCGCTGTGTCAGAAAATAATGTTTGATTTTATGGCGTAATCATACATTTATTTATAGCGATGTTATCTGTTATGGGTAACATCGCTATATTATAACTTTGTGATATGTTTTGACAATTATATTTTAACGTCTTAATATTATTCTTGAGTAGTGGTGTCAAGTTTATTCCCGTTCTCTGTCGTTTTTTTGCTTTTGATTACTATTACTCCTACGGAGAGGCAAAATACGCCGAATACATCGAGTATACCCCATAAGAAACCTTCGTCGAATGGTATTATTGCGTTTTCTGTGTAATTCGGGTCATACCATACGGAGATTTCATCACCCTGATAGATAAACGGATTGTTCAATTTCTTGGTTACATGGGTTTGGTATAGGTCTGTTTTATATTCGATGCGTGCCGTGCGGATGTATCTGTATTTTCTACGGCTTCCCATTCTTTTACTTTCTACGTCCAGATGAGTGACTACGCCTGTGGTGTGAATCATTTTGTCCGATTGGTTGTATAGTCTGTAAAGACCGTATGAGCCGATAAGAAAAGATATGCTGCCGATAAAAAGCAATAAGATTGTAAAAGATTTATGTTTCATAGATTCGATTCCTTTTGATATACGGGTGTCTTGATACGATTACAAAATTATAAAAAAGCCGCCAATATTTTTGTACGAGGCGAGTGCGTAGGGATGCCGACTTCGTGGAAGATAATGAGCCAAATGAGTGTGACATGGTCAAAAGGGGGCTGTGCCCCCTCGTTTTGTCTTACTTTGTCGAGTGACAAAGTAAGCCTCGCGGGAGCGGCTGTCGGCAGACCCCGTCGGGAGACCCGTCGGAGACCAATCTTTGACCCGTCGGAGAGTGTCGGGGGGTTTTTTTTGGGGGGGTTAATTTTTTTAAACCCTCACAAAAAAACACCCGACACTCTCCGACGGGTCAAAGATTTTTTATAACTTTGTGGCTAAAAATTGAGAAAACTATGGGCAAATTTCCCGAATATAAAGGCTTGGACCTTTCCGGAATAAACGACGATGTGCTGTCGTTGTGGAAAAAGAACAATACATTCGAAAGAAGTATAAAATTGCGTGAGGGCGCACCCAAATTCATCTTCTTCGAGGGTCCTCCCTCTGCCAACGGGATGCCGGGCATCCATCACGTAATGGCGCGAACCATTAAGGACGTGATATGCCGCTACAAGACACAGCAGGGTTTTCAGGTCAACCGTAAAGCAGGTTGGGATACACACGGTCTGCCCGTTGAGCTTGGCGTCGAGAAGAAACTCGGTATCACCAAAGAGGACATAGGCAAGAAAATATCTATCGATGAGTACAACAAAACCTGCCGTGGCGAGGTGATGACCTACACGGCACAATGGCGTAACCTCACCGAGCTTATGGGCTACTGGGTCAACATGGACGAGCCCTATATCACCTACGACAACAAATATATCGAAACTCTGTGGTGGATGCTCAAAGAGCTCTACAACAAAGGTTTGCTTTATAAGGGTTACACGATACAGCCCTATTCTCCCGCCGCGGGTACGGGTCTCTCGAACCACGAGCTTAACCAACCCGGTTGCTACCGAGACGTTAAGGACACGACCTGCACGGCGCAGTTTAAGGTGGTGAGAAATGAGGCGAGCGAAAAACTTTTCGAGAACGCGAAAGGCGAGCTTTATTTCCTCGCGTGGACGACTACTCCGTGGACGCTTCCCTCAAATACGGCGTTGGCTGTGGATCCCGAAATCACCTATCTGAAGGTGGCTTCGTTCAACCCCTATACGGGTGAGCCTGTGACCGTAATCCTCGCCAAAGAGCGTCTGGAAGCATATTTCCCCTCGAAGAACGCCTCTTTGTCGATGAGCGAATACAACGGCGACGGCAAAAACATTCCTTTCGAGGTGTTGGGCGAATATAAAGGCTCGGAGCTTGTCGGTATACGTTATGAGCAACTTATCGCATGGGTTAAACCCGACGGTGACGCGTTCAGAGTGATAGGCGGCGACTATGTGACCACCGAGGACGGTACGGGTATCGTGCATATCGCGCCCACGTTCGGTGCGGATGACGACCGTGTCGCAAAGCAGGCGGGCATACCTCCGCTTGTTATGACCGACAAGGCGGGTAAACAGGTGCCGATGGTTGACCGTACGGGTAAATTCTACCTTTTGAGCGACCTCGACGAAAGTTTTGTAGCCTCGGCTGTCAATACCGAAAAATATAAAGAATATGAGGGCCGTTTTGTAAAGAACGCCTACGATGATAAACTCACGGAGAACGATCCGACGCTCGATATAGACATCTGCGTTATGCTCAAGGCGTCGAATCTTGTCTTCAAGATTGAGAAACACACGCACAACTATCCCCACTGCTGGCGTACGGACAAACCCGTGTTGTACTATCCGCTCGACTCGTGGTTCATCAAAACCACCGCTCTGCGTGACCGTATGATAGAGCTTAACAACACTATCAACTGGAAACCGCAATCGACGGGTGCGGGTCGTTTCGGCAAATGGCTCGAAAACCTCGTTGACTGGAACCTGTCACGCTCACGCTATTGGGGTACGCCGCTTCCCGTATGGGCTAACGAGGATCATACCGTCCTCAAATGTATCGGTTCGGTTGCCGAGCTCAAAGCCGAGATAGAGAAGTCTGTTGCGGCGGGATTCATGAAGAGCAACCCGTTGGCGGCGTTCAAAGAGGGTGATTTCTCGAAAGAGAACTACAACAGCTTTGACCTGCATCGTCCCTATGTTGACGACATTATACTCGTCGGCGACAACGGCGAGCCTCTCAAACGTGAGAGCGACCTTATCGACGTGTGGTTTGATTCAGGAGCGATGCCATACGCGCAGCAACACTATCCGTTCGAGGTCAGCGGCGATGCGTTCCGCGAACTCTTCCCTGCGGACTTCATCGCAGAGGGTGTTGACCAGACACGCGGCTGGTTCTTTACGTTGCACGCCCTTGCCACGATGCTTTTCGACTCGGTTGCGTTCAAAAACATCATATCAAACGGTCTTGTGCTTGACAAGAACGGTAACAAGATGAGTAAGCGTCTCGGTAACGCTGTCGATCCCTTCGAGGTGATAGGCAAGTATGGCGCTGATGCCGTGCGTATGTATATGATAAGCAACTCGCAGCCGTGGGATAACCTTAAATTCGATATTGACGGTGTAGATGAGGTGCGCCGCAAGATGTTCGGCACACTCTACAATACATACAGCTTCTTTGCCCTTTACGCCAATATCGACGGCTTCACGGGCAGTGAGGAGCAGGTGCCCGTTGCGGAGCGTCCCGAAATCGACCGTTGGATTCTCTCGCTTCTCGGTACGCTCGTCAAGAGTGTTGGCTCGTCGCTCGAAAACTACGACCCGACACCCGCCGCACGTGCAATCATGGACTTTATCGGTGAAAACCTCTCCAACTGGTATGTGCGCCTGAACCGCAAACGTTTCTGGGGCGGTGAGATGAGCAAGGATAAACTCTCCGCATATCAGACGCTTTACAGCTGTCTTGAGACCGTCAGCCGTCTGCTCGCTCCGTTTGCTCCGTTCATGGCAGAGCGTCTCTATCTTGACCTGCACGCTTTCGGTGGTGACGAGTACGGTTCGGTACACCTCGCACCGTTCCCCGCGGTCGATGACAAGGTGATAGACAGCGCGCTCGAAGAGCGTATGGCAATGGCTCAGCGCATATCATCCATGGTGTTGGCTCTCCGTCGCAAGGTCAACATAAAGGTGCGTCAGCCGCTCAGCAAGATGATGATTCCTATCATGGAAGAGGGTATGCAAGAGAAGATTGAGGCTGTGAAAGGTCTTATACTCTCTGAAGTGAATGTCAAAGAGATAGAGTATATCACCGATACGGTAGGCGTGCTCACCAAACGCATCAAACCCAACTTCAAGGCTCTCGGTCCCAAGTTCGGCGCACACATGAAAGAGCTCGGCGCGCTTGTCGGCAAATTCTCGCAGGAGGATATCGCAAAACTCGAACGTGACGGTTTCTATATGCTCACTATCGGCGGCACGGAACATAAACTTGAGGCGTGCGACTTCGAGATAACTTCCGAGGATATTCCCGGTCTTCTCGTGGCATCGGAAGGCAAGCTGACCGTAGCTCTCGATGTAACCGTCACCGAACAGCTCAAAGCCGAAGGTATCGCCCGTGAGGCTGTCAACAGGATACAGAACATCCGTAAGGATTCAGGTTTCGAGGTGACCGACAAGATTGAGATTGTCTTTGGCTCGAACCCCGAGTTCGACAACGCAATAAGGGAGTATGCAGGCTATATCGCCGCCCAGACGCTGGCTACAAAAGTGGATATTGCCGATACGCTGCCCGCTGACGCCAAGAGCGTAACCATAAACGATGTGGAAGTGGGTATCGCAGTAAGCAGAATATAATGTAAAAAAGGCGGAGTGTAACTTTCTCCGCTTTTTTTCGTTTAAAAACTTGCTTTTGTAAAGCCAAAATAGTATCTTTACTGAATATTAAAACATACGTGTTCAATATCAAAAAACGTTGTTATGGCTGAAGTGGAAAAAACAAGATATTCGGATGAGGATTTGGCTGAATTCAAAGCCATCATACTCGAAAAGCTCGAAAAAGCACGTGCCGATTACGACCTGCTCAGAGCGACGATTACGCATACCGCAAGCAACGGTACCGATGACACCTCGCCCACCTTCAAGATATTGGAAGAGGGCGCGGCTACCCTCTCAAAAGAGGAGTCGGGTCGTCTTGCACAGAGACAGCTCAAATTTATACAGCATCTCGAAGCTGCCCTCGTCAGAATAGAAAACAAAACGTATGGCGTATGCCGAGAAACAGGTAAGCTTATCTCTAAAGAACGACTGAAAATAGTGCCCCACGCAACTCTATCAATGGAGGCTAAAAACGGCGGCGCGAAATAGTAAGCGTCTTATATAACGATAAAACGGTTCCGATACCATGATGTATCGGAACCGTTTTTTATTTGGTGAAAATTTTGTTTATCGGAGGGTGTGAGGTATGATTATCGGAATGTCGGATTATCGGATTGTTGGATTGTTGGATTGTTGGATTGTTGGATTATTGGATTATTTGATTATTTGATTATTTGATTATTTGAGTACTTGAGTATTGGAGTATTGGAGTGCGGTTAGGGAAAATGTTTGTTACGGGGTACGGTTATCGGATTGTCGAGGTGCGGTAGGGTATATTGTAATAAAGTCCGTAGGTAATAGTGCGGATAGGGTAGTGGACGTTTATGCTATTCGTTATTCTTAAAACTTTTTGAGGAAGGCAAAAGTTTTGCTGTGATTTTATTCTTACCTTTGTAAGCGTAATTTGCCGACAGACGTTGACATATAGTGTTGTCGGTGCGTAATCTCACGACTGAACCGAATGAGCGACAGAATCAAACACGGTTTGAGAAATGCCAGAACATCGTTGTTCTTCTATTTCCTGATGCTTGTGCTGAACATCTTTTCTCGAAAAGTGTTCCTCGAAAGCCTCGGAGATGAAATCAACGGTCTTACTACCACCATGCAGTTTACCATAGGGTTGCTGAACATGGCGGACATCGGTATATCGACAGCAATAATATATGCTCTTTTCAAGCCTATATATGATAGTGACAGAGAGGAGATAAACAGAATAATATCCCTTTTCTGCTATCTGTTCAGGCTTATAGGTATAGGTGTGGTTGTCGTCGGGCTGGTTCTGACGTTCTTTATGCCGTCGTTTCTGGACGAGCAACTGCCCGCACATGTAATAAGTCTATCGTTCCTTACATTCCTTGCCACAACATCGCTGAGTTATTTTGTAAATTATAAGCAATATCTTCTTTCGGCATCGCAACGCGGATATGTCATTGTGCGTATCTTCAATATCTCCAACATTGTCAAGATTGTGTTGCAGATGATCGCGCTATATCTCGGCGGCGGGTACGCGAGCTTCCTTATTCTCGAACTGCTGGGGGCTGTGGCTTATTCGTTCTTCCTCGAAAAGAGAGTCAAGCGGGAATATCCGTGGCTGCATCCGTCGTATGCGCTCGGAAAGAAGATAAAAGGCGAGTATAAACAGATTTTCGCCAACCTCAAACAGATAGTGTCGCATAAGTTCGCCGCTGTTGTGCTTACGCAGACTGATTCGGTGGTAATCGCCCATTTCATATCACTTACAACCGTTACGCTATATTATAACTACGCCATGATTATCAGTAAGCTGACTACATTCGTGGCGTCGTGTTTTTCGGGGGCGTGGGCAGGTGTCGGAAACCTCGTTTCGGAGGGTGACAGGGCGAAGATTGTCCATGTATTCAATCAATATACCTCGGCGACGCTGTTTCTCGGCGGTGTGCTTTGCGGTTGCGCGTGGTTGCTCGCCGACCCGTTCATCGAGGTGTGGATCGGTGAGAGATATATCCTGTCGGACGCTATATATCTTTGTATGCTCGGTTCGCTCTACATCGCTCTGTTGAGGCAGCCGATAAGCGTTTTTCTGAACGGATACGGATTATATAAGGATGTGTGGTCGGCGTGGCTCGAAGCTCTGCTTAACATTATAATATCGGTGGCAGGAAGCATAAAGTTCGGTCTCATAGGCGTTGTGGCGGGTACGTTGATAAGTACGGGAGTAGTGGTGCTCTTCTGGAAACCGTATTTCCTTTATCATGAAGGATTCAGAAGAGTAGGAGTGCTGTCGTTCTATTTGACATTGTTCAAATATCTCGCTCTTATGGCGGTGACGCATATCTGTGTCTCGTGGATGCTATCGAAAGTTCCCGCAATAGATTCATTGACATCGTTCTTTGTGACTGCCGCAATCATCGCCGCCGCATACGGGATTATATATGCCTTGTTGCTCTATCCGTCGAGCAGGGCGTTCAGGAGTATTGTCAAAGTGCTGGTCGGAAGAGTGATTGGACGATGATTTTTGAAATAGTGTGTCATAACCTTTATTATGGCGTACTGTTTTGTCTTTGCAGAATAAGATAATTGGTATGTCCGTTTTTATAAAAAGGTGAAAACGGAATGAGTTTTAAATGAATAAATATAATTTATGGCTGAAAGAAACGAAACTGATAAAAAATATGGCGTTCTGTTCGTTTGTCTGGGTAATATCTGCCGTTCTCCGGCAGCGGAGGAAATTTTCAGAACACGGCTCAGGCGTCAGGGTGTCGAAGAATTGGTAGAGGTTGACTCTGCCGGTACATACGGAGGTCATGCGGGAGACCTGCCTGATGAGAGAATGCGCTCCGAGGCTGGGAAAAGAGGCTATAAACTGACCCACAGGGCACGCAGACTTACCGAGGACGATTTCAGAAAGTTCGATATGGTCATAGTTATGGACGATTCTAATTACGAAAGAGCCTCACGTATCGCTCCCGACATAGAGTCTCTGAATAAGCTTTATCGCATGACCGATTTCAAGTCCGTGAGCCGATGGGACCATGTTCCCGACCCCTACTATGAAGGTATCGAAGGTTTCAGACTTGTGATAGATTTGCTTGAGGAGTGCATCGACGGATTGACGTGCAAGTTGGAGGAGGATAACATCCTGCCACGTCACGCCTGATGACAAAAACGGCTGTAAAAATCGCATGAAAAAGACTGAAAGAGTCCCCGATGTCGGAAAAATAGCGTTTTTTTATGCGTAAACCTGCATAAACACTATTAAATAGACGATTTTTGTTTGCAGATAAAAATTATTAACGTATCTTTGAAACGCAAAACCAAAACCTTAGAAAACATGGGAGATTTATTTGCAAAAATCAAAGAGCAAATCGACGTTTTTAACGAAAACGCCCAGATGCAACTTGAAAAAGGGAACAAAGCTGCAGGTACTCGTGCTCGTAAAGCTTCTCTCGAGCTCGAAAAACTCCTCAAAGAGTTCCGTAAAGTATCTATCGAAGAATCTAAAAAATAGTTCTTTGCTCTTTAAGTAATCGGGATGCCGTAAGACGGCATCCTTTTTTGTTTTATACGCTTTGTTTTATACGCTGTTTGTTTGTGATGTTTGATGTGGGTATGGTATGGTATGGTATGGTATGGGGGAGGAGTATTACGATTGATTCGCTTCGCCATGCGCATACGCCTTTATGACTGATATGCCGGGAGATGATGGCGTATAGTCTTCACAAATGTTATCTATTACAGATTTATTTAAATCTATCGGTCGATGCCGTCTCTTGAGAGAACTCCACGGGTGTAGTAGTGTTTTATCTCTTTCATTTCGGTGACAAGGTCGGATGCCTCCACAAGCTCGTCGGTGGCGTATCTGCCCGTCATAACGACTTCCGTTCCTTCGGCTTTTGCTTTCAAGGCTTCTATTACATCCGCCGACGTAATCAGACCGTAGTGGACAGCTATCGTTATCTCGTCGAGTATCACGACGTCATAATCTCCCGAAGCGAGGATGGCACGACAACGAGATAACCCTTCACGTGCCATTTCGACATCCCGTATGTCGGGTGTGCGGTCGAGATAACAACCGCTGCCGAGCTGTTCTATCCTTATTCTGTCGAAATATTTTTCAACGGCGGTTTCGTTGTATTTCATGCTCTTGACAAACTGACCGACATAGACTCTTCTCCCGGCGCATAACGCGCGTAAAGCCAGCCCGAAAGCGGCTGTCGTCTTGCCTTTGCCGTTACCCGTGTATAGGTGGATGTATCCTTTGTCGTTTTGCATGATGTCAGATGTATTTCATAATGACACTTTTGTTGTATTTCTTTTCGAGAAGCTGTGCGATGTGCCGCATCACTTTGCGGCGCAACTCGTATTCGTCAACCATATAGACGCCTCCGCTGCTTCGGCTTGTGCCGAGTATTATGTCAATCTCGTCCGAACGGTCTATCGCGTTGCATATCTCGGCGGCGGCACCTCTGTTGATTGTGTAATATTCGCGGTTGGCGAGCATGTCATAGACCTTGTTGAGCGTGACAAGGCTCTCCGTGATGAAATCGACTCCTTTCATGTGCCATATAGGTTGCAGGTCGGAGTCTTCCGAATAGCTCTCTTTCCGTATGTTTCTGCCCGTGTGTCTGCTTATGGCGCGGGCGAGGTGATAACCGCATATCACCCGTTCTCCGTCGAAGTCGTCTATCATCTCCGTGAGGTCGTCGATTTTGTCGTCGGAGGCGGGAGGGCATGAGCATAGCAACAGACGTCTGGTTGTCCTTATGGTTGCCACAACACAGCTGACATCGTCTTTTGTCAGATAGCCGTCGTTGCGTATCGCCTCTCCAAGAACCTTTGTCGCCACGTATGTGGATGATGCTCCGATGTTGGAAGCCAATAGCGCTTCAAGGTATTCGCCTACACGTTTGTGACCCCATCCGAACGGATATTTGTCGCTGCCGAGACCGCTCTGTGTGACGCCGTCACTCATTGAAACGACTCTGTCACCCTCCTGAAGTTGCACTTTGGCGGTGACTATGACCTGCGGGCGCGGGCGCCCCTCCACCATCATCTCGAAATTTTCCCATTCGAGATCGAGGCTGTGGCCGTTTCTGAATACGAATGAACGGGGGTTGTCAAACTCTATGATTGTGCCGTTACCGCTGTTGTGGTCGAAGTAGAAGATTGAGAATGTCGAATAGCTTATCTTTCTTACGCTGCATACGGGCAGGCTTTTGAGAATAAGCTCGGCGAGAGAGCGGATGTCAGAGTGGGCGTAGTCGAAATTGATTATTATCGAGGCGGTGAGCGTTGACAATATGTTGGCCTTGACTCCATGTCCCATTCCGTCGGATAGAACACCGAGAGTGCCTGTGCCGTTCTGTATGCGTCGCAACATGAAAGTATCGCCGCAGATGCGTTCGCGTCCGCAGTTCTGTTGCTTGCAGGCAATGTCAGGATAGAATCTGTTTTTTGTCTGAGTCATGATATGACCGTTTCGCCGATTAGTTGTTGCCTCTCTTTTCGCTCTCTTCGGGGCTTTCGATACCGTCGATGTAGCGGATTATCGAATTAAGCGTTTTTGTGCTTTTCGACGCCTCCTCTCCCAGCAGATAGCCGATTTTCTGAATCATCGCCATGCTCTGGTCTATCACGCTCTCGATTCGGGTGGTTATCTCCTCTTTGAGGGCGGTGTTGTCGTGCAGGTTACGCAGCATTATCATTGCCATCTCGCCTTTGACCAGCGGAACTATCGAGCCGTGAAAACAGATGGTGTCGAAACATACGTACAGGTCGTTGAACGGCTCTCCCGTGTGTATGACCTCATTGAAGTGCGATACCACATCCTCGCCGAAGAGACGGTCTATGCCCGACCCTGTAAGCAGGCTGCCTTCGCGTGTCTCGTAGTCGAGAAAGTCGATGAACGCCTTGTTTATTATGGATATTCGTCCCAGATTGTCGGCTATCAGTACCGCGAGAGGTATGTTTTCAAGCATGGCACGGGTGGAGAGTGACATTACTCTCAGACGTTCGTGCAGCATGCGGTTCTCTTTCCGGAGCCTCTCAAGCATCTCTTTGTCGGAGGGGGTGACACCCGTACCCACTATCGAGATGGCGCCCACGGGACATGACTGCATGCAGTCGCCGCAGTTGCGGCAGAGAGTGGGGGAGATGACATATACATCTCCTTTGAGCTCTATCGCATGGCGGGAACAGCTGCCGATGCAGAATCCGCAACCGTTACAGATAACCCTGTTTATCTCAAAACGAGTCATTCAGATTTAAAATTGTCAAATTTTCCGATAGAAAAGTTTGTAAATGTAATAATTTTATCTACCTTGCGTAATATTTTCAACAATTTTCTAAATAAAAATTATGAAAGGCAAAGTAAAATGGTTTGATTCCGCAAAAGGTTACGGATTCATCACCACCGATGCGGGAAGCGATGTTTTCGTACACTACACGGGTATCAACAAAGAGGGTTTTCGCAGTCTTGAACAGGACTCTGCTGTCGAGTTCGAGATAAGCGACGGAGCTAAAGGACCTCAGGCTGTCAATGTCGAAGTCGTCGAATAACCCCTTTACTGTTTACAAATACGCCCTCTCTCGACCGCTCGACAGAGGGCGTGTTTTGTTTTTAATGTAACCTGTATCAGTTCTTGCCCTCCAGAGCGTTGAGGCTCTTGCGTACGCGTCTTGAGTCGGTAACGTCGCGCTGATATTCCGATATGTGTACGGTTCCGCCCATTGACACTGCCGGGTTGCGATAGACCATTTCCGATTCGACGCTGTGTCGTGCCGACATGTGAAACTCACGACATCCTGTGAAAGAACGCAGTTCGGCGACGTTGTTCTCGTTAACACCGCATCCGGGCATTATTATGATGCGTCCCGCCGACTGTTCGTTGAGCTGTTTTATCAGCTTTGCGCCTTCGGGAGCGGTAGGAGCCTGTCCGGAGGTGAGGAGACGGTCGAAACCGAGCTCGATGAGTCCGTCGAGTGCCTTTTCGGGATTGCGGCATACGTCGAACGCGCGGTGGAATGTCGTGGAGAGGAACGACGCCTCGTTTTTGAGTCGGCGGCATACCTCCATGTCGATGTCGCCGTCTTTGGTGAGTACGCCGAAGACAACGCCGTCAACTCCAAGTTCCTTGCACATTCTTATGTCGGCGATCATAGCCTCTATCTCATATTCGTTATAGAGAAAGTCGCCGCCGCGCGGACGTATAATCACGTTGACGGCAATCTGAAGCTCTTTGCGTGCGGTCATGATTTCGCCGTAAGAGGGAGTGGTGCCGCCTTCGGGTATGCCGGCGCATAGTTCTATTCGTTTTGCACCGCCTGCCTGTGCCTGCACACCGCTCTCGGTAGAGTTGGCGCAGACCTCTATCAAAAATTCTTCTTCTCTGAGATAGTCGAACATCATAATATCGCTTTTTAAGATTTTACCATTTGAAAACATTTTCTTTTGTGGTCACGTTGCCGACGCCGTCAACCACTCGGAGTGTCGCTTTGTGTTCTCCGCCGTTCTTCTTAATCGGTGATTTGTCGAGACGGCAGAAGTAGGTCGAGCTTTTGGGGTCGGCTTCGAGCAATACCCACACTCCGTCTATTTCGAGCCTGTACCAACGTACGCCGGAGAGGTTGTCTGTAATTTTGTATGTGACCTTGTCTTCCGTCGGTGCCGATGTTTTGTCCAAAGTTGTCTCCACCTTTGGTTTTTCCGTGTCCAGAGCCATCGCGAACGTACCGAAACGGCTTATCTGTGTGATGATGCGTGTTCCGCTCAGACGTCCGCCCTCACTGTAAGCCTTGCCGCCCGTTATACGCACTACGAGCGCTCTTTTACGCAGTTCGGGCGCTATTGTCGAGTAGTCGAACGACAGAGTGGCGTTTTTGTGCAGTCTTACGTTATCGTCACCAATGGTTACGGAGCGGCTTACGCATCCTTTGAGCGTGTCGCCAGCGTAGCTGTGGAGCAGAACGGACTCATACAATGCCCCTTCGGGAACGGAGAGTCTGAACAGAGAGTCCGTCACGACTCCGCCCGTCTTCCAGTCTATCTTTTTTGCCGTCAGGAGCGTGGAGTCGATAACCGGCGCCGTCGGAGCTCCTCTCTTTATGTGGAAACTTACCGACGAGCTGTTGCCGCTGTCGTCCGTGGCTGTTATGTCTATCTTTTCCACACCTTTTATAGATGCGGGGTATATGATTCCGTTGTTCGCTTTAGCTGTGTATATTGCCAGTTTGTTGTTCGGGGCGATGTATGTCCTCACAAAATCGTTGCGGGAACCTCCTTTGGCGTCGAAGGCGATAAGCGCGTTTATGTATTTGGTCTGCGAGAATTCTATCTTGTCAACGCCGAAGCCGAAGAACGGAGCTTCGTTTCTGTTAACCGTCAGTTTATAGAGTCCGTAGATGTTGTTGGTACCGCTTTTACGTTCGTTGGTTTCGATGACGAGGTATCCGTTGGCGTTCACTTCGACGGTGTCACGCTCCGGTTTGAGGTTTCCGTCCTTATCCTTAATAACGGGAATTTCGCATACTCTATTGTGTATCAGCACTCCCGATATGGTGTCAAGTCTGTATAGCGACACGGATACTATTGCGGGCGGAACATCGTCGGTGGTTTTGTAATAACCTCGTTCTATTATGTTGACGGGAGAGGATGTGCGTCCTTCCCTTATCTCGAAATGGAGATGCGGACCGCCTGAAGAGCCTGTGTTACCCGAATAGCCGATGAGTTCTCCTTTGCTGACCTTGAAAAGTCCATAAGCGGGGAACAGATTTACCGAAAAACTGCGGCGTCGATACTGTTCGTCGAGAACATATTTCTCTATTTTGGGAATAAAACCGTCGAGGTGGGCATATACGGACATTGTTCCGAGAGAGGGATGCGTCACGTAGAGCACATGTCCGTAACCTGTCGGGCTGACTGCCACTCGTGAAATGTAACCGTCCGCCACGGCATATACGTTGTGTCCCGTCACGCCGCCTGTCTTTATGTCGATTCCGGAATGGAAATGGTTGGGGCGAAGCTCTCCGAAATTCGCCGAGAGAGTCATCGGCAACTTCATCGGTGAGATGTAACGGTCGGTCATGGCGCCGTAACTTTGCGCTTTCAAAGAGCAGGGGTATGAAACGAGAACGGCAAGTGCCGTCAATAACAATTTCTTCATAATCGCGTAATGGTGGAATAACCCTATTATTTTACAAAAATAACATTTTTGCGGTAATTTTTCATACTTTTGCACTCAAATTTAATCATTCCTAAAATGACAGAGATTATTCGTTCCGCCATGCGCGATTCCGCCAAAGTACGTTGGACGGTTGTCGCGCTGGTCTCTTTCACAATGTTATGCGGCTATATCATAACCGATGTCATGTCGCCGCTCAAACCCATGCTTGAACAGGAGCTCGGATGGACCAGTTCGGAATACGGACTTTTCGTGAGCGGTTACGGCTGGTTCAACGTTTTTGCCTTCATGCTCATAATCGGGGGTATCATTCTCGACAAAATGGGTGTGCGTTTCACGGGGGTGGCTTCGACTATCATGATGATAGTCGGCACATCAATAAAATATTGGGCAATCTCGACGACGTTCGAGAATCCGATAATCACCGTTTCGATAGGTTCGCTTGAGCTTTTCGAGATGAAAAGGCAGGTTCTGTTCGCCGCTTTGGGTTTCGCCATATTCGGTATAGGTACGGAGACGATAGGTATCACCGCCACTAAAGCGATAGTACGTTGGTTCAAAGGTAAGGAGGTGGCTTTGGCGTTGGGTCTTAACGTGGCTACCGCACGAATCGGCACTCTTCTCGCCATGTCGGTGTCGCCCGTGATTGCGTCACGCTTCTCGCATCCCTCGAAACCATTGCTTTTCTGCGTGCTGATGCTTTTGATAGGTCTGCTCTCGTTCCTTGTATTCTGCGTTATGGACAGACGTCTCGACAAACAGGAGAGCCTCGAAGAGAACGGTAAGAGCGAGGAGGAGTTCAAGCTCAAGGACATTGTCGGAATAATCCGAATAAAAAGTTTCTGGTATATAGCGGCTCTCTGCGTGCTCTTCTATTCTGCGGTCTCTCCGTTCATGAAGTACGCCGCCGACCTTATGGTTCAGAAATTCGGTGTTGACGGTGAGCTGGCGGGTCTCATACCGTCGCTTCTGCCGCTGGGTACTCTCTTCCTTACGCCGTTGTTCGGAGGTGTATATGACAAGAAAGGACGCGGCGCCACCATTATGATAATCGGTTCGCTGATGCTTCTTTTCATCCACTTGATGTTCGCAATCCCCGCGCTCGACAACTGGATTGTCGCCGTGGTGCTTATGATACTTCTCGGTACAGCCTTTTCAATGGTTCCCTCTGCAATGTGGCCCTCTGTGCCCAAAATCATCGACGAACGTCGTCTCGGTACGGCTTATTCGCTGATTTTCTGGATACAGAACTGGGGACTTATGGGTGTGCCCCTGTTGATTGGCATGATTCTCGACCAGCCTTATTGCAAGATAGGTACTCAGATGATTGACGGTGTAGTAACGCCTGTATATGATTACACCGTTCCCATGCTTGTGTTCGCGTCTTTCGGTCTTTTGGGTCTTGTGTTTGCATTCCTGCTTAAAGCTGACGACAAGAAACACGGCTACGGTCTTGAAAAACCGAATATTGACTAATGAGTGTTACTATTTAGATGTTGTAGTCACTAATTAGAAACTACAATTATAAACGGCAATTATAAGTCGTCACTACAATTAAACATAAAACAAAAACAGAGCCGATTGAGGTATAATCAAGGGAATAACCCCAATACCTCAATCGGCTCTGTTTTATTATCAGTATATCAGTATATTCGTGTATTATGTATTAGTGTATAGTGTATCAGTGTGTCTGTTATATGTATATCTGTCTGTTATATGTCTGAGTGTTGTCTGTATTTGTTATGTTATGTGTTAATTATTTGTATTTCTGAAGATGTTTATCCTATTTTCGATGTTCTCTTCGAGAGACTCTTTATAGAGCCACGGTTCGGCGCTGTGGAAGTCGCCAACATTGATAAAATCTAGATAGGGTGAATATTCGCTTCCGCTGTAACCTTTAACCACGAGGACATTTTCTTTCGGTGATACCCTTACGGTGATTGTGTCCTGAAGTGTGGCGGGGGTGTCGTCCGTACGCCAGTTTACGGGGTTGATACAGAACGCGCACGGTGAGGCTATGACGGGTTGTATGTATTTTATGTCACTTACGGAGTTGTAACATATGGTTACGCCGATGTCATCCGCACCTTTTGCCGCCCTGATGTTTTTTGTGACGAGTGTGTCCGTCGGTGTGACCTTGTATCCGATTACGTATGCCGCTACAAGCTGTTCTTTAACCTCTTCAGGCATTATTTTCAACAATTCGACAACCATTTTGCCTCCCTGACTGAATCCTGCCAAGACAAGAGGTCTGTTCGGGTCTCTCTTTTTTAAGAATGTGTCGAAAGCGCGTCGTACGTCCGAAAAGGCGGTTTTGAAGCACTCGTTTATGTAATCCTCGTTTCGGGTGACCCATACGTCTATTGTCAGATGTCTGTAAAACGGAGAGTAAAAATTGTTCCCTTTGCCCATGTAGTCGGCGATTTTGGAAATCTCTATCGTCATGCGGTCTCTGTGGGTCTTGTTGTACGCGTCGGCATAATGGCATACGGCTCCGCTTTCGGTAGTCCAGTCCTTCTCCCATGTGGAGACGAGATAAAAGACATCGGCGCCGTCATTCGCATTGTCGTTCTCTTTCGTGTACCAGAAAGTGTTGTCGGAATAGTCGGGAGCATCGGGAATGTAGCTCTGCGCCTCGCTTTTGCCGCATCCGACAAGCAGGAAACAGAGCGTTATAGCCCATATAAATGGTTTTCTTATCATGTTTTTAGTCATATTTGTTTGTGTGTGAATGTTTTTGTTTCGTGTGATGCGTACAAATATAGCATAAATTTATGTCGTAGTCGATTTGAGAGAAAACAAATCCCGTTTTAGTGCATCATTATCAATTTAGAACATCATCATCAATAAAAGATGTTTTTATGGCTGTAATTTCGGCTGTTTTCGTGTGATTCCGAGACGTTTTGAAATTTATAGGCGGCTAATTTTGTATGCGCATCGAAAGTTTTGTTATCTTTGTGGCGAATGTGTTAAATTAAGGATGAATATGCTCAGAAAAGCTCTGCCACACATAATAGCGTTAGTAGTTTTCGCTGTAATCTCAATGGTCTATTTCGCGCCCCAGTATGAGGGCAAGGTTGTCAGACAAGGTGACGAGATACAGGCTCAGGGAATGAAGGGAGGCATCGACGAGCATATCGAGAAATACGGAGAACATCCGCAGTGGGCGCCGAACATGTTTTCGGGTATGCCCGCTTATCTTATAGACATGAACTATGACGGCCGAATCGTAAAACATACGGGCGACCTATTCTATTTCCTCGGAAAACCCGCGGGATTCTATTTCGTGCTGATGGCGGGATTTTACCTTATGCTTCTGATTTTCGGCGTGAATCCGTGGATGGCGATAGCAGGCTCGGTGGCATACGGTTTGTCCTCATATTTTATAATAATATACGAGGCGGGGCACATCACGAAACTGATGGCTATGGCATGGGCCGCGCCTATGGTCGGTGCCGTCTTTTTGGCGTATAAACGCAACTTGTGGCTCGGAGCGTCGCTTGCGGCGTTCTTCGGCTCTATCGAGATAAGCTGTTCACATCCGCAGATAACGTACTATTTCGTTTTTGTGTTGGCGGGGCTTGTGATAGCCATGCTTTATGACGCCGTTAGGGAAAAGTCGTTGAGGCAGTTTGCCGTGAAGACAGGCGTATTGCTGTTGGCGGGCGCGCTCGCTGTCGGCTCGAACGTGGTGCAGTTGTACTACATAAACGAATACTCTAAAGAATCGACCCGTTCGGCAAGCGAGCTTAAAGGCGATCCCGAAGCGGAGGCGAACAAGACGAAAGGTCTCGACAGAGATTACATAACGGCATGGAGCTACGGTAAGGCGGAGACATTCAATCTCCTTATACCAAATCTTATGGGCGGCACAAGTAGCGGCGGATTCTCGTCTGACGGCGAGGTGGCGGAGTCGCTGAAACCTTACGGCGCATCCAATATGGCGGTAGCTTTGCCAGGGTATTGGGGACCGCAACCCGGAACGTCGGGACCCGTATATATAGGTGCGGTGGTCATATTCCTTGCCGTAATGGGGCTGTTCCTTCTTAAAGGAAGCGTCAAATGGTGGCTCGCGGGCGTCAGCCTGCTTGCCGTAATGTTGGCTTGGGGTAATCATTTCATGCCGCTGACCGACTTTTTCATAGATTATGTTCCCGCATACAATAAGTTCAGGACGGTGTCGATGATTCTCGTCATCGTCGAGTGGAGCTTCCCGTTGCTCGCCATGTTGGCATTGAAAGAGGTTATGGACGGGAAGTGTCCGACAGAAAAGGTGGTGTCAGCCGTGAAGAAGAGCCTCTTCATAACGGGCGGCATAGCTCTGTTTTTCCTTGTGGCGGGCGGCATGCTGTTCGACTTTACGGGCGAATATGACGGAAGTATGGGACTTCCAGCCGACGTAATGACGGCGATGAGCATTGAGAGAGCCGATATGCTCAGGGCAGACGCATTACGTTCGCTCATTTTCATATTGCTGACGGCGGGCGTGATGTTCGCATGGCTGAAAAAAGGACTTTCGACGGGTAAAACGGCGATACTTCTTGTTACGCTCGTTCTTATCGACATGATACCCATAGATAAAAGGTATCTTAACTATGACCATTTTCATCCACGTCACAAAGCGGTGGGCGTAACCCCCACGGAGGCTGACAAACAGATAATGGCTGACCCCGATCCCGATTTCAGAGTCGCCGACATGACTACAAGCCTCTTTGCCGATGCCACATCCTCTTATTTCCATAAGTCGGTGGGCGGTTATCATGCCGCAAAACTGCGCCGCTATCAGGAATTTGTGTCGGAATACCTTTCGGGCGGAGATTTGAAGGGATACAACATGCTCAACACCAAATATTTCATCACGAAAGACGAGAAAGGTAATCCGCAAGCCGTATATAACGATATGGCGCTCGGTAACGCGTGGTTTGTCGATTCGATAGTCGTGGCGGATGACGCCAACGCCGAGTTCGAGGCGATAGCGGACATAGACCCCGCACGCACAGCCGTTATCGACAAACGTTTCTTGGGAGCGGGTATGCCCTCTACGGAGGTCGATTCGACGGCGACGATAAAACTTACCGAATGGAGGGCGAACAGATTGGTTTACCGTTCTGATTCTGATATTGACGGTGTGGCGGTCTTCTCCGAAATATATTATCCGCACGGCTGGAGCGCGACGATAGACGGAAAAGAGGTTCCTGTTTTGAGAGCCGACTATATATTGAGGGCTCTTGAAATACCTGCTGGCGAGCATGAGATTGTATTCGAGTTCTCCGCGCCTCACTTCTCTCTCATGAAGAGCGTGACCGCCGCAAGCTCGATAATAATACTTGCGGGTGTGGCTCTCTCTGCCGCTCTGACCCTGCGCAGAAAACGAAAAATATCGTAAGTCATGGCAACGAACCGTTCAACACGAAGCGCATACTATATATCCACGTTAAGCGTGTCGATGATACTGTTCCTTTTGGGTGTGATTGCCTACACGGTAATCAATGTCTCGAAAGCGTCCGAACAGCTCATGAATGACATGTGCATAACGGTGCTTATAAAAGACGGAATAAAGAAAGACGAGCTGAAAGCTCTTGAAAAGAGCCTTCTGGCGACTTCGGGTGTCGAAAGACTTGAATATACATCGAAAGAGGATGCCGCCGCCGAGTTCAGGGCGTTCGCGGGTGAGGACATAAATGTGTTTCTCGACGAGAATCCGCTTCCCGCCTCTTTCGACGTGCATCTGAAAGACAGTTATGACGCTCCCGTGGAGCCCGAAAAGGTAGCCGCAGAGCTTAAAAAACTCAAGGGGGTGGGGCAGGTGCTATATCAGAAAGAGGTGCTCGAACAGGTAAGCTATAATGTATATAAGGTGAGGATAATAATAGCCTCGTTCCTGTTGGCGCTCGTTGTGATAAGCATTATCTTGATAAGCAACACGATAAGAATGGTCGTGCACAGCAAGCGATTCCTTATAAAAACCATGCGACTTGTCGGCGCCACAGACGAGTTTATCCGCGCGCCTTTCATCCGTGACGCGCTCTATCAGGGGCTGTCGGCGGGTGTGACCGCTCTTGTGATGCTTACGGCGGTTATTCTGGCGATAGGATACTTCTCGCCCAATATGCCGTTGGTTATGGAGGATGTCAAGACATTGGGACTTCTCTATGCGGCGATAATGGTGACGGGTGTCGTTATCTGTCTCTCTTCGACGGCTATAACGCTCCGCAGGTACCTGCGCATAGACAATAACTCGCTTTACATATATTAATATTAACATCCACGACGAAACAGATACAGATTCCACGATGAAAAAAGAGACAAACAAAAACAAGGGTGTGACCGCTCCCGACAAACAGTCCAAAATGGCTTTCGACAAAACGAACTATCTGCTCATCGCCGCAGGTATCGTCATATTGATAATAGGCTTCGCCCTTATGGCGGGCGGAGGCAGCAGTGATCCCGCCAATGTCTTTACGGGTGACGAGCTGTTCAGTTTCAGACGCATAACGCTCGCTCCGATTGTGGTGATAGGCGGTTTCGCCTTTATCGGATACGCCATAATGAAACGTCCGAAATAAAGACGGAAATATCATCAACAGGTCATAATAAATAAATCGCGCGAACGCAATAAAAATCGTAATATGTCATTGTTAAACGCAATATTGCTCGGTATTTTGCAGGGACTTACCGAGTTTCTTCCCGTCAGCAGCAGCGGTCATCTCGAGATTTTGAGCCATATACTCAATGTCAATAGCGAGGAGAACCTTTCGTTCTCGATTGTGGTACACGGTGGTACCGTCCTCAGTACCATTGTCGTATTCAGAAAAGAGATATGGCAACTTCTGAAAGGTCTTTTTCAGTTCAAATTCAATCCCGAAACGGAATATCTCGCCAAGATAGGCGTGTCGCTGATACCTATTCTCGTAGTCGGCCTTTTCTTTAAAGACGAGGTGGAGAGCCTTTTCGGCGGTGGTCTCCTTCTTGTAGGCTGCATGCTTCTGCTAACATCGTTGCTCCTGTTCTTTGCGTCGAGACATCGCGGTAATGGCCGTCCGATAAGCTATCGTGATGCTTTCGTGATAGGTGTGGCGCAGTCTGTGGCTGTTCTTCCCGGTCTATCCCGTTCAGGTTCTACAATATCGACGGGTCTCATGCTCGGCAATAAACGTGAGGAGGTTTCGAGATTCTCGTTCCTTATGGTGCTTATTCCCATTATCGGCATGAACTTCCTCGATATAATGAAAGGTGAGTTCAGCGAGTCGGCTCTGCCTGCGGGCGTGTTGCTCGGAGGTTTTATCGCCTCTTTCGTGACGGGTGTGCTGGCTTGCCGCCTTATGATAAAGATAGTGAACAAAGGCGGTCTCGGTTGGTTCTCGCTCTACTGCCTCGTTGTGGGTACGGTTGTCGTCGTATGGTCGTTAATATAATATAGAACGGCGAGATGAGAGACTTTACAACCGACAAGGATTTGACGCAGGGACATGTCCTCACCGTTGACAAGCCGTACGGGTGGACCTCGTCCGATGTGGTGCGAAAAATTCGCTATCTGCTTCGTTCCGCCGGCTATCGCAAGATAAAGGTGGGTCATGCGGGTACTCTCGACCCCCTTGCAACAGGTGTGTTGATAATCTGCATAGGAAAGGCGACCAAATCAGCCGACGCGCTTCAGGCGGAGGAGAAAGAGTACCTCGCCTCTATAAGACTCGGTGCCACAACCGCAAGTTTCGATTTGGAGCATCCCGTCGATGCCACCTATCCGACGGAGCATATAACCGCCGACATGGTTAACGAGGCGTTGAAGTCGATGTGCGGAACGCAGGAACAGGTGCCGCCAATCTTCTCGGCGAAACAGATAGACGGAAGACGTGCTTATGACTATGCGCGTGAAGGCGAGCAGGTCGAGATAAAGCCGAATATCATCACCATACATTCGGCTACGGCGGTTGAGATGTCGCTTCCCGACCTCGTTGTCGATATAGTTTGCTCGAAAGGTACATACATACGCTCTTTTGCGCGTGATTTGGGTGTCGCGCTTGATAGCGGCGGTCATCTTACGGCTTTGCGCAGGGTTCGTTCGGGAAATTATACGCTCGACGACGCCTATACGATAGAGCAGATAGAGGAGATATTGAGACCCGTGCAGCCTCAATTTAAAGATACCACATCAAAAAAGAATATCTCGCCACATGCCTCGCATACGGAGGGAGAGTAAAATGTTTCGGGTGTCGTCATGACCAGGCGACACCCGAAGTTTTTTATTGTGTATGAGGGCGATAAAACGTCTGTTTTTTGCTGTTGAACTGAAAATGTAATTTTTGTTACAAAAAAGTGAAACAAAAAACGCTTTTCCTCGTATATATTATATATTTTGTCAAAACTGAATCTTTGTCAAAGATATTACATTGTAAGTCAATAACATGAAACTCTCTCAGTATAATTACAAGCTCACGCCCGACATGCTTGCCAAATATCCGGCGGAGAACAGAGATGAATCGAGACTGCTTGTTCTCGACCGTAAGACGGGCAAGGTTGAGCATAAGATATTCAAGGACATAATCAACTATTTCAGGGACGGAGACGTATTCATATATAATAATACCAAGGTTTTCCCCGCACGCCTTTACGGTAACAAGGAGAAAACGGGTGCCGAGATAGAGATATTCCTGTTGAGGGAGCTTAATGCCGAACAGCGTCTGTGGGATGTTCTAGTTGACCCCGCAAGAAAGATAAGGATAGGTAACAAACTATATTTCGGTGATGATGATTTGCTGATAGCGGAGGTTATCGACAACACCACATCGCGAGGCAGAACCCTGCGTTTCCTTTTCGACGGTGACCATGAGGAGTTTAAAAAGGCGCTCTTCTCGCTCGGTGAGACACCGCTGCCCAAATGGATAAGGGAGAAGGTCGAGGACATCGATGCGGAACGTTATCAGACCGTTTTTGCAAAACATGAGGGTGCCGTCGCCGCGCCGACTGCCGGTCTCCATTTCAGTAAACATCTGCTCAAAAGGCTTGAGATAAAAGGTATCAAGGCTGCCGAAATAACACTCCATGTTGGATTGGGTAACTTCCGCAACATCGACGTTGAAGACCTGACCAAGCACAAAATGGACTCGGAGCAGATAATAATAGAGCAGGAGGCTGCCGACATAGTAAACGAGGCAAAGGATAAAAACAAACGTATCTGCGCGATAGGTACAACCGTGATGAGGACAATCGAAAGCTCGGTGACCACGCAGGGGCGGATAAAACCCGTGACAGGCTGGACCAACAAGTTTATAATGCCTCCATACGACTTCTCTGTGGCGGATTCAATGGTGACGAATTTCCACATGCCGCTGTCCACGCAACTGATAATGGTTTCGGCGTTTGCAGGCTATGACCTGCTGATGGACACCTACAACCTAGCAATAAAGGAGGGGTATAAGTTCGGAACTTACGGTGACGCGATGCTCATCCTCTGATATAAGAAAGGCTCTCGAAACAATACTTCGAGAGCCTTTTGCTTATAAATCGAAAGAGTAGGGCTTCATCTTTGTGTGTGCCTTCAACGGGGCTCTTTTGAAGAGATTGAAAATTTTAACCAAACTTAACCTTATACTTCTTTGCTTTTTGAATAAAATTTGTTATATTTACACAAAATAAAAAGGTGACGCCGGAGATTCTTTTTCCGGGCATTCAAAACACCGGAAACATAAGAACTCTCAACCCAAAGAAAGGAGATCATCGCATTATGATAGAATTAAAGTTCCATCAGCAGAATCTTGTCAATCTGGAATATTCTCTCACACGTGAGTTTATTTCGGCGAATCGTGCGGGCAGCTACATGAGTACGACGATAACATGCTGCAATACCAGAAAATATCACGGACTTATGGTTTGTCCCATAAGCGATTCGTCGTCGGATCGTTACGTTCTGCTGTCGAGTCTTGACGAAACGGTCATACAGCATGACAGGAGCTTCAATCTGGCGCTTCACAAATATCCCGACAATTATGAGCCCAAAGGGCACAAATACATCACTTCGTTCGAATATTCTCCCACTCCCGCCATTACATACCGTGTCGGCGGCGTTGAGTTGCGTAAGGAGATGTTGTGGTTGCACGATGTTGACAGACTGATGATAAAATACACTCTGTTGGAGGCTACATCGCCCACACGGCTTCAGCTTCGTCCTTTCCTCGCTTACAGAAGCATAGACTCGCTCAGCCACGCCAATATGGAGGCGTCGGGTCATTCTACCCCTACGGACGGCGGAGTGAGTGTGAAACCTTATGCCAATATGCCGGCTCTCTATATGCAGATAGACAGCCCGAACGAGTTTATTCCCGCTCCCGACTGGTATTACGATTTCGAATATTCAAAAGAGGCGGAACGAGGTTATGAGTGCAGGGAAGATTTGCTTACACCGGGTATATTCGAGTTTCCTATCGCCAAAGGAGCGAGCGTGATAATATCATGCTCGCTCGAAAAGGTGAATCCCGAATTGCTTAAGGATGAGTATGCCACTGAACTAGCGCGTCGTTCCGACAAAAATAATTTCAAACGTTGTCTTCAGCACTCCGCACGTCAGTTCTTCGTAGGTCGCAACAACAGAGAGGAGCTGATTGCAGGTTATCCGTGGTACGGGATGCGAGGCAGGGATGCCCTTATGGCGTTGCCGGGTCTTGCCCTTACACAGGGTCACAGAGAGAAATATATCGGCAAGATGATGGAGGTGCTCGACAACCTTATCGCCGAACGAAAAGAGGGTCTCTTCCCGACATATCATGGTGACTATTCTTGTTCGGATACATCGCTCTACTTCTTCTATGACATGTATGAGTTGGAGCGTTATATCGGCAAAGAGCAGATATGGGAGCGTTACGGACAGGTGATGAAAGAGATTCTGGACGCCTATGTGAACGATACTCTTTCGAGAGGCGTCGTAATGCACGACAACGGTCTGATATGGGCTGACGGTAACGGAAAACCGCTCACATGGATGGACGCGCGCACATCGGACGGCGTCGCCGTGACAGAGCGAAAAGGTTATCAGGTCGAGGTCAACGCCATGTGGTACTCTGCCGTTTGCTATCTTCTCGACATGGGACGTCTCTTCTGTGACCGAGAAGTCATTGACAAGTGGGACGGTCTGCCCGAAAGAATCAGGGAGAGCTTCGTATCCACATTTATGCTCAAGGAGGGGTATCTCGCCGACTATGTAAACGATACGGAGGTGTCGAAAGCGATAAGACCGAATCAGCTGTTTGCGTGCGGTCTGCCTTATCCCCTGCTGGATGACACACAGATTATATCTATTCTGAATACGGTTGACCGTTATCTCGTTACACCGAAAGGTTTGCGTACCCTTTCACCTGACCATCCCGATTACAAGGGGCTTTATGAGGGCGATGAGAATGCCAGAAGCCAATCGACGCATCAGGGGTCTGTACGTCCGTGGATGCTTGTACCATATATTGCCGCCAAGCTGAAAGTACACGGAGTCGATTATCTCGAAAAGGTGGACGAAATGCTGGATGCCATGCGTGAGGAACTTACCGAATATTGCGTCGGTTCGATAGCCGAGATATATGAGGGTAATCCTCCGTTCAGAGCTCGCGGAGCAATCTCTTTCGCGGTCAATGTGGCTGCCATCTTGAAACTCACAGAGATGTTTGAACAGATGAGAGAGTCAAGCGAGAGATAGAGTGAAAAAAGTGAAAATATAAATAAAAAGAAAAGGAGTAATACCAAGAAATGAGAGTTTTAATGTTCGGTTGGGAGTTTCCTCCCCACATAGCCGGCGGATTGGGTACCGCTTGTTACGGTCTGACAAGAGGATTGGCTCGTGCGGGCGTGGAGGTTATCTTTGTGGTGCCCAAGGCTTATGGCGATGAGGACAACAGGTTTGTCCGAGTGCTCAACGCCAGCGACATAGACGCGCTCTATGGCGATGCCGTGAGCGGTGACATTTGGGAGAGGGTCAAATTCATTACAATCGACTCCAACTTAGTTCCTTACGCCACAGAAGAGGAGCTTCAAAAAGAGCGTGAAGAGGAGACGACCCGCAAGAGCGGCAGCTACACAAAAGGCGATGTGTGGCGCGAGAGATATAATTTCTCGGGTAAGTACGGTGCCAACCTCATGGAGGAGGTGGCGCGTTTCGCCATGATAGGCGCGGAGGTGGCTCGTCGTCTTGAAGGTAAGTTCGACGTGATACACGCGCATGACTGGCTCACCTATTACGCCGGTATGGCGGCAAAAAACGTGTCGGGTAAACCGCTGGTCGTACATATACATGCCACGGAGTATGACCGTAGCGGCGAAAATGTGAACTCTGTCGTTTACAACATAGAGAAAGCGGGCATGAGCGCCGCTGACAGGGTTATAGCCGTCAGCCATCTGACAGAGAGGATAGTTGTGGAGCGTTACGGAATACCCGCCGAGAAAGTTACCGCCGTGCATAACGCGGTACGTTTTGCGGGTAACGACCATATAGACGCGAAAAGAGGCGTGAACGACAAGATAATAACCTTCCTCGGCAGGATAACCTTCCAGAAAGGTCCCGAATATTTTGTCGAGGCAGCCGCAAAGGTGTTGAAACGTGTGCCCAATGTCCGATTTGTAATGGCAGGTAGCGGCGATATGCTCAACAGCATAATCCGCCGTGTGGCCAAATTGGGTATTGCGGACAGATTCCACTTCACGGGCTTCCTCAGAGGCGAGGAGGTGCAGAGAATGTTCGCCTTGAGCGATGTCTATGTGATGCCGTCGGTATCCGAACCGTTCGGTATATCTCCACTGGAGGCGATGAAGTCGAATGTACCCGTCATAATATCGAAACAGTCGGGTGTCGCCGAGGTACTCAATTACGCCATTAAGGTGGACTATTGGGATATAGACGCGTTGGCGGACGCTATGTACGGACTGATTAAATATCCCGCCCTCTCCGATATGTTCATAACCAAAGGACAGGAAGAGGTCACCGCGATGAAATGGAACAATGCCGCCCTTAAGGTAGTCGATGTCTATAAGGACGCGTTGAACGCCGCTCGTTAAGAAACAAAAAAACAGATTGATAATGAAAACAGTTTGCTTGTATTTTCAAATCCACCAGCCTTTGAGACTGCGAAGATACCGTTTCTTCGACATGGGCGTCAATACCGACTATCTCGATGAAAGTCTCAACAGAGCAAATGTCAGGGCGGTGGCTGAGAGATGCTACATCCCAATGAACAACCTGTTGCTCTCTCTGATAGAGCGACACGGCGAAGCGTTTAAGATAGGTTTCTCAATTTCGGGTTTTGCCGTTGAGTTGATGAAACAGTATGCCCCGGAGGCTCTCGACAGTTTCAGAAGACTCGCCGCGACAGGATGTGTTGAGTTTGTGGCTGAGACCTATTCTCACTCGCTCAGCTCGATAACTTCTCAGGAGGAGTTCAAGGAAGAGGTAGCTCGCGATATGGCGATGATTGAGCGTGAGTTCGGTCAGAAGCCGACCACGTTCCGTAACACCGAGATGATATACTCTGACGCGATAGGCGCTGCCGTTGCCGATATGGGTTTCACAGCCATGCTCACCGAAGGCGCGAAACATATTTTGGGGTGGAAAACTCCCAATTATGTATATGCCAACGCGGTCAACCCACGTCTGAAATTGTTGTTGCGTAATTCGAGCCTTTGCGACGATTTGCGTTACCGATTCTCCGACAAGGGGTGGGACAACTGGCCTCTCTCGGCTGACAAATATTTGCAGTGGATAAGCTCGACCGACACTCCCGGCGATGTGATTAACCTTTTCCTCGACTACGAAACGTTCGGTTATCATCAGGGTGCGGAAACAGGAATATTCGATTTCTTCGTTTCGTTCGTTGACAAGGCGATGCACGCGGGTGTCGCTTTCGAAAACCCTGCAAAGGTGGCGGAACGTCTCCAGCCCGTCTCTGTGCTTCATGTTCCCTATCCCATATCTTGGACCGACGAGGAGCGTGACATTACGGCGTGGTTCGGTAATGAGCTTCAGAACGAGGCGATAGGCAAACTTTATGCCCAGCGCGACAAGGTTTACAGAATAGGTGACGAAAATCTGATGCACGTATGGCGTTTCTTGCAGATTTCAAACCATTTCTATTACATGAGTACCAAATGGTTCACGCAGGGAACGGTGGCTAATGTCAATCCATACGGCTCACCTTACGAGGCTTTCATAAACTACATGAATGTCCTTTCCGACTTTATACGTCAGCTTGATGAAAAAGCGTAAATCATTGAAAAAGCGTGAATCATTCATTGCCGTATAAGTTGGACGGCATTGTTACGGATAGTGACGGCGAACCGAATAACATTAGGTTCGCCGTCATGTTTTTGTCTAGTTGTCAGGACTTTTGTCAGACCTTTTTGGGGTGTTTGTTGTGGAGTTTGTTTCGGTGTTTTTCGATGTTTTCGGTGTTTTTGGGTGTTTTTGGGTGTTTTTTCGGAATCGGTTTCAGTTTTATACGTATGAGTTGTTAGGTGAAAAAGATTGGTTCGGAGGTAATATTTTATGCCTTTTCGTGAAACTGAAATTTGTTTTATTGATTAAATTTGCGGATAGGAACAATAAGGGAAAGGTGAGTTATACATATGAATAATAAAAAGAACGAGGACAGGGGAGAAGACAAGGGGTTGAAACTCATTTTCAACCATGATGATGTGTTTTTCAGTTTCTTTTATGACGATGACGAGGTCTGTGTTCATCGTTCGCGCGATTATGCGCTGAACTATGTGCGTTCCGGGTGCATGGTGTTGGACAGCGGAAAAGAGAGGATAACCGTTTCAAAAGGGGAGTGCGTCTTTATTCCGCGTGACCACCGTATTGAGATGTATAAGAAAGGGTGCGACGGAGAACGTTATTGCGGTATCTACATGCGTTTTACCCGTCCTTTCCTGCGTAAGATGTACCAAACGCTGAATATCGGGGAAAATCATTCGGCTTCGCCAAGAACAGAGCCTCAAGTCGTTAAACTGCCTGCATCTGCCGAGCTTGAAAGTCTCTTTGTCTCGATGCAACCCTATTTCGACCCTTCGGTTAAGCCTGAGCCCTATTTTATGAACCTGAAACTTCAGGAGGGACTTCTCGCCCTGCTGAACATCGACGACCGTTTCGCTCCCATGCTCTTTGATTTCAATGAACTATGGAAAATCGACATCATGGCTTTCATGAACGAGAACTATATGTATGACCTTACCGTTGAGGAGATGGCGCACTATACGGGACGAAGCCCCTCCACGTTCAAACGTGATTTCAGAAAGATTTGTGACCTGACACCAAGTAAGTGGTTGACACGCAGACGTCTCGAAGCCGCATATGACATATTGAAGGAGCGGGGGGCAAAAATATCGGAGGTTTGTGCCGACGTAGGTTTCAAGAATATATCCCACTTCTCCACGGTATTCAAAAAACAGTACGGAATATCCCCTACGGAGCTTTGCAGATAACTGAACTGCCATTTTACCGTTTTGTGAAAATGGACTTTTGAAAAAAGAAGTTTGACCCTCTCGAAAAAGAGGGTCTTTTTGTTTTGTCATACTTTTGTAAGTGAAATAACGACCCGTGTTTCATACGGTTTGTTGTAAAGATTGACAATATGATTTTAAAACAGAAAAATTCTTTCCCAAAAGCGTTTGTCGCCAACGCGACTACCGCGTTTTTGTCGTTTGTCTTTTCCCTGACTTTTGTCGGGAATGCCTCTGCGAGCGGTATCGTCGTCGGGAGTGTCGGTGACACGCGCTTTATGCGGGAAGAAAGTTTCAGAACGGAATGCGGTGGGGTAGAGCATGCCGCAATGTCCGATTTGAGACAGGAACAAAAAGCTGATGTTATGAAAAAAGAGGATTATGAACTTGAATTGAGCCGAGAATGGGACAAGACGTTCCCTCGTGACGAAAGAGTGAAACATGAGAAAGTGGTTTTCAAGAACCGTTACGGGATAGCGCTGGCGGGTGACCTCTATATGCCTGCCAATCTTGACGGTAAGGCGGCGGCTGTCGCGGTATGCGGTCCTTTCGGTGCGGTCAAGGAGCAGGCTTCCGGACTTTATGCGCAGACTCTCGCGGCGGAGGGCTTTGTCACTCTCGCTTTTGACCCCTCTTTTACGGGTGAGAGCGGCGGTTCCGTCCGTAACGTGGCGTCTCCTGACATAAACACGGAGGATTTCTGCGCGGCTGTCGATTTTCTTGTGACGCTCGATTGTGTCGATGCCGACAAGATAGGTATTATAGGTATATGCGGTTTCGGCGGATTCGGACTCAACGCCGCGGCTATGGATACACGGATAAAAGCCACCGTGACATCGACAATGTACGACATGTGTCGTGTGACAGTCAAAGGCTACTTCGATTCCATGAGTGAAAATGACAGCTATGAGCTTTTGAAGCGACTTAACGAACAGCGTACAGCCGACGCGCATTCGGGTGTCGCAACACCGTCGGACGGCGGTCTGCCCGATAAACTTACGGGTGAGGAGCCGAAGTTCGTACAGGACTATTATTCTTATTACAAGACACCAAGAGGATTTCATGAACGTTCGATAAACTCCAATGGCGCATGGAACACCACTTCGTCACTTCCTTTCATGAATATGCCTATTCTCGCATATTCCGACAGAATACGCGGTGCGGTACTGATGATACACGGAAGCGAGGCGCACTCACGCTATTTCAGCGAGGACGCTTTCAAAAAGTTGAAAGGCGACAACAAAGAGCTGTTGATTGTTGAGGGAGCGTCGCATGTCGATTTGTATGACAGAAAAGATGTGATACCTTTCAGTAAAATAGTTGATTTCTTCAAAAGCAATATGTAATCGGTATGGCGGCAATCTGTAACGGGTGGTCGTCATTGATGAAAATATTTACAGAGGCTCTCGGACAAAAGAGAGCCTCTTTTTTTGTGTTGTTTTCTGATAAATATTCCTATTTTTGTGTTGTTATAAACACGGAAAATAATGGATGTACGAATATCTCCCGGTTGGAAAAGCCTTTTGTCTGCCGAATTCGACTCGCCCTATTTCGCGCGGCTGGTCGATTTTGTAAAGTCTGAATACGGTCATGCGGTCATTTATCCTCCCGCCGCAAATATATTCAGGGCGTTCGACCGTTGCGATGTCGAAGATGTCAAGGTGGTGATAATCGGTCAGGATCCCTATCACGGACCGGGACAGGCGAACGGATTGTGTTTCTCGGTGTCTGACGGTGTGCCGTTTCCCCCGTCGCTTCGCAACATATTTAAGGAGATAGAAATGGAGTACGGAACACAGCCTCCCGTCAGCGGTAATCTCGACAGATGGGCGTCGCAGGGTGTGCTTCTTCTCAACTCCGTGTTGACGGTCAGAGCCTCTGCCGCCGCATCGCATTCGGGGCATGGCTGGGAAGAGTTTACCGACGCTGTCGTAAGAGAGCTTAACGCCACCCGAAGCGGAATTGTCTATATGTTGTGGGGCGCCTATGCGAAGCGTAAAGGCGCAGTCATAGACAGGTCGCGCAATCTTGTGTTGGAGTGCGCCCACCCGTCACCTCTTTCGGCACATAACGGCTTTTTCGGTTGCGGTCATTTCCGTAAGGCAAATGATTATCTCGTGGCGGAGGGTAAAGAGCCTATCGTATGGTAATCCGTTAATCAGGTTGGTTCGATACGACAATATGATATGGCAATATGTTATGTGTAATGCGGCATGATTGTCGTATTGCATGATTGTCGTATTGCATGATTGTCGTATTATATTATTTATTCTTTGTCGTTGTTAGCCGATATTCTTTTAAGATATTTGGATATTTGGATATTTGAATATGTAAAACAGATATTCGGATATGCAAAAAAAGAAAAGCAGTCGATACTCCGATGGAGATAGAGTATCGTCTGCTTTTTTTGCATTCACCAAAACCTCGACGGAGTGACAGAATGCGTGACACTCCGATTTTATCGTTGTAGCTATTTGCAGGTCATTATATCGAGGACTACTTTGTCCGTCTTTTCCATACCCGTGGTTCCTATCGTGGTGAGGTTACGGATACACAAATCGACATCGTTGTCGATGATACCCTCCACGCAAGAGACGCACCTGTTCTCTATCGCCAGCATGGCTGACATTACAGCTGTTGACACCCCGCTGCTCACTTTCATCGAACAGCTCGGTTTGGCTCCGTCGCAAATCATACCGGTAAGGTTGGCAATCATGTTTTTGACCGCATACGATATCTGCGTATAGTTTCCGCCCATCAGCAGCGTTATGCCGCAACTTGAACCTGTCGCCGCCACGACACATCCGCAAAGAGCCGAGAGACGTCCCAGACTCTGTTTTATATATATGGCGGTTAGGTGGCTGAGTATTAACGCTCTTGTGAGCGACTCTTCGTCGCATCCTTTCTCTTCTGCGAAAACCACCACGGGAAGAGTGGCTGATATACCCTGATTACCGCTACCCGAATTACTCATCACGGGAATCATCGCTCCGCCCATTCGCGCGTCGCAAGCGGCAGAGGTATAGGACATTATGTGACAGAAAATGCTGTCTCCCATTATCCCCATTTCGAGGTCGCCTCTGAGCAGTTTACCCAATCCGTGTCCGTAATTTCCGTTGAACGAGTATTCTGCGGCGGCTTTGTTGAGGCGTGCGCTCTCAAGAATGAATTTCAATGATTCGACAGGTGTCTCCGTCGCAAACTCATAAACCTTTTTCAGGTTGAGTTCCACTTTGTGTTCCTCTTCCTCTTCAGATGCGGAGGGTTTGCGTTTGTCGAGAAGAACTTTGCCGTCGAGCTCCAGATAGACAAAATTGGTGTGAGCCGTAGCTATAATGGCTTTCGCCTCTTTGCCGCCTTTGCAGACGGTGGCTTCTATATAGAGCTTTTCTGTTATTTCTTCTTTGAGGGCTATTTTGATACAGCCGCTCTCAATCATCTTTTTACCCGCTTCGACAGCCTCTTTGTCACAATCCTTGAGCACTTCAAGACCATATTCCGACCGTCCTTTTATCGCGCCGAGGGCTATCGCTATCGGAAGACCTGTCATACCCGTACCGGGAATGCCCACACCCATGGCATTTTTGAGGATGTTGGCACTCAACAGAACTTCTATCTTATCGGGAGTGGTACCGAGCAGTTCGGTGGCTTTGGATACGCACAACGCAACAGCTATCGGTTCGGTGCATCCTATTGCAGGGACAACCTCTCTCTTGATAAGACTGATTATGTCATTTATTTCGGTTTGGTTCATGGTGTTGCTTTTTTGTTGTTTTTATTTGGCAAATATAACCATAAATTTAAAAAATGATAAGGAAAATCGCTGTTTTTTGTCTTAAATCGTCATCGTTGCGGTTGTCGATGGAGATATTTTGTTATGAAAGAGTAGAGGTTACGGGGTTATCAATCTGTCGATTATGTAAAGCACAAAATAAAACGACATCCGATTTTTGTGATTGGTTTCGGATGTCGTTTTGTCGTGTAATTATTTTGTTCCGTAGTTGAACGTTATCGTCCGTTTGATGTCGGGATGAAGGCTGTGCTCCACGGGACATGTCTTTGCCGCGTTTTCGATTATCGCTCTTGTTTTTGCGTCGTGTTCCTGCGGAATATTGAATGTTACGACGATTTCGCCTATCCTGCGTGGTGTAGCCGACATTATTTTGGTTATCTCGACCGTAGTGCCTTCTATCGAAAATCCGTGTGTATTGGCGGCGATACCCATTATCGTGAGCATGCAGCTTGCGAGTGCGCCTGCCACGAGGTCGGTGGGAGAGAATGCCTCGCCTTTGCCGTTATTGTCGGTAGGGGCGTCGGTCAAAACAACCGAACCCGACTGAAGGTGCGTCATCTCAGTACGCAGATTTCCGAGATAACGTGTTTTTATTGTTGCCATGTCAGAAAATGTTTGTTTGAAAAATTTGTTTAATGTTTTTACGTTACGGCAAACCGTAATTATTTATTGCTTGCCGTAATACTGCAAAACTAACGAATTTTATCTTATTTTCGATGTGTACGAAATAAATTTCATCTCTTTTCGACAGCCAATTTTTTTAAATGGTGTATGCCTGGTCTGAAAGTGTGGAGCAAGGGATTTCCTTGACAATAATATTCATGAAGGACACAAAATAAATATGACAAAAGTGTAAATTCTTCTAAAATTCACACTTTTGTCATATCATTAAAACTCTCTCGGCTGTTCTGTTATTCGGCTGTTGTTTCTGTGTTTTGTTGAGCCAGATAAGCGTCGTACATGTCGAGAATCCATGCATCGTTCTCTTTTGCCTCTTTTTTGTGAACTTTACCCTCCGGACCTTTGAACCAGTTTTTGCAGAAATCTTTGAGTCCAGGGTATTTCGGGTCCATCAATACGGAGTTTACAAGTGAATAGGGGTAAACGATTCCTTCCGCATCGTTGTGGAAACGTACTCCGAAATATGTTACTAATTGTCTGCTTGAGAAGTTCTGACCCGTGGCAGCCCATACTTTCCACCAATACACCGTGGCGTTTTCTCCGACTTTATCCACACAGACCAATCGTTGTATCGTGTTGTAACGGCTTGAGAAATTGGGTCTTGCGAGAGGGTGTGATTCCCAACGGACACCGTCGGGATTGTTTTCTGTCTCTTCGGTGTATTCTATGCTTACAACATCGTCGGCAGTATATTCAACAGGCTCTTTGTCTTCAGGTGTCTTTTTGATTTTAAATGAAAAATTTTCCTTTTTTGAACATAGAATTTTCCGCGTGCCATCCGCGATGAACATATCCGTCGATTTGTTCGCCCGATTTGAGGGTCACAATCACATGCTGTGACTCTTCATCCTTCTGGTCTTTGGCTTCAGCACGATTGGTTGTCCCGAAAACGGCAGCCAAAGCCAATAAGCAAAGTAATAAATGTTTCATGGTTATTGCGTTTTATCGGTTTTCGGATAATAGTCGTTTAGCATAAGAATGATTTTGCTGCGGTTGGAACTTTCGGACCCGAGTATTTGTTCCGCCAGCTCCTTGTCGTCGGAGATGTACTCGGCAATTCGTTCTCTGAAACCTTTTTTCGCGTTTCTGCTTGCCGAACCGACATCATGAAATTCAGCATCACCCTCTTTACGCAGATAGTAAACCGTTTTTGATCTGCTGAAATAGCGTTGCTTAACCAAGACTTGTATTCCTCCGTTGTTGTCGATACCGTATCCTTTTTGAGAAT
Organism: uncultured Alistipes sp.; assembly: GCA_949285535.1. GTDB lineage: Bacteria > Bacteroidota > Bacteroidia > Bacteroidales > Rikenellaceae > CASDZP01. The sequence goes on from CASDZP010000006.1 coordinate 36,813, forward strand.
AGACATACGCTCCTATATACGGGGTCTCAATGTATGCCCAAAGCCATCCTGCCTCAGGTGCGGGAATGAATTTGCGCTGATGAGCGGGCGAGACTGGATGCCAGCAGACAATGGAGTCGATGTCCTCATATTTGAAAATCTCCTTGACCTTGTCTTTGTAAAAAGCCTTGCGAAGCAGCTTTACATCGCCAGACCTTTTGGGTAATTTGAGTCGGTCTTTTTCCGAACACTCAACGACAGACCCGTCTTTAAGGTATATTATCCCCTGGACGAGCGAGGCGGCTCCTGCCGTGGATGATACCGCTACACACAGCAAAAACAAAACTATTTGTTTTATTCGATTCATGTCAAAAGGGAATTACTGATGCCATAAATTTAATAAAAAATATTGAATATAAGAAGTTTATTTGCGTATGTGAGGAAATTTTTACGGTTCTTTACTTTTTTAAGAGTATTAATGAGTTTGATACGAGTTATATTCCGAACATAGTAAAATAACCGAAACCTTAAAAAGGTCGATTGATGATTTTTCCGCTGAACAGTTGTATTCGTGTTTTTGCCAATGTTTATGCCTGTAACAAAGTGTCAATACGTGTATTGGAAAAGATTGGGTCTCGGAAATGAGGAATACATAAGTCCGTTTTTTCAAGAACGTACGGTTCGTCGATTGCTATTGTTAAGAACCGTTGAAAACAGATTTTGACGGATAACAAAAAAGCTCTGATTTATTCAAATCAGAGCTTTTTGCGGAGAGAGGGGGATTCGAACCCCCGGTACAGGTAAACCCCGTACGTCAGTTTAGCAAACTGGTGGTTTCAGCCACTCACCCACCTCTCCTGACTTTGCGATGCAAATGTAATACAAAAAATCAGTTTAAACAAATTTTTTATTTAAAAAAGCTTCGTGGTAATTGTGAAAATGCGGTAAAAGATAAAATTTTTTGGGCGTTGTACGGTGGTATTTCGTCTGTTTTGATTAAATTTGTGACAAGCGATTTTTTATTTGCCAGTAATCCGACAAATAATGTTTTTATAATGTCGGTCCGGGCTATGTCGGCACATCGGCGGGGTATTTGCTCGCTTATTGATACGTATTGATACGGAAGTTTTAAGGAATGTTTATCCAAGTGTCGTTGGATTTGTTCCCGATAATTAATAAAAATAGAGGTATGGCAGGAAAAATGGTCGCGTCATTGGCGGCGGTATCGTGTTCTTTGGCTGTTTACGGACAGGAGAGACCCAACATAATTCTTTTTTTGGTCGATGACATGGGATTGATGGATACATCCGTTCCGTTTGTAACCGACGGCGAGGGGCGTCCCGTGGAACAGCCGCTCAACAGGTGGTATCATACGCCGAACATGGAGAGGTTGGCGGATCAGGGGATACGGTTTTCCACGTTTTATGCCCAAAGCGTCAGCTCCCCCTCCAGAACTTCAATTATGACGGGACAGAATGCCGCCAGACACAGAACAACCAACTGGATATATTCCGAAAGCAATAACAGAACCGAATACGGACCCAGCCTCTGGAATTGGGACGGTCTCGAAAATGAGGATTTGTGTTATCCGCAGATACTAAAAGAGGCGGGATACAAGACAATACATGTTGGTAAAGCCCATTTCGGGCGTATCGGCAGTGAGGGTGAAGACCCGCGAAATATAGGTTTCGAGGTGAATGTCGCGGGCTCTTCGATAGGTGAGCCTGGAAGTTATCTCGGTCGTAACGGTTACGGTTGGCTCGGCGGAACCCGCTCGAGAGCGGTACCGGGACTCGAAAAATATCACGGAACGGATACATTCCTTACGGAGGCTCTCACGATAGAGGCAAAAAAAGAGATTGCCGAGGCGGTGAAGCAGAAAAGGCCTTTTTATCTGAATATGGCTCACTATGCCGTGCATACGCCTATTGAAACAGACCCTCGTTTTGCCGATAATTATAAAAACGGTGAGTTTTCGGAAAACAATTATGCGGTAGGGTTTGCCACTCTTATAGAGGGTATGGACAAGTCTTTGGGCGATTTGCTCGATTATGTCGATTCTCTCGGAGTGGCGGAAAACACTCTACTGATTTTCCTTGGCGACAACGGTGGTGACGCGCCGCTGGGAGGTGCGGACGAATATGGCTCGTCAGCCCCGTTCAAAGGTAAGAAAGGTTCGGAGTATGAGGGGGGTATGCGTGTTCCTTTCATTATGGCGTGGTGCAAGAATGACCCGAACAATGAGTTTCAGAAACGTTATGAGATAGCGCAAGGCGAGATACAGACAGCACAGGCGACGATAATGGATATATATCCGACCGTTTTGTCGGTAGCGGGAATTCCTCTGCCGAAGAATCACACTCTCGACGGAGCGGACCTTAAAAAGCTGTCGCGAGGAGAGAAAGACGCCTCTCACAGAGACGATTTTCTGATGCACTTTCCGCATGAACATCGCGGAAGCTATTTTACCGTTTACAGAAAAGGTGACTGGAAGCTGATTTATTACTATAATCCGAATGACGCTGAAAATCCGTCTCAAAAGCTCTATAATCTCGCCGAAGACCCTTATGAACATAATGATTTGGCGGAGAGTAATCCCAAAATGGTGCGCAAGATGTGTGCGGCGATGATAAAGCGTCTCGAAAAAGAGAAGGCGCTCTATCCCGAAAAAGAGGATGGAACGCCTGTTTATCCCGTAGTGCCTCCGAAAACGAAGAGCGGCGGTTTGAAATAGGTGGGTTTAATCTTTCAGTGAAAAATTACATAATTTATATAGTACGCGGGCGCCTATGTTGGCGTCCGTGTGGTTTTCGCTGTCGGTAGGATTGGGCGCCACTTCCGTAAGGTCGAAACCGATAATCTCTTTGCCGCTGTCGGAGAGCTTTTTAAGCAGGAATACCGCCTCGTTGAAGCTGAGACCTCCCGGTACGGGTGTTCCTGTCGAGGGGCAGTTGTCAGGGCTCAATCCGTCGATGTCGAAACTGACGTAAACTTTTTGCGGCAGGGTGTCGATGATGCGGTCGCAGATGTCGCTCCAGCATACGCCCGTGAATTTGTCCGCCGCCATGTCGGCATCGAAAAAGGTTGTGACGCGGCTGTCGGTGTCTATAATCTCCCTTTCCGCCTCGCAGTAGTCTCTGATACCCACCTGAGTTATGCTTTTCAGGTTCTCGACCTCTCGCAGGGCGTTGAACATTATCGAGGCGTGCGAGTATTTGAATCCTTCGTATGCCTCTCTCAGGTCGGCATGGGCGTCGATGTGCAGTATGCCGAACTCCCCGTGATGTTTGCCGACGGCTCTCATGTAACCGAGCGGAGTGCTGTGGTCGCCGCCGACAAGTCCGACCTTCTTGCCCGATGTCATCAAATCCGACGTCATCCTGAAAATCTTTTCGTTCAACCTGGTTGAGGCGTCGTTTATCTTGTCAAGGCGTCGTTTTATGTCGCCACGCGGCTGTTCGCCTTCTGCGAGACATGCGATTATTCGCTCGGCGTCTCGGCGAAGTTCTGCGCTCTCTTCGAGAATTTCCTCGTCGATAGGCATGGTGGCGATACCTTTTTCATAAGTGTTGCCGCAGTGGTGGTCATAAAGGTCGAGCTGTTCCGACGCTTCGATGATGGCGTCGGGACCGCCTGCCGTGCCCTTGCCGTAAGAGACGGTCACATCCCATGGAACGGATACCAGAACCAACGCGCTTTGTTCGATGGAGTAGGGCAGAGCGTAGTAGCAACCGTTCGATATCGATATGTCATTGGGGTCGAATTGTGTGTCAAGCATCTTTCTTGTTGTTTGGTTATTCGATGCAAATATAATAAAATAAGAGTCTGACGGAAATTTTTAGGCAAACGGACTTTATGTGTGTCTGTCTCGGTCTGTATCGTCATCGGGCGTTGTCTTTGCTGTTTTCGGAAAACTTGTGCCTGCTTTGCTATGCTCGGAACGCTTGTGACAACCGTTTGTCGGGATTGTATGAAAAGTATGCCGTTGTTTTTGTTAAATCGGTTGAAAAATGAGGCTGTTTTTTGATACTCGAAAACTAAAGTTTAAATTTTACATTCGAAATTTTATAAAAAAGAAAAAATGATTATATTTGCGGATGCGTATGAATTGTTCGCCGGCAAGTGGATGGATCTTTGTCGACGTTGATTTTAATAACTCGGACTCAAAGAAATAATTTAATGGATAGTTCAACCTCGAAAAGACAGGCAGGTGTCGTGATGGCGGATTATTCTCCCTCTCGATATTTGTCTGAGTCTATATTAAGCAACCTTAAAAGTTGTAACAACACTTTTGAGATTTTCAATCGTTTGACCGATATTCCGGTCATCAGAAAAGTGTTCCTCGAGCATCAGCCCGGAGGCGATAATTACCTCAACGACCTTCAGGCGAGAATAAACTCGTTGCACTCGCGCATAAGCAAGAACAAGTTCGAAGTGGCCGTGATAGGTCCCGAAGGTTCAGGCAAAAGCAGCTTTATCAACGCGTTGATAGGAGAGGACATATTGCCGACCGACCCGAACAGCCGTTGTACGTATGCTTCGGTGGAAATCCATCCGGTGGAAAACAATAGCGAGGCGCATGTCGAAATCGCCATGAAAAATGTGGAAGATTTCGAGGCATACGTCGCAGACCTGCGTGAATCCATCGAAAAACCCGAAGGCAGAATTACCCAGCTGGGTACGGCTGCGTTTGAGTCCGAATTGAAAATGGTAATCGACGAAGGCGGGGTCATCGTTCCCGAGATAGCCAAATTCCTTACGGGAGAGGTGCTCAGAACAGATGTGCTCATCACCGACAACAGTATAGAGTTCGACGTGAGAAATGCCGACGACATGCTCAAGAGATATACGTTCCGTGACTTCGTTACGGACAAATATCTGGCGCGTGCCGTTAAATACATCCGCCTTTACATCCCGACGAACATGAACACGGAGGCGGGAAACAATTTCATCATCTATGATATTCCCGGATACAACTCTCCGCTTACATATCACCAGAAACAGACAGAGTATCGTCTCAAGAGCGCCGATGTCGTTGTCTGCGTCTATTCTTTGGCACAGGACCGTGTAAACATCGACTCTACTACGAGCAACATAATGGATATCAGCAATCTGCTCGACAGAAGCATAGATATCCGAAACAAACTCTTCGTCTTCATAAACAAGTGCGACAGACTCTCTCAGAGCGAGTTCCAGAGCCGTGTGGCAATCGCCAAGGACGAATGGTCGAAATATTGCAAAACCGAGAACATCGTTGTCGGTTCGGCGTTGGGTCACCTCACCAAAATCGGGGTATTCGCAAATGACGAGGTGATAGAGCAGCTTACATCGCTCGCAATGATAAACCTCGACGGTACCGTGAACGCGGGTATTGAGTCTATTATCTCCAAGATGCAGAGATATATCGACGAGGATTGCCTCAAGGTTTACGAGAAGGTCAGCGAAGATTACATCAACGCGACAATCGCCGTAATAAACGAGTTGCGTTCGATAATTGAAGAGAAATACGGCTTCTCCGCTCCGCGTGATTCGGACGAGGAGAAACGAATCAACTCCATACGTGTCAACGCTTTCAAAAAGTGGTTCAACCACAAGTGGAACACAACCATGAAAGAGTTTGACGTGTGGTATTACGACAACATCATCAACGACACCGAGGAGACGCAGAAGATGCACGAGAATCTTCTCAACATGGATGCAATCATCGGAGAGTTTGTCGATGAGGTTAAGGAGACCACAGAGTTTAATATCGACGAGTATGTAAACCGTACCATGGTTGCCGGTGTTCCGCAGATAAACCTTACCAACTATGAGTTGAGAAAACGTCTTCACGAATTGTCTATATGCCGTTTGGACGACATCTCACGTAAGATGGCTGCCAATCTGACATCGGCTACGAGAAGTATTCTCGACAAGCTGTGCGATATGTTCTATGGTATCGGTTCAATGGAATTGAGCAACTCGATATATGAGACCGAGGATGCCGACAGAGTACAGCTCTCTTATAAGGCTGCTATCAACGCTCTGTTCGTACGATTCGCACGCCCGATAGTCGATATTTATGTGAGCAAGCCGCGCGGTACTTTGGACAGAAGCGTGATTCTCGATAAATACAGAATCGACGTAGAGATATTGAAACTCTATTACGAAAAGACCTCTAACAACGCTCCGAGCGTTTCGCAGAGTGTAGGCGCTCATGCCGCTGCCGCTCCTGTTGCCGCAGCAGCTCCGAGTGCGACGGTTACAACAGCTTATGTTGCGCCTGAAGAACCCGCGAAACCCGTGAAGAAAGACCGCTTCTCGTTCAGAGCGCAGCGTAGGGAAGAGGAGCCGGCAGCTGTTCCTCCCGTAGCACAGGAACCCGTTCAGCCCGAACCCGAGACGGTTCTCGAAAACGAGGTTGCAAACAACGAGTACGATACTTTCGCTGCGAACGCCCCCAAGTCGTTCTCACAGAGACAGAATTCGGAAAGATTGCTTAACAGCATCATAAACAATCTCAATTCCAACAGCAGCGCAGCCAGCGTAGAGCAGATTAAGGATGAGATTTCCGATGATGCCGAAAGCATGGGTACCCTGCTCAGGGATATATTCTATACTGCATCGGGTATCAACAACTACTGCATGCAGGAGTTCGAGCGAATCCGTCGTGAGGTTTATTTGAGCAAAAACCTTTTCTGGTCATTGCTCTATGACGCATGTAACGACGGCATGATAAACGACTTCGAGATTAACTTCAAGGAGAAAGAGATTATCTATCGTCAGTATATCAATCTCATTCGCTCTTATGAGATTCTGAAATAGCGATATGTGAGGGCATTGTTCTCACGAATGATAAAAGACGGACACGGTTGCTTTTTACGGTGTCTGTCTTTTTGTTTGTCCTTTCTGTCGCAGTCAGAGACGATATGTGAGCGACTTGAAAACGGTGGGGTATATTTGTCTCTTTTTTTGAACTTTTTTAAAAAGATTTGATTATTTTTGCACTTTAGAAATATCATGTTTATATGGGTAAAGTAATTGCTTTGGCGAATCAGAAAGGCGGCGTGGGCAAGACTACCACGGCTATAAACCTTGCTGCATCGCTCGCCGTTCTTGAAAAGAGGGTGCTTCTGATAGACGCCGACCCGCAGGCTAACGCCACGTCGGGATTGGGTTTCGACATAAACGGCAGCGGTATATATGAGGTTTTGATTAACGACCTCGACCCCCGAAGCGTCATCCTCAAAAGCGGTGACGTAGATTCGTTGTGGGTGTTGCCGTCGAGCATAAATCTCGCGGGAGCCGAAGCGGAACTTTTGAAAAAAAACAAGGCCCAGCAGAAGATGAGGCAGGTGACCGAATCTTTGAGAAACGATTACGATTATATACTCATCGACTGTTCTCCGTCGCTGGGTATGGTCACGATAAACGCGCTTACGGCGGCTGACAGCGTCATAATACCCGTACAGTGCGAGTATTTCGCTCTTGAAGGTATCAGCAAACTGCTCATGACGATAAACATGATTCAGGAGGAGCTTAATCCAAGACTTACGATAGAGGGCTTTTTGCTCACTATGTATGACGGACGCATAAATTTGGCGAATCAGGTTGTGGAAGAGGTCAAGACCCATTTCGACAAGCTGGTTTTCGATACCATAATAACCAGAAACGTGCGTCTGAGTGAGGCTCCCAGTTACGGTAAACCCGTGTTGCTCTATGACGCGACATCTAAGGGTAGCATGGCATATCTTAATCTGGCGCACGAGGTGATAGCCAAGAACAGCTGATTCCCGACAGACTCGGGAGTTATATATTGCGGTGGAGGGTAAATTGAACCGCACGGATATGATTTAAAAAATGATTCTCAACGGAAAAGATATTATAAAGGCAACTGAAAATGAGTACGAAGACTAAAGCAAAAGGATTGGGTCGCGGTTTGGGTGCGATTCTCGACATAAAGAACTTTGAGAACGGAGATAGCAAGCCTGTTTTCAGAGGCGGTGTCGAGGAGATTGAGCTCTCTCTGATTAAACCCAACCCCACGCAGCCCCGACAGGAGTTCGACAAGGAGTCTCTCGAAGAGTTGGCCGAATCAATCAAGACGTTGGGTCTCATTCAGCCGCTGACAGTACGCAAGGAGAGCGACGAGCTCTATACGATAATATCTGGTGAGCGTCGTTTCAGAGCCTCTCAGATGGCGGGACTGGAGCGTGTTCCCGTTTATGTGCGCAAGGTCGATGACAACACGATGCTTGAAATGGCGCTTGTGGAAAACATACAGCGTCAGGACCTTAACGCGCTCGAAATTGCCTTTACGTTTCAGCGACTGATGGAGGAGTGCAACATCACTCAGGAGGCTCTCGCCGACAGAGTGGGTAAGAAACGTTCCACGGTCGCCAATTATGTCCGCCTGTTGAAACTGCCCGCAGAGTTGCAGGCGGCTTTGCAGAGCGATATCATAACAATGGGACACGCGCGTGCGCTTCTGTCTGTCGAGTCTCGTGCGAAACAGTTGTCGTTGCTTCGCAGAATAGTGAAGAACGCTCTCTCTGTCAGACAGACCGAAGAGATTGTCAAGGCTCTTGCCGAAGGTGGTAAAAAGGCGCAGAAAGCGGTTCTTAATGCGGAGGAGGAACTTCCCGAAAGCTATACGCGTCTTGTTGAGCAGTTGGAACGATTCTTCAACGACAACATAAGCATAAAAAGACGTCCTTCGGGAGAAGGTACCATAATAATAGGTTTTAAAAACGACTCCGATATAGAGAGTATTCTGTCGAAATTTGAAACTATCGGATAAGTGAATATCAGAAAGGCATACGGATTGGTTGCAGGCATGTTGTCATTCATGTCCGCACCTTTTGTATGCAAAGCGTCCTTTGCGGATGAGCTTCGTCAAGGTGTTTCTCTGTCGGAACGATACCTTTTGTCATCGGTAGGAGATTCTCTTCAAACAAAGAGTGTCGGTGCAGCGGGTGATTCCGTATCGGCGGATACGATTCCCGCATATGAACTTGTGGAGGCTCAAAAAATTGCCCCCTCGACCTCTTCGGATATCGACTCTACGGTTATGTCTGCCGATTCTATCGACAAATCGACCGATTCGCTTGCCGTTGTTTCCGATTCGATGTCCATAACATCCGATTCTCTTGCCGCAACCGTTGTCGATTCGTTGGCATTGAGACGCAGCAAGGTGGATACATCCACTGTAAAAGGCGGTGTCATGACGCTGAACAGCGCCAAGCTGTTGGAGCAGATGTACAAGGAGATGGACGACTCGCTCAAGAGCAAGAAATTCAAGGTCGTGGAGCCTGAATCTGAGATTGCCAAAGAGCGTTCGAGAATATTTAAGGACAGTATATCGTTCTCTACCGTGTCCGCCATATCGTTCGCCCTGCCGGGATTCGGTCAGCTATATAACAAGCAGGCATGGAAGATACCTATCCTTTACGGTACGGTCGGTGGTTTTGCAACAGGCGCAGCGTTGCTCGGCAAGCAGTATAAGAAATATAACTCTCTGTATAACGAGGCTGTATATAATCAGGTGCCTTTCGAGGAGTCGAGCCATTATCTTCAAAAGGCAAACAGTTACAGAACACAGCGTACATTGTGTATAGCGGGTGCCGCCGTCTCTTATCTTTACTTTATAGGTGATGCGGCGATGAACTATAAAGGAGCCGTTCACAACACCCGAAAAGCCACCGTTTTGTCGGCGGTTTTCCCCGGTGCGGGACAGGTCTATAACAAACAATATTGGAAGCTGCCGATAGTGTGGGGCGGTATCGCCGCTTTCGGTTATGTAATCGACTATAACAACCGAGGCTATCAGCGTTTCAAAAGGGCGTATAACCTATTGACGGATGGCGACCCCAACACCGTCGATGAGTTCGGCGGCAGATATGACGCGGAAGTGTTGCAGAATACCCGTGACTCATACAGACGTTATCGAGACTTGGGTATCATAATGACGTGCGGATTCTATCTGCTCAACATAGTGGACGCTCACGTGAGCGCATATCTGCGTCAGTATGACATCAGCGACGACTTGTCGATGAAGGTCGAGCCTACCATGATTTCCGCGCCACGCACATCGTCTCGTGGCGGAAGCGACGGTTTGGGTATGGCCATGAAATTGAAATTTTAGGATAAATCACTCTTCTGCGGAAGAGGATGTAAAAATAACGATATGAAAAAAACATTGTGTCTATTGTCTTTGACGGCGACGCTCTTCATCGCCAATCGGGCATTTGCCGACAACCGTCCCGATTCTGATGACGACTATCCGCTGCCCGAGGAGCTCACCCCTCTGAGTGTCGGTTCGTTGCCCGAAGAAGATGACGATTCGTACGGTACTTTGGCCATAGGCGAAGCCGAGACATACGACAGCCTTCTGTCTGTGTGGTACCGTAACAATATTGAAAACTCGTACGACAACTTTGCACGTGATTTCATAAACATCGACCTGAGCGAAGAGTATAACCCCAAAGAGGCGTTGCCCGACTCTATATATAAGGCTCGTCTCGATATGCTCGCCACTGCGGTACAGCTCCCTTATAATCCGATTGTGAAGCAGTATATCATGCGCTACACTATAAAATACCGCTCCATGATGTCGAGGATAATGGGTCTTGCGCAGTACTATATGCCTATCTTCGAGGAGCAACTCGACCTGAACGGTCTTCCCGAGGAGCTTAAGATAATGCCTATAATCGAATCGACCCTCAACCCCAAGATTCACTCTTATGTCGGTGCGGCGGGATTGTGGCAGTTTATGCTCCGAACGGCGAAATCGTACGGTCTCGAATGCAACAGCTTTGTCGATGAGCGTTACGACCCCGTCAAATCGACAGAGGCGGCATGTAAGCTGATAAAGGACTATTACCGCATATACGGCGACTGGACTTTGGTCATAGCGGCATACAACTGCGGTCCTGGTAATGTCAACAAGGCGATAAAACGTGTTCCCGGAGCCAAAACCTACTGGGATATATATGAATATTTGCCCAAGGAGACACGCGGTCACATACCCTCGTTCATCGGTATGACATATGCCTACACTTTCCATAAGGCGCACGGCATAGAACCTGTAAATCCGCCTCACCCCATAGTGACCGATACGCTGAACATCAACAAGATGCTCCATTTCGAGCAGATAAGTTCGACGATAAACGTTCCTATCGATGTTATTCGCGACCTCAATCCGCAGTACAAGCTCGATATTATCCCCGCCAAGGAGAAGAGCTACACTCTCGTATTGCCGATAAAGGACATATCTTCTTTCATCGAGAAAGAGCAGGAGATATACGGTAAGGACACTATCTATCTGAAAAAATACATAGGTGTCGATTTGTCCTCTGTCAACGTCACCCCCGACGACGCCAAGGCTCCGACCAAGGGTGCGAGCGTTCCTTCGGGCGGTACTTACCGTGTCAAGAGCGGCGACAACCTCGGTTCGATAGCGGCTAAATATCACGTCACCGTAAAACAGCTCATGCAGTGGAACGGTATCAGAGACCCGCGTAAACTTCGTGCAGGTCAGTTATTGAAAGTGAAGAGATAATGGTTGATATGCTCTCACGCAGAATCGAACTCTCCGCGCTCACATCAAGAGAGTTGAGCGGTGACCGCGGACAGATAATGGACAGGCTCAGGAGTAAATTCCCTCTTCTGAAGATAACGCTCAGAGGCGATGTCATATCGTTGGCGGGCGAGGAGAAGCAGATGATACGCTTCGAGAGGATGTTCTCCGAGTTGGAGGCATATTATGACCGTTACGGACATATCTCGCCAGACGTCATAGATCAGGTATTCGACACGGTCGAACCGTCAGCCATCGTCAGAGGTTCATCGAAAGAGAAAGATGGTGACGAGGAGTCGGTACCTTCAAAAGATGAGCGCGACGTGATAGTTTACGGCAATCTCGGCAATGTTGTCAGAGCCAGAACTCCGGGACAGCGTAAGCTGGTCAAGGCTTACGAAAACTCTGACCTGATATTTGTCACGGGTCCCGCTGGTAGCGGTAAGACATATACCGCAATCGCTCTTGCCGTCAGGGCGTTGAAGAACAAGGAGGTGAAGCGCATCGTGCTCACACGTCCCGCTGTCGAGGCAGGCGAGAAGCTCGGTTTCCTCCCAGGCGACATGAAAGAGAAGCTCGACCCCTATCTGCAACCTCTCTATGACGCTCTGCACGACATGATTCCGCAGAAAAAGCTCACACAGCTCATGGAGGAGGGTGTGATACAGATAGCGCCGTTGGCTTTCATGCGCGGACGTACTCTCGATAACGCTTTTGTGATACTCGATGAGGCGCAGAACACCACGTTGTCGCAGTTGAAGATGTTTCTCACCCGAATGGGCAGCTCCGCCAAGTTCATTGTCACGGGAGACGCCTCGCAGATAGACCTGCCCGTAAAGAGCGAGTCGGGTCTGCTCAAGGCGATAGATATTCTCGGAGGCATCAAGGGTATAACCCATATAGCGATGAGCGGCAAGGATATTGTGAGACATAATCTTGTTAAAAGCATTGTAGCGGCGTTCGGCGGTATGGATGAGGAAAATAACGCTTCGGAAAAGAAGAAAACCCAAAAATAAAATCACATAGTCATGGAAAAGGCACTTCTTAAAACAGATTTTCATTTTGAAGGTCAGAAATCGCTTTACAAAGGTAAGGTGAGAGACGTTTACGACATAGACGACAAATATCTGGTTATGGTCGCGACCGACCGTATCTCGGCGTTCGACGTCGTTTTGCCCAAAGGTATTCCTTTCAAAGGTCAGGTTCTTAATCAGATAGCGTCAAAATTCCTCGACGCCACAACCGATATATGTCCCAACTGGAAAATCGCTTCACCCGACCCTATGGTTACCGTAGGTCATCGTTGCGAGTCGTTCCCCGTTGAGATGATTGTGAGAGCCTACCTTACAGGCAGCTCATGGAGAGACTACAAGGCGGGAGCGCGCGAGATATGCGGCGTACCCATCCCCGAAGGCATGCGTGAACACCAGCGTTTTGCAAAACCCATCGTTACCCCCACAACCAAAGCGGAACAGGGTGAGCATGACGCCAACATCTCAAAAGAGGAGATAATCAAACGCGGTCTTGTAAGCGCGGAAGATTACGCACTTCTGGAGGAATACGCGCTCAAACTCTTTGAAAGAGGTTCAGAAATGGCGGCAAAACAGGGTCTTATCCTCGTTGACACCAAATATGAATTCGGTAAGAAAGACGGTAAAATCTACCTCATCGACGAGATACACACTCCCGACAGCTCACGTTACTTCTATGCCGACGGCTATCAAGAGCGTTTCGACAAGGGCGAACAGCAGCGTCAGCTCTCTAAAGAGTTCGTTCGCGAATGGCTCATGGAGCACGGTTTCCAGGGTCGTGAAGGCGAACAGGTGCCCGAGATGACCGACGAGTTCGTAAAGAGCGTCAGCGACAGATACATCGAGCTTTACGAACGAATCACAGGCGAGAAATTCGTCCGTGACGAGTGCGAGGACATCACCTCACGCATTGAAAACAACGTGAAAAACATGCTCGCAAGACTCTAATAGTCTGCGATACACTATTTATACAATATCACCCGATACAATAGAAGTAATTTATATCTATTGAATCGGGTGTCGTTGTTTTATGAATTTGATTAAGACCAATAATCTATTTAACCCGAGTTTCGGATAAAAACCGTCAAAAAATGCAAAATAGCGGAAAGTTTGTTGTTTTTAAAATACTGAAAAACAAATAAATAACAAACAAATTTCGCTATGTTTAGTTTTGATATTTTTTGTATTTGTGATGATTTTTGTCGAGAATTTGATGCAGAGTCATCAAAAAATGCAATTGAGATAGTAAAGTATCGAGGTTGTGGTAAACGTAAACTCGAGATTTCTGATTCGGAAATCATTATAATATTGACAATATTTCACACAAATACATTTCGTAATTTCAAACATTTCTACCTCCATTGTGTGCTTGAAAATTTCAAAGAATTATTTCCGAAAGCACCTTCCTATTCTCGTTTTGTTGGTTTGACGAAACGTGTGGGTACCAAAATGTTCTTCTTTCTGAGACTGTGTCTTTTAGGAGAATGCACAGGCATCTCTTTTGTCGATTCCACATGCATTCCGATATGTCACAATCGAAGAATTTATAGGAATAAAGTGTTTGCCTGGGTTGCACAAAGAGGTAAAAGTACCATGGGGTGGTTCTTCGGGTTCAAGCTACATCTGCTGTGTAATGAGAGAGGGGAATTGTTGGATTTTGTGTTGACAAAAGGCAATATAGACGACTGCGATAAAATGATTTTCAACGTGTTCAGTAAAGATATTTTCGGGAAACTATATGCAGATAGAGGTTATGTCGGCAAGAGTCTGTTTGAAATGTTATGGAACAATAACGTGCACATTGTTACCGGATTAAAGGCGAACATGAAAAATAAACTTATGTCTTTATGGGATAAAATAATGCTTAGAAAACGATTCATTATTGAGACAATTAATGACCAGCTGAAGAATGTCTGTCAACTTGCGCATTCAAGACACCGATGTATCGATAATTTTCTTGTTAACATACTGGCTGCATTGTGTGCATATTGCTTTTTTGACAAGAAACCAGCTATTAATGTCGACTTCAATTTAAAAAAGGAAAAAACAACTCGCTTTGTGGATGTGATTTATCCGAAATTCAGGTTAGTTTATAGTCTCTTTTTTACTAAGTAGAATTTTATTAAAAAGGAGGATAATTCATCCTCCTTTTTATTGCTTTCTGCTTAATCTTCTTTTATCGGATATTACATAAAATTTCAGCAAGTACGTCCAATGAATTCCTATCAATATAATACGATATTCGTTGCTCGTGTTTGATTATAGTAATCAGAATAAAAGAAAATCATCCTTTATGATTAAATACTTTGAAGATCTGGTTTAATTCTTCGGCTGCGGCATCCCAATTAAAGGCAGTAAAAGGAAGTAGTCCTATTACTCGACCGTTTACAATGAATTCATTCCCAAAATATTCTCCTCCAATCGTCATTACATCTCTACCAATGGTAATCGATTCAATATCTGTCAAAGGAATCGAACCGACTGGTTTATTTTTGAACATTGTAATGAGTGGTATTATTTTGAAGTTGTGATTCACCAATCTGTAGTATAAAAATTTATCGGTGATTATTATTCCTAATCCACTGAATGGATATAGTAATATCTTGTTTACAGCCATTAATACCTTCTCATTACTTTTAATTGATGCATACTTCCGATGTTGCCTAATGATACTGTCAGATAAGTTATCGCCTAAAAGAAATATTGTTTTAAACTTCTTTGCACACGATGCAATGTAGGTCGATATTGATGCTTCTAATTTATCAGCGATATTTGTTTCTTGATTGTTTTCAATAATAAGATTTTTCATTGATGGAGATTGGGCATTTAACCATTCACCACAATGACGACATTTTTTGGCTGCAGCCATAATTTCTTCGCCACAATAAGGGCATCGTTTCGTGTTTTCCATTTTAAAGTGTTTAAGTGTCTGTTAATAGTTGTAGTCATCATCGGATGTCTCCTATAAGGCTCCAATAAGCTCCGCCGCTTTTCCTTTATCGAATATAAACACTTCATTACTACCCCCAAATTGGCGGAAGTCGTAAACACATAATGGTAAGGCGCTTTCACCTATAGGACTCTGTTTGTATATCTTAACACCATCCGATATACCTGGAATGCCAGAATCAACTCTTATGTAACATCCGTCATATTTCCCATCGGAAAGCATTCCTATAATCGTTCCATCAAAAAGATCGAATGCCCCAGTCTTACCGTTCACTTTGCCGCATAAAGGGAACTCCATTCCATCCATCCAATAGTTGAAATATATTAAATCAGGGTCGATAGACGATGGGAAGATTTCATAATGAAGGTCTTGTCCCACATTAGGATTCCGGGCAGCAATGTCTTCCGATGAAATAATTTTACGCACTTTCCCGAATGGTTCTTCCGCAGCAACGATTAATTGTGCTCCGAAACGGTCTATATAATCGCTGGGCTCTATATCTTTCTTATTGTCTGATGCGACCGTATAAAACCACGAGAAATCACAGTTAGGCTCCCATTCTGAATCTTCGTAAACATAATACTTTTCACCGCCGATTGTCGATAAAATAATACCTAATACCACAATAACGGCCATAATACCTACATGGATCGTATCGGACAGCTGCCACTTTGCATGGGGCGATTTGTTTTTACCTTTTTTATATAAGAGAATCAATAACCAAATCGAGCCTATTAAAGGAATCAATGCAACAAGAATCATCCATCCGCTTTTCCCGATATCGTGCAAACGTCGTATTGCAGCAGACAATGTCGGGAGCATCAATCCAAGGCATAAAACCATATATGCAATGCTTCCAAGTGTGGCATTGCATAGCATGAGCCCCGTAGAGATGAGCAGAACTAAAATCATGTATAGCAAAATGTACATCCAGTACGCTTTACGACCCATGGATTCTTTAAAATCGGCGTAATGCTGCATTACGACATTCCAGAAATAGGTTTTGAAAAAGCCTTCTTGAAGTACGGCAACTTCATCGTCCTTCCCTGAAATGGATGAATGAGACGACACTGTCGCCGTAGCATTCATAGGGACAGGTGACACAGACTCGTCCGCCTGAATTTGTCCTAATGACTTGGAGCGAGCATCAGCTGTAGAGCTTGGATCCAGATTGATTGGTTCAAGACAAAACGGACATACAGTAGCATTGGCATCAATCCGTTCAGCACATATCGGACAGTCAATTTGTTCGGGTATAGATGTTTCGTTCAGCCATTCTCCGCAAAATTTGCATTTTTTTGCCACGGCAATAATTTCTTCGCCACAGTAAGGACATCTTTTTGTTTCCATGATTTTTTATAATTTAAAATTAAGTTAGAGGGTGTACTATTTATTTTTGAAAAACTTCCTTCAATTCAAAAAGTAATGCTATCGTAATAGCACAGTCTATAAAATAGGTCAATATCATTTGGGTATCTCCACTCCACAGACCTAATTCAACGATCATGGAAACTATAGGAATAGTTGCAAAAATCATGAACCACACTCCGAGACGACGCGTAAAATCGGATTTGTGTAGTTTTATCCCAATAATAAGTTCCAGAATAGATATAGCAATTATTAATGGAAATACAAACCCGATAAATAATATGCCAACGGCTAAATTCTCATCCTCGACAAAACAATCTATCAAGCCCAAGAAATAAATGCCTATCATTAGGCAAGCTAAAGCGATAAAAGGCATCTTGCCAATGTGGCGAATTTGGCAATAAGTCCGTAATCCCATTATCAAGATGCACCATAATACACCGAGAGCAATTACGACAATCCAATCGGGTATATTATCGGCAAAGAATTGCAAAATAGATCCCCCAAAAGAGTTAAGCTTGTTATCATAATCCTGTATAGTATTTATGAATTCAAGAACCATTGTAATCCAACATGCCAGTTGCAACATGCCAGCATTAGGTAATTCTTTCCTACTTTCTGCAACATTGGTCTGTGTCGAGATGTTATTATTGGGGAAAGGTTTCCCTATTTGTTGTTCCATAGGCAGCCATTCACCGCAATGACGGCACTTTTTGGCCGTAGCCATAATTTCTTTGCCACAGTAAGGACAGTTTTTTTTTCATAGGTTTATTCATAACATTGATGCAATTCGGTCAGTGAATTTCCAGTGTATACAATTTCCCAAGTGTAACGATCTTCGTTGTCGTATTCGATCAGATTAAGTAATACATAGAAACCGCTACCTATTTCATATTCGACAAGATATCCTGTGTAAGTGTCTGCTATGGCATCGTTGTTTAATTGCCAGTTCAGCATATCTACTTCGCTCTGTGCTAAATTCTCAACGAAAGTAAAGAATTGATTCGTCATATTCGTGAGCATTGTTGTAGTGGCTTCTGGATCCTGTCGGAAGATTTTTATAATATTTTCGCTGTGTATCTTTTCTCCAAATAATATGTCGAAGAAACCTTGGTCGCTGTCAATTAGTTCACGAGCCTTATCCACAATGTTGTTCGTACATGTTTCATAATTACTTACCCAATACCTGTCATCCGTACATTCCGCAAGAAATGCAAGGCAGGCTTCAGACAGAGTCTTTGGCGTAGAGGAAAAGTCGTAATCCCCAGCACTGAAATCCTTCACACAACTTTCTCTGTAATCATCGTTTATACAGTTTCGAAAGATCCAACCTTTAAGATAGGTGCTATCTGCGTGTTCTGGTTCAAGCAGTGAGTTGCACGATACTGTTAAAATGGCAGTTAAGGTGGCCAGTACAATGGTCAATGTG
Source organism: uncultured Alistipes sp. (assembly GCA_949285535.1). Lineage (GTDB taxonomy): Bacteria > Bacteroidota > Bacteroidia > Bacteroidales > Rikenellaceae > CASDZP01. Next base: position 55,127 of record CASDZP010000006.1, read on the forward strand.
TTTTTCATATTAGGAATGTTTGTGATGAATAATGCACGGATAACATATGTTTAATGGTGGTAAATTATGGAATGTGCCATATTATAATACCAGGAATAGTTATTTTTACTACTCCTTGAAATTGATTGGCAAAGTAAATTTTACTCGTACGACTTGACCGCTCTGTTTCCCAGGTTCCCATTTTGGAGAAGATTCCAATACTCTTATGGCTTCATTCGACAAAGAAGGATCTGTACTGTTCTGTATTTCTATATAACCTACAGACCCGTCTTTTTCAACAACAAAATGACATATCACTCTTCCCGCTATCTTTTCCCCTTCTGTATTTATGGGTTGTCGCAGATTTTGCTGAACCCAAGAATGAAAATTGTTTAAATCTCCTCCTTGAAACATCGGCATAATCTCTGCCCTTAAATATGGAGATTCCGGTTTCCCGGGATCTTCTGTCCTTTTAAGTCCGACAAACGGTTGGCCGAAAAGACGTTCTATCCAGTGGTACAAGGGCATCTCATCTTCGAGAAAATCGATCATACTCTCAGAAGAGTTTCCCAAAGGGATATAGTCGTATATTAGGTTGGAACAAGAGTCGTTTAATATTGTTTTGTAATGTTGGTCGCCAATGACAATTGTCCCGTAATCACTCTTCGTAGCTTCCAGTAACACTGTTTTTGTTCCGGTTGAATTGTCAAACTCTACAATTCTCATTGCGACACCGTGGTCATATATATACTTTCTTATGTACTGTATGCCTCTTCTCTTGTATTGTTCGATCCATTCGCCGGAGGCCAGTCCTTGCTCATCAAATTGCCCTTTGATGGAATAACCCTGATTGGTGGTTGCCGTTAATGTACCTGCAAATTTATTTTCATTAAACGAGGTATTTATTGATAAATCTTCTTTTTGGAAAGTATATGCTCCATTCAACTTCCCGGATTTAAAACTGTATTTTAACAGGCCCTCCGTTTTCCCGCTTATATTATCAAACCAGGTTTCCGTCCATTGTCCCGTTTGTTTCCCGTGTTCATAATGTCCAGATACATTCGCGAGACACCCTAATAATGATGGGGAGACATTAGAAGTATAAAAAGTGCCATGCCAAACTCTCTCATCGCCATCTTCGTAATATTGATACGAGACATTTATTATGTCAGACCGTATTGAACTAATCATTGACGCTGGCGTTTTTAATGGCCCATTATAAGTCTTTATGGTTTGTGCCATTGATGTGTTTATCGTCCATAATGGGACAATAAATAATACACTGATAATTGTCCTGAGTTTCATAGTCAATAAAATTTTATTTTGTCAAATAAACTATGCGGTAAAAATTTAAAAGAGATAGTCTCGTTGCTTGTATTAACATGTCTGTATCCCTTTCGATGGGCATGTTTCTGTTAATCTTGAATAAACGTCTCTGATTGTCGGAGTCTTGCCTGTATGGTCATGGATACAAATACGAGCTTTCATCATTATACATATAATAAAAAAAGTGCGGAACCTGCTGCCTTCCATCCGGACAACAAGCACCGCCAAGCGCTCTCAACCCTAAATAGAAAAACAAGCAGTCCGCACTATGTCAGTGCAGACCGTGCTTATTCTTCCCGGGTTGAGTCGGTAACGATTTCGTCACCTCAAAATTGGCGGTTTTGTTATCCTGGGAATCCTAAGATTCACGTGTCTTATATTATGTTACATACGTTTTATCGTATGCATGGCACAAATATAAGATTTTTTTCACACAAAACATAAGTGTTGGGACTGCTTTTGTTGTTGCAAATGTATATTTGACAGATTGCATGCCCAAATCCATTACGGTGCATTGCGATTCATTCCTGAAAAATATATCTTTGTATATATGGAAAGGATGATAGAGCATATAGAAAGATTGAAGGATGCGGTCGTCGCTGTATTTGGGCAGACATTAGATTCTCCGACAGATTACGAGCGGTTGTCCTCTGATATCCAGAAGAGAACAGGCGAATTGATTAGTGTGTCGACTCTAAAACGATTGTTCGGATATATCAAGCCAGGGACAATTCCGCGTCCGTCCACCTTGTCAGTCTTGGCTCGTTATGTTGGGAGTACCGGATGGAGCGATTTCTGTTCCAAATGTTCCAAGGAAGAGGATTTGGAGTCTCGTAAGGTCTCAAAGAAACCGATCTATCGTCACCCGATCGTATATATTGCGATTATGATTCTGTGTGTTGGTGGAGTCTTCTTATGGCTGGGCTGGGGGAATAACTGGGAAAATACTACAGAGCCCCTTTTGAGAAACAAAGAGGTTCCGGTTATTCTTTCGGATATAGAAGAAACGAGTGATCAAAAATACGAACGATTGTTACTCTCATTCATCGCCATGTCCAAGGAAAAATGTGATTCGGTACGGGCTTGTCGTCAAAATATGGATATTATATCTTACAAGGAATTGGTGGATAGTGTTTATTTCCCTTTTGTTTTCACATTCCTGCAGGACTCTATCAAACGACAAGTAGAAAGAACATTTCCAAATGATGAATTGCTGAGAGTTCGCTACGGTAATGATATATTTGCACAATGTCGTGAAATATGTGTGGAGTTAATGCGAGAGATTCCTTCCGCAGAACTTTCAGAGGCATATGAAAGGAGAAGAAAGTCTCGCCTTACATCTCAACAAAATTGATGACTAGAAATAGCCTATTCCATATTTTTACCAATCAAACGTTTTTGTATTAGTCAATATGTCATGACTTTTTTGACATATAGTATTATTCAATATCTCTAATATGCATTAGATGATGCGTAATTTACAATAAAGGATAATTGCATCGAAAATAAAAATAAGAACCTTACTTATTCACGTCTTATATATTCATTAAAGTAAAGTCAAACAATGGAAAGAAAAGATATGGCTACGCCAAGACGTATTGGTTTCAGCCATTTTTCTTTTGGATGCAACTCTGTTGAACAGGTAGAGACTACGAAAACTCAGTTTAGTTGGTTAGCTCTATATATAAGCTAAACTAAAGTAAACTATATTTAGTCGCTTGTCTGTATGCCTATGGCTATTATTGTAAGAGTAGTTTGCAGACAAAAAAGGGAAACGCAGGCCGAAGAGAGATCGGAAGTTTTTCTTTTTGTAAGTATGTTTACTAATCAATGTCCCTTGAAGCGGAAAGAAGAGCTGCTCACGGTAATATTCGAAATCCCTGAGCAACAAGTGAAGGGAATGAAACCTAATAAAAATAGAAAAGGTCAGAATTAGCTTTAATCGATGATTTTGTTTCTGTATTGTTTCTTAATTGAAGATGTAAAAACATAAATAAGTTGATTATAAGTAAATTATATAGAAAACTTACATTGATTTCAAATTTTCCAGATTTCTTATCAAGGATAAAATCGAAACACTTTCATCTTAATATGTAAAATCATTCGCGACCGAATGATATGACAAATATAAGAAATATTTATTAATAACTTATTGGATGAGTTATAAAGTTCATAAAACAAACGTTGATTGAATTAGTAAAAAGTTTATTATTTTTCGACAGGTTTGAAAGCATACCCCGTCAGCTTTTATTACTTCAATCAACGGGTTTGGAATTACATTTTTCCCGTTTTTGTCTATGTAATACCACTCGTTACTATCCCAATATGAGTATTCGCCGTCGGAGCATGGTACTGTTTTAAGGCTTCCCGTGTCGGTTACTTTTGCCTTTCCGTTCTCAAACGGAAATCCGAACGCGAAACGTGGCTTTATTACCGTATTCCCATGTTCGTCCGCATATCCGATACGTCCTTTTTTGTCCACGATTCGATATAAACCGTCATGCACGTAATCGGCTCCGTTATCGTATCTGAAAGCGGAGTAGTGTCCGACAGAACATCCGTACGTCAGTAACATGACACATAAAATAGCGAGCACTCTTTTCATGTTGCAGTATTCTGTTTTGCGGAGACATTTTCTCCTCGGCGGAGAGACTTATTAAGGTATATTGCAATTGAATTTATGAGATAAAATTAATGAATTTTGAGATAAAAAGAGTTTACAGGCTTAAATCTATTTTATTGTCGGTTCAGTCTATATCGGCGTATGTTTTTTCAGGTATGCTTAATATTTTTGAAATCGTATGTTTTAGTCAAGTTGAAAATTCAATAAATCTTGGTTAAAACATACGTATTTGAGGGAGTTTGAGTATCTTTGCGTTTATGATACAAGACGGAAAGACAATAGCGGCGATTGCTACGGGTAGCGGCGGCGCGATAGCTGTGATAAGATTGAGCGGCGACGATGCTTTTGCCATCGCCGACAGGTTTTTCAGACCCAAAAACGGCGTAAAGCCGTCTCAGATGCGTCCGTTCACAATCTCTTACGGAGATTTTGTCGCCACCGACGGCGAGACGGTCGATGACCTGTTGTTGAGTAAGTTTTGCGCCCCCTCGTCCTATACGGGAGAGGATATGATAGAGTTTTCCGTTCACGCCTCGGAGTATATCAAGACGCGCATACTTGGTGAGCTTGTTTCGGCTGGCGCACGCATTGCGGAGCCGGGCGAATATACGCTTCGTGCGTACGTGAACGGTAAAATGGATATGGTTGAGGCGGAAGCCGTCGCCGACATAATCGCCTCTGACAGCAGGGCTGGTCACACACTCGCGCTCACACAGATGCGCGGGGGCTATACGGCGGAGTTCGCCACGTTGCGAGACGAGCTTGTCGATTTGCAGTCTCTTTTGGAGCTTGAACTCGACTTTAGCGAGGAGGATGTTGAGTTTGCCGACCGCGAGCGACTCAAAACGCTGTTAGACGGCATCGACACGAAAGTCGTGTCTCTGATGAGCTCCTATTCTGGCGGCTCGGCAATAAAGAACGGTGTTCCCGTGGCTATAATAGGCGCGCCCAACTCCGGTAAATCCACTCTTCTTAACTCGTTGCTCAATGAGGATAGAGCCATCGTCTCACCTGTTGCGGGCACAACCCGCGACTCGATTGAGGAGACCCTCCTTTTGGGCAACGTGATGTTCCGCTTCATCGACACGGCGGGCGTACGCTCCACCGACGACCCTCTTGAGGCGATAGGCATCGACAGGGCACGAAAAAAGGCGGCGGACGCACGTGTCGTTCTCTTTGTTGTCGATACGTACGAGCTGATAGCCAGAACGGCGGAGCATAACGGGGTGTCGTCATGCGAAAAGGACGGCATATTGTCCGACAATGTCTCCAAGATGTTCACAACCGAGCTTACGGAGTTGATTGTGGATGCGCTTGGTGATGTCGAACTGCGGGAAGATGTCCATTTTGTGGTACTGCTCAACAAGAGTGACATGCTTACCCGCAAAATCTCCGACACGATGCTCGACGCGCTTACGGCACGCATACCCGAACGACTTGCGAAGATGTCGGCGGACGGAACGGGACTTTGTTTTGAGAGTGGGGTAGAGGTACGCCCCGATGTCACGGTGATGTCGATATGCGCGAAAGAGCGCACTGCGCTCGGCACGTTATGCCGTCACTTTAGCGACAAGTTTTCGGGCATGGTAACCACCGAGAGTGTCATCATCACCTCGACCCGTCACCTCGAACAGCTGACCCACACCCATAACGCACTTGTCTCAACCCGTAGAGCCTTAACGGACAATCTCCCGACGGACCTTGTCTCGTCAGAACTCCGCACGGCACTTCACCACCTCGGACTACTCACCGGCGAAATAACCACCCAAGATATTCTCTCGAACATTTTTGGCAAGTTTTGCATCGGAAAGTAAATAACTGATTATCAAATAGTTAAATCAATCATAAATGATTAATATAGCACTCTTTACGGGTGCTATTTTTGTTTGTGCAAGCATCGTTGTTAATCGTTGCTAAGCCTTTTTACGCCTGTTTTTGTACCTCCTGTGTACCTCGCAAGCCAAGAAGCGAAATTTCGTAAGTCAGATGATGGAGAAGTTGGTACGCCTTGGTACGCTGTGGTACGCGATGAAACAGATTTGGCGAAATAAAAAGAGAAGTAAAATGGCTAGTAAGATTGACATTCAGAAAAAATGTGAATGGTGTGGGGAGATTTTTACCGCACACAAAACCTCTACTGCCTACTGTTCTCACAGGTGTGCAAACCTTGCATACAAGGAGAGAATAAGGAAAAAGAGAGTACAAGAGTTTCAACTCAAATTTGATGAAGAGGCAAAACCTCATTCTGAAAAGGAGTTCTTAACACCAACCGAAGTGTCTGCATTTTTAGGTGTCGGGAGAACTTCAATCTATCGCTACATCAGGTATGGCAAAATCAAGGCTGTTAGATTTGATGGTAAAACTCTCATAAGGCGATCAGACATAGATAAGATGTTTGACTATATCACTGTGAGTGAAAAGAACAAGCCAAAAGAAAAAGTCCCCATCACCGACTTCTACACCATTGCCGAGATTAAAGAGAAATATGGCGTTAAGGAATCGTGGATTTATGAGATTGCGAAGGAGCATAATATCCCTCGCACATTTAATCGTGGCAGAACCTATTGGAGCAAGAAACATATTGACTCCTACTTTGCTAAGAAAGCACCTGATGCAAGTATTACCGAATGGTACAGCGTAGCGGAGTTGCAGGAGAAGTTCGGTATGACGCTATCGGCAATCTACACCTTCGTATATAAGAATGTCATCCCCAAGCGCAAGGAGGGCAAGATGGTCTATTACTCGAAAAAGCATTTCGATATAGCCAAAGGTATCGCCACACCCGAAGAGCCGCAATACTACACCATACCTGAAGCGATGGAGAAATACAACCTCACTCGCGACCAGCTCTACCACTATGTGGCTTATCACAACATTACACGCATCAAGGTTGGCAAATACACCAAGATTGTGCGTGCCGAACTTGATAAGTTCTTCGAGCCACCTAAGATTGAGTAAACTAATCGAAGTTATCTATTGGTGATTGATAACACCATTATAACACCACCTTAATTTGCAACAAAAAGTATAAACAATTAAAGATAAACAACTATGACACTAACTTGCACAAATGTAACCCTACGCCAAAAGGCGTTACGCAATGACCGAATTTCACTCTATCTGGATTACTACCCTGCGATCCGTAATCCCTATACAATGAAGATGAGTCGCCGAGAGTTCCTCGGCATCTACCTCTACGCAAAGCCACGAAACGAGCAACAGCGAATGTTCAATCAAGAGATGCTCAACAAAGCCGAGGCAATACGCTGTATTCGTATGCAGTCGCTTATCAACGAGGAGTTTGGCTTCCTCGATAAGAACAAACAGAAGGTCGATTTCCTCGCCTACTTCCGACAAAAGGCACGCGAACGATACGAAAAGTGGGATTGTGTATGTAACCACTTCGAGAAGTTCTGCGGTGGCAAATGTACATTCGGAGATATTACCGTTGAGTTGTGCGAAAAGTTCCGCGATTATCTGCTCAAATGCAAGCAGATACATCACCCCAACTCATATATCTCTCGAAATTCAGCAGCAGGCTACTACTCAACATTCCGAGCCTTGTTGAAGATTGCCTACAAGGAAAAGATGTTGCGTGAGAATATAAATGACTTCCTCGAAAAAATTGAGTGGAAAGAGGTTAAGAAAGAGTATCTGACGCTTGACGAAGTAAAGCGATTGGCTGCTACTCCTTGCCGTATTCCAGTACTCAAACAAGCATCGCTATTCGCTTGTATGACAGGATTACGCATCAGCGACATACTGCAACTAAAATGGAGCGACTTTGAAATAGGCCCCGATCAAGGCTACTATATTCGCATCTGTACCGAGAAGACCGAGACCGAAGCAACACTCCCCATCAGCCACGAGGCATTGGAACTATGCGGTGAATGGGGAAAAGGATTAGTGTTCAAAGGACTCACCCGAGCAATGACACACCACCCATTGAAAAAGTGGATTGCCGATGCTGGAATAAAGAAGAAAATAACTTTCCATTGTTTTCGCCATTCCTACGCGGTCATCCAAATCTCTTTAGGTACAGACATTTACACCGTATCGAAGATGCTGACGCATAAGAATGTGACCACGACACAGATTTATGCCGACCTTGTAAACTCCAAGAAACGCGAGACCGCCAACAAGATTTCGTTAAAGTAGGGAGAAAACCGCAAAAAGGTAGGGTGAAAACTCCATTATTACTATCTGCATCATTCAACGATGAGTGATGCAGATTTTATTTTAAGATAATACAAGGCGTAGAGCTATGGGCTATACTATAATGTAATGACGAGAGTTGGCTTGAGTTGTCGAATGGGGCAAAGACAACTTCCGATGCAAGATCGGCTGTAAGCCAATTACGGGTTTGAGAGTTTGAGAACGATGGGCGTGAGTAGTCTCGGAACGACACGAACAACACCCTATTGCTGTCATAAGCCGATTGCAAGTGCGTTGGGATTTTTCGGTATAGAGAACGCCCTAGAGCGACTACGACAGAACAGCCATTGGCGAGCAGAATATCAAGCACAGCTCGCTCGATTGGAGAGTGAAAGCCGCTAATTACAATCTTATCAGTTTGAGCAATTTCGTGCGCCCACCGCTTGGCCAGGTCAAGTGCTTCAGGCGGTGCTGTGCGAGATGCGAAGAAGGCAACCAAATATCTATCCAACAACTCCTTGTTACCAGATAAGTCCATAAAAAAAGCGCAGGCTTCTGCATTAACTTACCCAACATCGAGGCCTTGGCTGCCTACAAAACGAATAAGCAACACAGAAAGCCCACGCAGGATGATATATAAGCACACACTGAGCCAATGTCAGTGGTGGATATATACACCTATCGTGGACATCTGCGATGTTGAAGATTACGACAATAAATGTCTACTAATATGTATTGGCTTAACGCTTAAAGTCGTAAGCCGTAACAAAGATAAGTAAAATTTCCTCAAATGGAGAATATGGTGCAAAAATAGAGTTGCTATGACACGATAGGACAACCTATGACACGTGCGGTCAAAAGGCAAAAGAGCCATTTTTTGTGTTGATTATTCATATATCTTTGCCCAAGAACGATTAACAAAGATGACTATGAATAAGAGACAAACGGAATATATTGCACTCTATTTGTTCGTGTTTGGAGCGATTTTGCTTTTTGGTGTATTGGCACGAAAGTTTGTGCTTGTCAAGGGGTATGATGAGTTCAGTGCAGCGGTTGGATTCTTCGCAACGGTGGTTGTGTTGTCGGCACTCTATATCAGCCTGCAAATGACGCTTAATGAGTTGCTGCTGCCCCGAATGGAGAAGTTCCTGATGCGCCTTCCAGCCTTTCAAAAGTTGGAGGAGGTGGCCGTTGTTGCCGAGACTACCGCTATCGTGGCTGCCCCGATTGAGGAGGTTGCTGTTACCGAGACTACCCCACAACCATCGGAGTACGAGGTTTTGCGTGCCAATGCAATCGCTGAGCAAGAGCGTGCATCACAAGCAAAGTTGGAGCGTGTTCTTGACTATACAAAGCAGACGATGGTTCCCTATATGAGCGAAGCGGAATTAGACCGTTTGTGTGGCTACATCACAGAATATAGTTTGTGCGACACCCCATGCGAACTATCGCCCGTATCGGTTGATTCTGCACTCAAAAGCATCGACCTGATGCACTTCGGCTGGAACATCGGCAAGGCGTTTGGCAAGAAACGCATTCACACCGCCACATTCATTAAGAATGTCTTTGCTCACGCTCTCCGCGACATCGAAGTCTCAACCATCGAACGCAAGATGTCGCACACCGAGTCTGAGTGCCGGATTAAGTTGGATGATACGATAATGTAAATATCCTATAACTTTTTATCGAATAAAGAGAATATTGATAGAAACTTATCTGAAATAGCAACAATATCTTGTTGATTGTTCTTCTGGGCAAGTTCCTTTATTTTTCTTATAGGACTTAACATTTCATCATTCTTCTGTTTCTCAGATAAATGCATTGATGACACAAGCGAAACTAAGAATTGGTTAATTTTTTTACATAGTGTCACAAGACGAAGCATTTGCATTAACTCTTCTGGATGGTTCATCTCGTTTGCACATTGCCACCTCTCACTAATATTTAATTTAGTATCTTCTCTGTAATGGGTATATAAATTCCTCTTATTCGGATCAAAATTTGATGTCAAGGCTATGAGTTCATCTTCAATCTCTTTGGATAATGGAATGGATTTAAACTCTGGAACAGTTCTAATTTTGCTCCATATACTTTTTTCTCTGTATTCATCATTATAACCATACAAATGAGACAATGCACTAATCTCATTTCTATAAGCACGCATAAAACATATAGAACGTTCTGCGTTACTATCTGCTTTAAGGTAGGAATTCATAGAACAAGCTAAATCATATTGCATAAAACTAACTTCCCATCGCAATTCTTCAAGTGCTTGTATTTCGGTAAGTCTACTACAATCTACTTGTTTATCTGTAAGATATTCTATTGCCTTTTCACAAATCGTATAGTTCTTTTTGTGTGACTCGATATTTTCCCAAGCATTTGCAATTTGTCCTGCGATTACAATATCAAGTTTTTCCTTATTATGAAATGCCTCTGCGACTTTTTTATTTATAATATCTATAATAGAGTATTTATCTACACTCCTTGTATATGTACATTCTCTGTTGTCAGTACATAATATTTCTGTAATCATTTGTAGAATAGGAGAAATATACTGTAATATCATATCATGCACCAATAATTGGTCCCCAACTCTTTTCGCATAGATATCTTCATCATTCAATGTTACCAACTTTGAATACATTGTATTTGGATTGTCGTAATGAGCTGTTATGTTTCTTAATCCAGCATCACACTTTTTACCCAGTAATCTTAACTGTTGTAATATACTCTCTAATTCTATAGTCTCTTTATGCGACTCATTAAGATGATTAATTAGTTTTGGGATTACACCTCCATGATCCCTACCTACTAAATATTTACACCACTCATATTGTGAAAGATTAATCATTTGCATATGAAAACGCTTTACGTATACATTATCCGTAGATAACATATTCTTCATATCACTACAAACTTCATATACAGCTAAAAGGCTACCGCTTAATAATTCAAAAAGCAGTTGCAAATAATTAGCTCCATCAAAAGTAGACAACCTTGATTTTATCAACTCTGTATTTTTCAATATATGTTCAGAATCCGAAATTGCTGATTTTGCATTATTAATCAAAATATTTATTGTTTCCTTGCTTGCATTCTTCCTAGTCATATACATATTTATTAATCATAGCACAAAATTACTTAAAACTTCTCTGGCTAAGCGTTTTACATATCATATTTATCATCACACATTCCACATTTTACGAAAATCAGCACTTTAACTCACCACCAATCACCATCCAAAAGTTATTTTGCAGTTATATTTTAGTGGGTGATTTCACCATTATAACACCGATTTCCTTTGCCAACGAAACATAAAAAACAGTTCGCATATGGCAAATGAAATTACTTTTGATAAGCTGCCGCAGGCGGTGGGTTATCTGACAGAACAGGTGGAGCGAATCCACAAAATTGTGGCGGCATTGCAACCGCAGACCACAATCGACAAGCACCGCATTGTCGAGATTGACGAGGCGTGCAAAATCACACGCAAGGCGAAACCTACTATCTACACGCTCGCACGCAAGGGGCTGATTCCTGCCTACAAGCGTGGCAAGAAACTCTACTTCTACGAAGATGAGTTGCTGCAATGGATTGAGTCGGGGCGAAAGCCGTTACAGGCACTCAACCTCCAAGAGCAAGCGGCAGAGATTGTTCTCGGCGTAAAACGCAAACCAAAAGGCGGCTTTAACCTCTAATGCACTCGGCTATGAACAGTAAATTGACAGCAGAGGGCATAATGGGTGCAGCAATGCGTATGGGTGCGGAACTATCAGGCGGCGAGTTCCCTATCAGTGTTTTTCCTCACAAGATTCAGCGCATCATCACCGAGTTGCACGCCTCGCAAGGCTATCCCATCGACTACATCGCTGCGGCTATGCTCTCGGCATTGGCGGTGAGTATAGGCAACTCGCATCTTGCACAGGTTAAGCGTGGCTGGGTGGAGAGCCCCATTTTATATATGGCACTCATCGGGCGACCGGGAGCAAACAAAAGCCACCCATTAAGTTTTGCGTTTCACCCATTTATCGAGCACGACTACCGCCACAACAAGGAGTATCAGGAGCAATATGCCGAGTATGAGCGCACGATGTCGATGACCAAGAAAGAGCGATTGGAGGCTGGGAAAGATGAGTTTCCCATTCCACCCAAGCGCAGTCGTTTCCTTGTGTCGGACATAACGCCCGAAGGGTTGAGCCTTATTCACGCACAGAATCCTCGTGGGCTGTGCTTATGGTCGGACGAACTATCGGCGTGGTTCAAGAACTTCAACCGCTACAACAACGGTTCGGAGGAGCAATTCTGGCTGTCAGTATTCAACGCCAAGCCTACAATCTCGGATCGTAAGAGTTCACAAAGTTCAATCTTCATCAAACGACCCTATATCTCGGTTGTCGGGACTATTCAGCAGAAGATTCTCGGTGAGTTGGGTAAAGGCGAGAGGGCAAGCAACGGATTTATCGACCGCATACTATTCGTAATGCCACAATCGGTACAGAAGAGCCGATGGAGCGACAGAGAGACTCCCGAAGAGTTGGAACAAGAGTGGCAGTGCATTATCAATGGGCTCATAGAGCAGGAATGCGAGTTCAATGAACAGGGTGAACTGCAATCACATCATCTCCCCTTTCGTGAGGCGGCAAAGAGAGAACTATATGCGTGGCAGCACGACAACGCACGAAAGTGCGATTTGGAAAGCAACGAGGCTCTGCTCGGCATATACTGTAAGTTGGAGATATACATCATTCGCTTTGCGCTGATAATCCAACTTGCCCGCTGGACTTGCGGAGAGTGCGACAAGGAGGCTATCGACATCGAGAGTGTGCGTAGGGCTATTGAACTCGCGGAGTATTTCCGCATCACAGCCATAAGGGTACAGACTTCTATAGGCAACGAGCAACTCAATGAACTGCACCGCACTATCTACCACCATCTACCGCAAAGGTTTACCACCGCAGAGGGTATCGCTTTGGCAGAGAGTTACGGGATGAAGGAGCACGCATTCAAGATGATGTTGAAACGCCATCTGGGGACACTATTCAAGAAAATCAATCACGGAGAGTACAGTAAATAACTTGTTACTATCCACATTTTGCAACCGAGGGTTTTGTGAAATTGCGAAAATGTGGATAGTAACAACAAAACCAAAAAGAAAATGAGATACCGATTCATATTAGAACCATACAAGGGTGTCAGCTCGCGGCACATCTGCCCCAACTGCCACCGTAAAAGTTGTTTCGCACGCTACATAGACACCGATGAGCAGATACGATTCCCCGACTATGTAGGACGCTGCAACCACGAACATAAGTGCGGCTACAACTACACACCGAAGATGTACTTCGCTGAGAATCCCGAAGCAAGGGAGCGACTCAGTAATGACTACCGCCCTGTGGTAAAGCCCGCAAAAATAGAGCCACCGCCACCATCATTCATTGAGCCGAAGATGATGCAACTCTCGATGCAACACTATGAGAAGAATCATCTTTATCACTTCCTGAAAACGGTGCTCGGCAAGTCGGCAGCCAGCGAGCTGATGCAACGCTACAATGTCGGCTCATCGAAGCATTGGACGGGATCAACGGTCTTTTGGCAAGTGGATATTTCTGGGCGTATTCGCACAGGAAAAGTGATGCTCTACAACTCCGAAAATGGGCGAAGAATTAAGGAGCCGCATAACCATATTACTTGGGTGCATTCGCTCTTGAAAAAGGAGAAATTTCACTTGCGGCAATGCCTCTTCGGGGAGCATCTTTTGACAGCCGACAACCACCAAACAGTGGCACTTGTGGAGAGCGAAAAGAGTGCTTTGATAGCCTCTCATTTTCTACCGCAATATCTATGGATTGCAACGGGAGGAAAGAACGGAGCGTTCAATAGTGAGGCGATGAGCGTACTGAAAAATCATCAGGTTTTACTCTTCCCCGACCTCGGAGCAACCGACTATTGGAGGGGTAAAATGGAGATGATGCAGCGGCTCGGAATTGAGGTTTCGCTCTTCGATTTTATGGAAAATAACGCCACCGATGAGGAGCGAAAAGCGGGTTACGACATTGCCGATTATCTCTTAAAAGCCGAGACGAAAGAGTCCGTTTTAAGCAGAATGATTGTCCGAAATCCACACCTTGAAACGCTCATTTCCACGCTCGATTTAGAGGTCGTAAGCATTGAGAAATACCCTTGAATTTCAATAGAAAAGAGGGAGTTTCAGACTTTGACTTAAAAGGCTGAAATCTGTCTATTTTCAGTTGAGCAAGTTTATGTCGGTGTATTACATTTTACCGACAACTTGCTCACCTGAAAGGCTGGTGAGACGGCTCCCGATGGTCACAAGATTAACATTAAAAACACAACTGAAAATGGAAAAGAAAAATACAATTACAATCCGACTCTCGGATGAACAATATGGTTGGCTGCGAGCACTGAGCAGACGAAGTAAACGGAGTCAAAGCGAGGTAGTACGATCACTCATTGAACAAGGTACAGTGCGTGAACGAATCACTCGCGAGAACCTCGACATCATACGAAAACTCATAGGTGAAAGCACCAACCTAAACCAGTTGGCAAAGCAAGCAAACCGGCAAGGTTTTTTCCGAGTTAGGGACGAGTGCCAAGCCACGGCATTGAAGATTTCACAACTGATAAAACGGATAAAAGATGATAGGTAAAATTGTAAAAGGCACATCGTTCGGAGGGTGCGTGAACTATGTGCTGAAAGAAGAAAAATCGCGCCTGTTGGAGGCTGTCGGAGTGGAGGGCTCACCCTCGGAAATGGCAGAGCAATTTGAGCTACAAACACTACTCAACGACAAGGTCAAAAACACCGTTGGACACATATCGCTGAACTTCTCTGCGGAGAATGCGGCAAGGCTTGCAGCCGATGATAAACTGATGCTCAAAATCGCCCACGACTATATGAAGTTGATGGGTATCGAGAACACCCAATTTATCATTGCCCGACACATCGACCGCGACCATCCTCATTGCCACATCGTTTATAATCGAGTGGATAATGACGGGCGGACGATAAGCGACAAGAACGACCGATTCCGCAACGAGAAGGTGTGCAAGATGCTGACGGCTCGCTACCGACTACACTTTTCGGAGGGCAAGAAAAATGTGAAGTTTGACAGACTGCGTAAACACGACCAGGTGAAGCATTACATTTACCATGTACTCAGACACGAAGTCCCAAAAGCGGTAAGCTGGAGCGAGTTAAGGCGGGCATTGAGACGCTACAAGATTGGCACCGAGTTTAAGTTGAATCGCAGAACGGGTGAAGCGGAGGGTGTAAAGTTCATCTGCAACGGGTATAAATTCAGCGGCTCCAAGATTGACCGCCAATTCAGTTTTGTCAATATTGCTTGCCAACTCGAAGAGAACGCCTTTGATGCAGGTATCTACCCAAAACGCAACAATACTCCTATCCAGCAACGCGAGAAGCCTCGCCAAGAGATTGTTCGTCAAGAGCCAAGCGAAGAGAGTAGCCTAACTGCTGGCTTGCTCGACCTCGCAACAGCCCCTGCTACCGATCCTGAAGAGGAGATGCTGGCAAAGCAATATGTAAAGAAGAAAAAGAAGCCACAGCGCAAGCGTGGATTCAGATTGTGATAAATTATTGTTAAACCCTAAAATTTAAGTGTTATGTATTTGTACAAAGCTAATTACAATGACTTGATTAGTGACTTCAATCTCTACCTATGCGAGAGATTTGGTTACAGAAATGCGTGCAGTGTTATGTGGAATGCAAATGGCATCTGCATCAGTATTCACAAAGGAAGTTTGGATATCTATCTCCGCTTCTGGGAGTACAGCAAGGGTGTAGGCAACTACCCCGACTGGAGCATTATCATCGCCCGTTGCGAGTTCCGCAATGAACTGCGAGAGGATCGCTTCGAACTCCTCAAAGACCTTGTACGATTCTTCAAGGAGTATATGCCCCGCTACGGGTATAAGCATCTCTGCACCGAGGATGATGACTACAAGTATTACCAAACGCTCAACCTCCCCTGCATCAAACGCGGCTTTATGGGTTACCATTGCAACTATGGAGCCCCGCTGAGAGAGATTGAGGTGTAACGGTTGAAGCAACCTTAGAATGTGAGAGACTCATTTGTCCGAAGGTATCCAAATTTTTCGGATAGTATCGGACAAATGGGTTTCTTTCTGTACTAAGATTGACAAGTGTACTCCCGAATCAGAGACATCTACAGAGCATTTGTCCGAGGGTAGTAGAATTTTTCTAATTGCTTCGGACAAATGATATCTATTCTGAAACACCAATCTATTCTGAGCATTTTTCCGAGGTTTACAAATAAATTTTGTAACCGTCGGACAAATGTATTTCTCCTCTCTCATCAATCAGTTGTAGATAATCACTTATGTTTTGCTACGTCATTCCAAATAACTCAGCCATTTAAGTAAGCTCAATAAAGTGTTCTCCAAGATGATAACTCGTCTGTGTTACCCAATCCTAAGCCTTCGCCATCACACGCTCAAAGTTCCAGTACTTCCCATAGCCCATCCCTTGTGCTAACTTACACGAGTTCCACCACTCCTTACCACCTTACCACCAGCATCAACCTCTCGCAGCTGTTCGAAAGGGGATTGAAATTCAGGGATATTGTTATTTGATTGGATATTATTATCTTTATTCATAATTTACTTGTATCACTGTTTTATACTTTGCGATTATAGCATAAGAAATCTATATAATATTTTATGGCACAAGAATACTGATGATGAGCTTTATTATCAAATTCAACAAACAGTTTAGATTCTATTATGTTTATCAACTTTTCAGAATCAATAATATCATAAATTGATATTAATTGCATATTGAGAATAGTATTACAAATACCTACAATACTATCTCGTTCAAGTATAGACAAATAGTTCTGCTTTGATCTTATACTTAAGTTTGTTTGATAATCGAGATATGCCTTAAAGGCTTCTCTTGGATTAGACAGGTTTATAATTTTGTTTTCTATAGTAGACGATGTTAGATTTGTTGAGATTTCCAATAATTCAAATTCACCGTCATTATTCTTTTTACATTTAAATCTCTCTCCATAACACTTTTCAACTAATTTTGAGAAATCACCATACATTAGAGAATAATCTCCTGCACCGTACCATTGTGTACTTAAATAAACCGTCTTATCACACAAAGTGTATGGAGTTTCAAACCAGCGCTGCTTTTCACCATATTTATTTCTAGCTGCGAGGTCTCGTAGTGTAGTAGCAATAAACATTCCTGTAAGTTTAAAATGATTATCACAGATAATCTGAATATTCTCTGATATCTCATTTACATACGGTTCAATAGCTTTCAGTCCGTCAAACTTGTTTAATAAGTACACAGCTTTATAAATGAAATCTTTGAGGATATTATCTCGAACAGCAAGACGCTCCGTAACTATATAATTATCTTCTGTTGGACTATCGCTATATTGCATTCGCAAATTAATATTAGATCCAACAATAAAATGCATACTTGTATTACCCTCCACTAGGAACTTTCTTATATTAAAATGGTGATATGTAAGGTCTTTTAGGTATATACGTCCATCCTCTCGATAATAAAGAGATACAAGGTAATCTTCGACATCATTTTGAAAAAATGAATTTATACGAGACAGCTCTGAATTGAAGAATTCATTGGTATAATCCACTCGACAATTATTCCTTGAGTTTGTGGTAAATAACGGAAGGTGTGTTACAATATAGCACAATGCTTTAATGAAATCCTCCTTATATAAGCGAAAAGTAATAGGAGTTGTTGAACCTGGCTTTACCGTAGGACATATAACGCGTAGCACCTCGTTTGAAATATTGATGCTTGTCTCATTTGATGAGCCTGGCGTCAGCTTATAATGACAATCTTGTCTTTTGGGGCATTTTACAATCTCCTTATACATATCAGCTATTCATTAATTATATTATTATGTATCAAGTAATAAATTATGGCGTATATAACATTAACACTAACAGCATTTCCAGCTTGCTTATACAGCGCGCCATTAGAGACCTCTGCTTGATGTGCATTATACACAAAGTCTTGTGGGAAACCTTGAAGCATAAAGGCTTCTCTTGGTGTTAGTTTGCGAATTGGGAGTCTACATAATTCTTCTTTAGTAAGTCCATCTGCATCATTTATTGCGCCATCAGATTTTATAAAACTGTTACTATAGTAGTTATCCTGGCAGGCTCTGTGCATCTTATGCATAGATGCTGTCAATGGTCTTGCAATCAGTTTGTTAATCTCTGATTTTGATTGAAATCCACCTGTTCCATCACTTAATATAGTAGGTTTCACACGCTCTGATAAATAATATTTTTCGTCTGCATCCTTGGATAATATATCTAAGACTGTTTCATATGTAAAAACACTTGCGTCACGCTTTACTTCATTAAAATTAGCTATAATATCTTGTATGTGTGCTCCGATGTCATAATCTGCAAAGTCATTATCTAGTGTTGCGAAAATAAAGACTCTATTTCGTGTTTGCGGTAAGCCAAACCAAGCACTATTAAAAACACCGCAAGATACATGATATCCCAGCTCTTCCAGTTTACGTTTAATCGTCAAATATGTTCGACCCTTATTATGTGTCACTAAGTTTTTTACATTTTCTAGAAGTACATATCTAGGTCGTTTAATACGTAGAATTTTCCAGAGCCTAAAAAACATCTTACCACGTTCCTCACCGAAACCAATTTGATCACCCATCATACTAAATGTTTGACAAGGGAATCCTCCTGTCAATAATTCAAAATTTGGGAGACGTTCAATGTTATCTTGTACAGATGTAAACTCTACAATATCACCCAACTCAACCTCATCGTCTGATATATGGTAGTTTGCTTTATATGTTTTAATCGCTTGCGGATCAACTTCTGAGAAACCAACGCTCTCAAAATTCATTATTCTATCATTATGCAACAGTTGCAGAGCTTGTCTAAATCCTCCAATTCCTGCGAATAACTCTAAGTGTCTCATAAAAATTTCTTAATTGCACGTCCTATAACATACGCCAATTTAACAGGCACTGCATTACCTATTTGAGCGTACCATGCGTTCTGTGGTCCTGTAAAAATATAATCATCAGGAAATGTTTGTACTCTTGCTGCCTCTCTAGGGCTTAAACCTCTGGCTTCCCATGGATGAATATACATATTACAGTCGTATTTCATATGTGAAGTAATGGTCCTACAAACTTGGTTTTCTCTTAGTTTGAAATATTTATCCTTAAAAATATTATTTCGGCGAGAATAAGGCATAATGTCTGCGATGGACTCATGTAGCGAATTAGCACCTTGAGGCAACCTTCTAAATATCTCAATATCTCGATCGTTATTGTAACGGTTTTTATGGTTATACAATTTGTCAATAACCTTATCACCATTTATAAAATGGTAGAAATCATTGATTAGGTATGTATGCTCGCATACTGTAAAACCTGATTCTACACATTCGATGTCCGATTTACCTTTTTCTATCTTTGACCGTAATGAAGGTAAGCCTTCTAAGACATCTTTCAACAAAAAGGGAGTTCTTTTAAACCTATATATTTCCTCAAATATTTGTTTAGGATTAATTCCCAAACGATTGCCAATCATTATAAATCGTTCCCGATTTTGTGGTACACCATAATCTTGAGCATTTAAAATAGCAAAACTATATTGATACTCTTCACCCAAGTACTCTGCAAAATCTTGCTGAATCTCATCAATCTTATTGCGCATACCACGCACATTCTCCATTACAAAAAAGAGCGGGCGAACTTCCTTCAAGAAAGTAAGATATGCCTTGTACAGATTATTACGAGGATCGTCTATGATTCGCTGTCTATTTGCCATTGAGAACCCTTGACAAGGAGGACCGCCGCAAACAAGAGTAATATCTTTGAGTAGATGACGATACTCCTCAATATGTTTGTTGAGTTCCTTGATATCTCCCACATAGAAATGCTCATCCGATAGTTGTGGATGATTCCTTCTGTATGTATTGCAGAAATTGGGCTCAATCTCATTTACAAACCATGGTATAAAACCTGCTTGTTCTAGGCCTGTACTAAGTCCCCCACATCCTGCGAATAAATCAATCATCAAATGTGCCATATGTTATTGAGGCATAATATAACCAGCATCTTCCGCTTTAGTTATGATTTTTAGTAACTTTTTAATTTGAGGTTTACTAGGAAGACTGCCTCTCACGATATACGAAGCAAGAGATTTGATAAAATCTATATCTCCACCAGAAACGACCCCCTCTCGCTCCATATCGTTATGGAACTTCATCCAATAGTCATAACCTCTTGTATAAAATTCCACTTCGAGATCTATGTCACTATTGAACTTGCGTGCTCGTTTTGCAGCCTTCTCTTCATCCTTCAGCAAGTCGGTACTTACGAGTGAGGCTAGGAATTCATCCGTGAGACAAAGCGTATAATCATCGCGGAATTTTTTCCATGTACTTGCTTTTTTAGCATACTCTCGCACAATGGCTCCACCCGAGTCAAGCAAGAACTCATGTACCTGTTTTGCTACAATTTCAACTTGATGCACAAGCTCTGCATATAGCATTTGTTTATTCCATATTCGTTTCCAATCTAGGTCTTTACCTTTAGGAATAGAAGCTATTAATTTAGCTATCGTATATGGGACGATTTGGGCCTTGTTACCACCCTTCGGATACCATTCTGATTTATTGACGATACGATCGATATCATCAAACAGTATGACAGATGCGATACTCTTTTTAAAGAAAAACTCGTTAATACTATCTTTCGATTTCTCATAAAGCTCGGTAATAATACCAGCAAATGCTCTCATATTATTTGCAGAACCAGCACATACAGTGTGAGGATTCATAAAAACAGTATTTAAGCACTTAGCGAGCTTCTCTTTCTTTACAACTTGATTTTTAGGACTCCTTAATCGGTAACGATTGCGTTGGGATTCAGTCATTTTCATTTGATCTTGTTCCCAACGTCCCTTAGATCTTTCATAGTACCAAATGGTTTGGTGCGGGCTGCCATTAACAGGTGGTGCCATATGCTTTAATGACAGCTCCTCCATAATTCTATGGAACGGATCATTTGAGAAGAAGTCTGCATCACTAACCGGATTTTGACAGTTAGCACTCTTTGATATTTGTTGTGTGATTTCATTATATTTTGCTTCTTCCTCTTCTGATAAATCACCATCAACATTCAGCACAGTTAATTTCATTGGAACAAATATCTTGGCAAAGTTATCTGCTCCAGCCTCTTTTTTGACAATGGCGCTGGCTAATGACGCTGTTGTTTGTCCGCCATTAATAATTTGAAAATCATTAAAAGACAATATCCTAGCGCCATCACTTGATAGCTCAATGGAATGGGCGACAACCGCAATACCATTATTATATGTAAAGAAATTTTCTGGGTGTTTTCCTATAATTGTTTCACGTATCTTACGATTTACTTTCCCTCGCACACTCAAAAAAGCTCGCACATTGCCCTCTAAAAGTCGGCTACCATGTTTTAAGTAAATATCAGCAAGGAACTTGCCTGGAACAATAGCCATGTATGAATCGTATGCATTATTATCACCTAGATTTGCCTTAAGACACTGTATGCCTTCCTCGCAATTGAAATCTCGACAATTGATACGAATAGATTCATATACATTAGACATTTTAGCTTGATAGAATCTTTCAAGAGTCCATAAATTAATCTCTACAGGGCGCTCTAAAATGTCTTCTTTTGTTGTGCTTTTTACTTGAACACTAAGAACAGAATTGGTTATGATAAAGAATTTAAATTTTAGAATTTCGGTATTTAGACTTCCTGTACCTATTCGTGTCTTAAGTTCTTTTGCTATATCAATAATAGGGTTGGCTGCATCACAGAAACGACGAATATCTCCATTGTATGCTTCAACAATAAAGTTACGCATTCTAGAGTACAATTCATCGATACGAGTATTTGTTAAGGTGGTCTTCTCAATTGTATTTTGGAAATCACTTATCAATAACACAAAAGAGCTGTCTGCCTCATCATAGCCATAAGCATCAAAAGCTATTGCACGGTTGCCAAAACCGCGCATCTCACATGAGAAGGCAATTGGATCTATTAGTTCTCCTATTTCCTCTAATTCTTGAATCTTAGCCTTGACGAATTGATCTTCAACATCGTTGCCATCAACTATTGCATCATTGCGAAGCTCTTGGAGGAATTCCAGTCTATATTCATCAATTTCCATAATGCCACTCTATTTTGTATTGTTGAACATACGACAACAATAGTTCATATTGAACTTTGACTATCGCTTCATTTACATCATCAGTAACTAACCGAGGGAAAGACGCGTCTACTAGATATCTATCTGCGTCGGATACTTCATAAACATACTCGTTATATATGGCCTCAAAGGAGAATCCGCTATCGACAAGTTTATTTATAAAGATATCTTTATGCTCATCCGAATCAAGTTTTTTTAATATCTCACTAGCAAGTTTGTTAAGATTCACTCCTGCATATGCCGGACTCATTTTTTCAAGCTGAAATACCACCAACTCGCCATTATTAGGGCTCTGTAGTTGTTCTAATGATGAGATCTTTACAGTGGCCTTGCCTGTACTTATAGCTTTTGTCTCATACCATACAGTATCCAAAGAAAAGTCTTTGTGGGTTAACTCTTGGCCAGACCACGCCCTCAAAGCAATTGACTCTCCATAAGTAGGGATCATATAATCTCGTAGAAACAATAATTCTCCTATCAACCCCATAATGCGAGACTCGTCCATAATCTTTGACTTGGTTTGGAACATCTTCTTCCAAGCATAGAATCTATTAATGACAAGTTTGTAACCACACATAGCATCTGTAGTAGTAGCTGTGGAAGTTATAATATCATCACAAAACACACAAAAGTTATCCAGCATATCCTGCTCATTTAGAGAGAATATGATGCCTGAAAAAAACCTTGTTGTATACTGTTTAATACCTATTGAATTAGAGGATTTTACATTTTGAGGGATGAATTGTCCTCTAAATTCAAGAGCGTAGTGACATTGATCATCCACTCCAATGTATATATCCAATGGATGTTCTGTATCTACTCTCGAAAAATGCCCAGGGGCAAAATGTTCTTTAAATTTATCTGCTACTATCATAGGTCTTCATCCTCCTCTATAATATCCTCAAACAACTGTCTTTGATATGTTTTATTCCCTTTATACTTGATACTTCTGGCTTCTCTCACTCCATTTGCAGGAAAGCCTACTGCAAAACCAATAATTGGGTCATCTCCCAAAAGTGTTTTATACCTCTCTAGTTTTTCCTCTGAAGGGTATTTTGATTCTGTATCAGGCCTTATGAAATATATTATAAGCAATGGTTTCCTATTTTCCGTAAATTTGTACCACGCAATATTAGGCAATGCTCTACATGTATCTTTTACAGTGTCATAGAATCGTTGTTTGACTATTGAAATTGTTGCATCATCTAGTCCTATTTGTCCATCAGAGTTTCCTCCCAATACTCCTCGTCCCGTGAAGCACAGGTGTTCTTCGCTTATATAAATATCTCGTTTTGCGGTCCTTATGGCAATGTCATCTGTAATTTGATATATAACATCTCCCATACCGCTATGTAAAGCAACATCCCATAATTCTAGTTTGTCGCAAAATTCATCCTCAATAAATTTTACAATTTCTCTTGGATTAAACTTCCTATTGTCTGGAGTTATTTCAATCTTTCTCAATAGGGCTTTAATCGTACTACATGGTACATCCTTGGCTATTTTTGTTTGCCCTTCAGATGACGTTCCTCTCAATGATGAGAATATTAATCCATCATCTTTGATCGTCTGCAACAAACGCTTTACAGCAGCAATGTTGTTCTGATTATTGTTTATATTTGTACTCGCATATGGGGTTTCAAATACTCCGCCCCAATATGTCATTAGTTCTAAAACACTAAATGCATTACGCATTTTATTTGCTGCTGTAATCTGCAATTTTTCACTTTCGTCACGTACTCTAATGCCAAATTCTTTCGGAGTAAGCTTACTGTCAAACATCCGCTTCAAATCCTCCTTAAGCTCTTCTGTCGCAATTGATATTTCTTTATAATACTCAACGCTGTCTCGAGCTGCCCAAATTTGGCACAAATCATCGTACCCATTACGATAACCAAACCATCTTCCCATTTGCAGCAGTACATCGTATGTGGCAGTATTGCGATAAAAATAGCTGGTCATCAAGCCCTTTAGAGTCAAACCTCGGGATAATGCTAAACCTCCAATGGCAATAATACGTGTTGAACCTTTATAATCTAGCTTATCACTATCTTTAGAGCTGTTTACAACGACAACTTTAATCTTTCCTATTGACTCAAGAAGTACATTTTTTTGCAGTACCTTTTCTACAGGAATGCCCAGATGAGAATAGTGCCGTTCCCAAACTTGAGCGAATTTTTGATAGATCTGAAGCTTCTTATTTTTTGCATCATTATTACTGAAGTCTATGTTAACAGTATCAAAAATAAACTTATATAACTGCTCGATATATGTTTTGATATATCTCTGAACCTTTGTAAAACGAGACATGTTAACCATCATTGTACGAGGCTGCTGTTTGTCTCCACGCAGATCTCTAATCACATTTGCCAACAAAAATGAATATACAGCCTCATCTAATGATGCAGGTAATTTGCCGCTCCATTCTTTGGGATGTTTGTGGTAGAACTCTCCTTCTATTAATTCAGAAGGACTTGCAACCTTGATTTCATCATTATCAGGCTCATTGATATCTGTAATTAATTTCAACCAGCTGTGATATTTACCATCATCCTGGAAGATCTTTGTTGCTCCGATATAACTTGACGGTGTTGGGAGAACATATATAAAGTGCTCTGGAAACAAATCCGCATTAGCCATGTCTTCGTTTGTGTCTGGGTCTATGAACACATTCGCAAAAGGTGTAGCTGTAAATCCTACATATGTAGCATTATTAAAAGCGTTGCACAATTGTCTAATGACTTTGTTTGTCTTAGTTGGATCGAGTTTATCCTTCTTAGTGTTGATAGATGCATTGTCAGCTTCGTCATCAATTAACAGCATAGGCTCATGAATAAGGTCATCAAGCATGTCTTTATTTTGCTCTGTTAACCAATTGTAGAGTTTTGTAAGAACACTGACATTTTTTTTGACAATAAACATCACTAACGACCTATGAGAATTCAGAGTCGTTACAATATTATCTACATTCCCTCGGAAATCATCTTGATAAGAAGTGAACGCAGTCGCCTTAATCTCCTTATTATCTAAACCAACACCTACACGCTCTAGCTTCTTTTGCATACGACCATTCTCATCAACCCTAATAGTAAAGCCGATGATACCTTCTTCCATTCGTTCCTGCGTTTGCTTTCGCAAACTCTCCGTAATACCTGTAAGCAGGATAACAACCTTATATCCAGCATCAGCTGCCTTGCAAATTAGACCAGCATAGGTGGCAGTCTTGCCTGATTGCACATCTCCAATTACCAAACCTCGTCGAAGTCGCTTACCTTTAATCACATCATTTGGATTTCCTAAGCAGTTCATTAAGTTCGCAAGTGTCTCAGACTCCAATTTATTGACACTGTTAATATCCAGACGCTCATAATTAATCAAGTGATTGCGATATCTATTCCAGAAGAATTCATCTTCTGGCTCAAATGTAGTATACCAATCACGCTTTTCATCGTACTGATCATATATGTAGCATGCAGCAGTATGCTTGATTTTGAAATGATACTCTACATCAGTCTTAACTTTCTTGTAGTCTTCATCCTCCAGATCAATACCATAGACAGCAGCTCTATCTCGAATTATTGGTTCTATGTCTTCTTCTGTAAATGACCCCTTAAATTCGATAAGATTTCTAATGTGTGCCAAAACAGCATCATTAGTGAATTTATGTAATTGAGATTCTGTCAATTTCATACCTCAAAATGTTTATACAATCTTTCCTGTAGCGCTGGATGACCGTAGAAAGATTCATTCCTAAAGATTCTATCTATCGTGTCTCTCGTTATAGTATCAGAGAACTCTCTAGCAAACTCTACCATTAAAACCGCTTTGTTAAATAGATCATCTTCTCTATTTGGATCCTCCTTTTCGATAATGGTGTTATTAGATTGATCTATATACATCTGCTGAACTGGTACATGCTTCTCTATCTCATCGATAAGCATATCAATATACTCAATGTATTCATCCGCGACTTTCCTCTTGATAAACGAGACAAAAGGGCTATCTCTGTTAATCTCATAAAAGAAACGACCTTCTCTTCCCTCAATTCTGTTCCAGATATAATCAATGTTTTCGCGAATATTATTGCGACGGCCACGATGCGTTTGTTGGCGAATAGAAAACTCTAAAGCCTCTTCTACTTTGCGCGTCAATCTAGTTTGGATTATTTTGGGTATCGTAGCCTCTTGTTTTTTAATATCTATTTGCCATATATCATCAAGGGTATTTGGAATATCAACACGAATTCTGGCATTTTTTGTTAATTCATGACTAGTATGCATACCAAACCAAGTTCCCCATCTAATCAGACGACGATTACGATACAGATAATACCCTTGTTTAGTTCGCATATTCTCGTGTCCTCCCAGCTTCTCAATATCTGAAGCTGAAAGATCCTTGTGGTATGGAAGTATAAACGGACGAACTTTAATATATCGTTCTACTCCTGTCGAATCTATAATATCAATAGAGACCTCTCTTTTCTTTGTTGTTTTGTCGTGATCTTCAAGGAATGGGTCGAGAGCCTTAATTTTGTGATTATTTATGCGTATGACGATTGCCTTGCCGCCCTTTGCTCCGATGTATCGATGGAAAATCAACCCTACATATTGAGCAATTTTGCTTTTGTAATCACATAGAGTGGAATACACTTGTCCATTATTCGACTTGTCAATAACATCAAAATCCTCCCATATTACTAGTGTTCCATGTGCATTAGCTAGCAACGACTCAATGGTTGGGAGGCTTTTTATTTCCTTAGAGTTTAATTCTAGTATATCCCAATTTTTATTCTCTTTTATAAAATCATAGTCCCAGCGATACGCAGACAGTACATTATCTTTTTTGCTGACTACTGTTAATTTGCGACATTGGGAAAGAGAAGCCGCTTTAAGACCAAGACCAAATCTACCAAGATCATTTTCTGATCGAACCGACTCGCTTGAAGTACTGCCGTATCTCATTGCTTCAAGAAGTTCATCTTTGGACATACCATCTCCATCATCCAGAATACTCACATAACAATGGATTGGATCAGCGGAAAAGAAGATATGCACATTTTGACAATTAGCACTAATACTATTGTCAATTATATCGGCAATAGCTGACTCAAAAGTATAACCCATTGATCGCATTGATCCCATCAAGTGATCTGCCTTAGGGATATTTCTTACAGGCTTAGCCATAACTATATATCACAATTAATTACAGTAATCAATATCTATGATTGTAAAATTAAGGAAAATTTGCCAAGTGAAGGCATAAAGAGGTGAGAAAATGTACTTTATAGGCTATTAGCTATAGTATTAGTTGTTATTCATCTTGGCTATTTCCCATATTTTTCGTAACTTTATAAGAAAAATCATGGGACTATTTGAGGAATATAAGAAACATCCTGATAAGGATGTTAGAGAAAGGGCGAACAATTGGAGTGCTGCAATAGGCTTACAGAATGTAGATGGGCTTAGCGTGTCTGAATTTCTGATTCAACTTGCTCGACAACAGATTGAGGGTAAAATTACGATGGAGGAAGTTACGCAAAGGCTCAATGAGCATTACAAGCATAGACAACTATATAGTTCTACTTATGAGATTGTTCCTCCTAACTCAGCAATAATCCAGAGAATGAAAGAGGAAAACGACCTCAGACGCCCAAAGATGTATGAACAGGATTCAGCTATCTGAAATTCTTGACTGTTGATGTAATTATTTCAGTTGACTACAAAATGTTGCCAACTGAACTCGTGAGCCACACTCACGAGTTGAATTATTCTACTTTTGCAAATAGTTATCTCATAATTTTGCTGAATAAGAAAAGTGTATTATATTCGCAGTTGCGAAACTGCCGTTTCGGAAACAGATGTTTCGGAACTAAAATAGAAGCGTATGAGATTTTTTGATAGAACAGAGGAGATTGCATCACTCAAAGAGATTCTTGAACTTTCAAAGAGTAATGCTCAGTTTACGGTAGTGACTGGTCGTCGTCGTATCGGTAAGACATCGCTTGTATGGAAGGCATACGAGAATGAGCCGATACTCTATTTCTTTGTTGCACGCAAAGCTGAGAGTGATTTGTGTGCGGATTATATCCACGAGATTGAGAACAAGTTGGGTATCCCTACAATGGGCAGAGTAGAGCGATTCCCTGAGATTTTCGAGTACCTGATGAAACTATCTATCGAGCGTCCAATCACGCTGTTTATAGATGAGTTTCAAGAGTTCTTCAAGGTAAACAAATCTGTATATAGTGACATGCAACGCATTTGGGATATGTATCACACAAAGACTCATATAAACCTTATCGTGTGTGGTTCTATCTTCTCGATGATGACTAAAATTTTCAAGGACAAGAAGGAGCCACTGTATAATCGCCAGACTCGTTTTATGTCAATCAAGCCATTTACACCTGCTGTCTTGAAGGAGATAATGGCGGAATATAATCCTAACTACACAGCTGAGGACTTGTTAGCGTTATACTCATTTACAGGTGGCGTAGCAAAGTATGTTCAGTTGCTTGTTGATGCAGGAGCGACAACCAAGACAAAGATGCTTAACCATATCATAAAGGCAGACTCTGTATTCTTGGGCGAGGGCAAGGCTATACTTATCGAGGAGTTTGGAAAGGACTACGGAGTCTATTTCTCTATTCTTTCGGCTATAGCTCGTGGCAAAACATTACGCTCGGAGATTGAGCAGATTGTCGGCAGAGAGATTGGTGGCTACCTCACAAAATTGGAGAAGGAGTATGAAGTAATTACCAAAAACCAACCTATTTTCGAGAAGAGTTCTACAAAGAATGTTCGCTATACGATTGAGGACAACTTCTTCACATTCTGGTTCCGTTTCATATACAAGTATAACTATATGCTTGAAATTGAGAACTACGATGCTGTAAAGACTATCATCAACCGCGACTACGAGACTTTCAGCGGCAAGATGCTTGAACGATATTTCAAGCGTGTGCTTATGGAGAGCAAAGCATACACTCGCATCGGCAGTTGGTGGGATCGAAAGGGTGAGAATGAGATTGATATTGTTGCCGAGAACGAATTGAACGATGAGGCAGTATTCATTGAGGTAAAGAGAAAAGAAGAAAACTTCGATGCTGATGCTCTTAATGAGAAAGTTGATGTCTTTACTCGTGCCACAGGCAAGTTTAAAGACTATACTGTATCGCAAAGAGGCTTGTCAATGACCAATATGTAACAATTAATATGGAGGTTGTTAATTTATTACATCTATCCTCTCGCTCCGAACTTAGACAATGGCTTGAAGAGAACCACAACGAAGAGAAATGTTGTTGGGTGATAACTTATCGAGGTAGATGCCCAGAGTGGCCAGCTATACCATACATTGAGGTTGTAGAAGAGGCTCTTTGTTTTGGTTGGATAGATAGCACCTTCAAGCGGTTGCCAGATGGCCGACTGACTCAACGTCTTTCTCCTCGTCGAGCTAAAAGCCATTGAACGCAACTGAATATGGATAGATGTATGTATCTCGAAGATAGAGGTCTAATGACCGAGGCTGGCAGACATGTTTTTGAAAAGGCTTTTGAGTATGAGATTGTCTATCCAGATTCCGATATTAGTAAGCGGATGCAAGAGGAGAATAAACTCAGACGACCTGGGATGTATGAATATAATCACATATTGGAATAATGAGGTTGGAGAAATTTCGTTCCAAGATCCGCTTTATGCATACTGACTGAAGACGGAGTATTTTGCAAAGTAAATGTAAAATTATCAACTTTTATGAAAAAGAATCATTCTTTATTATTAAATGATTTCCTTGAAACAAATAATCTAGAAAATTGCAAATCTCCACGGTTGGAACTAGCAATAGAATCCATTATGGATGGCAATACTCCTCCGCACATTTCATATCATCTAGATAATTTACTATACGAAGCTTTTGAGACAATTCCTCGTGACAATCAAGAAAGACATCTATTGCGATTTACTAGTTTTCCTCCTCAAAAAGATGTGAATGGTAAAGAATTAGAATGGGATGAAAGTAGATGCCCCATTATTAAGGACATCAAAAATAATACAATTACTCTATCCTCTCCTAAAGGGTTTAATGACCCTATGGATCCATCTATTAAAATATGGATTGAAGGTCGGAAACATGGGAATAAAATAGACAGAACCTGTTATAGATTATTGGAAAAATCATTAGACAACATTCGTATTTGCTGTTTGGTTGACCAAAATTTAAACAGAAGTAGATTATATTCCTATTTTAATCAAGATAAGGAACATAATCCTTTGATGTGGGCACATTACGCAGACAGCCATAAAGGAGTTTGTATTCAATATAAAATCACTCCTTCAAACTTGAAGGATACTAAAGAACGAGTAGTACGCTTACTTGATGTTGATTACAGTAAGTCTTTTTCAATAAACGCTAAAACGCCATTCATTGATTCTCTTGTAGTGAAATCCAAATATTGGCAATACGAGAAGGAAACTCGCTTAGTAATGTATTCTCGCAAAGAAGAGGAGAAGTATTGCCAATTACCAAATTTTGAAATAGAAGCTGTGTATATGGGCTATAAGATTAATCACAAGCAACGTGATTGTTTAAAACGACTATTAGGAGCTAGTTCAATAAGATTATATCAAATGGGGTTCTTTAAAGATGACATAGCTAAAATGGATGCACATGAGATTACCTTAAAGTAGTACAGCACTATCGTATAACTACAAAACTATGGCTCTGACTCCATCATCGGTTTCAGAGCCATTTTGTACCTTTTCGG
Source organism: uncultured Alistipes sp. (assembly GCA_949285535.1). GTDB lineage: Bacteria > Bacteroidota > Bacteroidia > Bacteroidales > Rikenellaceae > CASDZP01. The sequence continues at coordinate 86,260 of CASDZP010000006.1, forward strand.
GGTGAAAAATGCGATTTTTTGCAAGTTTTTGTACCTCGGGTTTTGATATTCAAGAAATTACACTTACTTTTACATTCCAAAATGGAGGTACAAGGCAAAAACGGTGTTGAAAATCACCAACTTACACATTCTCAACCACTTGCCAAACGGGTAGTTGTACCTTTTAGAGTGCTAAATGGCTGATTGATAATCATCTACACTTTCTGCATCGAGAAGTGTGGTTACGATGTGTTACAACAGGGTCGAGTATCATCTCTTTTTCATCTGTTAAATTGGCAGCGAAGTTGCGTTTTCGACTCAGATGTACACTTAACAGTTGTCCCAGTATATAATCCACTATTAATATAAGTTCTCGTTGTACGGGTTGTAATGCCGGTTCGATGATCTTACTTAATACAGAAAGTTATCTTTTTTATGATCTTACTCCTCTAATTCGTTTGCTTTTTTCTCAAGGTTTTCATCGGCAGGAAGCCACTCTTTACGTAAGGTCACCATTGTCTTGTATAAATCTTTTAATCGTGACATATTATCTGAGTAAGTTAGTTTGTTAATATTTGCTGCTTTATCTACTAAATCAGAATTTAGAGGCGATGGCAAAGCAACTTTACGATTACTGGTTTGTGCAGTTTGATTTTCCGAATGAAGAGGGAAAACCGTATAAGTCAAGTGGTGGTAAGATGGTTTGGAATGAGAAACTGAAGCGTGAAATTCCCAAAGGATGGAATGTCTTAAAACTTGGTGAGCGTTGCTATTTCAACAAAAGAACGAGTAACGGTTATTTCAATCACCAGATCCTATATTTGGATACGTCAAATATTACCAATAATACAATTGATGAACTACAAATTCTGAATCCTTTGAGTGATATTATTCCGAGTAGGGCAAGGAGATTAGTACAAGAAGGCGATATTGTTTACTCAACAGTGCGTCCAAATCTTAAGCATTTTGGAATTATTATGAATCCCGATTATAATATGGTAGTTTCCACGGGATTTGCTGTAATAACTGCAAATTGGAGTGCATATCGTTACTTTATTTATCAGTTTCTTATTCAAACTGCAACAATAGAGAGTTTATCTACTATTGCACAATCAGCCGTAAGTGCCTATCCATCAATAAATACATCTGACATAGAGAATCTAGATATATTAGTACCTCCTGATTATATGATAGAGAAGTATGCAAAAACAGCTTGTAGATTGTATTTGCAGATAGATGTAAATTATAAGGAAATAAAATCTCTCACTAAGCAACGCGATGAACTTCTACCACTTCTGATGAGCGGTCAAGTGTCGGTAAATTCTGATTTATCGCACGATTAAGTTCTATTTTACAATCTATATTCGAAAGAATACTTGCTATTTGTTTTTGTTTGATAATTGGAGGGAATAGATGTTCAAACTTATATAAAGTAGGATGTCCGATATTCGGTTGAGCTAATCTACTATCAATATTATTAGTCACGAATCTCATGAAACATTCATTATTAAGAAGATAATAAAGGTAATCTTTATTACATAAATGTTCATTAGGAATAAATTTACAAACACGTTGATTAATAAACACATTAGTTTTACGAATATTCATTCGACCTATTTTTCCAATAGTAGCACCAGTCATTGCCATGACATAGTCTCCTACTTCCAATCTAAACTTATCATCCGGGGTATAGCCAACCTTATCAGCTTCTGAAATATTGATTGATGGAGGTATAATATCTTTTATTTTAATAGCGATATTCTCTCCATAACCAAAATCAGCTGATTTAAATGCATATCCAGGTATTATAGTGGCTATTTCTCCTAATTTATATTTTTTTAATTCCATAACTTCATCTTATTATTTATCTCCCAACATCCCTCTGACTTGTTTGTCAAAGTCAGAATCTATACTTTGAGTTTTGTTGAAAATATCGTATTCACTTTCAGTCTTGGTTTTGCCTGTGATGTAGAGATATGGCCTTTGTCCGTAAGAATTTGATAATCATTAAACACAAGGAACTTATTAGTATTTGCGGCAAATTGTTCCATTGTGAAAGTATTATGCTGTTCAATCTGATTCTCGATGTAATCAAAATATGATGTTGCACTCCTTTTCAATTGCTTGCACTCCTTTTAAGTCAGATAATTCCTGGTGACAGACATATCCGATTTGAGAAATCGACAGAAAATGTTTGTGTCTTACCCTCCATAGCTCCATGTCGAGTGGTTATTTCCATTTTGGAAACAACCACTTCTTTCTGCAGCTCTCCTTCCTCAAAAATATTCTTCAGATGCTTGCTGATAGCAGGAACCTCAACTCCGAAAAGCTTTGCCATAGTCTTTTGAGTACACTAAATAGTTTCATCTTTTATGATTAACTGTACCTTCCCCTCTTCATCTGGAAGATTATACAACAAGAACTGTATTTCGCTATTCATTGTTCCCGATATTAGCGTTAAACCTTAAAGCGTCCAATTGCTTCATTATCTCTTCCTCCAGACGGTGGCCTTCGGCGAACTGTTCGCTCAATGTCTTTTTATATTCTGCCATGCGTGAGTTAAACTCCTCTTCCGTAATATCAACATAATCAATCTTGATGTCGAAATATTGCCCGGCAGACAATGAATAGCCTTTCTCTATAATTTCATCGTAGCTTACAGCAACCGAAAAATCCTCTACGACTTCTTTGTTTTTGAATGTATTGACAATTAAATCAATGTCTTCATTCAGCAATCTGCGTTTCTTATTTTTACCTTCCTTATATTCCTCTCCCAACTTGCTCGCGTCAATCAATATGACTTTCTCTGCAGAAGCGGATTTGTCAAAGAACAGAACGGAAACATTCGTACCTGTATTTGCAAATACATTGCTTGGCATGGAGATACAGCCATATACCCAGCGGTTATCTATAATTTTTGTCAAAACCTTTCTTTCAACACCGCTTTTGGACGTAATGAATCCCGTTGGAATGACAATAGCCCCTTTCCCGGTTGTTTTCAGTGAGTTGATGAGATGTTGTATGAAGCACAGATAGATAGACATTGACTCTTTCTTCTTTGCCGGAATAGACGGCACTCCTGCCCAGAATCGTACCGTATCAGAAGCCAATGTGTCTCTAAAATCAGAGAAATCCAAGTTGAACGGCGGGTTGGAAACAACGAAATCGAATTTTCGAAGTGTCCCGTTTTCTACCTTGTGGTATGGTTCTGTAAGCGTATTGCCTTGTACAACATTCGGAAGACTTCCTGAGAGATTGTTCAGAATTAGATTCAGTCGGAGCATCTCACTGGATTTTTCAGATATATCCTGACTGAAGATAGTGCAACGTTCTTCTCCTATCTGATGAGCCAAAGCCATCAGCAACGTACCTGTTCCCGCTGACGGGTCATAACAGGTCATACCCCGCAAGTCTGCATTGTCACCGACCAGCAAACGTGCCATTACCTGTGCGATTGCCCTTGGGGTATAATATTCCGCATATTTCCCGCCTCCTGCATTGTTGTAATCCTTTATCAGATACTCAAATATCCGCGAGAAGAAGTCGTATTTCTCTGCAAAGACACTCTCAAAATTGAATGATGCTACGGAACTCATCAGTGAGCGTGCAAAATCATCCCTTTTCTGCGGATCTGTTACAAACTGTGTGAGCGCACTGAATATATTGACTCTGCTTTTTCCTGAAGTTACGACAGAAAATGTATCTGCGTTCAGATTGGCAATATCAATCAGTGTGGCATCCAGCCTTGTAGAAAAATCTCCCGTTCCGGAGGTATTGTACAGATGCGCCAATGTGTGCTCGGGTTTAAGCAAAGGGACGGATGCTGGAAGGTAGCTGAACAAATCTTCTACTTCGTCTTCGGTGAATTTATCATATTCTGCATCCCACTTGTCCGCCTTGCTCAATCTCTCCCCATAGACTTTATCCCGTTTTGCCTCATATCCGAACTTGTCGTTGAAATACTTGTACAGAAACATCTCCGTAATAATCTTGTATTCACTTCCGCTATTGGCAAGACCGAAATGGGAGGTGGTCGATTTCAGTGAGTCGATAAGGGCTATCGTAGCTTCTGATATATTCTGGGTATTTGCATTCATATTATCTTAAGTGAACTTGATTGTATTGGTTTATATATTCATTTGCAATGAGGTTATTGATAAACTTGCGGTCAGATATACTCGCATTTATCCCCAAGTCGATAAGTTGATGACCTATCATCGCTAATGTATCCTTCTTAAAACTGTTTTCATTCGCAATGATGTTAATATCAAGGTAAATCCGGTTATCAATCTCACGTTTCATTTTTGACAGACTTTCCGCTATTTCGTATTCAGCTTTGGATATAATGGGCTTTTCGCGCTTCCCATTTTCTTCTTCAATACGCTTGTGGATACGGACAAAACGCTCGTCTCCCTGATATTTCTTTTTGAGTATATTGTTGCGACGGTTGATTTCACGGATTTTCTTCATCACTGAATCCATATAGTCAATGCTTTCTTTCGCATCTTGCGTGTTTTGAGGAACAAAACCTTTTTTTCTGAAATATTCCCTAAATTCGTCAGCTAAAATCACATATTTGTCTTCTGTCCTGTCGAAGTTGGCCTCAAATTCCGCCTTGACTCTTTCACACTGTTCCCGGATGTCGTTTACAATAATACGCAATTCCTCCGACATGCCTTTCTTGAACTCGAATTCCAATTCTGAGAGAGCGACATTGATAATTCCTGACACATCCGCCTTGTGTTCGGTGCTTTCCAGCAGATTAATGCGTTCTATGCGGTGAGAGACCTCTGTAATGAGCGTAGTGATAGTTCCTTGGGGCAGACTGTCAATCTTCTCTTTAAGCTCTTCATCGCCAAATGACCTTATTTGGTTTATGATTGCCTTGGCATTTTCAAGAGTAGAGCGGAGTGTGTATAGATTTTCTTTGTTCTCAATCTCGTCTATTTCCTTTCGGAACTCTTCAGAGTTATCGCAGGTATAATTGAACAGAATGGTGCGAATTTCCTTTATCTGCTCTATAATCTGCTCCTTGTCTACAATGAGAGCTTCTCCCACTGTTTCCTTCTCGCCTGTTTCATCAATGTCGGCAGTACGGTTCAATTCACGCAGATAGCGGTCATTCGTGGCGTCAAAATTTTCCTTGATATTTACAAAATCCACGACATAACCGTACTTGAATTTATGGTATGGTCTGTTTACCCTTGTCAGTGCCTGCAGCAAATCGTGCCCGTCAAGGCTGCGCCCCAAATAGAGCTTCTTCAAACGGGGTGCATCGAATCCGGTCAGAAGCATCTGGTTGACAATCAGAATATCTACTGATAGCTTTTTCTTGTATTCATCAATGTATGCCTTGCGTTCTTCCTTGTCTCCTTCATCGTGCAGAATCAAAGAAGCCTTCAGCGGTTTTGCATGGTGTCCGCAAGCAACCATGGGATCGGCGGTTATCGTCGGATTTTCATCGTGTTTCTTCTTTATATGCAATGCATTGTTGAAGCGCTCCTGCCACAAACGATACATTTCACGGGCTTGCGGATTTGTCTTGCACACTATCATCGCACCCACGGTATCATCGTCCTGTTCAATACGGAACCGTCGGAAATCAGAAATGATATAGTCTATCAGTGCATTGAGGTAGGATTCATGTTCAATGATTTTGTTACGGTCAATATCGCTTTTCCTGACTTCAATACTGCCTGCCAGTTTGTCGAGGATACTCTCTATTTTCTCTTTATAGATTGTTTCGACAGGTTCTCTCATAAGTTTCAGTGTATAGCCGTCTGATATTGACTTGTCATAATAATAGGTGTCTATGTAATCACCGAATATACGCCATGATTCCCTCTCCTCTTTCAGTAGAGGGGTGCCTGTCAATGCAATTTTTATCGAATCCTTATCAGCCGACAACAGGTTTGCCAGGAAACTTCCTTGTGGGTTATAGCCTCTATGTGCCTCATCGATAAAGAAGATACGCTGCAAACGGGTGCTGTAACCGGAATCAATCTGAATTTTGGCGGAATCCTGTTTGAATTTCTGGATGTTTACCACCATTATCTCGGCCTTACCTTCTGCATTTTCCGTCAAATTCGTACTGTGTATGTCTGACATCAGTTCATTCCTGCTGTTTGCCGTTCTTACAGACAGCCCTCTCGCCACGAATTCATCTTTGGCCTGTTCCATCAGGTCAAGACGATCCACAATGAAATAAAATTTCACGGCGGTGTTCTTTGCCGCATAAAAATCAGTCAGACTGCGTATTGAATAATATGCCAAGGCTGTTTTCCCGCTACCTTGTGTATGCCAGATAATCCCGCTTTTTACTCCATTATCCAATTTCTTCCGGATTGCAAACGAGGCGAAGAGCTGCTGGTAACGCATTACATGCTTTTCCAGCATGGTGGTCTTGCTGCCGTCTTCCAATTCGACCTTTCTGTCCACATAGGCAAACCCATATCTTAGCAAAAAAAGAAATCTCTCTTTGCTCAGCATCGATGTCAGAATCCTGTTGGTCGGAGTATTTATGTCTTTATTGGTATTATATTCGGGCAGGTTCTTGATGACAACACAATTTCTGTGCTGCAATATCTGTTTCTCCGTGCTGTCGGATACTGACTTATAAGGATATCTCTCTGCAAAATCTTTGTCAGCCTCACGAAAAACGTTGAAGAAGGCTTTGTTCTTGGACGTACAGCAATAGAATGCACCCTGAATCGGAACTCTGCTTTCATTGTCATACTCCTGATTGTTGGAAAATATCATCAGCTGAGTAACATTCAGGAATTTCCTGAATTTTTCGTTACGCATCCGCACATTGATACGCTCCCTTTCTGCCAGAATGCCGTCATGGTTATTCGGTTTCTTAACCTCAATAAAAGCTAATGGAAGTCCGTTTACAAAACATGTTATGTCTGGTCTGAAACTGTCTCCGCTGTCCTGATTCTCACACTCGAATTCAGTGGTTACATGCCATTCGTTATTGTCGGCGTTTTGGAAGTCTATCAGTTTGATGTTATTGATGGAGGAAAGTTTGTTATAGAACTCCCTTCCAAGGTCATTATTGTTAAGTGTCAATGTGATTTCACTCAGCAGTTGCTTTGCCTGTAAATCTGACATTTCTGGATTCAGACGTTGAACGCTGCGTAAAAATACATCCGTCAGAATATTTGTCTCGGAATCGTATCCTGTTATATTGTCCAGATATATATATATCCAAGTCTACACAGATGTAAGGCAGCAGGAACCTGCACCCGTGTATTTTCATTGAATTTGTATCCCATAAATTTACCTTTATTCTTTGCCGGTTACCAGAGCCTTCAAATCAACCTGAAGAATTTCCGCAATTTGCTGAAGTGTATCCAGATCAGGCTGTGGACTGTTGCAAGCATACGCATCGACCATGTTGAAACTCTCATCCGTTTTGGGTAGCCATGTCTGAGAAATACACTTTCCAGCTAAAATAAGTTTTATTCTGTTAACTTTATAATACAAGCACAATTATTCTACAAAAGTAGTGAATTATATTAGATGACAGGATTCTTTTGTCGTACTTTTGTATTGTATAAAAAATGTTAAGCGTTTGGTTAATTTTATATGAGAGGATTGCATTAGATGTCATGCCATGTAAAAAACACGGAAGTATATGCACATTGCATATACTTCCGTATTTTTGTGACTATGTCTATTACCACTTCTCCTGACTCTTGAATTTCTCTTCTTTGTTTTTGAAGATGTTGTGGCAGTTGAGGCATTCGTAATAAACGTCGAAAGTCTCGATTATGTCTATCTGTACGCCGTATCTGCGTTTGTACCAGTCGATTATTTCGTCGGAACGTACCTCCGTGTGGTCGAATTTGTCGTCATGTATCCTGCTGCGTCTAACTTCGCGTCGTACAAGTTTTTCGCTCAGTTTTTTATGATTTCCGTAGGCTCCGCAGACCCTGCAACAGCTTTTGCCGATGTGTAGAGAGAGAAAGTACCATGACAAAGCTCCTGCTACCGCCCAACCGAACATCTCACGAATCGAACTCCATCCCCATATCTGGTAAAATGTCATTGAGAAAAGGAAGAATGTGACAATAAGAATGATGGTGAATATGCGGAATGTCTTGACAAACGATAACGGATAAACTTTGCTGTAAAGTCGTGGGTATGCTATCATGAAGGCGGGCATGACAACCCAAAACGGATAAAATCCGTAGAAGTTGACCATCAAGAAGCAGAACAGAGCGAGAATAAGCGGAGGTATTTGTTTCGCTTTGTAGGCTTTCGGTAGCATAAACACCAGAAAAATGGTGAATATCGCTACAATCATCCATCTGAATATGTTGAATCCTGACGACTTGTAGAGATTATCCCTCGCTCGGAGATTGCCTTTCCATGTGCCGTCACCAAGATATTTGTTGGCTGTGCTTGCTGTTAATGTAGAGTCATTAGTGGTGTCGGCTGATGTGTCTGTCTTTGTTTGAGTTGACTGAGTCGCCACTTTTGGGTTTATGGCTTCGAGTGAGGCGGTATCTGTCGGTCGGATTGTGGCTGCCAATCTGAATTGTGATGCGGGAATCTCTATGTATTTGTCCAAATCGGTTAGGTGCGACTTGTATTCAGGATAAAGCTCGAATCTGTTGTTCCATTTGTCGTACACAAGTCTGCATTTTCTGAAAAACGAGGCGGCTTTTCCTTCAGGACCCTGTATCATGAAGGCTATCTGTTTCTCGTCCTCACCACGGTCGGAGAGACTTTTTATTTCAAAACTTGCCAAAGGTTTCAGTGTGTCACTATTATCGAACACTTTCATGTATCCGATAATATTGTTTGCCGGTTTATGTCCGTGCAGGTCCATTTTATACAGCAGTGTCATGGAGTCTGTACGGCGAATCATCTCACCCGTGGCGTTGAAAGGGTATTTTTGTTTTGTGTCTGTATTTCCTGCCAGTAGAGTGTGGACTGAAGATAGACCGAGTATCGTAATAAGTAAGACTCTGATGTATGCGCGGAATGTTTTCATCGCAAAATGTATTTTGATGTCAAACAAAAATAATCATTTTTCCGAATTGTGAGCATTGTTTTTTAAGACTGTTTTTTATAATGTGTAATTATTGTTTTTAGTGTGAGTCGTCTGTTAAAGTAAAAGGTCAAACCTAAAGGTTTGACCTTTTACCATTAAACAATAAACCATTGATTATTGATGTTGATTATCAGTTGTTTGCTTTTTTTTGTTGTGTGCTGTTGTAGATAATATTTATGAAGCTGTTAACCATAATTATAGCTGAATTATTAACTCATAATATATACTATTTTATTTCCTACTTCTATGGTGCGTTTGATATACAGTGTTTTATTCAAATAATTTGTCGTTCTGTTTTGTTTCTCGCTATTCTTTGAGAGTTCTTTTATTTTGCTGTTTCTGTATCCGTGTGAGTATGTCTGCTTGGCATGACTTTTTCCTGTATGTATCGGAATACCACGAACAGAGGCGGTACCACGAAAAGAAGAGCTATCGTTCCCACAAGCATGCCACCGACCGTTCCGACACCTATCGAAATATTGCCGTTGGCACCCACTCCTGTGGAGAACATCATCGGGAGCATACCGAATATCATTGTAAGCGAGGTCATCAGAATCGGACGCAGACGGACCTTGGCGGCGGAGAGTGCCGCCTGCATGATGCTCATTCCGTGGTCACGACGTTCTGACGCGTATTCCGTAAGTAGAATTGCGGTTTTGGACAACAGACCTATAAGCATGATAAGACCCGTCTGGAGATAGATGTTGTTCTCAAGACCGAACATTTTTGCGAAAAGAAAACTTCCCGCAAGACCGAACGGTACGGAGAGAATGACAGCCAACGGTACGAACAGACTCTCATAGAGGGCACATAGTATCAGGTAGATGAACACCACGCATATTATGAACACCAATGTGGTCGTGTTGCCCGTGTCGGACTCCTCGCGGGACATGCCGCCGAACTCGAAACCGTAACCTGTGGGAAGTGTTTGCGAGGCTACTTCTCCGATTGCCTCGATTGCCTGTCCGGAACTGTATCCCGTGGCGGGGGAACCGTTGATTTGAATGGCGGAGAAGAGATTGAAACGTGTAAGCATCTCCGAACCGTAAACACGGGTGAGTTTCAGATATTGGCTTATCGGGCTCATCTCTCCGACATCGTTACGTACAAAGATACTATTTAGCGATTCGGTATCGAGACGAAATTCGGGCGGCGCCTGTACCATGACACGGTACAGCTTTGAAAAGCGGTTCATGTTTGAGGCGTAGTTGCCGCCGATGTATCCCGATAAGGTGGAGAGCACATCCGAGGGCGAAATTCCGCTCCTTTTACAGCGGGCGGCGTCAACCTCTACGAGATACTGGGGAAATTTGGTGTCGAAAGAGGTTGTAGCCCTGCCTATTTCGGGACGTTTATTGAACTCGTCGAGGAAAAGACGGGTATATTTGAGGAGTTCTTCGGTCGTGCCGCCTCTCTGGTCCTGAATATAAACCTCAAAACCGCTGTTGGAACCGTAACCGGGAATCATGGGACGGGTGAACGGCATGACTTCCGCCTCCGTAATGGATGCGGTGTGGCGGCTTATCTCTTCCATGACGGCGTCTATGGCGTCCTCTTTGTCGGGACGCTCGCTCCAGTCTTTCAGTCGTATCGTGAACATGCCGTTACATGCCCCCTGACCGCTCAACATTGAGTTGCCTGTGGTGTTGGAGTAGAGTTCGACCTGCGGAATGGTACGCAGACAGCTGTCCACTTTCTCCATGACTTCATGTGTCGTGCTTACGCTGTTACCCGGAGACGTGCGTACGTCTATGAAGACCGTACCCATGTCCTCGTTGGGTACAAGCCCCGTTTTTGTAGTCGCCATAAGGTAGGCGAAACCGCCGCACGCCGCCACCAGCAGTACGCCCGCGAGCCACTTACGTTTAAGCATGAAGAGCACTCCCGTTTTGTATTTCGCCACCATGCGGTTGAACGCCGCGTCGAAGGCGATGTGAAAGCGTGAAGAGAAACTCATCTTGCCGCCGTCGGACGAGGTTTGGTGAGGAGTCATAATCAGAGCGCAGAGGGCGGGGCTCAATGTCATGGCGTTCAACAATGATATGGCCACCGCCGCCGCCATGGTCAGGCCGAACTGGGTATAGAATGTACCGGTGGTACCGCCGATGAAACTGACGGGGATGAAAACCGCCATAAAGACGAATGTAGTGGTGACGAGCGCGGAGGTGATGCCGTGCATGGCGTCGATAGTGGCGGGGTAAGCCGATTGGTAACCCTCGTCGAATTTTGCCTGAACAGCCTCCACAACGACAATCGCGTCATCGACGACGGTGCCTATGACAAGTACGAGTGCGAAAAGCGTCAGCATGTTGAGGCTGAATCCCGCCACAGATAGAAAGGCGAACGTACCCACGAGAGAGACGATTATCGAGAGCGCGGGTATGAGTGTCGAGCGGAGACTCTGGAGAAATACATAGACAACCAGTACGACGAGAATAATGGCTTCGATGAGGGTCTTGACGACGCTTTTGATAGAGGCGTCGAGAAAATCTTTCGTACTCATCAGGTCCACAATCTCAATGCCTTTTGGAAGTGTCTCGGATATTTCTGCGACGGTGCGGTCAATCTCCTCGATGATTTCGTTGGCGTTCGACCCGGAGGTCTGCGCTATCATAATGTTGCAACCGGGATGTCCGTTGACCTGACCGATATAATCGTAGGCGCGTGTGCCGAGTTCTATCTCCGCCACATCCTTCAGGCGTAGAATCTCGCCGTCGGGGAGCGATTTGATTACTAGATTTTCATAATCGACCTCGTTCTCGTAGCGACCTCTGTATTTCAGTACATACTGAAACGTGTTCGCCGACTCCGCGCCGAGCGTACCGGTAGCCGCCTCCACGTTCTGTTCGTCCAGCACGGCGGTTATGTCGGAGGGAACGAGCGAGTATTTTCGCATCTTTCCGGGGTCGAGCCATATACGCATCGAGTATTCGTATCCGAAGACGTTGACCTCGCCGACACCGGCGATACGGGAGAGGCGGGGCTCGATGTTTATCTTCATGTAGTTGGTCAGAAACGCCTCGTCAAAAGAGTCGTCAGGGCTATATACCGCAAGCTGTTTTATGTTGCTGGTCTGTCGCTTGCGCACCGTGATGCCGCTCTTGGTCACTTCGGCGGGAAGAAGACCCTCGGCGGTGGCGATGCGGTTTTGAACATTGACCGTCGCCATGTCGGGGTCGGTACCCTGTCGGAAATATACCGTTATCTTGGTTGAACCGTTATTGGAGGCGGTGGAGGTCATATACATCATGTTCTCGACACCGTTAAGAGCCTCCTCAAGAGGAATGACGACACTTTTCAGCACCGTCTCGGCGTTGGCGCCCGTGTAGGTGGCGGATACGCTCACCGTGGGAGGCGCGATTTCGGGAAACTGCTCGATAGGCAACTGCCATAGACTGATAAACCCCAAAATCAGGATAAGCACTGAGATGACGCCCGCCAGAATGGGGCGGTCGATGAATGTTCTTATCTTCATGGCGTTCGTCTATTTGGTGTTGTTTGACGTTGAATCGACGGTTATGACGGTGTCTTCACGCACAAGACCCGCACCTTCGGCGATGATTGTGTCTCCTTCGTCAAGACCCGACAGAACGATGTAATTGGTGCCGTCGTTGTACTTATATATCTCTATCGGGGTCGATTTCGCCTTGCCGTCGATAACTCGCCATGTGAATACGCGGTTCTGGAGTTCGTAGGTCGCCGACTGCGGTATCACTATGCGGTCGCTGTAGGTTGTCGGTATCGATACCGTGGCGCTTCCCCCGTTGCGTAGCAGGTGACCTTCGTTGGGGAAGAGGGCGCGGATAGTTACGCCTCCCGTACTCTCGTCAACCGTTCCGCTTATCGCGTCGATGCGTCCCTCCTGCGGGTATCGCTTGCCGTTGCTCATGGTCAGCGTGACGGGCGGAAAGTCGCGGAGAGCCTCGTCGAGAGTGCCGTAACGGCCTAACAGGTCGAGCATCGCGTTTTCATCCATCGAGAAGTAGGCGTGGATGTTTTGGTCGTCGGAGACTGTCACTAACGGCTCGGTGATGTTGCCGTCAACCAACGCCCCGACGCGGTAGGGTATCATGCTCGTAACTCCGTTAACGGGGCTCTTGACCTCCGTATAGGAGAGATTGTTACGGGCATTGGTCTCCTCTGCTTTCGCCTGTTCGAGAGCCGCTTCAGCTTCGAGAAGCTGGTTAAGGGCGGTCTGACGGTCGAAATCGGAGATGATTTTAGCCTCGTAGAGTTTCTCTTTGCTCTCGGCGGTCATGCGGGCGGTGTTTAACTTTGCCTCGGCGCTTTTTACGTTGGCGACAGCCGTCTGTAACGCGGCACGATAGGGAGTCTGGTCAATGATGAAAAGTATCTGACCGCGACGAACATTCTCTCCCTCGTCGATGCGTATCTCGGTTATCGTTCCTGAAACTTGAGGACGTATCTCGACGGTCTGTCTGCCTCGAAGAACGGCAGGATAGTCGGACATGAGTGTCTGGTCCGAAAGACTTACGGTCATTGTGGCGTATTCAGCCTCGACGACTTGCTTTTCAGTGTTGCCGCATGAAACAAGTAACGGCAAAGCGCATAGTATAAAATAATCTATCTTTCTCATTTTGTGATTTTATATGTCTTGCAGTCTGTTGGCGAATAGACGTGTCCTGTGATAGACTCGTAATGGAATATGTTATAACATTATAACTAAATCCGTTTTGGGAACGTAAACTTATATAGAACCTTGTGCAAAAAATCGGATGTGGTGACAAACGGGCGATATGTGGTGACCAAGACGGAGGAAAACCGTCGTCGGGAAGTTTGATTTGTGCTATCTTTGTAATCAAGAAATATGCGTCATGAGAAAGAATCGAATAGCGATATATGTGGATCTGCTTTTTTGTCTTGTCATCATCCCGTTGTCGGTGATGTTGTTGCCCGTGGACCGCTGGATTGTTCATAATACCGCTTTTCTGGTTACATTGGTGGCATATGTCTATCTGCTCTATTTTGTCTATCGGGTCGCGTGTCTGCCCAAATTGTTCATGCGTAAAAAATATGTCGCCATTCTGTTGCTGTTCGCCTCGACGGTGACCGTTACGGCTCTGCTTACATATTTCCCCGTACCGGCGGAGCGTATTACTGGCGACACTGTTATGATGAACGCCCGAATGAGTATGCGTAGGCAGACAATATGGTTCTATTTCCTTATTGTGACGGGATTTTCGCTGGCGATAGACGTTACAATCGAGCTGTTTCGGCAGATTATATCCAGACAGGAGATTGAGACGGAGAAAAATAAGGCGGAACTGGCTCTATATAAGGCGCAGATAAACCCGCACTTCCTTTTTAACACGCTGAATACTCTGTACGCGCTTGTTTTGTCGGGGTCTGACAAGACGGAGTCGGCGTTTGTGAAGTTTTCGGGAATACTTCGCTACACCTACTCGCAAAGCGGCGCGGAACAGATTCCGATAGAGGATGAACTCGAATACATACGTCAATATGTCGAACTTCAGAAACTACGTCTTAACAGACATACGAATGTGGAGCTCGTGTGCGAGGTGACTGACGGGCGGATTCAGATTCCGCCGATGATACTTATAACCTTTGTCGAAAACGCTTTCAAATACGGCACCTCTTCCGATACCGACTGCACTATACGTATCGCGCTGAAAGCGGATGAGTCGCGTATGCTTTTCGAGACGGAGAATGTAGTGATGCGGAGACGGGAGGATAAATCGGACGGTATCGGCATAGTTAATTGCCGCAAGCGTCTCGAATTGCTCTATCCCGGACGTTATCGGCTGGAGACGTATGAGAAAGAGGGAGTATATAGGGTAACTTTGGAGTTGAAATTAAAAAATAACCGTTAAAAACACCGTGACGATGAACGGAAAATTGAGATGTGTCGCCATAGACGACGAGCCTATGGCTTTGCTTGTGATAGAGCAGTTTTGTCGTCGAAGAGGCGATATTGACATTGTCTCTTTCAGTGAGCCTCGCATCGGTATGGCGGCGATTTTACGCGAGAAACCGGATCTGGTGTTTCTCGATGTCGAGATGGGTGACGTCAGCGGACTGGAGATAGCCGAAAAACTGAAAAACGAGTGTAACTTTATATTTACCACCGCTTTTGCCGAGTATGCCATTGACGGTTTCAATCTCGACGCTGTCGATTTTCTGCATAAGCCGTTTCCTTATGAGCGTTTTGGGGTGGCGGTGGATAAGGTTTGGCAGAGAGTGGCGCTTCGGCGGGGTGAACCGTCCGGCTGTATAGTGGTGAAACAGGAGTACAACAACGTCACTATTCCTTTGTCGGACATCATGTATATAGAGGCTCTCGGCAATTATGTCAAAATTGTAAGAGTCTCAGGCGGTCATGTGCTGACACGAACCAATCTGAAGTCGATAACCGACATGTTGCCCGAAAACGCCTTTGTCAGAATACACCGCTCGTATGTCGTCTCGCTTTCATCTGTACTCTCGTTTAACAGAACACGGGTCGTGCTGAAAGGACACGACGAGGGTCTGCCTGTCGGAGCGCAATATGCCGATGTCTCTATGGAGATAATGTCAAGACGACATTCGGGTGGCGAAAAGTGATGGGGTGTGTTACAGCTGTTTCGTGTCCGTAACGGACGTGTATCTTTTATTGCGGAACGACAGCATCTGTCGGCGTTGTTCTCCGTTACGGTTTTTGTAGCCTATGTGTATCCATTGTGGAACGCCGAACGTGTTTTCTTCCTCGGAGATGAGCTGGTCGAACGCCATGTTTTTCATGTATTCTTTACAGAACTCTTTGAACGTGCCGAGGTGTTTGTTGGCTGGAATCAGGTCGGCTGCGTATCCGATGCAGTGTGCCGATGTGGCGGAGCTTGTTT
Organism: uncultured Alistipes sp.; assembly: GCA_949285535.1. Lineage (GTDB taxonomy): Bacteria > Bacteroidota > Bacteroidia > Bacteroidales > Rikenellaceae > CASDZP01. The sequence continues at coordinate 102,163 of CASDZP010000006.1, forward strand.
TGAGTGCGGAGTTGAGCCTCCTTGAACGATAGCCTGACGAGACGATAAGTTCGGGCGTACCGAGGTTTCTTGTGTTGCAATATTGCTCCCACGATTCGCGTAACGGGTCGAGTAGTGTCTCGATGAACTCTACAATATTCTTTTTGTGTTCTTCCGACGGGGTGTTGTCGATTTTTATTTTTTGAGCGGTCTCTGAACGGGTAAACTCGTCGATTGAAAAATATTTCATTATTGTATGTTTATTGTTTGTTATCGCAATATAATGACATCTCAAATCAATACAATAATATTTTTGGTGAGAGTATTTAAATTTTAACAAGCGCAAGCATCATTTCGTTTTCTGTGAGGCGAGTGCTGTTAAGATGCCGACTTCGATGCAGATAATGAGCCAATTGAATATGACATGGTCAGAAGGGGCTGTGCCCCCTCGTTTTGGTTACTTTGTCGAGGGACAAAGTAACGCCGTCGGCAGACCCGTCGGAGACATTCTCGTACAGGTAACTTTTTTACTCCGATTTTCACATAGTAAAGCATTTTTTTGCTCTTCACCGTGTTTTTTATTTTTTCGACTTTCTTTGTCAAAAGTCGAAAAAATAAAAAACACAGTGAGGAGCAAAAAAAAAGCTTTACTGTGGGAAAATCGGAGTAAAAAAGTTATCTTTGTGGGTTGAATAGGATTAAATTGAAACCAAAGAATCTCTAAACATATATTTCTTTACAATGGAATACGATTTCAGAAAGATAGAATCCAAGTGGCAGTCTCGTTGGAAAGAGAACGGCACATACGTTGTAACCGAGGATAAGAACAAACCCAAATTTTATGTCCTCGATATGTTCCCTTACCCTTCCGGCGCGGGTCTTCATGTCGGTCACCCGCTCGGTTATATAGCCTCTGACATCTATTCCCGTTATAAGAGACAGAAAGGTTTTAATGTCCTGCATCCAATGGGTTACGACGCTTTCGGTCTTCCCGCCGAGCAGTACGCCATACAGACAGGACAGCATCCGGAGACAACAACAATCAAAAACATAGAACGTTATCGCGGTCAGCTCGACAAGATTGGCTTCTCGTTCGACCCTACGCGAGAGCTTAAAACCTGCGACAAGGAATACTATAAATGGACGCAGTGGGCTTTCGAAAAGATGTTCGGACACTACTACGATAACGATACCGACAAGGCGGAACCCATAGACAAGCTTATCGCCCGCTTCGAGAAAAACGGTAGCGAGGGTGTAAACGCCGCATGCACAACAGAACTCTCTTTCACAGCCGATGAGTGGAAAGCCAAAAACGACAAGGAAAAAGAGGATATACTCGAAAATTATCGCCTCGCTTTCAGGGCGGCGACACTTGTCAACTGGTGCCCCGAACTCGGTACGGTTCTCGCCAACGACGAGGTCAAGGACGGCCTCTCTGTCAGAGGCGGTTATCCCGTGGAGCAGAGAATGATGCAGCAGTGGCTCTTGAGGGTTACGGCTTATGCGGAACGTCTGCTTAAAGGACTCGATAATCTTCAGTGGAGCGATTCGCTTAAAGAGATTCAGCGTAACTGGATAGGTAAATCGACTGGTGCGCAGATGTTCTTCCCGATAGACGGTTGTCCTGATAAGAAACTCGAAATCTTCACCACACGTGCCGATACCGTTTTCGGCGTTACCTTTATGGTAATGGCGCCCGAACACGAATGGGCTGAAGAGATCGCGAGCCCGCAACAGATTGATGCCGTCAGAGAATATATCACCCAGAGCAAGAAACGCTCGGAGAGAGAGAGAATCGCCGATACCAAGCGTGTGAGCGGTGTGTTTACGGGCGCATATTGCCTCAATCCGTTCAACGGAGTGAGGATTCCCATTTACCTCAGCGATTATGTGCTGGCAGGTTACGGTACGGGCGCAATTATGGCTGTTCCCGCGCATGACAGCCGCGACTACGCTTTCGCAAAACATTTCGACCTCCCCATAATACCCGTCATAGAGGGTAGCGACATCTCGGAGTCATCATACGATGCCAAAGAGGGTAAGATGATAAATTCCGATTTTCTCACTGGTCTCGATGTGAAAGAGGCGATACCCGCAATGCTCGCAGAGATAGAAAAACGAGGTATCGGTAAGGTTAAAACCAACTTCCGTCTGCGTGACGCAATCTTCTCGCGTCAGCGTTACTGGGGCGAGCCGTTCCCCGTATATTATAAAGACGGTATCCCTCATCTTCTCGAAGAGGACAAACTGCCGCTCGTTCTGCCTCCAATCGACAACTTCGGTCCCACGGCAGAGGGTGAGCCTCCTTTGGCGAGAGTCAAAGAGTGGCACACTGCGGAGGGTTACCCCTATGAACTCAGTACAATGCCCGGTTTCGCAGGTTCTTCAGCATACTATCTCAGATATATGGACCCGCACAATGACAAGGCTCTCGTAAGCCGTGAGGCGAACGAATATTGGAGAAACGTCGATTTGTATGTGGGCGGTATCGAGCACGCAACGGGTCACCTTATCTACTCACGTTTCTGGAACAAGTTCCTTTTCGACATGGGATGCGTCTGCGAGGACGAGCCTTTCAAGAAACTTGTCAATCAGGGTATGATACAGGGTCGTTCGTCATTCGTTTACAGAGTGAAAAACAGCAACAAGTTCGTTTCGTTCGGTCTTAAAGACGGATACGACACCCAGCAGATACATGTCGATATAAGCATGGTCAAGAACGACATTCTTGACATTGAGGCTTTCAGAAACTGGCGTGAGGAGTTCAAGAATGCAGAGTTCATACTCGAAGACGGTAAATATGTCTGCGGTTGGGCTGTCGAAAAGATGTCCAAGTCGATGTTCAACGTCGTAAACCCCGACAATATCGTTGAAGATTACGGCGCCGACACTCTCCGTGTATATGAGATGTTCCTCGGACCGCTCGAGCAGTCTAAGCCGTGGGATACCAACGGTATAGACGGTGTGCACAAGTTCCTCCGTAAATTCTGGAGACTCTATTTCGCCGCTGACGGTACTCTCATCGTCACCGATGACAAAGCCGACGGCAAGGCGCTCAAATCGCTGCATAAGACCATCAAGAAGGTGAGCGAGGATATAGAAAACTTCTCGTTCAACACCTCTGTGAGTGCGTTCATGATATGTGTCAACGAACTCAACGACTGCGACTGCCATTCGAGAGAGGTTCTCGAACCGTTGGCGGCGCTTCTCTGTCCGTTTGCACCTCACATAGTGGAGGAGATATGGGAGGCTCTCGGTCACACGACGAGCGCGTGCGACGCTCCGTTCCCCGAGTTCAATCCCGCATACCTCGTTGAGAACAGCTTTGAGTATCCCGTATCATTCAACGGCAAGTTGAGATTCAAGAAAGAACTTTCGCTCTCACTTTCACAGGAAGAGGTCGAAAAAGAGCTGCTCGCTGACCCCAACACGTCGAAATATCTCGGCGGTGGCCAGCCTAAAAAGATTGTCTTCGTAAAAGGAAAGATTATAAACATAGTACACTAAAATAGTACGACAAAGATGGCTGCTATAAAAGTAAAATTAACGCCAAAACAAATATTGGCTGAAGTCAGAGCCTATATCGTCATGGCTCTGGGTCTGACTATCTATGCTTTTGCCTGGATAGCCATCATCACCCCCGCCAAATTCATCGGCGGTGGTATCCCCGGTGTCAGTACCCTCATTGTTGAGGCTACAAACGGATTTGTCGAGATGGGTACGTGCTATTTTGTCATCAACGTTGCATTGATACTCATAGCGTTGCTGATTATAGGACCCGCGTTCGGTATAAAAACCATTTACGCGATGTGTTACATGTCGCTGGCCCTGTCGCTGTTGCCCAATTTCGTCTCTCCCGACCTTGTGGGACTTCAGAATGACAAGCTGCTTTCCGCAATTCTCGGCGGTGCATTGTGCGGACTGGGTATAGGTATATGCTTTACGCAAGGAGGAAGTACCGGCGGAACGGATATAATCGCCATGATTGTCAACAAATATCATAATGTCAGTCTCGGAAAGGTGATAATGTTGTGCGATGTGATAATAATCGGCAGCTCTTTCTTTATTTATCACAACATCTCGGCAATAATATACGGTTATGTAACGTTAGGTCTTACGGGATATACCATTGACGCCGTGCTTCAGGGTAACCGACAGTCGTGTCAGTTGCTGGTCATCTCGAAAAACTATACCGAGATAGCCGACTCGATTGTAAGTAACGCCCATCGCGGTGTTACCGTGCTTGACGGCTCGGGATGGTACACCAAAAATCCGCAGAAGGTCCTTATGATATTCTGCCGACGCAATGAATCGACATCCATATATCGCATCATCAAGGAGAAAGACCCCGACGCTTTCATCTCGAACGCTTCTATCTCAGGTGTGTATGGCAACGGATTCGAAAATCTTAAACTGAAACAGAAACAAAAATCGTAACACAAGAGCCCTGCCATGAAGATAGCAAGACGCGATAAGATATCCCTTCTGATAATAGCCGCAAGCGTTGTAGCCATACTGATAACCGTGTTGTACCGATATGGCGTGTTCGGTATATCGGTCGATTTCGACGAGCCGGTCAAAGAACTCGAGGTTAAAGAACCCGAATATCTCTACGGTATCAGAATCGACTCAATGAACGTAATCACCGAGACGGTCAAAAGCGGACAGACATTCTCAAGTATACTTGACGAGTACGGATGTAACGCCAAGAAGATAGACGAAGTGGTGCGTAAAAGTAAAGGGGTGTTCGATTTGCGTCAGCTCAGAGAGGGTAACAAATATACTGTTTTCACTTCGCTTGGCCAGCCGTCGGAACTCGAGTATGTAGTGTATGAAAGTTCTGTCAGCGACTTCGTTACATTCTGTTTCAAAGACTCCGTATCGGTATATACCCAGAAAAAAAAGGTTGAAACACGACGCAGAATGGCGGCAGCCGTGATAGAAAGTTCTCTTTGGAACGCGGCAGTCAGCGCGGGTATGAACGGTACGGTCGCAATGAACCTTGCCGATGTCTATCAGTGGAGTATCGACTTCTATGCCATACAGGAGGGTGACTCGTTCAAGGTTATCTATGACGAGATGTTCATTGACGGTAAGAGTGTCGGTGTCGGAACTATATGGGGCGCGGTTTTCAATCACGGAGGTAAGGAGTATTACGCCATAAGACACGAATACGAAGAAAAAGGTGTTAAGGAGTACGGCTATTGGGACGAGACAGGACGCTCGCTTCGAAGCGCCTTCCTTAAAGCGCCGCTCAAATATACCCGTATCAGTTCCAAATTCTCAAATTCGAGGTATCATCCAGTCCTTCGAATCAGACGTCCGCATCACGGCGTCGATTACGCCGCACCTAAAGGTACACCGGTACACGCCATATCAAACGGTGTCGTGATTGCCAAATATTGGGAGCGTGGCGGCGGTAACGTACTCAAGATAAAACATACCCGCGGATATGTTTCAGGCTATCTGCACCTGAGCAAATACGCCAAAGGCATAAACGTCGGCACACAGGTCAAACAGGGCGACCTTATCGCGTATGTCGGTAGTACGGGTATCTCGACAGGTCCGCACCTCGACTTCCGAATCTGGAAAAACGGAAAGGCGATAGACCCGCTTAAAATGACCGACGTGAAAGGTGAGGATATAAGTAAGGCGCAGCGTCCGGGCTTCGAGGTGACGAAAGCCAAGATATTGGCGGAATTGGGCGGATGCGAATATATGACGCCCGTGCAGAATGCACTTCCAGATACGGCGAAACTGCCGTCGGTTTTCAAGATTGTAGATGCGGATGAATAGCGTAACCAAAGGAATAACCGAATTCTTGAAAAAACATCATGTGGCGACTCTTGCGACCGTAGATGCGCAAGGGGCGCCATATTGCTGCAATATATTTTACGCTTACGATGAAAATGACGTGACGATGGTTTTTGCCTCTGACAGCAAAACCGCTCATGTCAGTCATTTCATCGCTGATAGCAGGGTAGCGGCCTCTGTTGTGCTCGAGTCAAAAATTGTCGGCATATTGAGAGGTACGCAGATATGCGGAGTGGTGATAAAGCCTGAGGGCGAGGAGCTCGAAAAAGCGAAAAAAAGATACTTCAAACGATTCCCGTATGCCGCTCCGACATCACCCGAACTGTGGGTGCTGAAGATAGAGAGTATCAAACATACGGATAACAGACTGGGATTCGGAGTCAAACAATATTGGAACAGAAATAAAGATAATGGTGTGGAGTAGGGTGCCACATTTATCCGGTATGGTGGAGAACGATAGTCATAAATCGCGAAAGACAGTGGTTACAGGAGCCTCGGGAATGGTAGGCTCACATCTCGTGTGCCATCTGCTCAAAAACGGGTATGAACATGTCACGGCTGTCGTCCGCTCCGAAAAATCCCTTGTCAAGCTGAAAAAAACGATGATTAAAGAGGGTGTCGCCGCTCTTGAATCATTATTAGATATAAAAGTCATTCCGTTTGTTTATCTTGAACCGATGAAAGAGCTGCTCAGCGGATTTGACTTGTTCTTTAATTGTGCCGCAGACCTTTCGTTTGACGGCGGAGTGGGTAGTATTACGCTAAACAGAGATTTGGCATTTGCTTCCGCTCAAGCGGTACTCGAATGTAACGTACCATTGACAGTTCATGTCAGTTCGATTGCGACTCTGTCCGCTAATGATGTGCCCAAACTAACCAACGAGGAGAATTACATGGAGACTCTCTCCACAAGTTCGTCGTATGGTGCCGGGAAATTTTGGGCGGAGAGCGAGTTCTGGCGAATCAAAGAGGCGGGAGCAAATGTGGTTGTCATTAATCCTTCCGTAATACTTTGTGATGACGAGTGGCACAATAGCGCATTGCCATACTATGTAAAGATGGTACGTAAAGGGGTACCATCTGTTAAAAACGGTACGACAGGATATATTTCTGTTCATGATACGGTTACGGCAATGGAACTGCTCAGCCGTACACCTTCTGCCGTTGGAGAACGTTTTATCGTATCCGCTGATAATCTTTCTCTTGATGAAATGTGGAAGATTGTAAGCAAGGCTATCGGCAGAACAAATACGCCTGCCATAATGCCTGATTTTATGCTCGACACACTTTATAATATACTTAAAATTGTCGAGAAAACAGGATTGAATTTCATTCTGAAATCATCCCATGTGGAACCGATGAGACACAGACGTATATATGACGGTTCAAAATTGGTGAAATATTGTCCTGAATTTAAATACACGCCGATAGAAGATGCTGTAATCGGTATGTTGAATTATATTTCCAAAGCATAAAAGTAAGATTTGTTATATAAAATCTTACCATTCATGAATATATTTGTATCTCTTCCTTTGTATTAACGAGAATGAAGCTTACGTCATATTGATGAGCTAAATAATAATAAAATGGTAGGGGTACACTTACCAACTTGTCGAAGACAAAGTGGATATTTGGAAAAACAGGAAAGCGAAAAATAACACCCATTTTTATGAAAATTAAGGGGTATTTGTTTTTTATGCTTTTTTCATTATCTTTGTCAATGTCTATTAGTAAGAAAGAGAGACGTTTACGAGCCGTTTTTTA